>DATIXJ010000041.1:0-5925 GCA_035518715.1 Bacteroidota bacterium | reverse complement strand
CAGCTTTGTACAGACGTCTGGAAAAGTTTGGAATAAAATCGTGACCCTGCGCCGACGGTTCATCGCTTATCTCCTCATCCTCCACGTCGTTCTGGCCGCGACCATCGTAATCCTCCTGTGGGAACACCGGATATGGCTCATCGCCGTTGAACTCTTTCTCGTTCTCTCTGTTGTCTTTGCCATGAAACTCTTCCGCGGACTGTTCCAGCCGCTGGAGAGTCTGCTCGCAGGCGCAGAGTGGCTCCGCGAACGCGATTTTTCGACACGCCTTCGCCGATCAGGGCAAATGGAAATGGACACCCTGATCGATGTGTACAACAAGATGATCGATACACTACGGGAAGAGCGGCTGAACCTTCAGGAGCAGCAGTATTTTCTGGAAAGGGTGATTCGTGCCTCCCCTGCAGGGATCATCACGCTGGATTATGATCATCGCATCGTGCAAGCCAACCCCGCGACCGAGCGCATGCTTCAGTTTTCTGCTGCAGATCTGACAGGCAAACTCCTCCAGGAGATCCCTTCCGTCCTTTCCCAATCGCTCTCCGATCTGAAGACCGGAGAATCAAAGATCTTCACCGTGCATGGCATCCAGAAGATCAAGTGCACGAGATCTCAATTTATCGATCGCGGATTTCCCCGGAGTTTTTTCATACTCGAAGAAATGACGGAGGAACTGCGGCAATCGGAAAAATCAGCGTATGAGAAGCTCATCCGCCTGATGACGCATGAGGTCAACAATTCCATCGGTGCAGCAAACTCGCTTCTTCATTCAACGCTGCTCTATAAGTCCCAGATTCGGAATGAGGACCGGAACGATTTCGTCTCTGCCATTTCTATTGCGATTTCCCGGGCAGAACATCTCAACGCGTTCATGAAGAATTTTGCCGACATCGTACGGCTTCCGAAACCGACACTTCGGCCCGTCAACCTGCGACAACTCCTGGAACAGATTTGTACGCTCATGAAGGCCGAGTGCGAAAAACGCAACATCGATCTGCAGCGCCAGCTTGAAAGTGCGTCTTCCGTCACCCTTGATGTGGACCGGGATCAAGTGGAGCAGGCGCTCGTCAACATCCTCAAGAACGCCATGGAGGCGATCGGCCGCGACGGCATCATCACCGTCCGCACCGAACGAAGAAATGGTACGACGGTGATCACTGTTGAAGATAACGGTGTTGGCATCTCCCCGGAAGTGAAAAACTTCATCTTCACACCATTCTACAGCACGAAAGAAAATGGCCAGGGAATCGGACTGACGCTCGTCCAGGAGATTCTCACACAACATCATTTCAGGTACTCGCTCGAGACAGTGGCCGGCGGGCTCACGCGATTTTGTATTTACGCAGACTGAACGACCAGGAATCTCGGCGCCTCCCTGACATCCGCCCCGGATCCTCTCCTCCTTCTTTGGACAATCTCCCTTTTATGCTTTTCGTCCTCCATCGTCCGAAGAATTTCAACGCCATCCAAGCCGTTTCATTACTCAGCCAGATCCATCATAACCGGCTTTGCTCAAAAAGGTCGCTTGAAAATCGTTCATTTTCTGAGTATCTTGAAGTTAGACATTGCGTCGCAATTCCCGGATAATGACTCCAGATTATAGAATCTCCGATAGCAACCTGCTTATCGGAATTGCCTGGCGAACCGGCGAATCACTCACAGAGGCATCCCCTCTCTTCCTTTCTTTCCCATCCCCCGAAACGAGTCAATGAGAAAACTGGTCATCCTCGGCGCTGGTACCGCTGGAACCATCATGTTTCACAAATTTCATTCTTCCCTCAATCGGAATGACTGGCACATCACCGTTATTGACGGAGATGAGAACCATTATTTCCAGCCTGGCTTCCTGTTTATCCCCTTTGGCATCTATAAGAAAAGAGACGTCATAAAACCCAAGAGAAGTTTCTATCCGCGGGGATCGGATTTCATTATGTGCGCAGTTGACCGGATTGAACCGGAGAAAAATCGCGTTCTGTTGAACAACGGCGCCATCATCCCGTATGATTATCTCATCATTGCCACCGGATCACGGGTCGTTCCCGAAGAAACCGAAGGTATGGTTGCGGGCGAATGGCGAAAGAGCATATTCGATTTTTACACGGTTGATGGTGCCTGTGCATTGGCTGAACTCTTCAAGGACTGGCAGGGCGGCCGCCTCGTTATCAACATCACAGAGATGCCCATCAAATGTCCCGTGGCTCCGCTGGAATTCGCATTTCTTGCCGATTGGTATTTTTCAAAGCGCGGCATACGAGAGGACGTCGATATCCATTTCGTCACTCCACTACCCGGAGCATTCACAAAACCCAGGGCCTCGCAGCTCCTTGGCGATTTTCTCCTCAAGAAAAATATTGGCGTAACTCCGGAATTCGCCGTCGCCCGCATCGACAATGAGGAAAAAAGGATCATCTCATGGGATGATGCGAAAATTCCATTCGACATCCTCGTTACCATTCCGACCAATATGGGCGATGAAGCAATTGCACGAAGCGGCCTCGGCGATGAGCTCAACTATGTGCCTACCGACAGGCAAACTCTCCGTTCAGAGAGTTTTGAAAATATTTTTGTCATCGGGGACGCAACAAATCTCCCGAGCTCAAAAGCCGGCTCGGTTGCACATTTTCAGTCGGATATTCTTCTCGAGAACTTCATGTCCATTGTAGAGGGCCGGCAACCGGAAGCACGGTTCGACGGGCATACAAACTGCTTTATCGAGTCGGGCTTCGGCAAAGGGGTTCTCATTGATTTCAACTACGACATGGAGCCGCTTCCCGGCAAATATCCGTTTGCGGGCATCGGACCATTCTCGCTTCTGGAAGAATCACGTATAAACCATTATGGCAAACTTCTTTCCCGATGGATGTATTGGAATCTTCTCTTAAAGGGAATTGAAATCCCCCTTGATTCCAAAATGTCGATGGAAGGAAAAAGGCTGTGACTAGAATGATGCGAGTATCCACGTCCCAGTTGTCCCAGGGGTTCGAACATCGGTTGAACAATCATAGGAGAGCGCGATGACCTTGAAGCAATTCGGATCGGTCAACGTCGAGGTTGACGATGATGGACACCTGGCAAATGGTGCGATTTGGAGTGAAGACCTCGCACGGGACATTGCGAAGGAAGAAGGGATCGAATCATTGACGGACCGCCATTGGCTAGTGATCAACTACATGCGGAAAGAATTTCAAGCGAAGGGCGATGCCCCCTCGCTCAGAAAGCTCACAAAAGAGAGCGGCGTGGACACGAAAGAATTGTACGCCCTCTTCCCGAAGGGACCTGCGAAGAAAGCCGCAAAGATCGCCGGCCTCCCAAAACCAAAAGGATGCATCTGAAGATTATGTCCTGCGGTCATCCCAAGACACGGACATACCGACAGACTGAGAAAGAGAGCACATTATGTCTTCCACAAGCGTTGAACCGATAACAAAGGTTTCAATTATCGTGTCACATGGTTCCCTCGAGGGCGTCTATCCGGGACTCATCATGGCCAACGGTGCGAGAATGGAAGGGATTGACGCTTCCGTTTTCTTCACGTTCTTCGGGCTGTACGCAATCATGAAAAAAACAATGGATCATCTGCGTGTGGCAACGGTGGGCAATCCCGCGATGCACGTCCCCGATGCCAAAGGCGTCCCGATGCCGACGATTCTCGGGGCGATTCCCGGGATGTCCGCATTCGCCACGAGCATGATGAAGAAGGAGATGGAAAAACTCGATATTCCGCCTGTACGGGAATTCCTCCAGATGATCAAGGATGCAGGAGGAGAGCTCTACGCCTGCAAAGCCACGGTCGACATGTTTCACCTCACAAAGGCTGACTTTTTCGACGGTGTCAGCAGCATTATATCGGTTGGAGAGTTTTACGAAAAGGCCGCCGGCGGTCAGATTATTTTCACATAGGTCGCGACAAGTGGTGTTCCATTGTACTGCTCCCGGTAAGTTCATCGAACTTATATTTTCTCCGGAGAGCCGCACGTGAGAAGCCCTTCGTTGATGAGATACATCGCCCTTAGAAACTACAACCTTGTGTGTAATGGGAAACAAAAAACCCCAACCCTTTCGGGCTGGGGTTTTCAATTCCTGAACTCTCATCGACGCTATCGCACCAGCACCATCCTCCTCGTACCTGTGAATGTTCCCGTTACGATTCGATAGGTGTATACCCCGCTCGCCAACCCGCTCATATCTACTTTGACAGATTTATACCCCGCTTCTTGGGTCTCGTCCACTATCCTTCTCACTTCCTGCCCCAACATATCATAAATGATGATCCTCACGTGACCCGAAGCGGGTAAGGCGTAATCAATCACTGTCGAGGGGTTGAATGGATTCGGATAATTCTGACCAAGAACATAACTCTTCGGGATCCTCGGTTCATTTTTCATGCCTCCTGTTGGAGGTGACGGTGGCAACTCATCAATATCAGTCATCCGAATTGCGCCCTGTGTTTGCAAACCGTGGGTTGACGAAAGGACGAGCTTGCCATTTTCTGTAACTTTGACCCAATAACCCTTGCCCGGCTCAATCGTATCGACGATGAGATAATTTCCGCGGTAGGTAAAAAACCTGGATGTTACAATTCCGCCCGGTATCGAGGACACTGAACCGGTCATTAGCGGCCGGGAAATCGAGCCGATAAGATTCCATCCCACTTTGACATCCACTGTATCGGTTACAATCAGTCCTCCGGAAAAATTCACGTTCTGGACGGACGCAAACTTCAGCCAATATCCTCTCCCTCTTTCAAGCATCGGCGTAATAGTGTACGATCCATCATACCCGAATGCATACGAGGTTGCCGTTGGATAGTCCGCGGCTTTCGAATAATCATCGACTTCCACAGGGAGGGAAATCAGATTCCATCCATCCACCAAACCGCATAACACCGAGCCGCCTACAGATAGCACCGTGACGATTGCATACGATGAATCTCTGAATCCGGGCGCTGATCGCGATCGGGCAATAAGCCAGACCGTGTCAACACTCCCCGGCTGCTGGCTCGCAGGAATCGTCGACCAGATTCTGACGTTGACACCCTGCCCGGCAGACAGGAACATTACGGAATCGAGCGGCGTCAGAACCCACCCACGGCTATCGCGCGCAAGAAGCGACATCGAATCCTGCAAGTTCCCGGTATTCAATACGGAGAAGACCGTGGACGTCACATATCCTGAAAATCCGCTGTCACTTGAGACAGTCGAGACATCGAGACCGTAGGGATTCGGACCATTGTATTCGCCAAACAGATTATTCTGGCTGAATGCCCCGTTTCCAAGCACGAGAGGACCGCTCGGCATGACCGTCGGATACCAGCCAGACTGAGATGACTGCAGAATCGTAAATTCCCCCGGCGTGAGATTATCAAACTCGTAGTACCCTTCCGCCCAGCTCCCGCTGCCAGAGGTCGCCGACGTTGATCCGCGGCTCCCGTTCAGGGTGATTGTCCATCCATTCAGACCGGGCTCGGCTGGCTGGTTCCAGGTTCGGTTGCCGTTGAGATCATTGAAGACATACCCGGAAAGCCGCGCGAATTCGCTTCCGCCGTTCATGTGTGTTGATCCAGTTGGATCGGTTATATCACGGTATTGATTGAACGAATTGATTTCGCTGATCCCCGTCCGAACGATTGCGGGGAGATTGATCCACACGAAAGCAGGCGCAAGCACGGGCACGTTTACCCCGGATATCTGATACGTTGCAATTCGTGTCCCCGGTTCCGTTGAAGAAATATCCGAAGCCGTCGCATAGGAATCATTCCCCCCGATCGTGATGCGGATTTCATTTCCATTCACGATCACCTGATCGAAGAAATAATTTCCACCGATCTGCTCGGAAGCTGACACTCTGCTGATCGCGGGAGATGAAAACTGATTCCCGTTCATGGAAAGAAGAAACTGACTGTTCCCCAGCCGGAAGCTTACCGTT
>DATIXJ010000040.1:0-45284 GCA_035518715.1 Bacteroidota bacterium | reverse complement strand
CACGGATGGGACGCAGACGGTAAGGTTCAATGCGCGGAATCTGGCAAGCGGGGTATACTTCTACCAGATCATCGCCCAGGGAATCAATGATGACGGAACGATGAACACCAACACGTTCCAGACCGTACAGAAAATGATGCTGATGAAGTGAGACTTGGGGAACGGTTCGAGCCCGGCTGACGCAAACGCCAGCCGGGCTTTTTCGTTTTGGCATTGCCTGGAACTATACCGCTTCCAGCTCGACGGATACCTCTTCGTTCCGGGAATACTCTTTGTGGAGCCGGGTCTTCATGCTCCGCAGAAATTCAAAGCCGACGGGAGACGTCGTTTCGGTCGCGCGGAGAAATGAACTGCGATATCGCGATTCATTGCACGCAACTGCTTCCAGAATCAGGAGGCGGCAGCCGCGCTCGATCAATCGAAGTGCTGCATTCCGGCGGGATGTCTCTCCGTCGGGGGATCGGTAAAGCGTTGAGCTGACAGATGCAAAAAGCTGGTTTGTGAGATCGTCGAGATAATTCACCTCTGCTTCCGATGTGAAGAGCGTGTGGTGACCGTGCGAAGCATCCTCCTCAAGATCCTGAAGATCGTCGATGAGCTGGAGAAGCACGCCGAACCCGAAGAAAAATTCCGCATCCTCCGACGAGATCGTTCCTGCGACAAGGCATCCGTCGGCAAGCACCGAAGTACCGCCCTTTTCGACGCTTATGTCGAGCAGTGTCTCATTCGCCATCTGCGCTGGATTGCCGTGCTGCCGGAGGCTTCGCACCTGTGCAGAATGTATTCCCAACAAACTCTCGAATACCTGAGGATACCTGGATCTGTCAAATTCAGATTCTATCATTTTCACGAGCCGGAAAACCGGTTCTTCGTGGGCGGTCCGTGCTTCGATCTTCGTCCCTGCCAGCCGGCATCCTAAACGCCCGATGAATGTGTCTTTGTCCTCCTTCGAGATTTCAGGATCGTCAAGATAATTGTCGGTGTACGGATAGAGGAGACTATAAGCAAAGATCGACGGTGTCAGTGAAAGGGGGGCATCAAAATACATCTGGAAGGTGTTCATGATCAGGACATTTCTCGCCGCCTGATAAATCGATTCCCCTCCAAGATGTTCGTCGAAATCCCGTGCGAGCCGGGTGAATTCTTCCATGACTTCCGTAAAACGATGTTCGAGCGATGCATCGATGGGACAATCAAAACAGTGAAGAAGTTCTGTCATGGCTCCGCGAATACGGCTTGTGGTCCTGTCGCGGCGGCCATTGCAGTAATGGGGTCCCCAGGTATTCTCTGAGCGGGAAGACTCGATGGTTTCCATCAGCGCACGGACTTCCCGTTCCTTTCGGCTCCGGGTTTCACGTGAATAATGAAATTGGGAAGGAGAAAATCCCGGCCGGCTTGTCAACCACCAGTCAGCCGCTTTGTTTTTCAGCTGTTCAATCCGGAGTGAAGTCATAGGTTGGAAACTTTCCCGGGGTAATGTGCTGATCATACTCTTTTCTGATACATACGTGAAGAAAAGGAGGATGTTTCATGAACCGAATATCGCATGTCTTCAGTACTCCATGCCGTCACGCCTTCAAATTCGGCCGGGAGTTCTTTTGAATGTGAGCAGTGCGTCAAATGCTGTTTGCATGAGCGCCGTGAATTTTGTACTATCGGAGAATTCCAAATTGCAGTTAGATTCTGAATGGATATGAAACAAAACATGTCGACCTGCATCTTGCGTCACCCGAAGATTTTCCGGTAACCGATGAACGATCAGAGAGAACCGGCGTTTCGACGATCCGAGGTACTGTTTCTCGGCATCGCCGCAATCGCGCTTCTTGCCGGCATTTTTCACGCGTTTGCGTTGTCTTTCGTAACAGACGATGCATTCATCTCGTTCCGGTATGCGAAGAACTTCGTTCATGGTCTCGGGCTGGTCTACAACCCCGGGGAGCGGGTGGAGGGTTTCACCAATTTCCTCTGGACAATAATGATGGCCGGTGTGCTGCGGCTGGGGTTTGATCCTGTTTCCGTATCACAGATCCTGGGGATCTTCTTCTTTGGATGCACCCTCCTGACCGCCACTGTTCTCAGCTGGCGGCTCTGGCACGGTGCCGGCACAACGGGCCTGGCGCTGCCGCTCACCGCTGCTGCTCTGGCGCTGCATCATGACGCGTGTGTGTTTGCAACGGGCGGGCTGGAAACATCATTCTTTACGTTTCTGGTCTCACTTCTGTTTGTTTTTGTCGCACTTTGGAGAACACGGAACGGTGTTCTCCTTGCGGGGGTTGTTGCCGTTCTTCTCATGATGACTCGTCCGGATGGAATTGTCTACGTGGTTCCATCGGCCGTATTCCTTCTTCTGACTTCCGAACGACCCGTACGTGCATGTTCATTCTTCACCCTTCCCATCCTCGTTCTTTTCGTACCGTACTGGATCTGGCGAGCAACATACTATGGATACTTTTTTCCGAATTCATTTTATGCGAAGTCAATCGGACTTGCATACTATCAACAGGGAATTGCCTACACCTTTTCTTATTTCTCGTCGTATTACGTCTTCGGGGCGATCGTGTTGCTGGCAATCTACCTCTCTGCCGACAGGAACAAGTCAGGAACAATGATATCCCGGATCGCACAGCTCCGCGAGAGAGCAGGGCTGCTCACGATCAATGGCAGAACCGGTCTTCTTGCATCCTTATTCATCATCTTTCAGATCGCATTTGTGATCAGAATCGGCGGCGATTTCATGTTTGGTCGGTTTTTCGTGCCGGTGACGCCGATGCTCTTCATGCTCTGTGAAGTTCTCGTAATTGCTCTTCGTCCGGATCTCCTGCGGATCTCCGTTGCCATGCTCATTCTCGCCGGGACCTATTTCCGTATCGATCACTTCACACAGGAAAAGACCGTCGGATACATTGCAGATGAGCGCCAGTGGTACACCGATGATTACAAGCTCTGGGCGATTCGAAGCGGTGACAGTCTGAAAAAATATTTTTCAGGACTGAACGTCAGAGTGGCATTATGGGGAGGAACGGCGCGTCTTGGATATTATCTCGACTCGATCTATGTCATTGAAGCGCAGGGCGGGCTGACCGACGCAGCACTTTCGCACCAGGACCTGTCGGAGCGCGGACGTCCGGGGCATGAAAAAACCGCCACGCTCGAATTTCTTGCCGCAAAAAACGTCAACTTTCTCATCGGGCCGATGAATACAGTTCACGACGTCAAAGTGCTCGACGATATCGTGCTCGATGAAGTCAACGGCAGGATCGTCCGGTATGATAACAGCATCATGAAACGCCTGGAACAATTTCCGGAAGTCCGCTTTTTCGATTTTCCCCGATCGCTCGATGCCTATATCGCCAAGATCGATTCGTTCCCCATTGCGCGCGTGAAGTCGGATTATGAGAATTTCAAATCGTATTATTTTGAGCCAAGCCGGGATACCGTCCGCGAACAACGTTTTCTGCAGCGCCTGAATCCCGAACGCGGTCGGTAACAGCTTTTTTCATTGACCGGCGGAGGAATTGCGTAATTCCCATGCCAGCGAGAATATCACGACATCGGTTCTTCCTGCATCCGATCCGGGCAACCCTGTGGATCGTATCCATTCTTTCGTTTCTCGTCCCCCGGCCGGTATATACCCAGCCGGCCGATATCAGGTTTGATCAGATCACCACGCTCAACGGCCTCTCCCAGGATGTGGTTACCTGTGTTCAGCGTGACCAGCTCGGATATCTCTGGATTGGGACCGAAGACGGGCTCAATCGCTACGACGGATACTCTATCTCGGTCTACAAGCGGGAGGATGGAAACTCTGCCGGCTCGAACGTCGTGCATGGTGTCTGTGATTATGGTGAGGAGGGATTGCTGGTCGGCATGCAGAGCGGTCTCATGTTGTATGACCGGAATCTGGACCGGCTCGTGCGCCCGAAGGGAGCTCTCGCCGCATTCGGATCTTCCAGCACTGCTCATCCGCTGCACGATGTTCGCGGCGGATACTGGTTCATCGTGTCGGGAGATTCGCTCATTCAGTATCTTCCCGCGACGGACAGTCTGAAGATCTTTACGTTCCAGAGCACAAGCCGCCCCGGGACAGCCGAAAATATCATCGATGAGTTTGTCGACAGCCGCGACTCGCTTTGGGTTGTTACCGACAGCGGGTTTGCCGTGTATCATGACGGCACCGGTTTGTTCGAAATGATCACCATACATGACACTAATGCGAAGAATGGGAAAACGGTTTCCCCCACAACTCTCACCGAAGATCGATCCTCCAATCTGTGGGTGGGCACGATTTCCGGCTTGTATCATTTTCTGAGAAGCTCGCGGACACTTTCGTTCGTTTCTCTCCGCCAATCTGTCAGAGACATTGTTTCCGGGAAGCTCCAATGGGACTCGCACGGTCGTCTGTGGATCGGAGGATTTGACGGACTCTATTGTCTCGATGTTCAAACGATGAATTCTGTTCATTACTCGCACGTGGACGGCGATCCAAGATCTTTGTCGGGTGACCGTCTCTATGATCTTTACTGTGACCCGTCAGATATTCTCTGGATCGGTACGTATCGGGGCGGTCTGAACAAGACAGATCTCAAAGAAGGAAGGTTCGGTTTCATACGGAATACCGCCCAGACGCCATTCGCGGGGAAATCCAACGATATCGTCTCTGTCTACGAGGATGTGTCGGGGAACTCCTGGATTGCAGGCGGGTATGGAGGAGTGACACGGATTGACGGCCGCACACATGAGTTCCGGACATTTGCGCACGATCCTCTGAACTACGCGAGTATCGGTAGAGGTGAAGTTTCCTCTGTCACCGGGGACAGCAGCGGAGTGGTGTGGCTTGCGGTCGGTACTAACCTTGACAGATTTGATCCGAAAACAAATTCCTTCACCCATCTTGCTGTTCCATATGCGGAAGCGAAAAATCATCCTCTCTTGACGATCTATTGTGATCGTCATTCCAACCTCTGGATCGGCGTGCAGGGCATCGGCGTGGAGGAGTACGTTGCCTCCGCCAGGAAATTCGTGCAGTATAATGCGATGAGTCCAGATACGGCGTTCCACCGGGTCAACGGAGTATGGGCATTCTCGGAAGATCGTGCCGGAAATATGTGGTGGGGCGGATGGGGCGAAAACATCAATCTGCACTATTATGTGACCGCCAGGAATTCCCTCCGGTCGTACCGGCAGCCGGAGCTTCAGGATGCACGCGCATTCGTGGAGGACACGGACGGAAGTGTCTGGGTGGGAACTTGGGGAAACGGCCTGAGCCGGTTCGATCCGCGAACCGGGACGATTCGCCAGTATCTCGAGAAGGATGGTCTGCCCAATAATTTCGTCAAAGGGCTCCTGATGGATGACAACGGTGCCATCTGGATCAGCACCGAAAAGGGCATCTCACGGTTCACTCCATCTTCCGGCTCGTTCAAGAATTTCGATGTCCGTGATGGGCTTCAGGGGAATTTTTTCTATACTGGTTCAGCCTGGAAGGGGCACCAGGGTATACTCTACTTCGGCGGGCCGAATGGTGTGAATATTTTTTCGCCGGAAGCAATAACCGAAGAAAAATATGACCCGCCGGTTATCCTCACGACGTTCCGTGTGCTTGATACACCCCGGCACTTCGATCTTTCAACTCCCGGAAGCGTGGAACTTTCCCATGACGAGGATATCTTCTCCTTCGAATACGTTTCGCTCGACCTCACGGCTCCCGACAGGAACCGGTACGCGTACATGCTCGAAGGGTTCGATCGCGATTGGGTTGATGCCGGAACACGACGATATGTCTCTTATACGCATCTCGATCCGGGCGGGTACATCTTCCGGGTGAAAGGAAGCAACAGCGACGGGAAATGGAGCGACCACATTGCAGAAGTCAGGATCACGCTGCATCCCGCCTACTGGCAGACGCTCTGGTTTCGTCTTTTTTCGGCTCTGTTCGTGCTCGTGGTGCTCTATGCAATTTACCGCTACCGTCTGGCGAAGGCCATTGAAATTGAACATACACGCTCGGCGATCGCCACCGATCTCCACGACGATATCGGCACGACTCTCACGAGTATCGCCTTGTTCAGTGACCTGGTCCGAAAAGAAGTTGAGGGCCAGTCGCCCCAGGCAGGGGAGAGACTCGAACGCATCGCACAAACATCGCGGTCGCTTCTCGACAGAATGAACGATATCGTATGGTCGATCAACCCCGAACATGATACTCTCGAAGATCTTCTCCTCCGTATGAAAGAGCTGGCAGTTACTCTCTTCAGTGCCCGCGGCATTGAGTATACACTCACCATCCCGGAAACGCTCCCGGGATTCCGACTGACAATGACCGTACGGAGGAATCTCTTCCTCATCTATAAAGAGAGCGTTCACAACATCGTGAAGCATTCGTCTGCCTCGACTGCGGAAATCCGGGTAGTCTTCACCGCGGAGCGCAGGCCCCGGTTGACTATGACCATACAGGATAACGGGACGGGTTTTGATGTCGAGCATGCCCGGAAGGGGAATGGATTGAAGAATATCGAGCAGCGTGCAAAACTCATCCACGGATCTGTGGAAGTCCGGTCGCGTACCGGCGCAGGAACGACGATCGTTCTCCAGCTTCCCCTGAAATCACCCGTTTAGGTGATAGATTCTCGCCCCCTCACTATGTACTTTCCATCATGGCGATAAAAGTCGGAATAGTTGAAGACGATGCCGCGATCCGGGAGGGCGTCTCGATGCTGGTCAATTCGACTCCGGGATTTGAGTGCAGGCACGTGTACGCGTCGTGCGAAGATGCATTTCTCCGTTTGTCGGAGCAGCCGCCGGATGTTCTCTTGATGGATATCCATCTCGGCGGAATTTCGGGGATCGAAGGAGTACGTCAGATCAAGGCGAAATTTCCCGCGATGGAAGTTCTCATGCTCACGGTCTTCGAAGAGAACGACAAGATCTTCCAATCGCTCTGTGCAGGTGCATCGGGATATCTTCTCAAGAAAATCCCTCCGGAAGAATTGATCGAGGCAATCAGAGAAGCGACTCAGGGCGGAGCTCCAATGACGGCGAGTATTGCCCGGAAGGTTCTTTCGGTCTTCCAGACCATTGTGCCTGCTCCTCTTCCGGAAGTGCAGCTCACCGTGAGGGAAAAACAGATCCTCGAACATCTTATCGCCGGCTCGAGCTATAAAATGATTGCCCGCGATCTGTTTATTAGTATTGATACCGTCAGCTCGCATGTGAAGAATATCTACAAGAAGCTTCAGGTTCATTCCAAATCCGAGGCTGTTGCAAAAGCCATCCGCCATAAGCTGGTCTGAAAGCTCCTTCCGTAAGGATATTTCCAAAGGTCTTGAAATACAAAATCACCTGAACTGGTGATTGATACTCCTTTAGCAATTGCAGAGCTTGTACGAGGTAGAGGAATTTACGTGGAATTCAGAAAGACACGTTTTACCACAACGTTTTGATTGAATCTGTTCTCCGGCCACATGCAATCAGTGAAATTCATCGTTCTGATCTCATTCATGGTATCGGCGTGCACGAAGGCGCCCCCGACTCAACCGTCATCGGGCAATCCCCCTGCTCCCGTACTGACCCCTGTCACGGAACAAGCGCGTGCTGCTGCGTTTCAAAGCATCGAGCACCTTGTCGACTCACTTCCCTGGACGGATCATGCTTCATGCAATGGGGCGATCCTGAATGCGGTTCGTGCGATGCCCCAAATCGCATCTGCCGGAATCTCCGACTCGGGACAAAATGTCTGGGCAATGTTCGCGGACGGCCGGTACTGGTTCATTGCCAACAACATGCTCGGCGGCGGGGATACTTCAGATGCCGTTGTGAAGGGAATCGAACGCACGCCGCTCTCGGATCCGCCGAACGATCTGCCGCAGACGAAGAACGTGCTGATTGTGAATTCCATGGGAAATAATTTTTCGAATCCTATCCCAGTCCTTTCCTGGCTCTTCGGCCTGCGCGGCTATACGGTGACGACTTCATCGGGAAGTGTGGATGATCTGATGAACATCTCGGGTTACGGAGTGATGTTTATCCGCGCTCATGGTGCTTTGCACGATACACTTGTTTCCGACACGAGCAGGTCTGCAAGTTATGGATTGTGGACATCAACGCTGCGTACCAGTCTCCTTGATGCCATCTACAACACCGTCCTGAGCGACGGTGAGCTCTGCTATTTCACCGCCTACAATAACAACGTTGGTGGAGTAGCCGTGGCCGAAACTCACTATGCCATTACTCCGAAGTTTGTCGTCTATCATTTTTCAATTCCAACGACAGCACTGATCTATATTGATGCATGTACGAGCATGGAATTTACCATCCGCAATGCGTTTCTTCGGGTCGACTGGCCGGCAGTGTCAAACACTCATCGCGCCTACATCGGCTGGACTCTCCCTGCTCAGGATGGACCAGCGTACATTGTCGAGAAATTCTTCTTTGACCGGATGCTGGGCACGAATGTAACCAATCTCAGCCATGTGCCGGTCGAGAGTCCCTACCAGCGCCCGTTCGATCTCATCGGTGTTTTTGCCGATATCTCAAAGAGGAACTTGGATGTCTGCCCCTCCACCGGGGCACTTCTTCGATATGCCATGACCGACAACAGCGGGTTTTCTCCCATTCTGGACCCGAGCATTGAACGGCTCGAGGTCTTTGAAGAATCTGATGAGCTCCATCTTGTGGGGATGTTCGGGACGAAACAGCCGACAGTGACCGTTAACGGTGCGACTCTCCAGGTCGAACAGCATGATGTTAATGATGTCGTTTGCAAGATCCCGAAATCGGGACCCGGGTCCGCAGGGAATGTTATCGTCACCGTTGACGGACATCAGAGCAACGTCGTACAACTCACCGAATGGTACCTGCCGGTACATCTTGTCGTTGATTCCTACGGGAGTCTTCATGAAAATTTTGACGGAACACTTCATATTCGGGCAGACGTCCACATGTACAGAACCAAACCGGGAACAACTCCGCTGCCGGCAGATCCTTTCGAGACCATTGCTGTCCTCGATTCAAAGGGTGTTACAAGCGCCGGCGGGAGCGGATCTCTGACGTATGTCGCGCCGATCAGCGGCTGCACCATCACAGAGTGGAATACATGGTCGATGTCACCTGATTCCATTCCAGCAAGTCCTCTTGGAGGAAACGGCCTTTTCCCCGGATTCAACACCATCCTCCATTTCTTCCCGTCTTCATCAATGCTGTCGATGAGTATTGTGGGATCGAGCCCGAATTCCAACCAGTATGTCGACAGCGCACAGTATGTGTGTCCGGATCTGCCCAATACTTCAACCATGTATAGCGGTAGCGTCGGTTTCTCCTTTGCGACTCCGGGTGACACCGTCGCAGTGCACCTGGATGACAAGTTCAAGATTCTCTCCGGCGGGGTCGATTCCTCGACATACGCATTTATGTACGGACCGGGGTCCCGTGATACCACTGCGCCGCCTAGGTATGCCTGGTCGGTTCACTGGGACGCCGCGACCCCGAACTACCCGCCTGCGGACACTTCGGGTCATGAAATTGGTCCGGTCAATATCTTTCGGGATCCATCCACTGGAAATGTGAGCGCAATGACTTGGAACCTCCGGGAGGGGAAAAAACAGTGAATCAGAGAGTTTGCAAACTATTTCACAACGTGCTATGGAAAGGAGTAACAGACGAATGAAAATTGTCAGAGTGTTCTTGTTCAGCAGTGTGGCTCTCATCCTGATGTGCAGCGGCGCCCACTCACAGATACCGAACAGCAGCTTCGAATCCTGGGTCAGCGGTGAGCCGGCGGGCTGGACCAGCAATAATGGCGGGCCTATACTTGTACTTACGCAGTCGTCGGATGCGCACTCGGGTTCCTCTGCAGCTCAGGGAACAGTTTACAATGCAGGGCTTGGTTTCACAATCGGGGCTACGCTTGCTACCAAATCGGGAGGCACGACCGGTTTTGCGGTGGCCCAACGGTACGCTTCACTTTCCTTTTTCTACAAGTTCACATCCGACAGCGGAGACGCCTTCAACGTCCAGGTTGGCATGGTGAAAGGAGGAACACCCATTGGTGCCGGCACCTACAGCGACACGGCGAACTTCTCATCGTACAAGCAGGCAAGTTGTACCATCATCTACAACGACTCGGCAACGGTCCCGGATACTGCGGTCATTGCAATCAGTATCTCGCCGCTTACGGGCTGCCATGCGAATACGAAATTCATCGTGGATGATCTTGCCTTTGGAACAACGACTGCCGTGGAGAATCACGGTGGAGCGCTTCCTGATCAATTCGTCCTGCGACAGAATTTTCCGAATCCGTTTAATCCTGCGTCCTCACTTCGATACGACCTTCCCCGCGCAGCGTTCGTGCGGCTCACGGTGTACGACATTCTCGGCAGAGTCGTGGCCACTTTGGTGAACGGGTATGAAGCGGCCGGAGAACACAGCGAGATCTTCGATGCAACACGGGTAAACAGCGGAGTCTACTATTACACGCTCGATGCAGTATCCGGGCAAAATGGAGCCGAGCACTTCACCGCGGTCAGGAAAATGATCGTGCTGAAATAACAGGTGTGAATCGATCTCTCAAACCCCGGTTCCGGTGATCATCGTGCCGGGGTTCGTTTGCCGAATGATGCTTCATCCAAGATTAATAAAAATATACTGAGAGCATTGCGGTTCCCCATCTCAATTACCTGGGATCTTCACGAAGCGCCTCTCCACCTCATACGGTGATGTGATTCGGCATCACAGCTGCCGGAAATACTCTTGACTTTCTCTCCACAAACAAGTACCTTTTCCCATCAGTTTGAGCAATGTTCTTAAAGGGTGAGATTGATCTCTTCCAACTTGTTCAGGGTGGATAGTACTGCCCCAGTGCGGGAAACCGCATCCTGTCTCCACGCTCTTCTCTTCACTCCAAACTCCATGCTCTACGCTTTCGACCGATATCCCGCCGGAAAGCGTTGTATCGATCTGAACAGACTCTTAATTCCATTCATTTATTCATTCTTGCCGGAGTTCTTTTATGAAGCATAGCGCCGTGTTCTTAGGATTTTTCTTCCTTCTTTTCACGCTGCAAACGGTCGGCCAGGTCCCGAACACATTTTCATACCAGGGGTTGCTGACAACAACCGCGGGGACCCCGGTGGTGGACGGTAATTACAAGCTTCAGTTCGATCTCTTCACCGATTCAATCGGTGGGAGCTCGTTCTGGACGGAAGTCGATTCTTCCGTAAGTGTCCATCGGGGGACCTTCAGCGCTCTGCTCGGCAGCGCGACGGCACTTCCCGATAGCTTCCATAGGCCGCTTTACCTGCAGGTTACTGCTGTGTCGGGGCCGGGGATCGGCGGGCCAGTCGCTTTCTCGCCGCGTACCGGACTCAAGAGCACTCCCTATGCTCTTTCCCTCAGGTTGCCCTTTACCGGGAGCGGAAGCGCCGCGACATTCAACGGGGTCTTCTCTGTCTCGAACGATCAGAACGGATCCGCCGTATCCGGCACAAGCATGGCGGGGAGCGCAAACGTCGGTGGAGTATCCGGGGCATCTCTCGCCCCACAGGGAAACGGGTTGTATGGCGAGGCCCTCAACGGCAATGGTGCATGGGGAGTGTATGGAGCCACCGACTCCGGGGTGGGGATTGCAGGCGTCTCTTATAGTAAGGGCGGATTCGGTGTGCAGGGATACAGCTGGTACCAGAACGGGTACGGTGTTTACTCGTACGGCAAGCTGAGAGTTGATGCCGCAGCCGGAGATACCTCTGTTGTTCTTCCAGCCAACTCGATATCTTCAGGAGAAATACTCGACGAACCGGGCATCTCCCAGGGCTATCCCATAAACAATGCGTACGTCTCAGGTGTAACATCGTACGAGACAGTGGATAGTACGACCATCACCATTCCTTCCAGCGGCTATGTGGTCGTCGAAGCTTCCGCTCAGGCAGGGTTGTATGGGACGACGTCAGGCAACTATATGGCAATTGAGATTGGCGACTCTCCGGGTGGTAGTATCAGTTCATATTATTGTTATGTGGGGGCCAGCACGATGCCAAATACGGACTATGTCTATCTGCCGGTCACTATTCATCGCACCTTTTATAAGGCTGCCGGGACGTACACATTCTACTTCAAGGCACTGGATGCTACACTTGCCGGCCTAAAATATCTCTGGAACGCCTCCATCACCGCGGTGTACTACCCCACTGGATATGGGCCTGTCTACACCGTCGTCCCTCCTGCCGAGGCCTTCAAATACCAAAGCGGAACGCTGGCACCGGCAAATGTGGTCGCCGGGCAGAGGACCGCGGGAACGTCGCCGGAATACGGGGTAGATTTGCGCGAGCTTGAGCTGAACTCACGCCGGCTCCAGGAAGCGGCACAGCAAGCAGAGAATGATTATCTGAAGGCCAAACTCGCAAAAGCGACGATGCTGCGCAAGCCGGGAAAGTGAAATGTGGCGGCAACATCACGCTTCCTGCTGGAAATGGAGAAGTCGGAGCCAGTTCGGGAATATCACCAGTACTTATCTCGTACCATTATTCATCATGAGAGAGGTCGTTATGAAACATGCTATTCTGTTCTTTGCCGGTTGCCTTTTGGCGATTGTTTCTACCTCCTTCGGACAGGTTGCACGGAAAGAATCATCTGAAATTGTTCCAGGTCCGGTGAAATCCAATCTCTTGAAGCGGACTCCCGCGAAGCTGTTCTCGACCACCGCAGTCTCGTTACCTCAGAAACTTTCGTACCAGGGACTGCTGACGACTTCGGGGGGAACGCCCGTGGCCGACGGTGCGTACGATCTTACCGTGGGTCTTTATGACTCGCTTGCAGCCGGAAGCGTTCAATGGTCCGAGGTTCATACCGGAGTACCGGTCCACCGGGGAACGTTTTCCATCGAGCTCGGGTCCGTCAGCCCGCTGAGTCTGCAATTTACGAAACCATATTTCGTACAGGTGACGGCGACAAACGGCCCTTCCGGGCCATCGTATCCGGTGACATTTTCTCCGCGCTCGGAGCTCACGAGTTCCCCATATTCGCTGGGTCCCTGGGGAACCAATGGCGCCGATATCTATTATAAAAGCGGCAACCTCGGCATCGGTAGCACGGCTCCGGAAAGCAGCGGAATTGGCTCGCTGAAGATTGATCTAGCCGACGAGAACGGCTTCAATAGTGACATTGCCCAGCGTGTTGCCGGCAGCAGTTACGCCATACATCATTTCGCGGCATCTGGAGGTACACTCGAGTCACCTACGCCTGTTCAGAATGAAAACTATTTGGGAGAGCTTGAGTTTGACGGGTATAATGGAGGCAGTCCCGGATTACCGTATCAGGCGGGTGCTGCGATCTGGGGCGTCGTAGATAGTACTCCCAGCACAACAACAATGCCAACCAGATTGAGCTTCTACACATCGAACTCGGCAGGCTATCTTGCGGAGAGAATGCGCCTGGATAGAAACGGCGCTCTCGGTGTCGACTGGAGCAACAGCAACGACGGCACCTATTCCCCCGGTCTGACTTTTGGTTTTTCCAGCGGCGAGGGCATCGCATCCAAACGGACGTCGGGTGGAAACCAATATGGTCTTGATTTCTACACATCTTTTTCCAATCGAATGTCCATTACTAATGGCGGCTTCGTCGGTATTGGAACAACAGCTCCTGTCTATGAATTGGATGTTCGTAACGATGTGAACGGTTTTGCTGCTCGTATAAGTAATCAGACACCGGTATCTGGTTCTGGTCTGCTGGTTTCAGTCAATAGTATCACAAGTTCAAGCTCCGACAGAATTGGCACTCAAAGCCTTGCTTTTTATGGCACGAACAGCAATGAAGGCGGGTATTTTTATGGCTATGGTGGAACCAGTGCATACGGAGTTTACGCACTGGCGGGTGGGGCTACCACAAATAATTATGCAGGATATTTCGCCGGCAACCTCCTGTATACGGGAAGTCTCATCAATGCATCCGACGCAAAGTTCAAGGAAAACATCAGCGACTACACCGGCGCCTTGCAGAAGATCATGCGCATCAGGCCGCGCACATATACGTTCAAGTCGGATACTGCGTACAGCCGATTCAGCTTCTCTCCCGGAGAACATTACGGCTTCGTTGCTCAGGAACTTGAACAGGTATTTCCGGAATTGGTCGTTACCGCATCTCAACCGCCCGAGACGGATGCGAAAGGCAACCCGAACGGGGGTGCAATGGAATACAAAGGCGTGAAAACAATGGAGATGATTCCGATTCTTGTTCAGGCCATTCAGGAACAGCAGCAGCTCATCGAGGAGCTGCAGGCGAAAGTCGCCCGGCTTGAACAGAAGTGAACGGATCTCATTCTATGAGGAACTCCAACATGAAGACGAAACTTGCTCTAACGATATGCATGATATGGTTCATGGGCGGGGGAATGCTCGCGCAGACCGTTCAACCTTGGCACGTTGTCGACGCCGGAGGCGGGAGTTCAACTTCGGGAAACCTGGTTCTTCAGTCATCGATCGGCCAGCCGGCGGTTCAGCTTATGGCTGGAACAGGAGATACTCTTGAGAGCGGATTCATTCCGGGATTGAGGATGATTTCCGGCGCGTCCACAACATTCAGCGCTTCCCTCACGACCGGATGGAATCTTCTCGCACTTCCGGTTACCGTTGCCGACACGCATAAGACCGCGCTCTTCCCGACGGCAATCTCGCAGGCTTTCAACTTCAACGGATCGTCATATATTCTCAACCTCGGCCTCCACCCCGGATCGGGATATTTCGTGAAATTTGCGACTCCTGCTGTTGCGGAACTTGCCGGCACAACGTTCGCCCAGGAATCGCTGGCTGTTCTCACCGGATGGAACCTGATCGGTCCGCCGTCGTATCCTGTCCTGATTTCGGATGTGACACCCGTTGGAACAACGATCATCTCCAATTATTTCGGATTCGGAACGAATTACTTTATTGAGGATACGTTGAAACCGGGCAAAGGATATTGGGTGAAGGTGAATCAGCCGGGAAAGCTGTTCATCAGAACCGGATCCGTTATTTTGCCGCCGGAAAACAATCCGCTTGTTGCTGCAAAGGCAAGTTCCGGCGTCAGTCACATACTCCCCGGTGTCAAGAGCCAGGATGGGATCGGCTATCTGAGTTTTGTTGACGCAACGGGTACCGAGGGTGTTCTCTTTTTCTCGACATCGAGGACCGACCTGAAACCCGATTTCTATGAACTGCCTCCCCCTGCGCCGAGCGACATGATGGATGTCAGGTACGCAACCGGAAGAATGCTGGAAGTTGCAGAAGAAGGAAAGGAGCGGGAAGTTCCCATTTCTCTGACTGCGGCAACATATCCGGTCAAGGTTACCTGGAAACTTGGAAAGATACCGGATGGGAGCTCATTGGTGATCGATGCAAAGCCGGTGACTATGAACGATCATTCCGAGATAACGATCCAGCAGCAGACAGGTCGTGTGATCCTGACGATGGCTCCCAACTCCTCCGCCGAGCTGCCGAAAGTGTTTGCCTTGCATCAAAATTATCCGAATCCGTTCAATCCGACCACGACGATCCGGTACGATTTGCCGGTGGATGCGCGGGTGAGCCTGCGTATCTACAATGCTCTCGGTCAGGAAGTGAAGGTATTGGAAGATGGGACCGAAAGCGCGGGGTTCAAAACGGTCGAATGGAATTCAACCAACGGGGGCGGAAATGCTGTCTCGAGCGGAGTCTATTTCTATCGACTGGAAACGGTTGGGCTCACCAACTCGGGAAAAAGATTTACGGAAGTCAAGAAGATGGTGCTGATTAAATAGGCGGTTTCCGATGTTCCCGTCAAATCAGATCCCTGTCTTCTTCGTTGCCGCGCTCCTTCTCAATCTGGCGCCGGGCAATGATATGATCTATGTTGCTTCACGAGCGGTATCCCAGGGCACGAACGCAGGCATCGTCTCTGCCCTGGGAGTGTTTGCCGGGTGTCTCGTGCATATTGGGGCTGCCATCATGGGATTGTCCATTATTATTGCGCGATCTGCAGTGCTGTTTGAGGCGGTGAAACTTGTGGGCGCCGCGTACCTCGTCTATCTCGGTAGCCGCGCACTGTTCCGAAAAATACGGACGCCGGAGGAAATCAGGTTCGTGCCGTCCACGGGAAGGATGAAGCTCTTCCGACAGGGAGCGGCAACCAATATCCTCAACCCAAAGGTGGCGATTTTTTTTCTCTCGTTCCTCCCGCAGTTTGTGAACCCGGCATCGCCGTACGTCAAGCTGCAACTTTTGACTCTCGGACTCTGGTTCGATGTGCAGGGAACATTTGTTCTCATCATCGTGGCACATCTTATCGGCAGGACCACAGTCTTCCTGAAAAGGAATCCGCGATTCTGGGAATGGCAGGAAAAAATCACCGGGATCGTCCTTGTGAGTCTCGGTCTGCGGATGGCGTTCAGCCCGAACAGATAACGAGTCTCTGCCGGGAGAGCCAGGTTCTTGGCGGATATCATTCCAATTTGGTAATTTGAAGACGTGATGGTTCAGTATGGTGGCGCGCTTTTCATAGGCATTATCGTCGGCTTCCTTGGTGGACTCTTTGGTAAAGGAGGAAGCGCAATCGCAACGCCGATGTTGAGTCTCATCGGCCTCCCCGGATTCGTTGCCGTTGCCTCTCCATTGCCGGCTACAGTGCCGGGGACGTTCATTGCATCGCTGGAATACTGGAAGTCCAATCTCCTCGACTGGCAGATTGTCCGGTGGAGCGTCTTCCTCGGAATCCCTGCAACAATTGTCGGGTCGTACCTCACGAAATATACCGGTGCGACACCGCTTCTGATCATCACCGGTATTATGGTGCTTGGATTCGGACTGAGTTTTCTCTTGTCGCCCAGGGAACGCGGCCGCTCATCACGGCCGGATGATTCGGCTACTCTGGTCCGGCCGTCACACTGGCAGTTGCGGCTCGTCCTGGTTGCGACAAGTGTCGGGCTTATTTCGGGATTGCTGGCTAACTCCGGCGGATTTCTTCTGGCTCCGAGTTATGCCCGGATCCTGGACCAGCCGATCAAGAAGGCATTCGCCTGCTCGCTCGCGGCATCCATGGTGCTTGCACTTCCCGGAACGATCGTTCACGCGTATCTTGGCCATATAGACTGGATGGTCACGTTATGTATGGCGCTCGGATCTGTGCCGTGTTCCTTCCTCGGCGCAAGACTGGCAGTCAATACCAAACCGGGGAAACTCGAGCGCTGGTATGGGCTTGCATTGAGCACTCTGGGAGCGTTCTTTCTACTCCGGCTTTGACAGATTATGGGACGGGGTCTTACCGTTCCGTCATCTGCTTTTCTATTTTGTAAATGCGGTTTCCACGGCAATCTGCTCCTCTTTTCCCCTCATCGTTGAGAATAATCCCCGAAACCCGTATATTCGCTTATCACGCCCTACGAAATTCCTGCCAGTCCATCGCGTGCGGGGGAACCGTTCTTCACACGAGACACAAACATTCATACCAGATAAAATTTTCGGAAAATCATCTTGTGGGTGACTTGCGTACAGATGATCGTAAGAAACCGGATTTCACGGGGGTCTGGGTATTCAATCCGGAAAAAAGCACACTCCAGATCGATCCGCCCGACTCAACGGCCATAGTGATCAATCACCGTGAACCGGGGTTCCGTCTATCACGGACTCATACCCGGGAAAACGCAAGTGATACGCTTTCCCTCGAATTGGTAACAGATGGAAGAGAACTCGTTCTCGATCAGGCCGGGATCCGCATTCGGGGACGCGTCTTCTGGGATGCCGATACTCTGGTTTTTGATACCACACTGATACGTGGAGAGGACGAAGCCACGAATATTGTCCGGTACCGGCTCTCCGATTTGCCTGCTTCATTGATTGCGGAGGAATCCTTCAGAAGCAGGTCGGTAAATTATGACAATGTGTGGGTGATGGATCGGAAGAAGAGCTAGCGGCCATTCTTGTCGCTGCGGATTACCACTCGCTCTATTCCACATTACTTTTTACATGAAGTGTACTGCACCATCAACGGGGACAATCATCCCCATTCTCATCACCGATATGTTCTGCTGATGAGTTGATACAATCTGCTTGATGGGAAACCGCCGGCTTGATGATAATGCGAAGTGAATGAAAGTTGGGATGATCTCAGACACCAGACCTTTTTCTTCCAGAAGGAGCACTATGTTCGGTTTTGATCGGGTATATCCGCAGCGTGGGAGATTCACGGTCTTCCTGTCGGTTGCGTTCTGCGTGGTCTTCACGAGTTCATGTATCATTCCGTCCGGTCCAACAGATGAAGGCCCTGCGTTTCATCTTCAGGTAAGTGTCCGGGACCGGAACAACAATGCAGTTGCGGGATTGCGGGTGAGCGCGTGGAATTTGATTCGGCTGCCTGGTCTCAGTAAGGCTCGGGGTCGTGCAGAATCCGGAGTGCTCTCCACGGCCACTTTGGGGTATGCCCTCCCGGTGCAATCGTCTGTACAGCTCTTACTCTCCGAACTGAATGGTACCGTCCTCGACACACTTGTTGAGGGTGAGTACCCGGCCGGAATCTATCGTGTTGCCCTTTCGGTGCATCTCAACGCAGGATGCCGGGTGTTGAAGTGCACGCTGAGAGCAGGGGTTTTTCGGGATTCCCTCTATGCCGTTCTCTGGCAGCCGGATCCTGCATCATCGGTTCTCGGATACACTTCTTCCATGGGAATTGTTGTTGCCACCGATCCTCTCTCTTTCCCGAATGTATTCGATCTCCCCGCGATGGTGTTCACGTCAAACGAAGGACCGGAGGCCCTCGGGACCTTCACCATTCCCGCGTCGGTGGCAATATGCCTTGTCGATACCGCGGCAGATCTTTCTCAAACCTACCGAGTTGATATTCATCGTGGAGAAAATGACGTGACTCTTCCCTGGAACGCACCGCAGCCGTTATCCCGGGGTGTCAGTGTAGACTATCCGGTATTGACAAAAAGAATTTACTCAGACAGCACGACCATCGTGGTTCCGAAGACTTATGCTCTGTACCAGAGCTATCCTAATCCATTCAACTGAGGAATCGAAGCTTCAGCCCTCATCCGTATTTACCATGTGAAATGGGGGAGCCATGAAATACTCCTTGCTCATTCCGGCGGCAATGATTTGCGCCAGCTTCATGATACACGAGCGCACTGACGCGCAATGGGTCCGTCAGCAGGTTTCCAGCGACGCAACATTCCTGTACTCAATCGGATTTGCAACTGATTCCATCGGCTGTGCCGTGGGATCGAAAGCCGGCATCTGGTCGGGAAGGATTGTGCGCACAACCGACGGCGGCACGACATGGACGTCCGCGCAGGTCCCCGATTCATCCCGGTCGATCATAGGACTCCAATGGATCAGCCCTGCAGTTGGCTACGCTGCCGGCGCTTACAACGTCACCGGGCTGGTGGACAGCTTCCCCTCGTCGATGAGAAAACAGCGGAGCATGACCGCACCCCTCGCATTTGGTTTCCGCGAGCATCTCCATCTGCTCGGTATGGACTCCGGTGCGATCCATCGGGGGTACATTCTGAGATCGACAGACATGGGAATGAGCTGGTCGCCCTATGGAACGCTTCCTCAAAGCGTTTCCTACATCCTTGACATTTCCTTCCCGACCCCCACAACCGGTTTTGCTGCAGCAGATACGGCTGTGACTTTCGGAGAGGAAACGATTCTCAAAACGACTGACGGTGGGGCGACCTGGCAGAAAATGGCAATCCCCGATTCTGTGGTTGCATTGAACAGTATCAACTTCGTCGATTCTGTGCATGGATGTGCGGCAGGGTACAGTTTCAAGGGCGGGATGGTGCATGGAATTATCGTTCGCACCACCGATGGCGGACAGAGCTGGGCGGGCATCGAGTTCCCGAGCGTGGATGCGTTTTGGAGGGTGTCGTTTTCCTCGGAAGCAGAAGGATACGTTTCGGGAATATCCGCCTCACCTCATGGAGGAGTGGTCTTCAAGACCTCGGACGGAGGGGCATCCTGGATTCCACTGCCATTTCCGGGTGACTCGGACGTTACGTGCAGAGATGAGTTTCTCCGGGGTGGAAACCGGGGGATTGTTTTCGGCGATATCGGTCTGGGCGTGAAGCCATTTGTTGCGCGCACGTCCGACGGCGGCGCCTCATGGTCGCAGGAGACTTTTCAGGATCTCCCCGGATTTACTGACCTCATCGGCGCGACATTCACCGATTCTCTCAACGCGTTTATCTGCGGCGGCTCGTGGTCAGATACCGCGGTCATCTATCGGGCGATAGACGGCGGAATTACCGAGGTTAAAGGGGGTGAACAGGGCCCTTCGTTTGAGCTCAAACAGAATTACCCGAATCCCTTTAATCCGCTAACGACAATCGAATTCTCTCTACCGAAGAGCGGACACGTTGCGCTGAGGGTATACAATGTTCTCGGCGAACAGGTTGCAGAGCTCATGAGCGGCTGGCTGGTCCGCGGTTCGCATGCCGCGGTCTGGGATGCCTCAGGAAATGCAAGCGGGATCTATTTCTATCGTGTTCAGTCGGGGGCATATTCAGAAACAAAAAAACTGATTCTTCTCAAATGATAGTCTGAGTGATTTCCTCGGACCAGAGGAGATTTCATTTTCAACTTCAGATGTTGCGAATTCATCGAACAATGAGAGGTTGGAACATGATGAAGATGAAATGGATTATTCTGATCGTTATTTCTGTTACCGCATACGCTCAACAACAGGATTCCGCTTACCAGGCAATACAATCCCGCGTCTGGGAGAAGTTGAGCCGGAAAGAGTATGCTGGCGCGTTGCCGCTTTATGAACAGCTTCTCCTGCTTGCAGGATCCGGACCAGAGCGGCCTTCCGTCGAGTACAATATTGCGTGTCTCTATTCATTGCTCAATGATCCCGACAAAGCATTCAGCAAGATTGATGAGGCACTTCAATCCGGATTTACGGATTACGATGTGATGAAAAATGATCGGGATTTTTTCGTTCTTAAGGCGCGTTTTCCGGAACGATTCTCAGCCGCACTTGGCAAAGTAAAGAGTGCCTTCGAGCAGGCAAGATTGAACCGCAGTCCTATTGCGATCGTAACATTCGATAATTATGTCGGCAACACGGATATCGGAAGCTATGCTTGGGACGATTATCATCACCCGAAGATGGACTCGCTCAGGCGAAAGTACAAGCTTGAAGAAATCCTCCTCCCCGGAAAGACGGAATTTGACAGGATGAAGCTTCTCCTGCATTGGACCTCACACCGGTTTGAGCATCACAGCTCCAACCTCTGCAAAGGACGCGATGCGCTTGCAATTCTCGACCAGGGGGAGAAGGGAGCTCAATTCTGCTGCACGGAATACGCGAACGTTCTGGCAAATTGTCTCGTTGCCGTGGGATATCCGGCGCGTACGATCTCGCTCACCTGGCTGGGCGAGGGATTCCGTAGCCCGGACGCACATATGTGCGTGGAAACCTGGAGCAATCAGTTTCAGAAGTGGATTCTCCTGGACGGGCAGAATGATGCCTGGTGGGAGCGCAGTGGGGTTCCCCTGAGCGCGCAGGAATGCCGGCACCTGCTTGTCGCCGGTCGCGATTCCGAAATGACGTTTGTCGGTCAGGACAAGGATGTCGATTATGCCGGCGGAAAAACCTACTGGGGATCACATTTCTATCATCTCGGAATCGGCAATTATTATGCCTACTTCGATCCTGTGAATCAGGTGAAGCCGGGATATTGCGAATTTGTGGATGACGAGATTACACCGGAGCTCTATTCCCGCGGTATGCCGGACAGTCCCATGCTCTCGGATGATTACGGACTCACCTATCCCCGCCTCAACCAGACGACGATTCGTCTGAAGCACGTGAACACCCATGCTCCATCCGACAGTCTTTGCGTTATTCTCACGCATACGATGCCATGGTTTCAGAAGTTCCTTGTCCGTATCAATGGGTCGGACTGGAAGGAGTTGGCAAATGATTTTGTGTGGGTTCTGGAAAAGGGAGAGAACTCGATCGAAGCGAAGGCGGTGAATATGGCAGGGATCGAGGGAAAGACAAGCAGGATTGTGCTAAGAGACAATATCTCGGGTAAGCAATAAAGCTGATGAAGATTTAGCTGGATTCGCCATCGGCGTGTCTGCGTGTTGACAACTCATACAGAATAGGATATATTTTTCCTGCACGAATTAATCAGGAGATGTTCGGGCCATGAAACTCATCCTCTACAAAACCATCGCTGCGGTCATTCTCGGCTGGCTGGCGTACCTCGTCATGTCGTCCGGCGAAATGTCCCGGCTCGTTCTCGGTGTCGTGCTGGCACTGTCGGCGCTCACGATGGCCATTATTGCAAGAGTGCAGATCGGCAAATCCTTTGCCGTGCGGTTCGCAGCGAAGGGCCTTGTGACGACAGGGTTCTATTCCAAAATACGCCATCCCCTCTACCTGTTTGTCGACCTGACACTACTCGGCATCGTCATTATAGCGAACTATCCAATCCTCGTCGTGATCTGGATCCTCAGCGTTGCCGGACAATCGGTGCGCGCGTGGAAGGAGGAAAACTTCCTGAGGCAGGCATACGGCGCCGAGTACGAGTTGTATATCAAAAACACCTGGTTCTGAATGGTCCAGGCAGAGCGTCTGTAAGTACTGCAATGTGCAGAACTCCTGACAGACGCTCCGTTCTTTCTCAGCTTCTACACATCACGTCGGCAGACGTTGTCGTCCGTTCCGTTCTTTTCGAATCGCAGTTGGAACACGCCTGAAGAGACTTCTTTCCAATATTCCTAACTGAGGAACCTGCATTCTCAGAGGAGGTTTGTCCTATGAAACGTCTTGCACTTATTACCTGTACGTGCCTTTCAATCTCGATTACTCTTTTCCCTTCAACGAAAGAAGGGAAAAATACGACTCCATCCCGATCACCAGGAGTTCAGACAACAGCAATCCAACAATACCTGCAAGGTGACGATTTCAAACTCTGGCTCGGTTACCAGTCCATTATAGGCTTTGGTGCATGGGGGACTTCCGGCCCTCCTCCGGACGGATGCGGCAGCGGAATCGGACTTGACTATCCCGTGGGTTCCTGCTATGAGCATCTCTAAGGTGCCGGTCCGGCCATCGGTGGAATCATCAATGGTGTTGCACGGGTGAGCCAGGGTTACAATACCGATAACGGTTACTCGGAGTTCTATCCCAATGCCGCTGCCGATACATTCCAAATTCTCGGAAAGGGGGTTTCCGACAATGATGTTTCGGTTTCTTATACCGATGTCTACTCCACTCCAGTTACCCCCGGCCTTGTTCCCATGGGCATAAGAGTCATCCAAAAATCCTATTCATGGAACGCGGGTCGCGCCGGACTCATCCTACCATTGGAATACACCCTGATCAATATCAGCGCTCATGTGATCGACAGCGTCTACCTCGGCATGTTCGTTGACCCGGATGTGGGGCCTGTCAGCGATGCAGCGTTCTATCTCCATGATTATTCTGCGTATCTTCCACAGGTTCGGACCGCATACGCTCACAATTCCATCGATGCCGGGTCGACACCCGTTGGCGTGACCGTACTCGGCGTGCCTGGTAATCTCGCTTCGTTGCGATTTGTCTGGCAGTGGTACGGGTTTACTGTCCCCGGAAGCAATGACTCTGTTCTTTATGCATGGATGGCGGGAAAGCCGTTCGGGATACAGCTCATCGATTCCAATCAAAGTCCAACAGTTCCCACCGACACGCATTTTATGCTCTCCTTCGGTCCGCTCGGCACGATGAATCCGGGTGACACGCTCCGATTTGCCGTGGCAATTGTCGGAGGACAGAGTGTTTCGGGAGGATCGAACAGCCTCGAGGTCAATGCGCAGAACGCGCTGGTGCTCCACAATCGCGGTTATTCCCTGCCTCCCGCGATGCCGATGCCGCGTCTCGAAATACAGGGTGATACGGCAAAGATCCGCTTCCGGCTGCACTGGGGACCTTCGCTTCTCGATCCACTGGAAGTATGGGATGATTCCAACCATCTCGCCGGCACGTTTCCGGATTCAAGCTGGAGGCGTGCTCAACCGCCTTCCGGTCATACGATGGGTGGACGGATCTTTGGCGGGTATCGCCTCTCCCGCCGTACCGACACCACGGCGTGGCAGCTCCTGGGTGAATTCGATCTGCGCGGAGATTCCACTGCCAAGGCAACCGTTGATACAGCGTATGTCGACTCGGCCATTCTCTCCGATACACACTATTACTACAAGCTGACGGCATTTTCCATTCCCGATGTGGCGGTCATCCAGTGTCCCCTGGCAGGTGGCGGAGTGGTCGACGATACCATCTACGCTCTCAGCGTCGAGTCTTCCCCGGTTTACGACACTGCAGAGTTTATCTTCGCGGGTGTGCGAGACGGGAACAATCGTCTCGCGGGAGATTTTGCCTTGAGCCAGAATTATCCCAACCCTTTCAATCCGACGACGACGGTCAGCTATGCCCTCCCCGGGAGGTCGGTGGTGACGATAACAGTGTATGATCTTCTGGGTGACGTAGTTGCGGTCGTGCGCAACGCGGCGCACATGGAAGGGGGCTATTACACGGATCGTATCGACGCGTCACAGCTTGCAAGCGGTATCTACTTTTACCGGATCCATGCGACTCGTCTCACGAATCCGTCCAGTACGTTCGACCGCGTCCCGAAGATGGTCTTGCTAAAATAGACCGGGTTGGTTTCCATCCGGCATCAAAAAAACCCCGACTATTGGATCGGGGTTTTTTTTACTGACAATCTCCGTGCACGGTTTATTCGGCGGGCTTGTCGAGCAGTGTCCTGACAAATTCTAAAAAGCGGTAGACGTCGGAGAAGTTTGTCACGAGTCCGAGTGAGACGCGTACGGCGCCGGCAGTTTTTCCTTTCACGGCAATCAAACATTCTTCGAAGGATGAACGTTCCTCCCGGTCGAAACATTCGGTCATATCTGATTTCGTGAGCCCGAAGGCGATTTCCCCCGCACCAGGATTGCAGAAGCAACCTGTACGCAGTGAAATATTATGCTTTGCCGCGGAAGCTTCAATGGTGTGAAAGTCAAAGAGCTCTCCCGACGGGTCGAGAAAATTCAGTGCGATCGTTCCGCCGCGGTCTCGCGTTCCCACCGGTCCGTAAATTTCGACAACCGGTCCGCCGCGGCTGTGGCGCAGTGACGAAAGATGTTTGAGAAGCCAGCTGGTCAGACACGTCACGCGTTCGTGGATCGTCTCGATGCCGATCGAGTTGAGGTGCTTCAGACCGATCTCGATGGAGGGGAGGATCAGATAGTTGATTGTCCCGTCTTCGAACGCACGCTCCCCCTGCGCGAGATGGTAACGGTCGCCCTGCACGGAGGCAACCTCAATCGTTCCGCCGGAGAACCACGGGCGCTGAAGTTTCTTCAGTGCGCTCTTCCTCGCAATCAGGCAGCCCACGCCGGTGGGGAACCCATACATTTTGTAAAACGAAACCGGTACAAAATCCGGCCGGTAAATGCTCATGTCAAGATGGTTTGTCGGGACAAACGCAGCTGCATCGAGGAGTACGTCCCATCCGAGCCCCTGCGCGCGTTCGATCCAGTCGAGCGAGTGCTGTACTCCGGAAAAATTGGACTGTGCCGGGTAGACAAAGAGATTATTGGTCTGCGGATTGAGCTTCGAAAGCTGTGCCGACAGCTGGTCGGCATCGATGCGAAGCTCCGACGCCGTTACGGGAACGTAGGTGATGCCGGCTCCTTTTGCCCTGGCAAATTCCCGTATGCCGTTGACCGCGTTGTGATTATCGAAGGTCAGAAGGTATCGGGATTCCGGAGTAAACGGGTATGATTCTCCGACGAGCTTGAGCGCGCCGCTCGCGTTTTGTGTGAAGACGACGACATATTCATCCGGCGACGCGTTGAAATACTCGAGCACATACCTTCGCGCGTGCTCATCCATTTGCGTCGAAGCAACGGATGTGGGATTGTTGGAATGCGGATTTCCGAAGTTGCCGGTCTTGAGAAGGTTGACAAGATTGTCGAGCTGGGAATCGGCATAGATTCCGCCGCCGGTATAGTCGAGATAGATCTGTCCGAGTTTATCGAGCCGGGCATATTCCTTCGCCCGGAGCGCATCGATCTTTACGGTTTTGTCGTATTCCGGATATGCCTGCCGGAAATCGTCGAATGCCTTTCTCATGGATGGATGACTGATCTCCGATTCAATTTCTGCAATAGTCTGTGGTGAAGTATTTGGCATCTGAACAGATCCTGCAAATTTACCCCGGGCGATTTCTCCCACTGTCTGCGCCGGCATCCTCTGAAAGCTACAAAATTCTCTTCAAAAAAACTTCTTGCGCTGAAAAATACTAAGAAATAAGAAGATAGAAACGCGAATTCAGGTCTTAGGCGCAGACGATCCGTGAAGACGGGTTCCCTGGTCCGTGTGATTGATGTCAACAATCGTATCCTGCCGCTCGCAAATCTCGCTTTCCAGCTTGAGCGTCGGGTGGTTGATACGGTAATGATCGCGCAGTCCGCGTTCGATCTCGTCGGTAATCACACATCCTTCGCTGATCAACCGATCCTTGACAACGAGGTGGGCGCTCAAGGCACGGAACTGCGACGACAATCCCCAGATGTGGATATGATGAACATTGTCGACTCCCGGGAATGACCGGATAAACGTTGCGACATCGTCGAGGTCGATTCCCTTCGGCGTTCCCTCGGTGAGAATGTTGACGGTTTCAACGAGAATCGTCCACGCGCTGTGGATGACGAACATGCCGATCGCGGTGGAAATGATGGGGTCAAGAACATACCATCCCTTCCAGAAAATGAAGAAGCCGACGACGACAACGGCCAATGATTCGACAGCATCGGTAAGAAGGTGAAGATACGCGCTCTGGATGTTCAGATCGCGATGCGCTTCCTTCCTCAGAAGGAGAGTCGAGCCGACATTTGCAAGGAGTCCGACGACCGCGACAAGTACCATTCCCGTCCCGGCCACGTGTTCCGGCGAGAGAAATCGCGAGATACCCTTATAGATGATATACGATCCGATGAACACGAGCGTCAGCGCATTGATGAACGCGATGAAGATCTCGATGCGGACATAACCGTATGACTTTCGCGAGTTCGATTTCCAGAGCACGATCCGCGTGGCAATATAACTCAGGACAAGTGCAAGGGCGTCGCTGAGGTTGTGCATCGCATCGGAAATCAGCGCGAGACTGTTGGTCAGAATCCCGCCGATCAGCTCCACGGCAAACGTCAGCGTGTTGAGAACAATCGCGAGGCCGAGACGCTGCGCGGTGGTATGTGAATGGGAGTGGCCCGTATCCATCAGTGCATGCTGCTTTCGCGGATGAATGCTAATCTGCCTCGTATCTCCAATGAGCTACCGGCCGTACGCGGATATTTCTGGTCCCTTTCCAGAGCCCGCTTTCTGTTTTCGTCAATGAGATAATGGGGGAGAACGTACCGAGCTTTGAAAACCGGCTGACATCCCCGGAGGATAGATTATGGTCCCCTTCAAACCAGAACTCATGCAGAAAATGCTCATCCATCCCGTTCCCGAAGATGTGTGCATGGATGTGTGCCGGACCTTTCGGTTCGAGAACTTCGGGGGACGGCTTCACGGTGTGGATTTCATATCTGCCGTCGCTTCCCGTTCTGATCCATCCATAGAGAGTTGGCTGGAAGACATTCTCCTTCGGACGGTGGTAGTAACCGCCGGCATCGGCCTGGTAGAGAAAAAGCGTCACGCCCGAGTCCGGAGTTGTGCCATCCGCTTTATAGATAGTGCCGGATATCATAATCGAATCGCCGGGCTCATCATGCGGAGCCAGCCAGGTGCTGGAAGAGATAATTTGTGGTACGGTGCAGGATCCGCAGATGGCGTATCCTCTTCCCGTAAATCCCCGCTCAAATTTCATGCTCACCTTTTCCTGAGCAGTCATCAGTGAGAGAGAGGTCAGGCACAAAAGCAACACTGGTGCCGCCACGATGTTGGTCCCTAATTGCATGCTTCGTTTCTGTTTTCCGGCAAATGTTGTCTATGTCGATTCAATATAGGAAAAAGTCTGTAGATTCAATCATCCTCTGAACCGTGATGCCCGTGCGATTCTTCCATCATCTGATCGGGGACCGACTTCTGAAAAGCCCGATATTCTTCGGGCGTCATCGTCTGAAGCCGCTGAAGGAATGCGACCATTGACCAGATCAGTGTGTCGTTATGCGTTGGTCCAAATCCGGGCATGCCGGTCATTTTGATGCCGTCTTTTACGACCACGAACATTTCCGACGGGCTCATGTCCCGCGTTGAGTACGCGAGATCGGGAGGATACGGATTGAGTCCCTGTGCGAGCTCATCGGCTTCACGGCCGGGAGCGCCATGACAGGTTACGCACATTTCGTTATAGTGACTGAAGCCAACCTTCACCATAGCAGAATCGCCGAGTGGCGGAGGGACGATCTTTGCGGCACGAGAGGAAATGGAATGATCCTTTGTCGTGTTGAGAAACCACCGCATGATACCGCGTTCGCGGTTCGTTGCAGCAATATCGGGAATGCCGGAGTACGCACCGGCAACGAAAAAGGCGGCTTCCACGAGAATTACAACAACAACGGTGACAAGAACGGTTTTCATATCCATTGCTCCTGAATAGAGATGATAATGGGCGGGTTCCGGGAGATGTTCAGCATGTTCAATTCGACATCAATCATTATTAAGAAGTTTTGGTGAAAATTGCCACTACGCGGATCGATTTTCTCAATCGGAATCGTCCTTCCAACACCCTTGACAATCGCTTCCTGCTTTTGTACCTTTCCGGTATCACCTGAGGCACTCATTCTCATCCGGTATCCTCAGTAACTCCACTTCACGCCGGGACAACAGGATCCACACGTAACCGCATCGTGGCGTTCTTTGTCACCTCGGCCTTACCCTACTGAATAGCTTTTCAAGCTCCATCCACTAAATTCAATTATCAAAAGGAGGGTGTCAGCCATGACTCACTTCTACTCTTTCAGAATTCTCTCGTTCATGGTTCTGCTTGCGGCTCTCGCTCTTGTGCAGGCGGCAAAATCCGATATTCCCGTTGATGATCTCTGGGCGCGTCTTGCAGGGGGAGCGCAATACGAAGGATTCCAAACGGTCGCAACGGACGTCAACGGCAACGTTTGCGTCGCCGGCATTTTTGGTTCGCCGACAATCACCTTTGGAGGAACAACCCTGACGAATACCGGAACGGGGGGTAGCTCTGATCTCTTTCTGGTGAAATACGGACCGACAGGCAATGTGCTCTGGGCAGTAAGTGCGGGAGGAACTTCCGACGACCATGTTACCAATGTTGCCACCGATGCTTCGGGGGACATTTACCTTACCGGAAGTTTCCAAAGCGCATCCATTACGTTCGGCTTCACGACATTGACGAATGCATCACCGGGCACGGCCGATTTCTTCATCGCGAAATATGCCCCTTCCGGTTATTCCCTCTGGGCATTGAGTGCCGGCGGATCGGCCGACGACGCGGGAACGGCTGTCTCTCCTGATGCAAACGGAAACGTGTACGCAGCAGGAAACTTTTCGAGCTCAGCAATAACCTTTGGTTCGACTACGCTGACGAACGCGGGATCGGTGGGAGGGTGTGACCTCTTTCTGGTGAAGTTCGGGCCGACCGGCAGCGTCCTCTGGGCAACGAACGCAGGCGGCATCAGCAACGACTATGCGTATGCTCTGGGCACGGACGCATCGGGCGATGTGTATATGACCGGCGGATTCGCGAGCCCTTCGATTACTTTCGGGTCTACAACGTTGACAAAAGTCGCATGCACGGACTTCTACCTCGTAAAGTATGCGCCTACGGGATCCGTCCTGTGGGTCCGCGGTGTAGGCGGTCAGAACAATGAGGTCGGCTATGGGATCGCACTTGATCCCTCGGGAAATATCTACGTTGCCGGATACTTCGGAAGCCCGACAGTCGTCTTCGGCTCAACGACACTGACCAATGCCGGATCCGCCGGCTGGTCGGATGTTCTTCTCGTGAAGTACAATCCCGCGGGAACGTGCCTGTGGGCGACAAGTACGGGCGGCGCGGCCGAGGACGTCGCGACCTCCATCGGTGTCGACGGATCCGGGAACATTTATATTTCCGGATATTATTCCAGCTCGAGTATATCATTCGGATCCACCACGTTGATCAACGGCGGGAATTACGACATGTTTCTTGCCAAATACGGTCCCTCGGGAAACCCCGTCTGGGCGAAAGGTGCCCCCGGTTCTGCCTTCGAATCTTCGACCGGTACCGCTGTCGACCCGTCAGGTGATGTATACATCTGCGGAACATTTACCAGCACGAGTATGTCCTTCGGTAATTCGACACTTACAAATTCCGGATCAAATGACGGATTTCTTGCGAAGTTCCCGGGAGATCCTTCTCCGGTTATCACCAAAGTGAAGGATGTACCGAATGACCAGGGAGGCCAGGTCTATGTTCTCTGGCTGGCATCAGCGTATGATGTCCCGCAGCTGAATTCCGTCTACTATTATAATATCTATAGGGGAGTGAATGCTTCTGCGGCAAAAGCACTCGGATTATTCAAACCGGAATTCAGGCAGCTTATGATGGTCGACGGAATTTCCGATACGATCTACTGGCAGAATGTGGGGGAGGTGAATGCAGAGAAGCTCGCGGCGTACTCCTACGCGGCGCCCACCCTGTCCGACTCCGGTCCTCAGGGAACCGCAGCCAGCTATTTCATGGTCAGGGCCGACGGTTACACGGGCCACAGCTGGGATTCCAATCCTGTGAGCGGGTATTCTGTTGATAATCTGCCGCCGGGGTCGGCCCCTTCGCCTGCAGTATCGATTGTCAGCGGAACCGCCGTTGATCTACATTGGTCCAAAGATATTGCAGATCCGGATCTTGCCTTCTACGAAATCCACCGTTCCACAACGTGTGGCTTCACACCATGTGCCGGAACCAGAATCGCACAAACGTCCGATACCATGCTTGTCGACAACTCTCCTGTTCAGGGGGCGGTCAACTACTACTGCATCGTGTCTGTGGATATTCACGGGAATCGAAGTATCCCGTCGCAGGAAACTGTTGCATCGCTTGCCACAACGCAGCAGTATGCCGTTGCGGAAAAATGGAATATGGTCAGTATTCCAATGACGGTGGCAGATTATCATAAATCCGTTCTCTATCCAACAGCGTCAAGCTATGCATTCATCTATCAAAAAAATTATGTGATTGCCCCGGTCCTGGAAAACGGAAACGGCTACTGGCTGAAGTTTCCGTCAGCCCAATCCGTTTCAATGACGGGATACTATCTTACGAGCGACACAATACCAGTCACCGCCGGGTGGAATATGATCGGTTCGATCGGTACTCTGGTTCCGGTAGGAACGATCATGAGTATACCGTGGGGGATCATCACATCAAAGTTCTTCGGGTATGATGGAACTTATCGCACTGCTGATGTTATCAGACCGGGTATGGGATATTGGGTGAAAGTCAGTGAGGACGGGAAGCTCATACTCAGCTCATCCTCGTCGTCAAATTCACCGGCGGCAATACGTATCGTTCCGACAGACGAGATGCCGCCGGTTACTCCGGGAGATGAAGAACAGGGACAGAGCACGGGCCTGCCCGCTTTCTATGCTCTTGCACAGAATTCTCCCAACCCCTTCAATCCCAGTACGGATATTGAGTATTCTCTTCCCGAACGGAGTAATGTGTCGTTGAAGATTTACAGTGTGACGGGTGCAGAAATTTCGACCGTACTGCTCGGCATGGAGGATGCGGGATACAAGAGCATCAGGTGGGATGCCTCGAATGTTTCGAGCGGCGTCTATTTCTACCGCCTGGTTGCAGTAAGTACCGCCCATCCCGCAAAGTCGTTCACGCAGGTGCGCAAGATGGTGTTGATGAAGTAAACAGTAATTTCTGATTCTGATTTCCAAACCCCAATCTGAACAAGGTTGGGGTTTTTTTATTCAATTTGAAATCCGATGCGGAAAATCGGTATATTCCCGGGATTTCGGATCGATGATTTTTTGGTTTGATGAATTTTTCATGATGACGAAATTCACCCACAGACAATTTACGGCAATGATTCGAGCGAAAAGACTCTTGCTGTCCGTCCTCACTCTTGGAGGCGCGTTCTTCTTTTTGATTTCAACGGGCAGGGCGCAAACCGCGTTGCCAGGCATGGCCTTTCAAAACACCGGGTTTTCTCTTGATCAGCGGGTCGACGACCTGGTGAATCGGCTGACTCTCGATGAGAAAGTCGGACAAATGCTGTATGATGCCCCTGCAATCGCGCGCCTCGGTATTCCCGCGTATACCTGGTGGAACGAAGCACTGCATGGCGTAGCGCGTGCGGGTCGCGCCACGGTCTTTCCCCAGTCGATTGGTCTCGCTGCGACCTGGAACGCCGGCCTGATGCATGAAGTTGCAACTGCCATCAGCGATGAGGCGCGTGCAAAATACAACGATGCGCTGCGCAAGGACAGGCACGGCATTTATGAAGGTCTGACATTCTGGTCTCCGAATATCAATATCTTCCGCGATCCGCGGTGGGGAAGGGGAATGGAAACATTCGGCGAAGATCCGTATCTCTCCGGACAACTGGCAGTCGCATTCGTCACGGGCATGCAGGGAAATGATCCACGCTATTTGAAAACGATTTCGACACCGAAACATTTTGCAGTGCACAGCGGACCCGAGCCCGACAGACATACCTTCAATGCGATCGTCGATGAACGAGACCTGCGTGATACCTACCTTCCGCAATTCCGGGCAGCGGTGGTGGAAGGCCATGCGTGGTCGGTGATGTGTGCATACAACCGGTTCCGGGGACTCCCGTGCTGCGGGAGTGATGAGCTTCTTCAGAAAATTCTCCGCAATGAGTGGGGGTTTGAGGGGTATATTGTTTCCGACTGCTGGGCAATCATGGATTTTTACACCACGCATAAGGTTGTGAAGACAGCTCCTGAGGCCGCTGCAATGGCTCTGAAAGCAGGAACCGATCTGAACTGCGGCGAAACGTACGACAGCCTGGGTGTTGCAGTCCGGGAGGGTCTTGTGGGAGAAGACCTTGTGGATCGCGCGGTGAAGCGGCTCTTCCGTGCACGATTTCGGCTGGGAATGTTCGATCCGCCCGGCTCGGTGCCATACGATACCATAGGCATGACGGCTGTCGAGAGCAATGAGCATATCAGTCTGGCGCGTGAAGCAGCACGCGAGTCTATTGTTCTGCTCAAGAACGAGAAGAAAACTCTCCCGCTTCAAAAGAATCTGCATTCCATAGCAGTCATCGGGCCAAATGCGAGCGACGCGGAACTCCTGCTGGGCAACTACAACGGCACGCCGGCCCATCCTGTCACGCCGCTGGAAGGTATTCGGAAGTATGTCGGGGCCAGCACGGAAATTCTGTATGCGCGCGGGTGCGAAGTCGCCGAGAATATGCCCTCGCCAAAAACTATTCCGTCCCGATACCTTACTTCAGTGAGCGGAAGTACAGGGCTCACAGCAGAATATTTCGGCAACAACAGCTTCAACGGCAAACCAGTAGTCGAACGAATTGATTCTGTTGTTGATTTCAACTGGTGGGACCAGCCGGCAATGCCTGAGTTGAATGCAGATACCTTCAGTGTCAGATGGTCGGGCGTTGTCAGTGTACCTGATTCCGGGAAATATTCAATTGGTCTTACAGCGGTTGGCGAGGGCCGGCTCTATCTCGATGATTCGCTGGTTGTGGGTATCGACAGCCGTCACGAGCTCCAGACATCATGGAAGGACGTTGATTTCAAGGCGGGCAAGCCGCACCGGCTCAGGATCGAGTACCGGCACCTGCGTCCCGATGCGATCATTCGTTTCGTCTGGTCAAACCCGGAACCTGATCTCCGTGAAGAAGCGATGGCGGCCGCTCGGAAAGCAGATGCCATCATCCTCTGCCTCGGGCTATCTCCTCGGCTGGAAGGTGAAGAGATGGATATCCACATTCCCGGATTTTCCGGAGGAGATAGAACGGATCTTGACCTGCCGCGCCCTCAGGAGGAATTGCTTGAATCGATTGCGGCGCTGGGGAAACCGACTGTTCTCGTTCTGCTGAACGGTAGTGCTCTGGCGGTCAACTGGGCCGCAGAGCACGTTCCGGCGATCATCGAAGCGTGGTATCCGGGCGAGCAGGCGGGCAATGCCATTGCCGATGCTGTCTTTGGAGAGTACAATCCGTCAGGAAGATTGCCGGTGACATTTTATAAGTCGATCGGGCAGCTTCCTGCATTTTCCGATTACCGGATGGAGGGGCGGACCTACCGGTACTTTACCGGTGAGCCGCTGTATCCGTTCGGTTTTGGTCTCAGCTACACGACATTTGAGTATTCACATCTCTGGCTTCCCGGCGGTGTTCAAACCGGCGACAGCATACATGTCGCCGTTGCTGTCCGGAATACCGGCACTCGGGCGGGGAGCGAGGTCGTGGAGCTGTACGTTGCGATCAAAGGAGCATCCATTCCTGTTCCGACACGTTCACTGCAGGGATTCCGGAAAATTTTTTTGAATCCCGGAGAAGTGAAAACAGTCTTCTTCGCACTTTCTCCCAGGCAGCTCTCAGTAATTGACGCGGGCAACGCTCGTGTAGAGGAACCGGGAGAATTTGAATTGAGTATCGGAGGAAAGCAACCCTTCTTCAGCGGACAGGAAGATGCTTCGACACCGGGTGTTCTCACCGCGAAGTTCACCGTGACCGGACCACCTCTGGTCATTGGTGAAAAACAATGAGACTCATTTCGGTGTTTGCTTTTGAACCCGCGGAGGAGTACATTTTCCGGTCATGAATGAAGTCCTCTTTGGCTGTTCATTTCTTCTCTTCTCTCTCATTTCCCTCTATCTCACCCGCATCTTCGGGATCGACGGTGTGCTGGAATCACTCCTGTCCATCATTCTTTTTTTTGTCTCCGCAGTTGTTGTCTGTCTCCTTATCACCGGGTACCTGCTGCAGCGACTGACCGTCCCGGCGGTCCTTGTGTGCCAAATTGTGCTTGCAATTTGTGTTGTCCTGTTTGTTGAAAAGCGCCGTCTCAATCCAGTACCAACGAGAGGGATTCGACTGGTTGCAACCAGCTTTGCGGATATCATGCACGATTCGTGGGGCTTCGTATTCCTTATCCTGAGTCTCGCGGAAGTATTGTGGATTGTCTTTCTGGCGTATCTCTTTCCGATATTTGATATGGACGGACTGGTGTATCATATGGTATCGGCTGCGGGATGGATACAAGACGGGAGGATTCACGAACTGCCATTTCACATCTGGTCGAATGTCTACCCCCATAACACGGAGTTGTTTTCGACCTGGATGCTACTTTTCCTCAAGAATGATACATTCATCGATGCAGCACAGCTCGTTTTTTGTTTCGGGGGCGTGCTTGCTACCGCCGGAATCGCCCGCCGGCTCGGCTGCAGCAAAGCGAATGCTGCGGCCGCAGGAATGCTCTTCTTTCTGACGCCCATTGTCCTGGTTCAATGCAGAACGACGTATATCGATGTGGCATTTGCTTCGATGTTTCTGATATCCTTTTACTACCTGCTCCTGTTCGAAGCTGAAGGGAAGACCAAATATCTTTCTCTTAGTGCTCTGGCCGCAGGATTCACAATGGGAATGAAGTATTCCGCGCTGCCATATACGGGAATCGTCCTGCTAATCCTTGTGCTTCTGCTCGTGCGGGGAATGTTGACGGGCAAACTTACTGCATCCGACGTCCTGAAAAGAATGGTCCTTGTATGTCTTCCTCTTCTGGCGCTGGGATCTGTCTGGTATCTCCGAAACCAGGTTCTCTACGGCAATCCGTTTCATCCCTTCACCATCACCCTGGCAGGACACGAGATCGTTCACGGCATCGGTACACCTCAGGAGGTTCTGTACAATAATGCTAACACTCCGGAACAGATACGAAATCTCCCCATGTGGCAGCAGATTTGGACCTCATGGACATCAGAACCCGAAGTGACTGTTTATGATCAGCGGCTCGGCGGCCTCGGTTTGCAGTGGATCGCTCTTGAATTCCCCGCGATCGTGATCCTGACGGTTTACGCAACATTCAAAATGAAAAAGTATCTCTGGCTGCTGATTATTCCGTTCGTTGTCATCTTCCTCGTCCAGCCGCAGAACTGGTGGTCGCGATATACGATCTTTATCGCTGCACTCGGAGCCATAGCGTTGATGTTTCTCACGGAACGAATAACTCCGGTCCCGATCCGTCAGGTGATTCGGGTGGTGATGCTCATAACGCTGCTGGTTTCAATCTACTTCAGTGCGACACACGCCATGTTTCCGCCAGAGCGCATCCTCCAGGTATTGCGGATGCCTCCCGCAGAACGAACACTCGGCGAAGTCTTCGATCCCCGCTATCGCTGGATCGATCAGCTGGAAGGCGGTACGACGATAGCATTCACGAATGACATGCCGTACGTGTACACGCTGTTTGGGAGCAAACTTCAGAATACGGTGGTGATGGTCGAAGAGAATCAGCGCGCATCGTTTTTGCGGAAGATCTCAGAATCGAAAGCACGATTTTTTTTCACACATCAGGGAAGCCTCCAGGACCAGTGGTCGAAGGCACTGCCCGGGATCTTCCGGCTCAGGGATTCCACGTCGACGGGGAGAGTCTATGAAATATCCGGCCAACCGGATTCGAGTAGCGTTCGGGTGAAATGAACTTCAGGTTCTTCATTCAGGTTCTCTTTGCCTACGATTCGTGGGTCACGCGGATCTACCTTCTCATCCGCTTCACGATCATCCGTCTGATCATGTCGGATATCCTCTCGAATCTTCCGGAAGATGGGCTGATCATGAATCTCGGGTCGGGGATCGGATTGTTTGATCTTTACTCTGCCCGCTTCAGGCCGAATGCGAATATTCTCGGGATCGACATCAATCCGAAACGGATTGAGCTGTCACGTCGGGCTGCACAGAAGCTCAACCTCTCAAACGTTGAATTTCGAAATGGGGACGTCACCCGGGACCTGCCGGAAATGAAACCGCAGGTTGTTATCATGCTTGATCTCCTTCATCATGTAGAGCCGGAACAACGCAGGAAGATCCTCGAATGGGTCGCTTCGCATCTCCAGGAAAACGGCGTCCTCTTCATCAAAGATATCTCAACCCAGAAAAAGTGGAAAGTGCTTTTCACCAAACTTCTCGACAAAGCCATGACGATGGGTGGGGAAGTTTACTACTACAGCCAGGAGGAATTAAAGGAGGCTTTGCGGTCGCTCGGGTTTTCCACTGCCACATTCCACCTCTGGGACTACATTCCCTTCCCGCACATCATCTACATCGCGCACAGAACCTCGAAGACGGGCGAGAAATAAAATCGTTCTATCGCTCGAGCAGGAGTGATGAATGCCAGGAATCGGGATACGATCCGGCCAGCTTTGATGCCGCGTCCCTGTCGAGAACGATGAAGACCTTCCGGTGAAGCTGAACGATGGAAGCCGGGCATTGTACCGTGATCGGTCCTTCCACTGCGGCGCGCAACGCGTCGGCCTTGCCTGTCCCGCTTGCCAGAAGGAGAATCTCTTTTGCATCCATGATTGTTCCTACCCCCATGGTGATGGCGTATTTCGGCAGATCCTTCTTGCTCTTGAAAAACCGTGCGTTATCGCGAAGCGTCGTGCCGGCGAGCGTCTTGATCCGCGTGCGTGAGCCGAGAGATGATCCCGGCTCATTGAATGCGATATGGCCGTTTGCACCGATCCCAAGAATCTGCAGATCAATCCCGCCCGCCTTCTGAATTTCACCCTCGTACCAGTCACAATATGCATCAACATCATCAGCCATTCCGTCGGGCAGATGGATCGAGTGCTCCGGTATATTCAGATGTTCGAACAGATTCTTCCGCATAAACCTGGCATAACTCGCCTGATGCGACGGCGGCAGGCCCACGTATTCGTCAAGGTTGAATGTCGTGACCTTGGAGAAGTCGAGACCCTCCTGCTTGTGCATCCGTATCAGGAGCTTGTACAGTTCGACAGGCGTACTCCCCGTTGCAAATCCGACGACAAGATTGGGTTTCTTTCGCAACCTGTTTGCGAAAATTTCTGCAGCTTCGGCGCTCATTTCACGGCCGGATTCTTTCACGATGACCAGCATGGAGGTATCCCTTTTTGCAGTTCTCGATTCGTACCGGTTCTCTTGTCGTGAGTTCTTGAGAACTCTCCATCCAACAAGGCCGGTATAGTGCACGAAAACTAATGAAACTCCTCCAATAATTCAAAACTCAGTGCGCATGTTCATGATGCCGGGAGAGAAGACTTGTCAGTTCTCTAATCGGTCTAACGACAGTATTCGAGCACTTTTTCAATCATGAGAAAATAGTGCTTACCCGTAGTAGTACGCGTCTCTGCGGTTTATTGAAACCGGCAAATCGCGTACTAATGCCGATTGATTTTCGGGGAGGAAGCGGTTATCATGTGGGTGAATGAATGTAATTCACGAATAGAAAACCACTGAAGGAATAAGGTCATGGGTCAACAGCAACTACTCCTCATCATCCTCGGCGTCATCGTGGTCGGTATCGCGATTGCAGTCGGGATCTCACAGTTCTCCGCACACAGCACGCAGGCAAATAAAGACGGCGTGGTCTCGAGTCTGATCAACGTTGCCGCAAATGCGTACCAGTACAAGATCCGCCCCTCAACGATGGGCGGCGGCGGTGGGACGTACAACAATTATACCATTCCGTCGAAGATGGCGTCCGACAATAACGGCACGTACGCTGTCACCAGCGCAAGCGGTGCAACGGCGAAATTCACGGGTACCTCAACGCTGAATGGCAGCTGGACGGCGGTATGCAGCGTGGATTCGGTGGGTAACACCTCCCTCGTGTTTACCGGCTGGTAAAGAGTTTTGGGGAGGATTCTGATGAAGCCGCAGAGGTGCTCCCTGCGGCTTCATTGTTTTTGGAACACGCTGTCGTATCTTCCCCGGATGCGAAAAGGGCAGATCACGCTTTCATCATCACAAGCACCATCTTGAACTTCTCAATCGCATTCACCGCGTGAGGCACATTTGCCGGAAGGATGATGAATTCATCTTTCCGGACGCTGGTCACTTTCCTGCCGATAGAGAATTCCGCCGTTCCCTCTGCAACATACGCCAGCGCATCTGACGAGGCGGTATGTTCGCTCAGCGACTGACCCTTATCAAATGAAAATACAGTCACAGAGCCCGATTCGCGTTTGATGAGCTGTTTGCTGACGATGGAACCGGTCGCATAGTCGACGAGCTCCGGGAATTTCAGCGCTCCTTCAGGAAGTTTCGGGTCAATAGTCATGGATATGTTGGTTATGCACTGTGTCGATATTTTTCAATACGTGGCTCGGGATGCCGTCACTTCTCGATCATGTAGATCTGCCAGAGATCGCGGCTGCTCGTGTGCAGAAACGGAGCAATAGCCAGCTTGCCTGTCGCCCCGAGACTCTTGTCAAGATAACGAAGCTCCTGGAATTTTTCACGTATCTCGGGATCGGGTGCTTCACTGAACCCCAGATTCCGCATCATGAGTATGCCCTTGGCGCGCAGGGCAAGTTCCGTATGGAGCCGGAGGAGACAGATCATGTCGGCAATCATTTCTCCGGGAAATTTCTCACGAAGGGAATGGAGGTATCTGCCGATATTGGAATCGGAGAGATTGCCGGTGGTGATGACATGCAGCAGTTCCATGTCCGCGTCCAGGCCGACACCCAGCCATTCCCGTGTTGAGCGCTCACTCTGCTTGAAGACTGTCACAAAGACCGCCGGAAGCGCGATAATGAAGAAGAGCGTTTCGAGCACCGGTGGAAGGAAGAAATGATTGAAGAACGAATGGATGATGATTACTGCCGCAATCCCCGGAATGAAGGTTGCGGCGGATTTTGCGGGATACCTGTCGGAGAGATTCTTTGAAACTACACCGAAGATGGCGGTTGTCCCGCCGTGCATGATGGCAGTTCCAAACCCCCGCAAAATCCAGAGCAGAAGGTTCGGAGTTTCAATCGCCTGCAGGAAATAGATATTCTCTGCAAGCGCAAATCCGGCCCCGACTGCAAATCCGAATATCGCCGCATCGACCATGAAACCGATGCGCTTCGTCTTCAGAAGAAACATGACGAACCCCGCCTTGAGCGATTCTTCGACGACCGGTGCGGCATAACGGGTGTACAGTATGGCATTCATGTCAACGACATCGAGCATTGTCCCGTTGATCCAGAGAGACAAGCCCGCCGCGGTGATGCCGGCCAGAATTGCCAGCAACACCCACCGGGCCCTTACCAGCTTGTAGCTGTCGAGGACGATCAGTGTCATCAGAAAGAGGAGGACGGGGAGAAGGCCCGTCAATATGGGAAGGACAATCATACGACGGAACGAATGATTGCCGTAATGAACAGCTGCATGGATTTCAAGCGGGCATTTAATCTCAAAGGAGTTTCAACGATACCATCAGCTCGGTTGTCGCGCGCTCATAACGCTCGAAGGCAACCGCATAACCGACTGAAAGCGTTGATTCGAGGTTTGCGAAGAGGACTGTCTGGAAATCAATCTGGCTTCCGAGATCATACAGGATTCTCCTCGATGGGTAGTCATCCATATTCGTCACGATTCCGGAAAGGAAAATCGTCGGGTGCGCCCAGGTACAGTAGAAGTTCGGCATACCGAATCGTTTGAACCGGAGAGGCGGAAGTGCCAGTTCGGTCAGCAGTTTTGCGAAATTTGTTCCGCCCACGGAATTGAGATCGACGCCGGGAAAACTGTAGTACTCGCGGTATCGTTTGACACTCTGGTAATCCACCCAGTTATTTCCGAATCCACCGAAGTAAAAATTCGCAAAGAGATCATCGCGGTCACCGGGAGAATAGCCGGCTGATCCCCTCAGCCAGAGGGAAGAATGATCGACCGGCAGCATGAATCCCAAATCCATCGTGCCGAATGCCGCGGTTACCGCCCGTGAGCTTACAAACGTGCTCATCCCGTTCAGGGTCCAGTCGATCCCCATCTCGGGTTCGACGCTGCCGATTGAACGCAGGAGATACTTGTATTCCAACTTTCCCCGTACAATCACAAACCGGTCGATATTTGTCACGACATTTTGGAAATCGGGGAGTCGCTCGAGTCCCGTATATCCCGATGCACTGAGCATGTATTCGAATGTCTTCGGCCGATCATACTGGAGGAAATCGGAATAGCTGATTGCCAGGGATGATCCTTTTCGGCTGACCTTCGTCGGCCCGAAGAGATCGTAAAAATTGGAATTATTGTATGTCGCATTCACCTTCCACTGCCAGTAGTGATAGTTCAGTCCGGCATGGAAACGTTCATCCGGATCAACAGTATGCTGCGGGGTATACGTTGATGTGAGATCGAGTGCGTGGAGTCCGGCAGGATCCGCGAGATTGAGACGGAGCCCGTATGCGACGACACTCTTGTATCCCTGAACGACCGGATACAGTGAGGATATCTGCAGACGGCTCAATCCGTTGTAACTGCCGTTGTAGGTTGTGATCGAATCCAGATTCACCGCGAGCGGTGAGCCGACTTTCCATGTCTTGACGATCGGGTACTTGTCGACGATCTCCTGCCCGAGATAGTTGACGGCGCTCAGGTCCTCGCGTACCTGAATCGGAATGATCACCGGCTGAAATCCATTGCCGGTATAGGTGAACACCAGGAGCGAATCGCTGCTGATCTGCAGGGGTCTGAAATATCCCGTCTCGCCATTCGAGAGAGCTTCCATCTTCCTGGTTTGAAAATCGAACCTAAAGACATTGGAGACCCCGGTATAATACGAGGTGCCGTAGAGATACCTGCCGTCAGGAGAGTACACGAAATTCTCCGGCGCATTGTTTTCAAACTCATAGAGCATCTCGGCTTCCTGGCTTCCTGCCATGAGCTTCGGAATACTCAACCGCACAAGCCGCTGCCTTCCGCTGACATCGATCGACGAAGCCACCAGCCATAAGCCATCTGGGGATATATCAAGATCGAAAATATCCTTACCGTATTCGAGAGTCTGGATTTCATAGACGCTCTGATACGGCGGCGGTATACGGACCAGAGAGGACTTCCCGTTGCTGTGGCGCACTCCCCATAGCGACTTGTCCGCGCGGTTGAATGCCAGATCGCCTGTTCTCCCGTTACTGATGAGAAGCGAACTTTTCCCTGACACCACATCGACGACGTTTAAATCCCTCCATCCGTAACCATTGTGGGTTGAGTAATAGAGTTGCCTTGCAGAATCGTCATATGCGAGCGATGCGACGTAATACAGTGCCGGCGTAGGGATATCGCAGAGATCAGTCATCTGTCCCGTGCCGCGGTCAACGGCGACGGTGTGTGCGAGCCGGCCGGGATAATTCACGGCGAAATACAGCTTCCCGCGGGCAGAATCATAAAATGCACGCGAGACTGAACCAAGTCCTCTTGAAGTCAACCGCCGTTCCGGGGTTACCGGATACTTGCGGATGGAGTCGAGGTTTGCCTTCTGCCATTGATGTTCGAATTCGATCCAGCTCGTCCACGATTCGTCGAGCGGGATGCCGTACAGCTTTTGGAATTCGGATCCGAAGTACGCATCACTGGAGTCCGATCGGTTTACCCATGCGAGGAGTTTTTCCGGCCCGTAGAGAGTCGCCAGATAACTCATGAACCGCGTGCCGTAGAGATACGACGTCTCGCCGATCTGGAAATCGATCGTCTTTCCTTCTGATTCCAATCCGACAAAATCATAGAAATATGCGCTGTCCCTGACCATCGATCGGAAGACCATTTCATCATATCCTCCGAGCGAGCGGCCGATACCCCCCGCCATCCATGTTTCGAGGAAGACCGCGATGCCTTCATGATACCAACGCGGAGAGTAATACCGGGGATTGGCGAGGTAGCTGTATCCCATCGAAAGAGGGTCGTCGGAGGAAGGAGGGACCTTTCCGAGGAAAAGGGACCGGAAAAATCTGTCGCTTGCCGCCGGCTTGTCGAGGTCGACCACGTGGGCAAGCTCGTGGTTCATCATCCAGTTCATCCGCTCGTTGGTAGGGACCGTTTCATAGACGTAATCGAACGGCTCGATCCCGATGGAAATGTAATTCCACGGCACGGAATTGGTTCCGCCGGATCCGTAGTCGTTGATGTCGTGAAGAAAAACCGTGACCGGCTCGCTTGGGGTATACTGGAATAATGCGCGGTGAAACCGAAGTGAGCTCTCGAAACACCGGGCGATATGCGGGAGGAGATAGGAATGCTCGGGGTCGTAGTAGACAAGCCGAAGGTTTGGCGTTTCGAGTGTCCGAAATTGTGCAAGGGTCGAGGTGCACGAAGCGGTCACCAGTACTAAAAAGACCATGATGGTATGCCGTGATGCAGACATACGTCGTTGTACTCCGAAGAAGAACAATTATTAATTGTGGGGAAAGAAAATGCCGGATGCACAATAGGAAATATTCCGGATTAAACCAAGAACCGCGGATTCCTCAAACCGGAGAAAGGAGCAGGGAAGTCTGGTACTGCGGTACCCGGGGATGAACGATTCGAGGGAACGGCATACTCACGTTCCCTCGTTTCATCCACCATGAACTACGATTTGGTTAACGGCTTTGCGCCTCAGCGGCAGCCTGCTTTTGAAGCTGTTGCTGCATTTCGAGCGGTGCACGCTGATACATTGCTGCCTGTGCGTCCACCGGGATTTTCTGGAAAATCGCGGCCTGCCGGTCTACGGGCATTCTCTGGAATAATGCTGCCTGTGCATCGACTGGGATCTTCTGGAACAACGATGCCTGGGCGTCAACGGACATCTTCTGGAACAATGATGCCTGTGCATCGACCGACATTTTCTGGAAGTACGCTGCACGCTGGTCAACGGAAACTTTCTGGTACAGAGAAGCCTGAGCATCAACGGGGAGTTTGTGGAAGAACGCCTGCTTTTGTTCCAGTGATGCCTGTGCAAACGTTGATGCCGTCAGGTTCACGGGGTTCTTTTCACAATACCGCGCCTGCAGGTCAATCGGCATTCTCTGGAAGGCCGCTGCACGGTCTTCGACGCGCATCTGCTGGAACATCGCTGCCTGTTTTTCCACGGGGACCTGTGCCAGCGCCGCCGCCTGTTCCTCAACAGACAATTGTTGGAATGCCGCCGCCTGCTTGTCGCCTGCCATCATCTGGACAAGAGAAGCCCGCTGCTCTGCCGGCATACGCTGGAGATATGCTGCCCTCTGATCAACCGGCATCTGGTTGAAGAGGCGTGCCTGCAGGTCAATCGGTGCGCGCTGGAAGAGATGCGCCTGATTTGCAAGTGCCTCGGTGTTGTCGGTTGTCGCTGTTGTCGACGGTGATTCGGCATTCTGATTGTCGCCGAGCTTCACGTCCTTATCGGTGATCTGTTCCGATCGGTATTTCTTGACGCTCCCGATGGTTCCCTCAACGTCTCTGGAAACAGGCCAGGGATAGAAATAGGAAGCATACACAATAACCACAAGAACAGCCACAAGGCCACCGATGAGTGCTTTGTGTTTCATGATACCCTCCGAAAAGAGATGGATGATGTGAGATGATTGATTCTCCTGAAAACTCTGGGAGATATGTGTACTGGAATTTTCTGTATGGATGAGTGCTGAAACTTCGGGGTCATTCAGAATGAACTTTTTCAGATTTGGAGAGGGTTCGGCGTCCGGTATCGAATGCAAGAAGCCGGCAAGAGTCTGAAGCTCCTGATAGAGTGATGCGGCTTCAGGATTTGCGGCAAGCGCTTCACGAAGATGAGCGCTCTCCGGCGGCGTATTTTTCCCGTCAATTTCCTTGTGCATCAGTTCGAGTATGTTCGGATCAGTCATATCTGTCTGTGAAGGATGAGTATATCTTTCAGTTGCTGCCGTGCTTCATATAATCGCGATTTAACAGTCTTTGCAGGGAGTTCGAGTATTTCCGAAATTTCTTCATACGAGAGATCCTGAAAATGCCTTAGGACGACAACCGTCCGGTATTCAACGCTGAGATGACCAAGAGCATCCCGGACTGTCTGCTGAAGCTCTTTCTTGTCGTAAAGAATGTCCGGTGTCTCATCGTGTCCCTGTTCTGTATCGTTGAGTATTTCACGTGATGAGGTCGATTTCAGTTTGTTCAGCGATTCATTAACGGCGATCCGGTACAGCCAGCTGAAGAACTTACGCTTTTCGTTGAATGACCGGAGATTCTTGAAAGCGTTGATGAAAACCTGCTGTGTGATATCCTCTGCGTCTTCTTTTCTTCCAACAATCCGGTACGCTGCATTGTAAACCGGCTTCTGGTACCGCTCGACGATCTCCTCAAAGGATT
>DATIXJ010000039.1:0-7418 GCA_035518715.1 Bacteroidota bacterium | reverse complement strand
GGATTGCAGATCTTGTCAGCGGTTTGACGATGATGGATGGAAAGGCAACCGCGTACGTCTGTGTAGATTATTCGTGCAATCTCCCGACCAATAATCCGGAAACTCTCAAGAAACTTCTCCGCGATCAACCATCCTGACGTTGGTATGGCAGAGCTATCTCAGACAATGGAATCGGCATACAGCTCGATGCAATTCCGGCAAATGCGCTTTGCGATGCAGCTCTCCGTCGGAACTGGTTTCGTGATGCTGATTGTCAAGATGATGGCATTCGCGTTCACGGGTTCGTCTGCAATTTTGTCGGATGCAATCGAATCGATCGTTCACATATTTGCCGTAGTATTTGCTGCATACAGTCTCAAACTGAGTGTGAAGCCACCCGACAGCAAACATCCGTACGGTCACGATCGGATCAGTTTTTTTTCGGCGGGATTTGAAGGTGCGATGATCATCACGGCCGCGCTCTTCATCATGTACGAGTCGGTTCACCGGTGGATTGTTGGCCTGCAGCTTGAGAACCTAGGGTTTGGAATTGTGTTTACGGGGTTTGCAACAGTCATTAACGGAGGACTTGGCTGGTATCTTGTCCGGAAGGGGAAGGAGTATCATTCCCTCGTCCTCGTTGCTAACGGGAAGCATGTCCTCACCGACGTATGGACGAGTCTCGGGGTCATCGTCGGGCTGATCCTCACGATCTTCACCGGCTGGTTGCCTTTTGATCCGATTCTCGCAGTTCTTGTGGCGCTGAATATTCTCTGGACGGGGGGAATGCTCGTGCGTCAATCGATCGGCGGCCTGATGGACGAATCCGATCCCGGGACGGACGCCAAGTTGCGCAGTGCAATGGATGGGTTTTCGAGCCGGTTCAATATCAGTTATCACGGCCTCCGGCACCGGAATGCAGGAAATCGGCTGCTGATCGAGGTTCATCTCCTTTTCCGTGATGATGTTTCGCTGCACACGGCGCATGAACGAGCCACGGTTATTGAAGACGAGCTGCACCGGTTATTCCCCGGGCCTGTGGAAATCATCAGCCATCTCGAACCCTACGAAGGCCATGATGAAATTCATGAGAAACTGCTGACAAAGAACCCGAAAGATAGATTCACCTGAGATGATGTGTATGGTGGAAACAAAAAAGGCGGCCTTTCAGCCGCCTTTCTGTTTTCAGGATTCTTGAATGCTCATGTCCCCGCGCTGTAGTCGTCCTGATATTTCTTCTGTTCGGGAGTCAGCGCGTCAATGTCAATTTTCATCGTCGAAAGTTTGACGCCCGCGATTTCCTGATCCTGTTCGACCGGGATATCGTAGACTCTGTTTTCGAGTTTCTTCCCTTTCCTGGTCAAGGCAACGAGCCGCAACTGCGACATGAACTGATTTGCGAACGACATATCCATCACTTCTGATGGATGTCCTTCCGCTGCCGCGAGATTGACCAGTCGTCCTTTCGCCAGGACATAGATTTTCCTTCCATTTTTCAGCCGGTACTCTTCATTGTTCAGGCGGATTTCCTTCACCGATGAAGCGAGTTTTCCAAGCTGTACGAGGTTAATCTCGCAGTCATAATGGCCGGTATTGCACACAATGGCGCCATCCTTCATCGACTTGAAATGCCGTTCAACGATTATGTCTTTCACGCCCGTTGCGGTAACGAAGATATCGCCAATTTTGGCAGCATCATCCATCGTCATGACGCGCATGCCGTCGAGCGTTGCCTTCAGTGCGGCAGTTGGTTTCACTTCCGTCACAATAACATTGGCTCCCAACCCTTTTGCCCTCGTTGCGACACCTTTGCCGCAGTGGCCATAGCCGGCCACGACCAGGTTCTTCCCCGCAAGGAGAACACTCGTTGCACGGAGGATGCCATCGAGTGTTGACTGGCCCGTTCCGTACACGTTGTCAAAATCCCATTTGGTTTCTGCATCGTTAACGGCGACAACAGGATAGAGGAGAGCGCCGTCGTTTGCCATCGCGCGAAGACGATGCACTCCAGTTGTGGTTTCCTCTGTTCCCCCGATCATTCCGGGAATCAACTCGCGGTGCTTGTTGTGTATCGTGAAGATGAGATCGGCACCGTCGTCGAGCGTGAGGTTCGGCTTAAATCTCAGTGTTTCCTCGATGCACCAGTAAAATTCCTTGACGCTCATGCCGTGCCAGGCAAAGATCGATATCCCGTCGGCAGCGAGGGCTGCAGCAACAGCGTCGTTCGTGGAGAGAGGATTGCATCCGCTCCAGCTCACATCGGCTCCGGCCTCTGCCAGTGCCTTCACAAGTACGGCTGTTTCTTTTGTGACATGCAGGCATCCCGCGATCCGGTATCCCTTGAGCGGTTTTGATTTGCGGTATTGTTCACGCAGCGCTGTCAGGACCGGCATGCGGGATTCAGCCCAGGCGATGAGTTTCTTTCCGTCGGCGGCGAGGCCGATATCTGCGACTTTGTATTTTCCTTTTTTGTGATCCATGAGTAATACGTTGAGCAAGTATATGAGTATTCTACCGAACCGCTTTCTTTAATGCCTTCACCTTGTCGGTTCGTTCCCAGGTGAATTCTTTTTCTTCCCTTCCGAAATGGCCGTATGCGGCGGTCTTCCGGTAAATCGGTCTCCGGAGATCAAGGCGCTCGATAATGCCCCGCGGCGTAAGATCGAACGGTGCATCGGCTACCGAAAGAGACTTCAAAATCTGTTCCAGCTGTGCATCGGGGATAACTCCGGTACCATATGTCTGCGCGTGGATCGAAATCGGTTCAACCATGCCGATCGCGTACGCAACCTGAATAAGGCATTCGCTTGCCAGTCCCGCTGCAACGACGTTTTTCGCCATATGCCGGGTGGCATATGCCGCGCTCCGATCGACCTTCGTCGGATCCTTGCCGGAGAAGGCGCCGCCGCCATGAGGTGCGCGGCCGCCGTAGGTGTCAACAATGATTTTCCTTCCGGTGAGTCCGCTGTCGCCATGCGGTCCTCCGATTTCGAACAACCCTGTGGGGTTCACGAAATATTGCGTCTTCTTGTCGAGCATCCCTTCCGGAATAACCTTCTTCACTACCAGTTCAATCACGTCTTCCTTGATCTTTTTCTGCGAGACGTGTGGCGCATGTTGTGTCGAAACAACGACGGTCCTCACCCTGACTGGCTTCTTTCCTTCATACTCAATGGTGACCTGCGATTTTGCATCGGGGCGGATGTACGGCATGAGATCGTGATTTTTCTTTCGGATGTCTGCGAGACGTTTGACGAGCTGGTGAGCATACATGATCGGCATCGGCATGAGCTCGGGCGTTTCCGTGCTCGCGTAGCCAAACATCATGCCCTGGTCGCCTGCTCCGCCGACATCGACTCCCTGGGAAATGTTTGGTGATTGCGAGTGGATAGCCGAAAGCACCGAGCACGAATCCGCATCAAAACCGATACCGGCTTCCGTATACCCGATATCCTTGATGACGTTTCGTACGATCTTCTGCACATCGACGTACCCCCTGGTTGTCACCTCGCCGCCGACGAGGGCGAGTCCTGTTGTCACAAAACATTCGCACGCAACGCGGGAGGATTTGTCCTGCTCAAACAGCGCGTCGAGAACTGCATCGGAGATCTGATCGCAGACTTTGTCGGGATGACCTTCGGAGACCGATTCGGACGTGAACAGATACGACATACGAGTATTCCTTCCAGGTTTAATGAAATTCGATTTCGGATGAATCGCCGATATTGATGCGATTGAACGTTCCCTCGACGAGCGCATTCACGCCGACCAGAGAATCCTCGAGGACGGCCTGATGCACCTGTGCATCTTCGCTCACGATGGAATTGCGGATGATGGAATCGGAGACGCTTGCCCTGTCGGCAATCGTTGCAAACGGCCCAATCACCGAGTGAAGAATGGTTGCCGACTTTGCCACATAGACAGGCGGAATGATGACGACATCTTTGATTTTGACCGAGTGCTGCATTTTCTCGAGGAGATGGCGGTTTGTCGCGAGGAGTGTTTCCGGTTTCCCGCAGTCATACCAACCGTCGACGGAGAAGGTCTTGATCTTTTCTCCCTGCTTCAGCATCAACTCCAATGCATCGGTGAGCTGAAACTCTCCTTTCGTCATCTGGTTCTTCTTAAAAAGCTCGTCGATCGAGCTGATGAGGAGCTTTGGGTTGCGTATCCAGTACAAGCCGACGATCGCGAGATTGCTTGTCGGCTGTTCGGGTTTTTCAATCAGGTGTTTCGCAAATCCGTCTTTGAGCTCGACCACGCCGAATCTTCGCGGATCGCTGACTTCCTTGACGCCGATTGCGGTATGCTTCTCCTTGAGTACCGGTTTCAGATTGACATCAAAAATCGTATCGCCGAGGATGATGAGGATCGGTTCATGGTTGATGGTCTCTTTGGCGAGATAGATGGCATGTGCCAGTCCCTTTGCTTCCGGCTGTTCAATGAAGTCGACACGGATGGAGTAATGAGACTGAACATATTCCCGGACTTTTTCGCCAAGGTAGCCGACAATGATCGTCGCTTCGGTAAATCCATCTTCGATGATTTTGTCGAGGATATGGCCGATGATCGGTTTCCCCGCGACGTTCAGCAGGACCTTTGGGACGGTGAACGTGTGAGGGCGAAGCCGGCTTCCGAATCCGGCGACGGGAATTAGTGCGCGCATGTTATGAGTTTGTCGCAGAATGTATCAGTTCAATCACCCTGCATCGGGTATGACCATCCCCTGATTGGATTATCATGAAACTCTTTACGCTTGAGGATTATGGATTTTGAAAGAAAAGACGGATTCCGGCGGACAATTCCTCGATCCAGCTCAATTTAATGGATAAATATAACGCTTATTGTGATACCAAACAAATCAGGCGAGGTTTTGCTATTCTCGTTTGAATTCTGTATTGTTCCGGTGCGGCGTAGGCGAGCCGCAATCACCCTATTTCCTGTTCTTCTCAAGTTTCGGGAAGCGACGAATAGGGTTTCTTTTTTCCGGCATAGGAGGCATTTCGCCAACCCTCAGGTTGGTGCGCGCATCGGAGGCCATTCACCCAACGGTTCTGTCTCCGAAGAAATCACGGTAGTGCAAAAGTGCTTCAGCACTTGTTCTCATGTGGCTCATGGGGATCGAGAGAATGATCGGCGCGATCATTTCACACTACGCGATTTTCGATAAGTTCGGCGAGAGGGACGACGCAGGAGTCTGCGCGTCCATGCCGCCGGATGTCACGAATTCAGGCCAACTGCCGCCCGTCAAAAAAAATCCTGCCTCTCCTTGTTCCCACACGCTGATACGCGCCATGACCAATTGTGAAACCTCTGATGCACCGAGTCATTCCGGATATGTCACTCCTGACGGAGTTTGGATGATTGCTGACGACGTAATCTCTAGAGACATTCCATCCCTGACGGGATTGAAACAAAACGGTTCAGAATCACGATGTGCGAGTCGAGTTCAATTTCTGTGGAATTATTCGGGAAAACCGCTAACCCCCTGGGGGTGATATGTCTCTAGCGCAGAATATCCCAAGCATCGAACCCCATCGGGGAGAAATGATCCCGTCGTTGGGAAATATTCCATCCCTGACGGGATTGAAACAAAATGGTTCGGAATCACCATGAGCGAGTCGAGTTCAATTTCTGTGGAATTATTCGGGAAAACCGCTTACCCCCCTGGGGGTGATATGTCTTTAGCACAGAATATCCGAAGCATCGAACCCCATCGGGGAGAAATGATTCTCTTGGGATTTGAATGGTGACGCGCAGAAGAATGAATGTCCATCGGAATTTACGATGGCTCGTGCCGATTCACGAGGATGGGAGCAGTTCTTGGGTGACATGTTCCTTGCGCCTCGGCTGGGATAACCCCCTGGGGGTGATATGTCTCTAGCACAGAATATCCCAAGCATCGAACCCCATCGGGGTGAAATGTCTTGGATGGAAGCAAGAAATCGTATCGGGAGGAGCGTCCATGGCAAATACGTATACACAAATTTACATCCATGTCGTCTTTAGCGTCCAGGGAAGGCAACATCTGATAAGCAACGATCACAAGGAAGAGTTGTATAAGTATATCACCGGGATCGTTCGGAACAAACAACAGAAACTCATCGCGATAGGCGGTATGTCCGATCACCTGCATATCCTGGTGGGGATGAAACCGAGCACAGCATTGTCTGATCTCGTGAGGGATATCAAAAACAATTCATCGGCATTCGTGAATGAGAAGAGGTGGATCAACAAGAAATTCAGATGGCAGGAGGGGTTCGGTGCATTCTCGTACTCGCATTCACAAATAGAGAAGGTTGTCGGTTACATCCGGGATCAGGAAAAACACCACGCAAGGAAATCGTTCGGTGAGGAATATGTGCTGATGTTGAAAAAATTCAATGTGGGCTATGTGGATAAATATTTGTTCGAGCGGAACCGGGCTGAAGAGGAAACATCCGGATGACACGCCGCTCCTGACGGAGTTCATTTGAATTCCAAGGATATGAGGTCCAGAAATATGCTTTCCTTGACGGGATTTGCCCAAGGTGGCGCCAGAGCGCGATGTTTAACGGGCGTGACAGGCATTTCGTTCATCTCACTGTGGCTCCCGAGCCCCGATAGGGATGCTCTATCTCCGGCACCTTCCCGGCATTCGTCATTGCGCAACGGTCTCATACTAGTGCAGTTATTCATATCAATCATCTCCTATGTCGGGTGCACATCGGCCCGATACACTCCGCCCATGATTGTTGAAATGGCCCCTGCCGCGCTCTCACAGATATATCATCACCCGTTCGATTCGACATGGTCCAACGTCATTCAATATGTTGCAACGTCTCCATTTCACATTGATCATTTTGAAAAAGCATCGGGACTTATCACGCTCTCGTATACTTCGACGAACCCATCGGAGCTTGTTTCCGCCGGGTATCTGGAGGCAAAAGGGAAAAAAGCCTTCACGGGCGACTACGTCGATTACCTGGTACGAGAAGCTGAAGGGGAACTGCAGGGGACCATCAACATCATAGTGCTCCAGGTCGACCCTGACCGCACGAAGGTCTCTGTGAAAGCGAGCTACAATTTCAGCGCAACAATTGCCGAAACAGGGACATATTACTGGTCTTTCGATACCGGGACATCGGATACCAGGATCGTAGCCGACGGGCTGATGATGTCTCGGGATACTATCACGATGATTCCCACGTACCGAATTGAGAAGAACATACTCAATGCTATTGGGAGTATACAATAGCGGGATTTCCGGCCGTGTGGTCATTTTCTCCTTCTACGAATTATTCATTCGTCAACGAAAAATTGGTCTGCTCCCCGTGGTGGGTCCAAATTGAATGAGAAGATTTCCGTGATGATTGTCAAGCTGCACTGCTTTCCCGTTCGTCGAGTTGTTCGATAAATTCTTTCGGTGTCCGGTATCCCAACGAACTGTGCGGTCGGTC
>DATIXJ010000038.1:0-25549 GCA_035518715.1 Bacteroidota bacterium | reverse complement strand
ATCTCGGAGTCTTTTTGGGCTTCGCTTTTACGACATTCACACCGGACTCATTTGACTTTTTCTCTTAAGTGCGCTATATTCAAAACATTCAATGTTAATCAATTGAATTGAAATAATCAACTGCCGTCAACCTTACAACTTCTTCTGATTGGTCATGCAGACAAAAACTATGGTTAATCGTCTCCCGCTCACAAAGGCGCGCGTCAACCTTGGCGCGCTGATTAAGCGCGTCCACAACAATAAGGAGCACTTCATCCTTGAGAAGGACGGCATTCCCGTCGCTGCCCTTCTGGACGTGGACGAGTACGAGGATTACCTCGACGCCCAGGATCCCGAGCTCAAAGAGCAGATCAAACAAGGGCGCGAAGAGTATCGCCAGGGCAAGCTCACAGAGGATCTCGACACCTTTCTTGCCAAGCTCAAAGCGAAACCCAAGAAGCGCACGACCAAGTGAGCCGCCCGCGCCATGCCCGAAGTTTTTCGTCTCCTCCCATCAACACGATTCAAGCGCGATTTCGAAGAAATCTATGAACGAAACCGCGCTATCGCCCGACAAATTGAAACTGTCAAGATAATCTTACTACACGATCCTTACAACCGCAGCCACCGGTACGACATCAAGAAGCTTAAGGACGTTCTCCAGGGCGAGGGTCAGTATCGTATCCGGTCCGGCAAGTACCGCCTCCGCTATGATATCATTGGCGATGACGTTGTTCTGTATTCTTTCAAGCATCGCAAGGAGGCATATTGAATCGTAAGTCCGTTATATCAACACCTATGGCAACAACCATCGTCTTCGCTAATCAGAATGGCGGCGTCGGCAAAACCAGCATGTGCCTCCACACCGCCGACGCGCTTGTCAAAGCAGGAAACCGCGTGCTCGTGGTTGACCTGGATCAGCAGGACAACCTCTCCTCTGTCTTTGCGAAGAACATTTACGCGCTGAAGCAAACGCTAGCCGACGTTTTGCTCAACGACGCCAAGACCGTAGATGTTATTCAAAAAACCCCGATCAAGTACCTTGACCTCTTGCCTGCCAACCTGAGCCTAAGCGAGCTCGATGCGAGATTAGCCGGAGAAGATGATTTCGAAAACTATCTCGTGTAAACGTTCAAGATTATCGCCACTTCATCCGAATACCTTCTCATCGACTGTCCCCCAAGCGTGGGCGAGGCTACAAGCATGGCAATCGTACCGGCAAACGGCGTGGTGAGCCGTTGACTACCCCCGAAGCCCTTCAGCCGAATACGGTCGCTGACCTCTGGTGAATGAGATTAACATACGCTGACCTCATCTCTCGGGACAAGAAGCTTCGCCCTATGAACGATTCCATCCTGGGCAAACTCTCCTCCATTCGCACTTGAACCCTCTCTTTTGCCTTTTGATTCAACCCCAGAGATTTCGCAAAATGCTCAAAATCGCGGGCCGTCAAATTCGATTTTTTCCCATTCATTGTCAGCGCCGTTTCATCCTTGTCAGATGGGATCACGAGCTTTGTCGCTACCAGGTCATATGCAGGGGCAAGACCTACTAACCTCTCAGTTTTCACCGTACTATGCAAGAGAGAAAAATTCTTAAGGTGCATATCCGCATTGCCTGTCAAGTAGGAGAAGAGAACAACCTCAAAAAAGTTGAGCGCATCCAGCCCGGGATTTGAGGAGTATCTTGATATCGCCTTACCGACCAGCTCCAATGAACCGTGGTACTTATCTTCTGTCAAACGCTCCGTCAATTGGCACATGTCTTCCATGTGGATCTTCTCCGAATCCTTTGCCCGGTCCACTCTTCGTGTAATGTAGGCCAGTTCTCCCGAGTTAAACCGTATGAGACTATGCGGTACCGTCTTGATACCAGCAATCTCCGCAAGATGCATCGTCAGGTCCTCAATCTCCGGCAGTGCAGGATATTCTTCGGTCGGAGGTTTGAAGATATACTCCCCCCAGAGTCCGACGATGGTCAACCGATTGATCGTCCCGGTTCGGTCTTTGTTCTTCCCTCCAGGACTCTCCAAATGCAGAGACAATTTTGCCTGCACGCCGGGTACGGTTATCCGACTTCTCACGACCTCTCCGGCAAGCTGACTGATTTTATCGATCGAATATGGAAGTTCCGGCGCGAGGGCAGTGCGAAACATCTTTTTGCTGCACCTCTCGTGAAAGTCCGAACTTGCTTCCTCTAAGGGCTCGTAGCAAAATAAACAGGCTTCTAATTTCTTCTTCTGAGGTACCATTCGTAATTCACTCTTCAAAGTGGATCACTCCCCCCTTCGATGGGCATCACCCCAACCGCTCCGATACAATCCTTGCAACAAGTGAGAAGCAATCCCATCCTGTCCCGAGCGCTTACCTTCCAGTTCTTCTCCACGATCTCCAGGAGCCATCCTTCTGGAATCAATCCGTCAAAAAAAGGGATCATTGTTTTGCTCGTATAGGGCTCTTTCCTTAAAGGCAGAGTGAGACTCACCGGCTCAGAACTGTCCGAAGTTAAATAGCTGTCATTGTATGTGAATCTGTAACCATCGTCATCCTCTTCGATGATGCCAGCCAATTGGTCCTGGTAGTAAACGTTTCCTTTTCTTGACATTTCACTTACCTTCGTTCTTTCTCGAATGATCTGAGCCTTGCCTGGTGTCTGGCTTGACCGGCCCGGTCACGTATCCGAAGAGACTCAGTATCTGGTTCACTTTATCCAACCGCAGAGTATTCTTCCCCTGCTCCAGTTCCCTTACCCACCTCAGGCCCACACCGGCTTTCTCCGCCAACTGCTCCTGCGTGAGCCGAAGCTGCTTTCTCCGTTGTTTCACGAACTGAGCGATGATGCCAATTTCTGCCATTTGTGATTCCCTTTAAATTCTCTCGTTCATCATAATCAATTTATACCCTTTCGGGTATAAAAGCAAGTGAAAAGATATATATTATACCCTATCGGGTATAAATCACGCCAAAATAGAAATTATTATACCCGATCGGGGATAGTACTGGAGAAAATGGTTTGAAATGAGCGAAAGATCAAGAAATCCACTCAAAAGCAATCGCCCGGCTCAACGCCTGGCGACGAACGTTGGAATTTTCGCCTAATTATGACCTGGGAAAGGAAATCGATGAGTCCTTCACATCATGGAACCTCAGATTGTATTGAAGACCGACTATAACGAACCCCGGGCGAAAGAAACAGGATCCTAATGAGCTGCCCGCCCGTACCCGCCGCCCTTGCTTATCCAAAACAAGAGATTGCCGCCGCGACTGTCAAGCACTCTGATTTCGATCTCTTCCTCATCAAGAATCTTGCCGAACCAGTGGAGTCGATTCGAAAGCTCTTTGTGAGCCCCGGAATCTATTTTTTCAAGCTCCATGTGAATAATCCGAATCACCATTGACATGGCCTCATATGCTTTCATAACTCCGGGCACTTTTCCAAACTCCCTGAACGCCGTATCCATCACCCTGGTAGCTTCAAGGATTATCCTCTGGCGCTTTATGCAGCCCTCCTCGCGCAATGCAAAGAGCTCTCTATTCATTCGCTCCAACAAGTCCTTATCGGATTTTTGGACAAGGTCAAGCGCCCGGCCATCTTCATTGGTTAGATTCGATACACATTTTTCGAGTAGAGTCTGCCGCTCATTCTTCTCGCTGTTCGAGGAGACAATTTCCCGCATCTCGTCGAATATCGTGGAAATCTTAATGATCATGCGCTTAATCTCCGTCACAAACGACAAATCGAAGACATTTTCTTCACCTCCTCCGGTGAAGGGTATTCTAGGAACGGGAAGCGGATTTATTCCACCCTGTTTCAACGAATCCAGTCTCCGGCTCACGTTCGATTTATTAACCTTCATCATCGAAGCGATGTCCGTAATTGTATAGCCCTTTGCGCGTAAACTCACCAGTAGAGTATCATCTATTTTGTTCTTCGACATGTGGATCTCCCTTCATCTGGTAGCATTTTTTTTCTCGGGTTGCGGTTGCGTTGCGGTCTCCTCTGGCCGTATTGGGCCAGATTTCCCGCATTCTCCTGGATATCTTGTACACCCCGCGGGCGTTACGGATCCTTCGACCGTTCACTCCGCGTTCGCTCCCCTGCCTGCTCCTCCTCCTCCTGCCTTCCTTCTCTCCCCCGTCCCCCTTATCCCACTTCTCGTTGTTCTGTCAACCATTCTCGGTCTCTTTCCCCTCATTGTCCACACCACCGACACTCTCTCTTGCGTCTCCCCGCTCGTCACCTGCTTCTTCTCCAGATCCTCTTCCTTCTTGCCCTTCATCCAACATCTTGCCCTTCGGCAGCTGCAGACGCTCAACAGAGCTGAAAAGCCCATCCGTCTCCAAATGACTGTATACCTGAGTCACGCTGATACTCGAATGCCCCAGGAGCCTTTGAATTGCATAGATAGAGACCCCATCTTGGACAAGCCATGACGCCCCGGTATGACGGAGACTGTGGAAATGAATATCCTCAGGAATCGCTGCCTTGCGTACAAATTTCTTGAACCTTCTGGAAATGTATCCAACACTTAGGCTCTTTCCATCCGGAAAGCTGAACACGCGGCCTTCTTTCCTGAGCCTTGTGGCAAGAAATTTGAATACCCAGTCATTCATCGGAACGATTCTTGGCTTTCCCGTCTTGAGTCTGAATTCACCTGAATTTTCCACGATGATGATTCGTCGGTTTAGGTCGATTGAATTCCAACTGAGCGAGGCAATTTCCCCGGCTCTCATCATCGTGAAGATTGCGAAGATCACCAGATTCTTGAACCAATCGATATCGATCGCATCGATCAGAACAGAAAATGCCTCTTTCGAAAGATAGCATGGCCGCTCTTGTGGAACTCTGATTTGTCGTGCACTGCGAAATGCATTTTCCTGAATCAACTTCCACCGAACCGCAGTTTGAAAGCAAGCCTTCATCGTGCGGAAGTCAATGTTCGTTTTAACAGCGGAAACCTGTTCGAGGCGTTTTTTCTTGAACAATTCGACGTCCTGGACCGAATAGGACTTAACCGGATAATCGCCAATGAGCGAGATGAACTTTCTTATCGCCTGCTCATACAGAAGCACGGTTGATCCGGCGAAATTCGTTTGAGCGTATTCCAGAAATTGCACTGAGAACTGAGAGAGAAGAAGTGGGCGTGGCCGGGTTGGTCTGGTGGGGTTTGAAATGTTCTTTGCCGCCGACTGAGCTTCCTTCTTGGTGCGCTTGCCCGTCGAGCGCCAGATCCGTTTACGACCGCCGGGTGTCAGGAGGGAGAGATAGTAGATGCCGTTGGAGCGTTTGAAGAGTGTTGCCATAAGTGACCTCCAAAAACGAAAAAACTGTTAGCAGATGTGTTAGCAGCTACTAACAGTGGGTCAAAATATGGCGAAAAAGAGTGGACAGGGCCAGAATCGAACTGGCGACACACGGCTTTTCAGGCCGTTGCTCTACCGACTGAGCTACCTGTCCCAATTTTTCCGGACTTATCAAACGAGGTGGAACCGAGTGCAGATAAGTCCGATGAAAAATTGAGGATCCCGTTCTTTTGGCGGGAGCCCAAATTTTTCCTTCACCTTCACCGCGTGCAACCTTGTCCAGATATGCCCGATGAAAAATTGAGGATCCCGCCCTTTTCGCGGGAAACAAAATTCAATCTACACCCACCCGACAGCTTCAACTCTTCTGGAATGTCAACAACTCGCGGCAATCCGAAGCAAGAGCGCGTATACCTCGAACCTCTGCGACGTTCTGGTTTGCCCGATTCACCACTTCGCCGCTCCGCCTGGGAAGATACACCTTACCAACGTGCTTAAATCCTGATTCTTTGAATAGCTGAGTCACCTCATGCGGAAAATCAATGAACTCGGTGATCGAGAATGCGGGTTCCATCACGATCGACACTTTGCCGCCGGATTTTAGAATTCTTGCGCACTCGCGAATGATACCCTTAAACTTCAACGCGAAGTCAGCTCGTGATGCATCAAGACTTACCGCAAAATCGCTCGCACCGTCACGCTGTACGAAATCCGTCGGCGGATCAAGAAAAATATAATCCACAGAACCGGTTTGCTCCGGAATTCCCGTCAGCAGAACATTGTTCCGCGCAATCTTCTCTTCCAGGGGATTTGCATCGTACAACTTATATCTTCTGTCCTTAAAATGCGGCAACGTCTCAATGAGATCGCCCAGTGTCCCGCTGCCGGCAAAGGGGTCGATAACATAATCGCCCGGTTTTGTGTAGTAATAGAGTGCGTTTGCCACGATCTGACCGGGTATTCTTCCCTTGTAGTTGGCTTTTCCGAACCGCGGATCCGGCGTGTCGAATGCCCAGACATTCCGTTCGCGCAGATCAAATCCGTACTTCGTCCGTTCATCAATCCGGCGTGCAAGATCGTCGTCGTGGATCTTCTTCCGGAGATCAGAGATCGTCCACTTGAAATCAAGCGCCATCTTCTCGTAGTGGTCGCGCCGCCTCGTCTCATCCACCTTCGTGGCTAGATCAAAGTAGAACACTTCCGGCAGCGGACGCTTTTTCACGTCCGGATAATACGAGTAGTATTGCTCGCACTGTTTGAGCATGGTAAATGGAAATTTCACTCCGGGATGTGAGGAGACCATTTTGAGAACCTGGTCTTCGAACATCCCCGCTTTCCGGGCCGCGGGCATCACTTTATCGACCAAAAATCTTCCCAGGTCCCAATAATTATCGACGCTGAACGAATTGAGTTCCCGCACCAGTTCATTGACTGAGAACTGCTTCAGATCCATGTGCGGGGTAACCGGACGCTTCGCCGGCGTTACTTTCTTCTTAGCTTTTTGAGCCATACGCGCTCCTCTTGCACTTCTGTGCAATGGTTTTTGTTGATTGTCGAACAACGGGGCAGAAGAAATGATCAGACTGTAGGAAATAATATACGAACATCGGCTTGAAAAATCAATTATTTAGCAGTCATTCCCCTAAATCACGCCGTTCCTCTTGAGAACTTCGTGCGCGATCACGATCTTCTGAATTTCATTCGTGCCTTCAAAGATCCTGTTGATGCGTGAATCGCGATAATACCTCTCGACGGGAAGTTCCCTCGAATACCCCATCCCTCCGTGAATCTGAACCGCCCGATCAGCGACCTTGTCCAGGCCTTCAGAACAGAAGAGTTTCACCGATGCCGACTGACGTGAAATGTTCTTTCCTTCATCATAAGCCGCGGCTGTACGATAGATGATGGATTCCATTGCATAGATCGTCGTTGCCATTTCTGCAAGCATGAACTGAATCGCCTCAAATTGTGCAATCGGCATATCGAACTGCTTCCGCTCTTTGGCATATTTCGCCGAAAGCTCGAGCAATTCCTTTGATGCACCGAGGCACGCAGCACCGAGGCCAAGCCGTCCGGCATCAAGCGTCTTCATTGCGATGAGAAACCCGCGTCCATCCTGTCCGAGGATATTTTCTTTGGGAACGTGAACATCCTGCAGCGTAATGGGAGATGTGACACTGCCACGTATTCCCATTTTCTTTTCCGGCGGGCCGGCGACAAATCCCGGAAATTTCGATTCCACAACAAATCCGGTAATGCCGCGCTCGGTCCGTGCAAACGTGGAGACGACATCTGCGATCGCACCATTCGTAATCCACATCTTTTCGCCGTCGAGAATCCATTCATTACCATCCAGGCGGGCTTTGGTCTTCAGGTTGAATGAATCCGAACCGGCAAGGACTTCGGTAAGTGCGAATGCACCGATCATTTTGCCTTCGGCAAGGGGAACGAGATATTTTTTCTTCAGTTCTTCGCTGCCCCCGATGTAAATGGCATTCGCACCAATGGACTGATGCGCGCCGATGAACGTCGCCGTCGAGAGGCAACCGCGGGAGATTTCCTCCTGCATCAGGCAGTATCCGACCTCTCCGAAACCGCCGCCTCCGTAGTTCGCCGGGAATGCTGCTCCAAGCAACCCAAGTTCGCCCAGCTTATGAATAAGTTCCGGAGGAATCCGTTCCTCTTCGTCGATCTTGTGTGCAATGGGCTTGATCTCGCTCTTCGTGAAATCGCGCACCATATCGCGCAGCATCAGCTGCTCTTCAGTAAATTCAAAGGTAACCATAGGAATGTCAATGGAAAGTGCAACGCATGGCACGGCAGCAGTTAGTGAAGATCGCTCGAGCCTTTCTGACCGATATAATTCACTTTATCTTCTCCTGCATCGACGCCGATGACATTTCCGGAGATAAATGAGGCCTCATCCTGACAGAGAAGCACAATCGCTCTGGAGACATCCGCCGGAGTGGTAGCCCGTCCCTGAGGATTCTTCGCCAGCGCGATGCGCAGCATACTGTCCGCATTTGGAATCTTACGCATCGCCGGCGTATCAGTCACACCCGCCATAATGGAATTGGCGGTGATGCCGAACGGACCAAGCTCCATTGCCAGCTGACGGATATGAGATTCCAGCGCCGCCTTGGCGGCGGATACGGCACCATAATTCGGCAGCACACTGTGGCCACCCGAGCTCGTCAGGCCAAAAATCCGAGCACCGTGCTTCATCAAACTTCGGGCCATGAGACCCTGAACCCAATACACGATACTATTTCCCATGACATCGATCGTCATCTCCATCTGCGCCTGCGAGACCATTTCTTCATATTTCCTGGCAATATACGGCTTGAGAGTCCCGAAGGCGAGCGAATGCACGAGGACTTTCACGGTCTGGTGCGATTCCTTCTGAAATCGCTCCTGGATATCATCGAGCGTTTCATTGCGCTTGATGGCGTCCGCCGCATTGATGTTGTAGAAGACTGCCTTGCTGCCGGTATGCCGTATTTCCTTGATGAGATGTTCGACTGCAGGCATCGTGGCCTGGCGGTCAAGATGAACACCGAACACATTCATCCCGTGCCGTGCAAGCTCCAGAGCACATCCTCCCCCAAATCCGCTCGATGCACCAAGAATAAGCGCCCAGTCCGTCGGCTTGAATTTGGAATCCCGAGTCATGGAAATTCCTTTCCCCATAGTGAGTCAGGGGAAAAGATATAAAAATTTGGAGGAAAATCAAAAAATGTCACTCAACCGTGACACTCTTGGCGAGATTGCGGGGTTGGTCGACATCGCAGCCGCGGGCAAGCGCAATATAATATGCCAGCAGCTGGAGGGGAATCGTGTTAACGATAGGGCCGAAATAGCTGAACGTCCGTGGAACGCGAATGACGTGATCAGCGATCTTGTGGATTTCCACATCATCCTCATTGGCGACGGCGATGATCTTGCCTTTCCGCGCACGCACCTCCTGCATGTTGCTGATGACCTTTTCGTAAATTGCATCCTTCGGAACGATAAAGACAACGGGCATATTCTCGTCGATCAATGCTATCGGCCCGTGTTTCATTTCTGCCGCGGGATAGCCCTCGGCATGGATGTAGGAGATTTCTTTGAGCTTGAGTGCCCCTTCAAGGGCGGTCGGGAAATTGCTTCCGCGCCCGAGATAGATGAAGTTCTGGACATGTTTGAATTCGTCCGCGATCATGCGGATATGATCAGATTCCTTGAAGATCAGCGCAACCTTTTCAGGAATCTGCATGAGATCTTCAGCGAGGATCCTTCCCTGCTCTTTTGACATTCCCCGCTGGCGCGCCAGCAGAAGTGCAATGAGTGAGAGAACGGCAATTTGCGACGTGAATGCCTTCGTGGAGGCGACGCCAATCTCTGGTCCGGCGTGGATGTAAACGCCCGCCTCCGTTTCGCGGGCTATGGTACTGCCGACAGCATTCACGATCCCAAGTCCGGTTGCGCCCTTCGAACGTGCTTCGCGGAGCGCCGCAAGCGTGTCCGCGGTTTCGCCGCTTTGGCTGATGACGAAAAGAACATCGCCCGGGTTGATCACCGGATTCCGATACCGGAATTCGGAGGCATAGTCGACCTCGACGGGAATGTGGGCGAGCTGCTCGATCATATACTTTCCGACGAGCGCCGCATGCCATGAAGTTCCGCATGCGGTCAGTATAATACGCTGTGTCTTCTCGAGCTTGTCCACTACCGGTTCAAGACCACCCAACTTTGCGGTTCCTTCATCCACCCGTAAGCGTCCCCGGAGAGAATTTCTGATCGATTCGGGTTGTTCGTGAATTTCCTTCAACATGAAATGCTCATAACCGCACTTCTCGATCTGCTCCAGATCGAACGTGATCTCCTCAACATCTTTGATGATCTCTTCATCGTGAATCGTCTTGGTCACGAGGGATTTTGCCGTCATACAAACCACTTCCCCGTCCTCGAGATAGATCACCTGGCGCGTATGGTCAATCAGCGCGGCCGCATCGGAGGCAATGAGATTTTCATTCTCGCCGACACCGATGACCAGCGGGCTTCCCTTTCTCGCAGCGATGATCCGGTCAGGTTCCTTCGCGGATATCACCAGTATGCCATAGGCACCCTCAACTTCCAGCAGTGCCTGTCGTACCGCGGTGAAGAGATCGTGCGAGCGCTTGTACATTTCCTCGATTAGATGAACGAGAACTTCTGTATCCGTCACTGTGCGGATGACGTGTCCGTCCTGTTCGAGCTTCCGTTTCAGTGTGGCGTAATTTTCGATTATGCCGTTATGGATGATTGCGATCTCGTTCTTGCAGTCCCAGTGAGGGTGAGCGTTGACGTCATTTGGGGCTCCGTGAGTAGCCCATCGGGTATGCCCGATGCCGAGATGAGCATGCAGACCGTTGCCTCCGATCGACTTTACCAGGTCTGCCACTTTGCCGGCCTTCTTCTTCACCACAAGGCCGTCCTCGTTAATGAGCGCTATACCGGCAGAATCGTATCCGCGATATTCGAGACGCCGCAGGCCTTCAAGGATGATAGGGAGGGAATTTTCAGGACCAATATATCCGACGATGCCGCACATGTTGACTAATCTGATAATCTCATGATGGTGAAAAACTTATAAATGTACCCATTTTCGGTTCCAAACACAATGCGATATATCACAGATCACAGGTTTGAATTCACACACGTCATCTGCACATCCCGGCTATTGCCATCATTCTCCCCGAGTTCGCACCATCGCGCCGGAATGAATGGAGGAGCTCAGGCGTGCAGATGGTGCAGTTTTCCGAGACCTCAATGGATTCTTTCCGAACACCACGACCCAGCAGAAGGCTCCGATTATATGATGCCAAATCGAGTCGGCATGTTCCATCGCTCGCCCGATTCACAAAATCGCTGCCGAACCTCTGAGCCACGTCTTCCCCCACTTCGTAACAGCATGAACGGGCACCGGGCCCGATGAAGCACAACAAATCTGCCGGATCGACGTTGCAGGCATTCTCGAGCATCTCAAGTGCCGAGGGAATCACACCCGCACAGCTCCCCCGCCATCCAGCGTGCAGTGCTGCCAGTGATTCGGTCTTGCGATCGAATATGATTATCGGAAAGCAATCCGCCACGGAAACGGACAGATAGAGTCCCTTCACACGAGTAATTAACCCGTCACAGTGATCGATAGTTCCCGGCTCGTCAACAAGGCGGACGATTTTGCCATGGACCTGCCGGGGAAAGACGATCCGATCCGGCGTAATTCCCAGCGCTGCAAAGAACCGGGAGCGATTTCCGCGAACGTGAGATTCGCTATCCCCAACATTAAAACTTGTGTTCATTCCCAGCGACCCGGAACTAACGCCCCCCATGCGGGTACTCATGCCGAAGGTGAGCCCGGGAACCGTGCTGAACAATTCGGAGCGAATTATGGGAAGTGGGATCGGACTCATCTGCAATTCGGGCCGTGAATTACACCTGTTCGCGGAAAATCGGAAGCCAGATGGAGACCGTGGTTCCACGGCCAATCACGCTCTCGACAACCACGTTACCGTCGAGATCGTCAACGGTCTTCTTGACGATTGCGAGACCGAGACCGGTTCCTTCCGTCTTCGTAGAAAACGTCGGCTCAAAGAGATGCGCCCGCGCTTCGTCCGACATCCCAGGCCCGGAATCGGTCACCTGAATTGCGATCCCTGCGTTCTTCCCCTTCGTCCGGAGGAAAATCTGTCCGTGTTCATCCATCGCTTGCACCGAATTTCGAACGAGATTGATGAACGCCCGAAGCAATTCATCGTGGTCTGCGAGGACAATATCACCCGCGGCTTCATATTCCGACGTGACAATCACGTGGGGATGATGCTGGAATAACTGCCGGGTTTCTTCCAGAATGGCATGGATGCTGCATTGCTGGAGGTTACGCTCGGGCATACGCGCGAAATTCGAGAACTCCGAAGCAATTCTCGTAAGCACCTCGATCTGATCAAGAATAGTCTCCGAGACCTTATTCAGGATTGACGAGAAATCTCCCACCCCGTCCCGGTATGCCTGGCGCAAATGCTGCACGGAGAGCTTCATCGGCGTGAGTGGGTTCTTGATTTCATGGGCGACCTGCTTTGCCATCTCTTTCCATGCAAGCTCCCGTTCGGTTTTCTTCATTTTTTCCTGCACACGCTGGAGATCCTTGACCATCTGGCTGAAGCTCGACTCGAGGCGCCCGAGTTCGTCGTTCCCCGCCTCCCGGAGTTGAACGGACATTTCTCCGCGCGAGATACGTTCGGCCGCCTCCCGGAGCCGGCGAATCGGCAACGAGATCTGGTTGGCAAAGAGCGTCCCCGCAATCAGTGCCACAAAGAGTGCCAGCGCATACGTTCCATACAGGAAAACATTGCGGCGCGTTATTTCCTGATCAATGTCCGATTGCTGGAAAAGTGTCGGCACTGCAAGGGCGCCAATAACTTTTCCGTTTTCAGCCACCAGAGGACGGTATCCTACAACATACGGAAATGACCCGATCACCTCCCGTTCGGAAAAATAGCTTCTCTTCCGGAGAAAGAGATTAACAAACGCTTCGGCGCTCAATCGCGGATCGAGTACCTGGGCAGTAAAGAGCTCCGGCTTGCTGCTCGCCTGCTCGTCGCCGCGGAAGTAGACGGTAAAATCGGAATTGACATCATCAGCAATCGTGGCACACTCCAGATCGGACAAATGCCGGAGCGCAACCGGAATATTCATCCCCAGTGCGTGCTGGAGCTCTGCGGCAATGATCGAGGTCTTGTCCGTGAGCGACTGATCAATGGCATCTTCCGCCTGTGAAATCGTAAACCGACGATCATAATACCCGAGAATGACGACCGGTATAAACGAGACGACGGCGAATGCAATCAGGAGTTTTGCACGCACGCCGGGTTGCAGCCGGATCCCGCGCAGGAGCATCCGTAAGCCGAGCAGTGCAAGAACAGGGAGAAGAATACACGCGAAAAAGATACCATAGCGCAGAAACGTATAGACCTGCCACATCCATCCGAGCGATTCGAGGCTCAGAGCAATCCATCCATCATCCCTGATACGCGTATCGGGCGCGTAGTATGTCTGATATGATTTTCCGTTGATTACCTCATCAATCCAGATTCCCACCTGATCATGATCCTGATTCAACATCTCGGGAAAGGGATGATCGAAGGCGATACGGTCATCCGTCGATGAGATCAATTTCCCCTGGTAGTATTCAGAATATATTATAGGCCGGGTAATCCCCCCGGATCGAGGATCAACTTCATTGCGAAGGATATTGGTGGGTTCACCGCGAACGGTGAACGGCTTTTTCCCCGAAAGCTCCACGAGAACACCGCCGACCGCAGTGCCCGAGTCATTTCGTATCGGCGAATACCCTGCGTACCACGTCTCCGATTCACCGGTACCGGACCGCTGTTCCCGTCTCACCCATCGTTCTCTTGATTGGATTTCACCGACATGTTCCTGCCGGCTATGCGGCGGGATCCCGATATGAAAATCGCTGACGACGGAATCGCGTGGATCAAAATACGTCACCGAACAGTTGTTTCCCTCGCGGCTCAATATACTCGACGCCCATTCGGTGAATCCCATCTTGTCCATTGCCAGCGAATCTCCCGATTCCAGGAGCCGGAGCGCCGATTCGCCTGAAAGATCATCAAGCGCCTGACTTGTAAGAAACGTAAGCCAGGAGCTTTCAGGACGAAGAATCTCCTGAGCGACCATCTCTACACGCGCATGGTTGACGTCATGGTTCTTTGCGTTGAGCAACGGCACAATCAAGAAGACCGACGCAAGGACCAGTCCGGTGATCAACCCCGCTGCGCTCCGGCCGGACCTCAGGAAATGCCTCGAGCCCATCGCGGCTGCAAAGAGGATCGCGAGAATAACAATCCGTTGCCACTGGTTGAGAAGCGGATTACTTTGGGTGTATCCAAAAATCACACTCCCGAATGCGAGAATAGCAAAGGAACAAATGATCGGCATGAGCGTGCCCGGAACACGTGGAAGAGCATTCGACAGGATTTTCTGTGTTTGAAGAATTATGATGCCCACCACCAGGCAAAGCGAAACCGCGATGAAGAGAAGACTGCCGAGCATTGCAGCAATCGGAAGCGACGGGAGCATCGAAGCGGGGTCATTGTAGACGAGCGTCGAGTCATCAACCGCACTCTGTATCACCGATGCAAATCCCCTTACGAGAAGGAGCACCACAAACACCAGCGCGGCGATGTGAACTAATTGCATGAGACGCTTCGTAAGGGAGCGCAATGACCCCGTCTCATCAGGGAGAGTGATCCGGTTTCCAAAAAGCCGGAAGAGAATGACCGCATTTGCCAACAGAAATGCGGAAGAGATGGCCAGCTCGCCCGGCGATCCGGCGATTCCCATTCCAAACGCCGATGCATAATATTTCGGGCTAAAGAGTGACGAGGACATGAGCCCCGACGGGATTCCCAGAGCCAGGAGTGAATACCGGAATAGCCATATCGAGATGGTCCAGGCCAGACCTTTCACAACTCCGGACGCCGTCCGGCTCACGATGAGCGCTCCGCCGAACAAGATCCATGCAACTGCGAGCAGAAGGAAAATACGTTCGCAGAGATACCAGAACCCGTTGTTCTCTCCGTGAAATACCGCCTCGGTTGGTCTCTGGCAGTACGCGTATCCCGCGTATATCCCGTTGAGATGTCTGAGATGAATGCTCAGGATTGAAGAGTCGGAGTCGGGTAGCGCGTCGCCGGTAAAGTCGAATCTCGAGGGGTATTTAAGATACTTCGGGAATGTCGAAACAAAGGCACTGTTTGCGATGAACCGGTTGCTGATCGGGTAGGAAACATCAAACAATCGTTTCGCCACAAGATATCCGCAGATGTCGCTGTCATGTTGCAGAGGAATTGATATCAGAAGATAGGTGTAGAGCGGCCCTTGTAAGACAGCATACTCACGGCGGTTGGTGAAAAGAGTCGACGGAACTGCAGGACCTTCATTCCCATTCCATCCCAGTTGATCTCCGGTCGTATCATAGATCTCGACGGAGATGCCTTGGGGGGCATTTCGCAACAGCAATTCGAAGAGGTCCTCTGAAGTTTGCTCACCCCGGAGAGCGACGAGCGTCCCGAGAGCTGAATCAAGGGCAAGGGGCTCGACCTTCGATAGCGTTTCCTGCTCGTAGGATGCGAATTCCGACTGGACTTCCTCACTTCGCTTCTGAACGCGCACATCCTCGCGCGCCGAAGTGGAGCGGCCCGCAAAGTACTCGCCCATGAACGCAACAGCATATCCGATTAGAAAAATGACAACAGAAAGGATAAATGTCCGCCATTGCGTCTTTCCATGGGGTCCGGTTCGTATGAATTCAACGTTCAAGTTCAGTAGACGTTAAACTGGGATATGAACCATCTCCCGCCGGAGGGCCAAAGGGAAACATAAATCTGGAACCGATACGAGTTTCCCTTCACCATATAATACCCCCCGCCCGTGGCATAGCGAATAGTTCCCCGGAGATTCATGGTTGTGAACTTGAATCCCGAGAACTTTCGGAGGGACAGAAAATCCTGAAGGATCAGTTTCGCCTGTGTCGCGCTGTACACCCCCGTTTCATTCCCGGTCACGGTCAGCGAAACCTGTTTCACAAGATACCCGGAAAACAACCCTACATCCGAACTGTTGATGCCTTCCTGGATTTCCGAAAAGATTGCCTGCACCGCTTTTGCATCAGTATCAGAGGTGTGTTTGCCCGGCGTTGATGGCTGTGACCACGCTCCCGTCACCATCCCTAACAGGAGAACTGCTGTCGTGATTGAAATATTTTTATTCCCCACCGATCTCATGCGGACCTTCAAAAAGTAACAGAACGAAATTCAAAAAACAACCCGTACCGGAGGTCCTGAATTGCCCCGATTCCGGCAATATAAACTCAGAAAGAGGAAAATGACAAGAGTCGTGCCATCCTGCTCCTTTCGAAAATACAGCCGCTTCGCATCTTCCGGATGGAGATGTGGGAGTTTTAGGACAAGCGCACGTCAATTTGAATGAGCGAGGATTCCGTGGTTCACCACGCCAACGGCTTTGCCCCGGAGCCGTCTGCCATGGAAGGGAGAGTTTTTGGACTTTGATTTGAATTTCTGGATGTCCACGATCCATTCTTTTTCCGGGTCGATGATGGTGATGTTTGCCGGTTCACCGGTTGTGAGACTGATCGTTGGGAGACGGAGGATTTTCCGCGGATTTGTGGAGAATTTCCGGATCATTTCATCCACGGGAAGTAATCCGGTCAGAACCAGCTCGGTGTATGCAAGCCCAATCGCCGTTTCAAGCCCGACAATTCCGAATGGTGCCCGATTGTACTCAACTTCCTTATCGTCGTACGAATGAGGTGCATGATCCGAGGCAATCACATCAATGGTGCCGTCGCGCAATCCTTCCTTTACTGCTTCAACATCCGCCAATTCCCGCAACGGAGGATTCATTTTAGTGTTCGTATCGAACGAACGCACTGATTCATCCGTAAGCGTAAAATGGTGCGGAGTCGCTTCGCACGTCACCGGCAAGCCTTTGTTTTTTGCCGTTCTCACAAGCTGAACGGCTCCTCTTGTGCTGAGGTGAGCAACATGATAGGGTGAACGGTATGCCTCGACGAGCTCGATATCTCTCGCGATCATGATATCCTCGGCTGCAGCGGGCATTGGAGGCATCCCGAGCGAGGTCGAGACAAATCCTTCATGCATTGCGCCGCCCCTGGTGAGGCATGTATCTTCGGCGTGCTGAATAACAGGCTTTCCAATCATGCCGGCATATTCAAGTGCGCGGCGCATGACATCCGCGCGGGCAATCGGCGCTCCGTCGTCGCTGAACGCCACGGCACCCGCTTCGGCCAGCTCCATCATCGGCGAAAGCTGCTGCCCCTCCCGCTTCTTCGTCGCAGCGCCGACCGGGTAGACATCGACCACTCCATCGCCGACGTTCTTTGAGCGCTCGATGATCTGGCGTACAATCGCCGCGTCATCAATGGGAGGGTCGGTATTCGGCATACAGCACACGGCCGTGAATCCCCCGGCGAGCGCAGAGCGGCAGCCTGTTTCGATTGTTTCCTTGTACTCGAATCCCGGTTCGCGGAGATGGACATGCATATCGATGAAACCGGGGGCAATAATCTTGCCGTTCAGGTCATGGACCTCCATTCCTTTTCCGGAGGATACGGCACCGATCTCCTGGATGATGCCGTCGACAATGAGAATGTCGGAGACTTTGTCGATCCCGGTCACCGGGTCAATGATTCTGCCGTTCTTGAGGAGTATCTTCATACGATTCTTCCGGTCATGAACTCGTTCCGAGGAGATACAAAACTGCCATTCGTACTGCAACACCATTGAGAACCTGCTGGAGGATAATCGAGTTTTCCCCGTCGGCGACATCTGCGGAGATTTCAACGTCGCGGTTGATGGGTCCTGGATGCAGGATGGTAATTTGCCTCTTCGCTCGTTCCAATCTCTCCCGCGTAATTCCGAAATATTGGCGGTACTCACGGAGAGAAGGAAAGAAGGCACTTTCCTGTCGCTCGAGCTGAATTCGCAAGACATTCAGAACATCTGCATCCGCAATAGCAGCATCGATGTCAAAATACACACGCACGCCAAGCTTCTCAACGTCGCGCGGGACCAGCGTCCGGGGGCCGCAAACCGAAACTTCCGCACCCATCGTTTTCAATCCGTAGATGTTGGAGCGAGCCACACGGCTGTGAGCAATATCTCCGACAATGCAGACATGCATCCCCTCGAGTGATCCTCGGCGCTCCCGCAGCGAATACATGTCGAGAAGTGCCTGTGTCGGATGTTCGTGAGATCCGTCGCCGGCATTGATGACATTCGCATCGATCACGCGGCTGAGAAAATGAGCAGCTCCCGATGACGCGTGACGGATGACCACCGTATCGATCTTCATCATTTCAATATTCCTGGCGGTATCCTTCAGCGATTCCCCTTTCTTCACACTGCTTGCATCCGCGCTGAAGTTTACCACATCCGCTGAGAGACGGCGCTCCGCAAGCTCAAACGACGTTCGTGTGCGCGTGGAACTTTCGAAAAACAGATTCACGACAGTCTTCCCCTGAAGCGTCGGTACTCTTTTGATGGGCCGTTCCAGCACCTCCCGAAAAGAAGTTGCTGTGTCAAGAATTGTCTGAATATCCTCCTTCGGCATCCCATCCAGACCGAGCAGGTGTCGGCAAGAGAGCGGCATCAGTACCTCCCTTTTCTGACGAGAACGACAGCGTCCTCACCGTCGATCTCACTCATGCGGACCTGGATCTCTTCGTCAGATGAGGTCGGACAGTTTTTTCCCACAAAATCCGCCTTGATGGGAAGCTCCCGGTGTCCACGATCCACAAGAACAGCAAGCTGGATTGCCGCCGGCCTTCCGAGATCGATGAGCGCATCCAGCGCAGCGCGGACCGTGCGGCCTGTGAACAGGACATCATCCACCAGGACAATATTCTTTCCGGTAACGTCAAAAAAGATATCCGTTCCCTTAAGAAGCGGTTGATTGAGCTTTCCGCGGAGATCGTCCCGGTAGAGTGTGATATCGAGGACTCCGACCTGCAATTCCCGGTGTTCGATTTCCTGAATTTTTCGTGCGAGGCGTCGCGCAAGAAAATCACCCCGTGTCCGGATTCCGACGATGGCGATGTTCGAGGAGCCCTTATTGAACTCGAGGATTTCGTGCGCAAGGCGGGTAAGTGTCCGCTGGAAACCCTGTTCATCCACGAGGAGCGAGTTATCCTGCATACAGGTCTCCAAACGAAAAAACCTCCGTACTCTTCAAAAGAGCGGAGGTTTCAGAATTGAATACTTGAACTGCGGAACCTATCATATCTTCCTTTCCGACCTCTCTGGATCGAGTTAAAGGCAGGGAACTTCTATATGGATGAATATACGCGTTTTCCCGATCGGATGCAAGTCATCATCTTCGGGTTTTGAATTTTCCCGGAAGAGAGATATATTCGCGGCATCATTTACCATCTCAAAGGGAGGCAACCATGAGACGATTTCTCATCTCGCTCATTTTTTCTCATTTCCTGATCCTACCGCATGCGCATACATTCACGCTTGATGCCCCCGAAATATCCGACACGCATGTCTATCATGTCACATGCACTACGGCGGAGTTCGGGACGACTATTTCCACTCACGGGCAATTGACAACTGCCTGGTTTGAATACGGGATTGATACCGGATATGGTTCCGTCACTGAACGCCAATCATCGAGCATTCCCGAATGGGTGATCCGCACCGCGCCTCAGCCGCTCCTCAAATCCACTCTTTACCATTATAGGGCTGTTGCCGAGAATGAAGATGGGAGAGTTTTCGGCCCCGACCAACTCTTCATGACGTCTCCGCCTTCCGTGGTGACTTTGCCGCCAGATTCGATCACGACTCATACTGCTGTTCTCAGCGCGGCGTGCAATCCATTCGGAGAACTAACCGCCGTGTATTTTCTGGCAGGGGTCGATTCGACCTATTCGATTGCTTCCACGGAACCGGTCATCATCGCAGCAGACACGGAGCTGCATCTTTGTTCGATTCGGATTACTCAGCTTTCTGCAGATTCAAAGTACTTTGTATGGGCTGTGGCAAGAAACGTGCTGTTCCCGGATGTGATGAGCCAAGGGATCTATCAAGTGCTCAGAACAATGTATGATTCCGATGCCGCGGGAATCATCATTCCCCTTACCATTACCAATGCCCGCGGCAATTCGTGCCGCCTTTCATTCGGAGTGCACACCTCCGCAACATCACATATCGATCCTGCGCTCGGAGAATACGAGCTCCCGCCCTGCCCTCCGGGGGCCGAGTCATTTTGGTCGAGATTTTCAGGGATAGGCCTCGGTCTGGGATGCGACCGTGATTACCGGACGTTCGCCTCCGAAGTTCAGCGTGATACATTTCAGATTGCCCTGAATGCAGGAACGGACGGTTTCCCTCTGACAATATCATGGGGTCAGATGCAGTCATTGTTCGACAGCGCTCTCCTCACCCAAAACAATGGCCCGGGCGTGAACATGGTCAGTGAAAGCCAAACCGAGATGTCTGATTCCACGATGAGTCATTTCCGAATCATCACATTCGGCCCACACCCTGTCCGTCATCTCCCGAATATCATCACGAACCTCCCGGCAGAGGTTACGCCGAGCTCCGCAGAGGTGAGCGACTCGTTCATTCCAAACGGAGACGAGACGTTCGTCTGGTACCAGTGGGGTCCGACACGTGAGTACGGAAAGTCAACCTTGCCCCAAGTTGTCGGGGACTCCGTGAAGGCGCTGACACTCCATCGAACTCTCACGGGACTCCTCCCGGGAACGGTGTATCACTTCCGGTCAGTTGCCGAAAATGATGCGGGCAGATCATTTGGCATGGATGACACATTCGCAACCCCGCCGGTTACAGGCGTGAAGTATGTGAATGGATTTCCCGTCGGATTTATTCTCCGCCAAAATTACCCTAATCCATTCAACCGCGGGACCATCATCGAGTATTCATTGGCAGCAAGGGAGAATGTGGATCTGAAGATTTATGATGTGCTCGGACGTGAGATCCTGATTCCGGCTCATGGCACGAGAGATGCGGGAACATACAGGGTTCCGGTGGACCTGGGGGGATGTCCATCTGGAATGTACTTCTATGAATTACGGGCAGGTAATTTCAGCTTGGCACGAGGCATGCTTTACGGCAAGTGAGCCGGAGCCAGCAAATCAAAATCCCGAACAGTGTTCGGGATTGTGGGCGCTACTGGAATCGAACCAGTGACCTTACGCGTGTGAGGCGTACGCTCTGAACCAGCTGAGCTAAGCGCCCGGGTAACAATGAGAAATTGTAAATAGGAAATCCAAAATTCCAAGTTGCGGTATACAAGATAGTCAAAAGCAGAGAGAATAGCAACGGATTCACTGACTGAACGTACCCGTCAAGTTCAATCACTGAGGACCCACGGGGAAAACAATGGGATGATGTCCCTGAAGATTTTTAGAGGAGATTCCCCGAATTCCGATATTCTGCGGGCTGTCTATTCCCCGGAACTTGTCTGAACAACCCTCTCAGCGGTTGACCACTTCCCCGGATCAAGATCGGTATAGGTCACCCATTCAGAAAACGTGGCATTTGCATTGCGGTGCGAAATCACGGTAAGAAGCACACCGCTGCACTTCAATTCGAAGACATAAATACTTTTCGCCTGACTCCCCGAAGTGAATTCACTGAGTTTATCACTCGTGACCTCTCCCGGGAATGATTCTTTCAGGAACGAAACAAGCTCCCGCAAAATCCTCTGGTGCTCGGAAAACTCCGTGCATCCTTTCAGCGCTACGTTCACGCCCCAGAGCCGGTCATTGAAGAATTCGGTGGTGTACGAATCGACCCTAAAATCCTGGAACCGGACATTTCTCGGGTATGCGATAAGAGATTTCACACCATGCTCATCAACTCTTGTTACCAGCTCTGCCTGCTGACCCTTCGCAATCCTCGCCAATTCCGATGTGCTCATCCCATTGTGGAGTCCGAACGGAAATTGCGGGATCACGTGTGATTGCGGGTATGCCGCCGAATATATCAGTAACCCCAGAAGCACTAACAATGCCTTCATATCCAATCCCTTAGAATTTGAGCAATGTTAAAAATTCAGAAGGAATGTAGATGATAGCGCTTGCCGATTCAACAATACTGTGTGACAGATCACCTGTTTGGAGCAAGAACTGTGTGAAGCTGTCGGAATTCAACCGATACGACTGATCAGGCGAGGAATGGCTCTCGAAAAAGAGCCATTATAAGGAAGGTGAAAGGATGAAGTAAAAGCATTACTACAAATAAAAGGTGCAAGTCCAGCGGTGAAACCAAGTGGGAGGGCCTTGATTTCGAAGTGGGAGCCGGACTCGCACCGTTACAAATTACCGATACAACTTTTTTCTATTCCCAGCCAAAATACCGGATCGACGAATTTCCAGAACTGTCGATGATCATCGACGCAGACCACGCAGGATCGAATGCCGACTGAGCCGTAAGCTTAATCTCGCTCCTGCTGGGCAGACCCTCGACATTGTATCGCCCATAACTGTCAAAAGCAAGTTCGCGGGGGATGATATACCCGACAAACGATTTTCCTTTCCCCCACTCGACCATCGAACGCGACTGGAACTCAAAAATATTTGCTGCAATTGCCGACAGCCGGGTTGTGACACCGATCTTGTTTACCTGGACATTATTCGCACCAAACTGTCCGATCCCAACTGTGAAGGCGAGACCGATGATACCTACACCGAAGATGAGGAAGAAAAACCTCTGTTGGATCCTCACCGGAATATCAAGGAAAATTTCATGAATCAGTGTTGCTTTGGTTCTCTCACTCCCCGTCCCCGACGCATTGGAATGTAGAGAAAGGAACTATAAAAGTCAACAACAGAATTCATGTTCCGATAATAATTCATTAACGAAGCGTGCTAGCGGAATCACTCCGCCGCGTCACTTCCGCTGGAAGGAGTGACCTCCGGTTCTTCAAAATATTCTTTGATTGTCGAAGCAATTTTTTCTCCGACAACCTCCTGCAACTGTTCAAAGGTCGCGAACTTCACTCCCTGCACCGACCCGAAAATTTCAAGAAGCTCCTTTGCCCGCTTCTTCCCAACTCCCTTGATCAAATCGAGTTCCGTTTGCAGCGTTCTTTTCCGCCGCAGCGTCCGATGGTACGTTATCGCAAAGCGATGTGCCTCATTACGAACCTGTTGAAGAAGTTTCAAACCCGGCGATGAGCGCCCGATGGTTTGCGGATCACCCGATTCCGGGATAAAAACCTCTTCCAGCCGTTTCGCCAGACCGATGACTGCGAGTTTGTTCTCCTTCCCACCCGACTCCCGGTACAACCCGAGTTGCGAGAGTGACCCGACTGCACTGGAGAGCTGGCCCTTTCCCCCGTCGATGACGACCAGGTCGGGAAGCTCGTTCTTCTCTTCAAGCTGACGACGGTATCGCCGTTGAATCACTTCACGCATGCTGGCGAAATCATCGGATCTCTCCACCGTCCGGATCTTGAATTTCCGGTAGTCCGACTTTCTCGGCTTCCCGTTGACAAACACCACCATCGACGCAACGCTGTCGGTCCCCTGAAAATTCGAAATGTCGAAGCATTCAATTCTCCGCGGAAGAACATGAAGATGGAGATCGCGTTGAAGTGCCTCAACAGACGCTGGAACGGATTCTCTCCGTTTGTTTTTCTGGATCTTCAACATTTCCAACAGAAGCACCGCGTTGTTCTTGCACATCGCCATGAGTTTGGCTTTTTCACCGATCTTCGGAACAACAAGCCGGACACTTTCATGCTTCTGTTCACTCAGCCACGTCTCGATGGTTGAGGAGTTCTCGATCTCCGAGGGGAGAAAAACCTCCGAGGGAATGTCCGGCGATTCGATGTAATATCCGTCGAGGAATTGCTGCAGAATTTCCTCTTCCGATTTTCCCTCCACCCCGGTCATATAGTAATGCTGGCGCCCGTTGACCTTTCCCTCCCGCACTTTAAAAATTACGCCGCATGCGTCGTTGCCTTCCGCTGCCAGCGCAAAAAGATCGCGATCCACGAGCTCTGCATCGATGACTTTCTGCCGGTTGTTATAGACTTCCAGCTGACGTATTTCATCACGGAACCGCGCTGCGTCTTCGTAGCGAAACTCTTCCGACGCCTGCTGCATGCGGTGATCGAGTGAACGAACGAGCGCCGTGGTTTTACCACGGAGGATGTGGACGACATCTTCGATCATTTCGCGATATCGCTCGCGGGTAACAAGTCCCTCGCAGGGACCTTCGCATTTCTTAATATGATAGTCGAAACAGACTCTTATGGATTTCTTCCGGATGGATTCATCATCAATGTGATAATTACAGCTCCGGACCTTATAGATTTCACGGATAAGCTTCAGTGAGGCATGCATGTTCTTCACATCAGTGTACGGTCCGAAATACCTAGAACCATCCCGAATGATTCTTCTCGTGGCAAATACCCGAGGAAAAGGTTCGTTCGTAACAACGATGTAGGGAAATGATTTATCGTCCTTCAGGTCGATGTTGTATCGGGGCTTGAGCTTCTTGATCAGTGTCGTTTCCAGTATCAGTGCCTCCACTTCGGAATCCGTCACGATCAGTTCAACATCACGGATTTTTGACACCATAGCTTCACGGCGGGGATCGGGGCGATATGACTTCTGGAAATACTGACGAACGCGATTGCGGAGATTAACCGCCTTCCCGACATACACGACCTCTCCGGCGCCGTTTTTGAACTGGTACACACCCGGCTGTGTCGGCAGGTGATTGAGCTTCTCACCGAGGACGATCGCGTCTTTCGCGAGAGAGATATTGGGAGTTTCGGAATCGTTCATGATTGCGCAATCGAAAGGAGCTGTGCACTCCTCCAGAAGATAGAAGAATTACCGCAAGATGTCAATCGTCCTGCAGGGTTCCGCGGGGAACGAGTATGAGAAGCATCAGCCCTCCTGTACATTTGAGGACGGCAGAAAAGAAAAATCCCGCCTGCACTGATGATGCCGTCCAGATAATGCCCACGAACGCGCTTGATATAAAATCCCCGATGCCGTTCAATCCGGCAAGAGCACCATAGCCGGTTCCCCGAACGTGGGATGGAAGCAAATCCGCCGCCAATGCTCGTTCCAGGGAATCCTGCACCGCAATAGCAACTCCGGCGAAGCCAAAGAGCACGGCAAAGACGCCGAAACCCGATGGAAGGAGTATGAAGCCGACACAGACCGCCGATGAGAGGATATACCCCCCCACGAGAAACCAGCGCTTTCCGAAACGATCGCCGAGAAATCCGACAGGGTATGAAGCAAGCGCATAGACGACATTATAGATGATATACAGCGATACTGCCCGTTGGGCTGCATTCGGTATTCCCGCGGAACTGAACACGTTCGCCGCGTAGAGGATGAGAAGTGTTGGCGCAAAATCGCCCGCACCGAAGATGCCAACTGCGCCAAGATACCTTTTGAACCGCTTAGGAAGTCCTGAAAGTGTGAATCGGAGTCGATCGTGCGAGACTATCTCGCGGACAGGTTCACGCACGACCCATTGAAACACGGCCGCCGCAGCCAACCCGGGGATAAGCGTAAGAAGAAAAATAGTCCGAAAGGATGTCGAGCTCATGAGCCAGAGAGCGGCAACTGGCCCGAGAACTGCGCCAAGCGTGTCCAAAGCCCGGTCGAATCCAAATGCCCTCCC
>DATIXJ010000037.1:0-36946 GCA_035518715.1 Bacteroidota bacterium | reverse complement strand
CTTTTTCATGTGCCGCAGAAAGTCCTTCCGCAATCTGGACTCCAATGTCAATTGCTTTCGCCGGGGTAATGGAGGGGAGTTTTTGGCGTAAGGTCTGCCCGTCGACAAATTCCATTGCGATGAACATCTGGCCGTCGTGCTCATCGATTCCGTAAATGGTGCAGATATTCGGGTGGTTCAACGCAGCAGCGGCTTTCGCCTCCTGGATGAACCGCGCTTTGTCCGGACCGGAGGCCTGAAGTCGGTCGGGCAGGAATTTGAGCGCGACGAGACGGTCGAGTGTGGTATCCTGGGCCTTGAACACGACTCCCATTCCTCCCTCGCCGAGCTTTTCGAGGATCTTATAGTGCGATATGGTCTGACCAACCATGGCGTTATTTATTCATCATATCGTTTAAACATTTTCTCATTGCACAGCAGTGGCGTTAACGGAAAAACATTTTCACATTTGCGGTGACTTGAATTTTTCCATAAGACTTTGAAATCGGGGCTGGTTTCTCAGAGTTGCCAGATCGGGATCAAACTGGATGTATGAGACTGAATAGATGTCGGGAATGTTCAGGATCTGTTCGAGCTTGTCGATAGCGAGATTATTTTCGCCTACGACAGCATAGATCTGAGCCAATGCGTAGATTGCGTCGGGCCCGCCATTGAGTGCATCTTTTTCCAATGGCATGAGCTCGACGGCCTTCCGACCTTCTTCGATAGCTCTGGCACTTTCACCAAGATGAGCAAGAGCCATCCCGAGACCGGAGTGGGTCGACCAATCAGTGGGATAGGTCTTCACTGCGTTCTCGGCGAAAACTCTGGCGGTGTCGTAGCATGCCCGAGCCTCGGTATGCCGCGACGATTTGTCGAGGAGATAACCCATCGCCGAGTAAAAACTTACCTGATTGATGTCCGGCTCTGTAAGAACGGATCGATCGAGATCAAGACTCGCAGCTCGAAAATCACCCTTGGCGACGTGGAACGAATAACTCCGCTCCCTATACGTCCAGGAATCGGTGTCATCCGATTCCTTGCGGAACAGTTCAAATGCTGTGTCAAGATTTCCGCTCATCGAAAGGACGGCGATCGCATGCATTGCCGCATATGGCGTGGAGCCCTTCCCACGTATCAGAAATGCGCGACGAAAGTGCTCGTCTGAGGAGCTATAGTTCCGCATCGCCAGCTCGAGAAACGCCAGCTCAATCCACTTGTCCCAGTCCTGAGGATCAAGCTCACTCCCCCTGGAGAGGAGGGTCAGCGCTTCGGGAAATTTTCCCTGTCTGCGCTTCACGTACCCGATCGATGATATCACTTCCGCGTTGTTCGGCTGGAGCTGGAATGCATCCGTGAAATACTTGATCGCCTGGTCATAATTTCGTAGAGCATAATAGCAATAGTACCCTTCTGTCAAATAAGCATGAAAAGAATTCGGCGCAAGGTCCAAGACCTCATTCAGCGAGTTCTTCGAAAGAAGCATGAGACTGTCCGAGCCCTGTCCCAGAAATATGATGAACGAATAGGTCCGGCACATATATTCATATGCCTCAACAAACTTCGGGTCATGCTCGACGGCCTTCCGGAAGAGATCGATCGCCTGCTTGAGGTTCTCCGGTGTCCGAACGGAGAAGACTTGTTGACCCCGGAGAAAGTAATCGTATGCTTCTGCATTATCCGTGGGCCTGGCTTCGATCGTTTTTTTGTCTGCGGGATTCAAGACCACTTCGAGTGCGTGTGTGACCTGCTGGGCAATGTCCGACTGTATCTCAAAGACACTTGAGAGAGTACCTTCGAACGATTGCGACCAGACTTGTGTGCCGTCGGCAACCTTCACGAGCGTGGGATTGACCAGGAGGCGCTCCGTGCTGCGATGCGAGCTGTCACCTTCTTCCCATCGTATCGTTCCCTGAAGGAGATATCCCACCGAGAGTTCGTTCCCAATGTCGGCAACTGGTTTTGTCGTTTTCTTGTACTGCACTGAGCTCGCGCGAGCGATCACTGCAAGCCCGGAAAGCCCGCTCAGTTTCGTGCGGATCTCATCGGTGAGTCCATCGGCAAAATATTCGCGATCGGCAGGACCGAAATTTTCGAAAGGGAGGACGGCGATCTTGCTGACCGTTAATCTGCCCGTTGAATCACCCTTAGTCATTCGCTCGAGAAACAGGTAGATCCGGACAGCAAGCAGAACGATCACAACGCCCGCGGAGATGAGAATCATGTTCTTAAGTCGTCCCGGCGGTGTCGGAGAACCCGATTCCGCGGCTTTGTCCGAGGACGATGCCGTGAACTGTTGCGTAATGTATCCGGTCCGCGCGTACTCCATCGCCTTCCGTTCCCGCTTGAGATCGGCAAGCATCTCGTCGGCATGCTGGTAGCGGTCTTCTCTGTCTTTTGCGAGTGCCTTCGAGACGATTCGCTGTATTTCTGGAGTGATTTTCTCGTCGAACCGAGTGAGTGGCAGTGGCTCCTCGTTGATGAGAGAATAGAGGATGGCGGCCTGATGCTCGCCGCGGAATGGCAGCTTTCCCGTCAGGAGCTCGTACAGCACGACACCTGCGGAAAAGATATCACTCCTTGCATCCACATCGTCGCCCTGAGCTTGCTCCGGTGACATGTACGCGGCGGTGCCGAGTGTACTCCCGGTCTTTGTGAGCTTTGATGCGCCCTTCAGTTTGGCAAGGCCAAAATCCGTGATCTTGAGTTCGCCCTTAGTATTGACCAGGATATTTTCGGACTTGATATCCCTGTGAACAATTCCCTTCTCGTGTGCCGCTGAAAGTCCCGAACAGAGTTGAATGGCGAGGTCGAGAGCCTTCCTTGTTGATAAGGGCTCTTCTTTGAGGATGATCGTCTTGAGTGTGCTTCCATCGACGTGCTCCATCGCGAGATAGATTTGCCCCTCAGATTCGTTGATCTCAAAAATGGCTGTGACGTTGGGGTGCATGAGCTGGGAAGCTGCTTTTGCTTCCTGATGAAATCGCTCGCGTTCGGTCGGGTCGGAGGTAAGCGCAACGGGGAGAAATTTAAGCGCAACAATACGGTCAAGCTTGGTGTCCTGGGCTTTGTAGACCACACCCATGCCTCCTTCACCAAGCTTTTCGAGGATCTTGTAATGGGAAATAACTGAACCGATCATGACGGCACTAAAGTAATGATAATGCCGTCTATTATCAACTTATGGTTGGCGTTTCTTTCCGGGAACTCGTGACTCCTCGGGATCGTATTCCATCAAAAGTAAAAACTACATATCCCTCAGAACTACTCCGACCGCGGGTCACATCCTTGGACGTGTAATCTTCTTTCCGCTGAGATACTGCTTCCACGGTTTCCAGTAATGATCGCGCCACCCTTTATCAAGATGCCCGGCGTGTTCATCCGGAACATTGGCATGAGTCATATGCAGTACCGCGTCCCTTCCTTTCCGGCCGAATGAGACAACGAATACGGAATCTCCGTCCTGAGCAGACCAGTTGGATCCGCGCCATGTGTGCACGATGAGCTTGTTCTTTACCCTCTGAAGCATCTTTCCCGTTATATAGCCACCGTGGGCTTCCATCCTGCTGCCGACCTTTTCGGAAATCTTCACGGGTCCGCCGGAAATGCGTGCGTGGAGTTTTGGATCCATGTAAAGATTGTAGAGTTGCCGTGTTGTGGCATTCTTGAAGACGACTTTTTGTATGATGGTGGCCATATGAGTTTTACTGAGTGTGGTGGGGGATGAATGAAATAATCAGTTCAAAAAAACGAATTTGAATTTAGATAGAAAATATCCACGGCCAGCAAATGCGTGAGCGTAGGATAGGTTATGGAATATGAAGAGCAGCTTCAACATACGAACTCGGCGCAGTCGAGTCAAGCCGGCCAAAATGGGAATGCCTGTGATCGCCATACGCGGATTTCATTCGTAACATTCTTCGTTCTTTTGTCGTATATTCGACGAGCTTCTGAAAATAGAGAAGACGCAGGTGGACGGTGTTTTCAAACGAGTTCATATATCACTTCACTCAAATAGGGGTGTTTTGCTGCTGGATCGGATTTGCAGCAGTTTTCTTTCTTTCCCGTAGACCACACGCATCGAAAGAACGAAAGCGGGACAGACGGGCTGTACTCGGGGTGCTGATCGCCATGGTGGGATACGCGATCGTCTGGTCAGTTCGACGGAAAGAATTCCTTCTCCTCCCCCAGGCCGGTACTGCGGTTGGAGCACTCCTCTCACTGGTCGCTCTCATTCTTGCATTGAGCTCCGTCTGGTTGACCGGAGCCGCTGTACGACATCTCGGCAAGCAGTGGGCCGTGGCTGCGCGGGTATTGGAGCAGCACGAACTCATCACCGACGGTCCCTATGCGATTGTTCGCAACCCCATTTACACGGGGATGCTGGGCATGCTGATTGCAACCGGGCTGGCGCTCAGCGAATGGTGGGCAATAATTCTCGGGGTTGTTGTGTACCTAATCGGCACAACTATCCGCATTCGCGTCGAAGAGAAGTTGCTCAAGGATGCATTCGGCGAGAAGTTCGAGGCATACGCCCGGACCGTCTCTGCAATTATTCCGCGGGTCTCCCCGCAAAAACGCGGTTGATCTTGAACTTCCCTCAATGAGTATCCCGAATAGGCCATTCTGAACCAGACTGAATGATATTCCGGTCGGCAATGAATACGAATTAATAAGCGTTAGGAATTAGCCGGAATTAACCTTACGTTAAGACCCTGATTATCGCTGTTGGATTGAGACATCATCGATCCTACCTGTCAGCTGATTCACGTGATCGAACATCCGAGACCTCCGTATTCGTGATTTTCCTGCGTGATGGGCTGGCAGATGCGTGTGATGTCGTGAGAGGCCTCATTAGTTCCGATCCAACAGGAGAACCACACCTTTACAAGCCTGATACTTATGATAACATTTGATTCTCTCCCTCTTCACAAATCCACGATAGCATTGCTCGCGAAGCATGCCATCACGGCTCCAACTCCAATTCAGAGAGGACTCATACCGCTCGTTACCGACGGCCGGGATGTTGTTGCCCAATCGGAAACGGGGTCCGGGAAGACACTGGGCTTCGCGTTGCCGCTCATCGAAAAGATTCAAAGGCGTGATGGCATCGCCGCGCTGATTCTGGCGCCGACACGTGAACTTGCTATGCAAATTGCTCAGGAGTTCATCAAATTTTCACACGGGAAACACCTGGGTATTACGCCGGTATACGGCGGTGTTTCCGTCAACGAACAGGTTAAGCAATTACGGCAAACGAATATTATCGTTGGTACACCGGGCCGGCTGCTGGATCTGATTCAGCGGGGTGCACTGGCGCTGGCGACGATCCGTCACCTTGTCTTCGATGAAGCGGATCGGATGCTTGACATGGGATTCCTGCCGGACATCGAGCGCATTCTTCGGCACGTGCCGAAGCAACGGCAGACGCTTCTCCTGAGTGCGACACTCCCGAAGGAAATCATCCGCGTCAGCCACAAGTACCTGACGAATCCTGAGCGGCTGGAATTCGCCGCCGCAGTGAAGCCGGAGTTTCTCCAGCAAACGTATTATCAAACACACAGTGAGCAGAAATTACCATTGCTCATGCATTTGCTGAAATCAGAACGGGATCTTTCGCTCGTATTCTGCAATCGAAAACATATTACGTCGAAGCTGGCGAGGAAACTCACCAATAATGGCGTCCAGGCAAAGTGTCTTCATGGCGACATGTCGCAGAATCAGCGCGAACGGGTTACGGTAGACTTCCGTCAGAAGAAATTCAAAGTCCTTGTTGCTACCGACGTCGCCGCACGCGGATTGCACATCGACGACATTACGCATGTGTATAACTACGAGATACCACGGGATGTCGATACCTACACACACCGGGTAGGGAGAACCGCACGGGCGGGAAAGCGCGGCGAGGCGATATCGCTTGTTGCCACGGATGAGGAGAAGCAGTTCTTTAAGCAGGTACTGTTTGCCTACAGCGGACGAATTACCCTGAAGCCGGTAGTCGCAACGGATCTTCCTGAATTGGCGGCGGCACCCGCACAACAGTCCGTCGTCAAATCGACCCAACGGCCGTGGCACAACCACGGTCGATCATCCCGACCGCCTCGCCGACACCGGAATGACAGATCATAACAGTATTTCTGCAGTGACATACCGTTTCCTTGCGGAGAAGCAGGGCAGAGAAGAGGTCGCGACTGCAACAGGGTTGCTCTACAACGGTCGCCGTAATCTCTCCAGAATATGTAAGACGACCCCGGGCATCATTTCGGTTTGGCTGCCATGATGGGGGTCAAAAGTCATCAAATCACAATCAACAATCGAAGGATTCTTCATGAGACTGTATGTAGGTAACATAGCACGCGAAGTGACCGAAGCGGACTTGCGTCAGGCGTTTGAGGCGTTTGGGCAGGTCGAAGAAGTCACTGTTGTCAAAGACAAGTTCAACGGATTGCCGAAGGGCTTTGCATTTATTGAAATGCCGGTGCAGGGCGAAGCACAAAAAGCAATTGCAGAATTGGCGGGGAAGGAATTGAAAGGGCGATCACTGGACGTCAATGAGGCACGACCCAAACCTTCGCGGCCGAATCGCGGGGGCGGACGAAGCAGCAACCGCTGGTGAGTGGGATAATCGAGAAGATCGTCCCGGCGATGAAGTCAAATTGCCGGAGCGGCGAGATGCCGGCCCCCTAGAGTGCTCCAAATGCCGGTTGTGGTTCAACGGCGGGTTCAGGGATTTCGGATCCACTCTTCCATCCAACGGGTGGCGTAGACATCGCCGAGGGGTCCACGGACCTGAGATAGGCGTTCGGATCATGATGGATCGATCCCTCGGGAAGCCAGTTCCAAAGCGTTCCCAGGTCGTTCATCATCTGACGCTGGAAGAACTTCGGGAGTACGGTCGTTTCTTTTTCGAAGTAGGACCGGAAAGGAACGTCGGTTTCGAGCATTTCGTGAACCCGCATGTAATACTTTTTCCGTCCCGAACCTTCTGATGATGCCGCCCGCACAAGATTCATCCATCGCGGAACAATACCCTTGTTTGCAATGAGGCGCTTCAGCATCATTCGGGAAGAGAATGTGTGTTCCACGAGATCGACGACATGGGCATAAAACTCGGGCCAGGTATAATTCATCGGTTTTACGTTCATGGCTCGGTTGTTGTCGAGGAAATGAAACGGGAAGGGAAGAACTCTTCCGGCTCGCTGGAGTCCAAGATTGAGAGGGGCCGCCTGTCCGAACGCGGACAAGAGGGAATATCCCGGAAATGCGCCAGGAGTCATATCCACAAATTTCTTGGTAAGCTCAAAGGGCTCGGATCCCTCGTCGGTGTCCATGCCCAGAACAAAATTTGTCTGGATGTACGGAATGTGTCTCAGGATCATATTTACCTGTTCCGACACCTTTCTGACTTTTTCGATTCCCGTCATCCTTCCCGCCCTCGATTTCTCGCCCAGATCATACCATGATTCAATCCCGGGGAGGACGGCCTTGAAGCCGTTGCGCTTCAATCTCTTTACGTGCGGTTCCGTGAGAAGCGACAAACTGCTCTCGGCAATGAAATCGATGCGGCCGGCAGGAACAGTCGCCTCGATTGCATCCATGTAGTCTTCGAACCGTACGCCGAAATTCGGATCGTGCCAACCGACAAGAGGGCGCTTGAACTTTCCCATCAGAAACGTGAGATCTTCCTTCATTACATCGAAATCGAGTGGTTGATAGGGTACCACCGAATCGATACAAAAACTGCACGTATACGGACATCCCAGACTGCCCAGCATTGGGACCATTTTTATGAGAGGAGCTTTGCGAAGAGTCGGCTCAATGAATTTCCAGCGCTCGCGTACGCCGGGAAGGGAAGCGGGCTGTTTTCCCGACGCAATGTAGCGGCCGACAGGTCTGTGGGGAGAATGGTCTTGCAGGATTTCGCAGATGACTGATTTATCCGTGAATCCGACGACATAATCGAAATAGAGCATCGCATCCTGCGGATAGCACCGGGCGTGAGGACCGCCGAGAACGGTGAGAGCACCGCGAGAACGGAAGATGTTGCTGATGGCATAAGCGGTCTGGGCGGATTCCGTGAAGGCGCCGATAAAGACAATGTCGACGTCCGTTGGAAGTTCATCCAGCAGATCTTCAAATCCTGTGTAGGTGACGAACGTTACCCGGTGTCCCTCTTCCTCGCACCACACGCCGACAACCTGAGGCATGATGCTTGCGAGGTTCGCGTTCATGACGCGGGCAAAGAGCGCCTTGGTTGGCCCTTTGGTGATGAGGTCGATGATGCCGATCCGAAGTTTGCGAATAGTGTCCAATCCTTTCGTCCCCGTCGACGCTGTACCCGGGTATTCTTGGAACAACGTGTGCGGTTCCCCAATCCACTATTCGCCCTCCCGGATATTCGGTCGGGAAAAGTGGCAACCGGAATCATGAAGAACAAGAACGCATCACGAATTGCGAGTGACCTCAGCGCTGGAGTGCCGATTCTCTGCTGTGAAGCAAGAGTATACCAGCGGCATGGATCAATCATCTCTGCCGATATTGTAGGAAGATCCGGAGTGATATCCAAATGGCACGTAACTCCGGCGTGCCAGTGACGTAGTTCAGTCAATCCGAACTGCATGAATATTCTGAATTCGCAATTTCAGACAGATCACAAACGCTCAACTCAACGAAATCCGTCCCACTTCCTGATCTGGTTCCGCTTATGGAGAAATTCGTTACTCGATCCTCTGGGAGATGTCTCTGTCGAAGAGGGAATGGAAGCGGATGGTCGCAAGGAGTCTTGGACCGAGGGCACATGTTGCGGCGGGCAACCAGCAAATTCTGACGAGTGCCAGCATATATTCATTCCATCCTCCCGGTCCGAAGAAGCTCTTTCGTGTATTCATGCTTCGGGTGACTCAACAATTCCTCCTTCGGCGCAAATTCGACGATAGTTCCACTCTTCATCACGGCGATGGCATCAGCAATTGCTGAAGTCGATCGCAGGTCGTGCGAAATGTATATGATCGTGAGCTTCGATTCCTTCCGGATGAGCTTGAGTGTGGAGAGGATCTGCTCCTGCGTAAGCGCATCGGCAGCTGAAGTCGGTTCATCCAGAATGAGCAGACGCGGGGATACGGAGAGTGCGCGAGCAAGGGCAATCCGTTGCCGCTGTCCGCCGCTCAGTTCCCTCGGCCGTCTCGGCAGGACATCCGTCGGCAATTCGGCCACGGAGAGGAGCCAGCGCAATTGCATACCCGTTTCTGCTGCCCTCGCATCCACCCCTTCAAGCAGTGATTGACGGATGGTCATCTGTGGATCGAGAGAAGCCGTGTGATTTTGAAAAAGCAGTTGGATCTCTTTTCTGATTCGATCCCGATTCTTGATTGCAGGATAGATCTCGATGCCCCCATAGAGAATTTTGCCGGATGTCGGATCGCAGAGACCGGCAATGCATCGTGCGAGTGTGGTCTTACCGGCGCCGCTTTCCCCGATCAGACCAATCACTGAGCCCTCGTTAACCGAAAGATTCACGTTCCGGAGAATGTGCCTGGAATCGGAAAAAGAAAATAGCTTTCGCCGGCGAATGAAAACGGAAAGATCTTCTATTTCGAGTAGGGACATCGTACCTCGTGAGTTGCATTCAGGATCACCGCTCCAGGCTCTTCGTCTTTGCAACTCGGAGAGGATATCGGGCATCGGGAATAGTATGTGCATCCGGTCCCGATAGTGCATCGGTCGGTTTGTACAGTGCGGTCCGCGGGAGAACTGTGGTCAGATGCACGGCTCAAGAGTGCCTTCGAATAGGGATGCAACGGATTGGAAAATAATTCCTCGCTCAAGGATTTTTCCACGAGGCGTCCTCCGTAGAGAACAAGCGTCACCTGAGAGTGGTCTCGAGCGATGCGCAGGTCGTGGGTTGCAAACAGGAGGGCGATGTCCCTTGAGGCGCATTGCTCGAGCAGTATCGACATGATACGGTTTCGGTGGATTGCATCGATGGCGCTGAGAGGCTCATCTGCGAGAAGAAGCGCCGGAGACCCCGACAAGGCGAGCGCAATAATTATCCGCTGAAGCATGCCGACGCTCACCTGATGGGGGTACTGCCGGATGGTCCGGAGGGGATGTTCAATTCCCACTTCGGCGAGAAGATGGAGAAATGCGTCCTCGTTGTAATGATCCTCTGCCAGGAGGTACCTGATCTGCGACCTGATGCGCAGCACCGGATTGAATGCATGAGCAGGTTCCTGGAAAATATATCGGATCCCGGAGGTTTGTCGTGCCTGCCGTGGCAAGAGCTTAGTTGCATCGAGCAGATTTTTTCCCCCGATGAAAATCCTCCCGCTCGTCTTCATGCCAGTCCCTGATGGGAACAGGTTCGTCATGGCACGAAGCAGCGTCGTCTTTCCCGCGCCGCTCTCACCGACAATTGCAATTCGTTCGCCGGTCGCAATATCGAATGAGATATCTTTGAGAAGGATGCGCTCCTTCATCCCCCCGTCGGCTCGAACTTCAAGATTCTCTACTTGAACGAGTTGCATCGTGATGTATACCTTGCACGTTTTCGAAACTGAGCCATGGTACTCAAAAACAGGGGTAAATCCAAGTATCGTGTAATGGAATGTGACACATGTAACACAATGTTACAACATCATTGACTTCACGAATCCCATTCTATAGATTGTGCTTTTTTGAAAGGCGGATCAGCCATGATGTTCTTTCGAAAGCATTTGGATGGGCTCTGCGGCTCCCTGGCGAAAGTCGGGTGTGCTCTGATTGTACTTTTCATGATCGCGGGTTGTGTTCGGAAGAAGGGAGAGGAGGCAACCACTTCACCGCGGACCTATGCTGTTGTTGGCATTGAGGGAGATATTGACAGCTTCAATCCTCTCTTTGCAGAAGACGTCACAGCCGGTGAGCTGAATGATCTCTTCTATCCAGGCCTGATGAGCTCCAGTTTCAACAAGGAGGAAGGAGTTCTTGAATACCATCCACTTCTCGCAAATTCCTGGGGATTTGAAAACGGCGATAAGGACATACGCTTTCATCTCAAATCCGGCGTAAAATGGGAGGATGGGGCAGATGTAACAGCACAGGATGTCCAATTTTCCTATCAGCTTTACGCCGATACGGCGGTAGCGAGCGTTCGTCAATCTTCGGTCGACGGTTTGCGAAGATCAAAAGACGGCTTCCTGAACATCAAGGATGCCGTGCAAATTATTGATGATACGACCGTTATCTTCCACTTTGAAAGAGTCTATCCCGGACAGCTCTTTGATGCCGGGCTTCCGATCCTGCCCTCACACATTTTCGCGTCTCACCGGGGAGGCGCAGCACTTCATGATGATTCCACCAATCATCGTCCTTTAAGCTGCGGCCCGTTCAGGCTTAAAGAGTGGCTGCCGATGCAGCAGGTCGTGCTTGTGTCAAATGGCACCTCAACTCTGCCGGCACCTGCAAAATTGACCCAACTGATCTACAGGGTTATTCCTGACTATCATACACGATTGATGCAATTTTTGTCGGGTGAACTGGATGTTCTTCCGTACCTGGACATTGATGATGTTCCGAAGGTTCAGGAGTCGAATTCCCGGTTTAGCATTATTCCCTTGGGTGAGCGATTCTATGATGCGGTCAATTGGAATAACATCGACCCGGCGGTCTATACCTCTTCAAAGGGGAAAACGATAAAGCCGAATCCACTTTTTGGCGATGTGAAAGTACGGCGGGCATTGACGATGGCAATTAACAGGGGTGAAATTGTCGATTCGTACTTGAAATCCTTCGGCAGGGAAGCAATTGGTCCGGTTTCTCCTCTTTTCCGGTGGGCATTCAACGACACGCTCAAGCCGCTCCCGTTCGATCTCCTGAGAGCGAAGGAGCTGCTGTCGGAAGCAGGTTGGAAGGATGTTGAAGGCAGGGAAACTCTTGAAAAAGGAGGTAAGAAATTTTCATTCGTTCTGAAAATCCCTGCCGGCAATGAACTCAGGCAGATGATGGCAACTATTATCCAGAATCAGTTACGGACGTTAAAAATCGAGGTGAATATCGAGCAACTCGATCGTGCCACATTCTGGAGCGATCTTATGGATAGAAAATTCGATGCGGCAATCGCGGGATTCAATGTGCCGCTTCAAATGCAGCTTGATGAACTCTGGGGAAGCGATCTTTCCAAGGCACGATTCAACCTGACTGGTTTTCAGAATGCCCGAATCGAAGAAATCCTCGAGGGGGCGAGGCACGTGAAAAAGGAAACAGATCACGCGGGGGCATGGAAGGAATTTCAGGTCATACTCCAGGAGGAACAACCGTGCACGTTTCTGTACTGGCTGAATGACCTTGTTGCCATTAACAACCGTCTGCAAGGTACGAACATCGGTGTGCTTGGAATATCCTATCATGCCGGGGACTGGTACCTGCGGTGAAGGCGGTCGGGGGAAAATTATCCGCCGGATGGGGTGAATGAACCTGGACTGGGAGAAGATATTGAGATTTACCCTGCGCAGGGTGGGCATGAGCATGCTGCTTGTTGCCTCAGTGATTACCATTGTGTTCTTCATCGCACACCTTGCCCCCGGGGACCCGTTGTCATCGATGTTTTCACCGACGATATCTCCGTCGGTTGCCGAGGTAACACGCGCGCAGTTCGGACTCGACAAGCCGATATTGGTCCAGTATTTCGTCTGGGTCCGAAACTGTCTCAGGGGGGATTTCGGAAATTCGATCAGTCATGGCCGGCCGGTTGGAGAACTCATCGCCAGCTTTCTCCCCAACACGATCCTTCTTGCGTCGGTCGCAATTGCCGTCGAGTTTGTGATCGGAATAATGCTGAGTCTTGTGGCAATCCGGCGCCAACGAAAGGCCGCGGAGAGAATCGTTTCCCATGCAAGCTTGTTGGTTTGCACCATTCCGACGTTTTGGATTGGAGTGATGCTTGTCGGAGTCTGCTCGTTTGTGCTTGGTATCCTCCCCTCATCTCAAATGTATTCGATCGGTGCGGAAGATTTCCCGCTTGCAGTCCGGCTCGCCGATCTTGCGAAGCATATCGTGCTGCCGGCACTCACGATTGCAATTCCCGGAAGTGCGATCATTACACGGTATTTCACGGCGAATCTTACCAAACTTCAGAACGAGGAGTATCTCTTGTTCGCCCGGAGTTATGGCATCTCCGAGAAGCGACTGTTTTGCTCTTACGAATTTCCCAATGCCGCAGTTCCTCTCATTACATTTTTTGGTTTGGAGCTGGGCACACTGTTAACAGGTGCCCTTGTTACAGAAACCATTTTTTCGTGGCCTGGAATGGGGCGGTTGACGCTTATGGCGATTGGCAGCCGCGATTATCCGCTTGTGATGGGTTGTACGGTAGTCGCGGGCGGTGTCGTCATCATTGGAAATCTTGTCGCTGACCTCCTGTACATACTCGTCGATCCGAGAGTGAGGGTAGAAGGATGAACGTGTCCGGATTGTTCAGATCGCGGCAGAGATCATGGATCATACTCTGCTTTTTCCTCATCTCGATCGCTGCGCCCCTCGCGGCACCGTATGATCCCGATGCACAAGCGGATCTGCGGACATCACGGCTCGTCGTTCCGCTTGGGAGCGGTTTCCTGCGCAATGATTCTTCCGAAATGCAGACCAGCGGGAGCGGCGCGATAAGCACCCTGTCGGGCCGATTTAAACCTCACAACGCAATGTTCCTGCTCGGCACCGACAATCTGGGAAGAGATGTCTTGAGCCGCCTTCTCTATGCTCTCAGGATTTCCCTCCTTATCGGAATGGGTGCGATGGTTCTATCGCTGTTCGCAGGCGTTGTAATAGGGATCGCCGCGGGCATGTCGCGCAACGGTCTGCTTGACCATCTGCTCATGCGGATCGTAGATCTCTTCCTTTCCATTCCGGCGATCTTTCTCGTCATTGTTATCGTTGCGTTCTTCGGAAATTCCGTGACACTTCTGATTCTTGTCCTTGCCGGAACCGGCTGGATGTCTGTTGCTCGCCTGGTGCGGGGGGAAGTTCTACATCTTCGCGACAGGGAATTTGTCCTGGCGGCCCGGATGCTCGGATGTCCGGACTGGCGTATCATCCTGGATCACATTTTGCCGAATATACTCCCGACGGTCGTGGTCTCATCCGCCCTGCAACTCGGCAACGTGGTGCTCGCGGAAGCTTCACTGAGCTTTCTTGGCCTCGGTGTACAGCCGCCCACTCCCAGTCTGGGGAATATGATCGGAGAATCTCTCGCGTACTTTGATCGTGGATGGTGGGTGGGGATCTTCCCCGGGATCGTTCTGACGCTGATCGTCTTCTTGACTAACCGCTTTGCGGAATACATCAAGGAGCAATCGGAGGCCGGAAGTATTCCTCCGGGAGGGGCGGAGATATGATCAATGACAGATATGATGTGATCAGAACACTGGGATCAGGCAGCTCAGGTGATGTCTATCTTGTCTTCGATCGGGAGCGCAGCGCTCAGGTTGCCATGAAGGTCATCAAATCCGGGAGGGGTGTCGATATCGACGGAAATCGGCATGAGTTCAACCTCCTGAGTTCATTCAATCATCCAAATCTGGTGAGGGTGTATGAATGCGGTCAGATCGTGCGCTCCGACGGGCTCATGGAATTTGACCATCGCCATTTCTTTACGATGGAGTATCTGCAGGGCGCTTCCAATGCTCTGGAATATTTTGGTGCGCGTGCACTCGATGAACAGAAAATGAATTTGCTGGAAGAGGTTCTCATCCAGATACTCTTTGCCCTGGATAGTGTGCATCGGAACGGGATCATTCATTTTGACATCAAGCCGGAGAATATTTTCATCCTTCCAAACCGAGAGGAGGACGAGACGCATGGATTTTCCCTCAGTATTAAACTCGCTGATTTCGGATTTAGCTCGAAAGCTGCTGCAAGCGAGGGATTATCCAATACGGCGTCCGATGTTCTTTCATCGATCCGGGGAACTATCGGATATATTGCCCCCGAACTCCTGCAGGGGAATCGTGCGGATGTACGGGTCGATCTCTATTCTCTCGGTGCAAGTGTCTACCGGCTCTTGAGCAACCAGCTTCCATACCAGGCGGAAACACCGCTCGACGCGTTGAAGAATGCGCTCCAAGCCGAACCACCTCCGCTTCAGCCGTTCTTCGTGGGATCATCCATTCTTCCGGGAATTGTGCAAAGGCTGCTCAGCAGAGATCCGAACACGCGGGGAAATTCCGCATGGGATGTTCTTTCGCAATTCGGTTCGACCAGACATGAGGTGAGGATTAAACATCACCTGATCAATCTCTCGGTCTGCGGAGTCGCGAACAGCAGAAACGGCATCTCGGATGAATTGGAACACGCCGTGTTCGTGTCTGGCGAGCTCCCGGAAGAGACTCTTGAAAAGATGTTCGAGGTGGCCTTTGGAGAAAAAACCGTCTCCCATTCATTTCTCCGGCAATTGTGCGACAATTATGGTGGAAACCCCGACGCTACCAATGTTGCGGTCCGGTCGATGGTCAATGCAATTCCGCTCCGGATGCTCCGCGATCCGGGCTACTTCGAGCGGGAGGCCGCGTCGATGGAGTCCCTCGTTGATCATGAGTTGCAAGGATACATCGGGCACATCGTGAGCTCGCTCAACCCGGAAGAGCGTGAACTCCTTGAAGTCTTATCATGTTTCCGCACCCCGGCGATGGATGAGTTGCTGATCCAGATTACGCCGTTTGAACAGGTGAAGCTGATCGAGTTGTTGGAGTCACTCCGGAAGCGAGGGTGTATCGTGATTTGTGAAGGTAATCGGTTTGCCATACGACAAGAGGCTCTAAAATGTCACCTCTACAATTCTGGTATGAGCCGGGAGCGGCGAGCACAGCTTCATGAATCCATCTCCAGGTCGTGGGAAGAATTGTCCGATGAGTGGTCGTCGGAAGAGTTATGTGATCTGGCGCGTCATCATGAGCTTTCGGGCCATCAGGAAATGGCAGGAGCGCGTTATGAACAGGTGGCGGACGAAGCATCAAGAGCTGGAAGTTTTTCGGAAGCTTCCGCAATGTACACGAAGGCATGCGCCGCTCTTCATGGAAACGCGCCTTCTGCATTGCGATTGAAAGAAGCCCAATCGTATCGGCTTGCCGGCGAAGATGCAAAGGCCGCCAAGCTGTGGAACGCACTCCTTGCAAGAGGTGACGCAACCATCAAGGAACGGGTGCTTGCCGCGAAGGAACTCGGAAAGGCATATGCCCGCCTCGGTGAGAACAGTAGAGCGGTCGAGACCCTCGAAGGTCTCCTGGTCGGCGGGCTGAATGGAGATGACCTTTTTGAAGTGCGCCAGGAGCTTATTGCACTAAAAACGGATGAGGGATTTTTTGATGATGCTCTGACACTGGGTGCGGAACAGCGGAAGCTTGCATCGGGGTTTGCCGATCGCCAGCAGCTCGCCCTCGTAGAAAATGACATGGGGATTGCTCACTTCTATAAGGGACACCTGCACGAGTCGTTTGAGGCCTTCAGCCGCGCGTATCGTATTTACTCGGAAGCGAACAACACCGATAAGGTCATTACTGCGCTCAACAATAGGGGGAACGTTCTCAGCGCAATGGGAGAAACCAGAGGGGCTCTTGAATCGTGGAATCATGCGCTGGAAGCTGCGCTCAGTGATGCCTCAAAACTGCACCAACAGGGGATGCTCCTTAATAATATTGGCATTGCCCATTTCAAGCTTGGCGAATTCCGGGACGCGAGAATGAGGTATGATAGCGCCAAGGAGATTTTCACTGAGCTGCAGCAGAAGAGTGGCATCGCGTATTCACAGACAAATATCGGCGAACTGGAGTTTGCCGAAGGGAATCTCGAGCGGGCAGTTCGTGCATGGCAGCAAGCACTCCTAGTATACGATGAAATGCAGGGTTCCCTCGGCATCGGCCAAACATTGCTGGAACTTACTCTGGTGTTTATGGTCATTGGTGACCTCGACAGCGCCCGCAACTCTCTGGATAAGGCCTCCGGGGTCGCACGTGAATTTGGACTCTCCTCGCTCGATCCCTTCCGCATCTATCTCGAAGCCATGTACGCCGCTTCGACTGGTGAGATGGACGCTGCGCTGGATTTGTTCACCTCCTCGGAAAAGGGGTTTCTTTCCGTCAAAGACGCGTTCACTGGTGGAATTGAAAAACCCGAACAACGGATTGCGCAGATTCGATTGAAAAGAGCGGAGATCTATCTGGCCGACCACCGTTGTGCACTCTTGCTTGGTCTTCTTACTGATACGGCCGACCATCATTTTTCACTCTCTCCAGACCTCCGGGCGGAACGTGAATATGTGCTTGGGAAGATCGCGCGCATGTGTCCGGAACTCGCCCTTGAACACCCTCTGGTCCACTTCAAGCGCGGGATGACGTATATCGAGAATGCAAATGTCTCGGAACTCACCTGGAAAATCTCCCTCGAACTGGGTGCAGAGTTCCAACAGCGCGGGAACGCCGAAAAGGCGCTGGAGTACTACCACGCAACGAAGGCCATTTTGGAATATTTTGCATCCGCCTTCGTTGATGAATCATTGCGTGAGCGATATCTATCATCAGAATGCAGGGCAAGAGCCATGTCGACGGTGCTGAGGGCATTGTCGGCACCACACGAAGGAGTGGTACCGTTATGAAAGTGCACGAAGACAAATTCAAGGTTCTTCTCTGTGTCAAGAAGGAAGTTGCCGATCTGGTTAGACCGGCGCTCGTTCACGGAGCAGATCTTCATGTCCAGTTCACATCCTCGCCACGGTTTTTGATGAGCCGGGCGATCTTCGCAGAGCCGCAACTCGCGGTCATTGATTCCTCATTTGAAAAAACACTGCTTCTCGACATGCTGGCGACATTCCATCTCCAGTTCAGCAACGTCACTGTGTACGTCGTGTCATCCTCGGCAAACCATAGGCAGGCGGCGGAAGCAATGAGCCTGGGAGCCAGCGGCTACTTCGGTCTTCCCGGAGATGCCAAGCAATTGAGCGACAAGGTGGAGGGACTTCTTGAGCTCTGGCGCAGCGGAAATGCGCAACAGCGGTTTCTGGAGCTTCAGCGGAAAGCATACAATTTTGATCAGATAATTGGCACGTCTGTGACGCTTCAACAGGTGCTGGAACGCGCCAAGAAGGTAATTGACAACTCGAGACTTACCGTGCTTATTACCGGGGAGACCGGCACAGGCAAAGAACTCCTTGCCCGTGCGATTCATTACAACGGGAAGACCAATAGTTCGCCCTTCGTGGACATCGGATGCTCGGCATTACCCGAAAATCTCCTCGAATCGGAGCTGTTCGGCTATGAGAAGGGTGCGTTCACCGACGCACGGGAGAAAAAGGTCGGTCTCTTTGAGCTTGCTCAGGATGGGACGATTTTTCTTGATGAGATCGCAGATATCTCCCTGGCGATGCAGTCGAAGCTCCTGAAGGTCATCGAGAGCAGGACGATGCGCCGGCTCGGGGGATTAAAGGACATTCCTGTGAAGGCAAGGATTATCGCCGCCACGAGCGGCGATCTCACGGCGAAAATGAAATCCGGCCAGTTTCGAAAAGATCTCTATCACCGGTTGAAGATTATCCCGCTGGAGATTCCTCCTCTCAGAGAAAGACGCGAAGACATTCCGCTTTTGATCGATTCGTTCCTTCACACGTTCAATCCGCTCTACAATAAGAGAGTTTGCGGTATCGCCCCGGAGGCGCTCGAGATCCTGCAGAGCCAGCATTGGGATGGCAATGTGCGTGAACTGAAGCACACAATCGAGCGGGCAGTCTTGCTCGAAGAAACGGAAATCCTCCGCGGCAGGGATTTCGGGTTTCTTGAACCCGCAGATGGAGCAGAACGCGGTGATCAGCCAAAATCTCACCGTCCAAACGATGTGTTTGTCCTGAGTATTCCGCTGGAAATGGCTGATCTCGAAGATGTGCAGAGGGAATTTGCACTCAAAGTGCTCGATCGGGTTGGCGGGAACAAGAGCAAAGCAGCATACATTATGCGGATATCCCGGCCACGACTTGATCGCATTCTAAAAGCGGAACATGCCGCGTAAGGCGTTCTTGACCATCCTGTTGTAACGACTCGTTACATTTCTTGCCGGTGGTCACACCAAACCGAGCATCTCCAATCCCCGTACGGGTTGCAATTTCGCCCGCCTTCATGATTCTTGATCCGAATCACAGAGGATCGTGCAATTTCGATTTGTCGTGCGATTCTCCCACGCCAAAAACTCCCCGTGAGGAAAGTTTTCAGGCCTTTCCGGATTGGCACATCCCTTGCAATAGATCTGAAGAAAATCATTTCATCAATGTAAGAGGTTCAAATGAAAAATCGTAAAATCGTTCTTGCGGGCCTTGCAGCTCTGGTGGCCCTGCTCGTGCTGGCGGGATGCGAGCAAGCGAATCCGCCCACAGCCATTTCCACAAGTGACATGCAGGTGCAATCCCGGCAAGGTGTCGTGTCCAATCTTCTGGCGCCAATTGTGAACCTGATTCCGCTTCCGCGGGGAGATGGCAAGAATACCGTAGTCTCCAAGAGCGCATTAGTCACACCATGGTCGAACACAACCATCACGCTTGAGAGCTCGTATAGAACCGTCCTCGGAACCACGTGCACGCGGTCTCTTTCATTCACAGTCCCTGCCGGAGCCGTTGATCGACCGCTTGTCGTAACGGCGACGTTGGACACTGCCGACGCCGGTGTAAATTTTAAGCCGGAGGGGCTTGTTTTCAGAACTCCCGCGCGGCTCGATTTTAAAGTGAGTTCACTTTTGTCTCTGACATGGCTGACTGCATTTTATTATGTGAGCGACGACGGGAACTTCGAGAGAATTTCGTGCGCAAACTTGACCGTTGTCCCGGTCCTCGGCATCGTCGATATGAAAGGTGCCGCGATCGCGCACTTTTCGAGATATGCGTTCGGGCGCTAACCGGCATGTTGGACAAGGCACGCCACGCAAGTATGGATACTGCGGTCGGTGAAAATATTTACGAGGAGGTTTTGCATCTTGCTGAGCGCCACTGCGGCAAGGGATTGACCTCGCGCTATCTGAGAGATCAGAAGAAGGCGAGGCGCAGAGAGAAGCAGGTCCTCCAGGAGCTTCCCGGTCCCGAGAGAAGGTATGCGCCACTTACTCCGGAACAAAATCCGGACGACGTCACGTCGATTGATCACCTCCTCACGATGTGTCGTGATACTCTCCCCACGGACAAGCAATACCAGAATGTGCTCATTGATGTCGGCAACATTCTGAAGCTCCATGCCGAGTACGGCCCGGCCGAGAAGATGTTCACGGATGTCCTGAGCTACGGACGGGCGCAGAAATGCAACGAACTCATCGTCGAAGCATTGCTGCAACGCGGGGATATTTTCAGCAGACAGGGTAGATGGAAAGAATCCGGGCGTGACCTTCGGACAGCCCGGGATCTGGCTTCCAGACTCGGGGACCTCGTAGCTCTTGCAAGAACCAGCAATATTCTGGGGACCAGTGACGCCGAGCAGGGGGATCTGACAAGAGCAAAGCGGCAGTTCGTCAAAGCGCTGGGATGTGCTGAGAGGGCGAAACGGGAGTCTCTTGAAGCTGTGATTCTCATGAACCTCGGGGTTGTCCATAATATAATCGGCGACTATGATGAGGCATTCGCGTATTACCGGAGAGCACTCTCGCGTTTTGAAAGAACCGGTGAAATCAACCGAATCGCAGAAATTCATCATAACACCGGCATGACGCATCTTTCCAGGGGAGAATATATGGAGGCACTCCGGTCATTTGACCAGAGCATCCACTTTGCCGTAAGAACAGGAGACCAACGACTCGCGGGGATATCTCAACTCGAAAAGGCAACGATTCATTTCAAGACACGAGACCATGCTCTTGCCCTGGCACTTTGTAACAGTGCGCTGGAACAATTCAAGCATACGAGTGACCGATTAGGGACCGCGGATGCCTATAAAGTGAAGGGGATGATTCTTAGAGAGATGAAGGAGTATGATCCGGCGATGACTTTTTTCCAATCGAGTCTCCGGATCAATGAAGAGTACAATAATCGACTGAATCAGGGAGAGACGCATTATGAAATTGGCATCATGCAGCAGTCCCGGCGAAAGTGGAAGGAGGCTGTGGCAGCATTTAAGTCAGCAAAAGTGTGCTTCAAAAGAGTTGGAGCATGCCCGGAACTCGAGAAAACAGAAAATCGTTTGAAACAACTGAAGGAACGCAGCAAATGAAGCTTCAGGAAATTCTCCATAAAAACCAGATCCTGCACGGAGAACCGGATGACACGTTCCCTGCGGGAGCTCCTGTCCGCGAGCGATCTCAGGGATTGATCTGGGCCGGAAACCTCGAGAGTATTCTTAACATTACCAGAATGATCAATACGTCCCTGGTGCTTTCGGATGTCTTGTCACTAGTTATGGATCAGGCGATCAGGATAACGCGGGCAGACCGCGGATTTATCGTCCTTGCCGATGCGGACAACCATCTGCAGCGGATCATGAGTCTCGATAAAGACGGCAAAGAAGTCGAGCCGCGGAATTTCAGGGTGAGCACGAGCGTTCTTGACGATGTGTTCAGGACCGGCGAGTCGATTTGCATCGAAGATGCACTGCACGATGAGCGTTTTGAGCCAAGCCAGAGCATTATTGATCTCGAACTTCAGACGATCATGTGCGCACCGTTGATGACGCCGGATGCCACCATCGGGGTCATTTATGTGGACAGCAAATCACTGCATGCTATCAATAAAGGAGAAATCCTGAGGCTCTTTGAGATCCTTGCGGGCCAGGCGGCGATTGCTATCCAGAATGCCAGGCTCTACTCGAATCTCAAGAAGACCTATGATGAGTTGAAGGAGGCCAATGACCACATCATTCGGTCGGAGCGTATGGCCTTGCGCGGAGAAATGGCGGCAGAAGTGAGCCATGAGCTCAATAACATCCTGACGATTGCCCACCTTCAGGCCCAGAGTCTGAAGAGGTATATTCAGAGGCGTGATACGGAGAATTCTGAAAAGTACTCGGGGGATATTCTGGAAAGCATAAATCGGATACAGACGTTTGCAGAAAATCTCCTCGTTCGTTCGACACCGAAGTCAGAACTGGCCCCGTTGCAGATAAACGAGCTCATCGGTAAGTTCCATTTGTTTATCAGGTTGCTGAAGAAATTCCGGAGCGGAAAAATCGTCCTTGAGCTCCAGAACGGCATTCCTGAAATCAATGCCGACCGCGATCAGATCCAGCAGGTATTGTTGAACCTCGTCAACAATGCGATCGAGGCGGCCCCCCAGGCGACCATTACCATCACGACCGCATGTGACCAGTCAAAGAGGGAAGTGCGCCTCAGCGTTGCCGACAACGGTCCCGGCCTTGACCCGAATGTGAAGGAAAAGCTCTTTACGGAGAAAATTACGACGAAACCGAACGGACACGGGTACGGACTTCCGGTGTGCAAGAAGATTGTCGATAATCATGGTGGTACTATCATCGCAGAATCAGCTGAAGGCCGGGGTACGAAGTTCATCATCACATTTCCTCTTCAGATGAGCCAACCCGATAGGTAATGCAATTTCGAATCCACCCTGATGGAAAACACACATTCAAATTTCTCAGCGAGAGGAGTCTAAAACTGCTCTGGGCTGGTGTTCGTCAATGATGTGATTCGAGAGCGGTTCTTGTTCGTGATGTTGAGTGAAAATGCTTCATGGAATTCCGTGGACGACCTCCGCGGTGGCCTTCCCGAGTATTGAAGGATTGAGTCCTGCGGCGAGAATGATTCCGTCACCGGGCAGTACGGGTTCCTCCGCTGGAGATATTTATTCGCGGTGTTCCATCAGCCAGATGTTTCCCCCCTGCGGTCTGACGCGGTCAAAGAGCAGCCACGCTCCGTCCGGCGACCAGACGGGATAATCGATGCGCACCTGCGGATCGTCAAACTTGAATACGGGTTTCGGCGGGTTACCGTTGACAGGAGTAACCCACAATTCTTTATGATCAACGACATCCATGACGAGGTCGTGATCGCTTGAAAGTGAGATGTGTGCACCGCCTTTCGGGACACAGATAAATTTCGGTTCTTCGCCACGGAGTGGAAGAGACCAGAGCCCCGGACGAGACGGATTCGGCGAACGCACAATGACAGACTTCCCATCTTTCGACCAGCGCATAAAATGCCCGCTCACTTCCATCTCCGCCAGCCGCTGCTGATCGCTGCCGTCCGCATTCATGATCCATGGCTCAAGCCGGCCTGCCTCATCGCAGTGATATGCGATGCGCTGTCCGTCGGGAGAGATAAACGGGTTGATTTTTAATGAAGAATTTTTCGTCAGCTGCGTCAACGCACCGGTCGCAATTTCGACGCGCCAGATTTCTGGTCGACCCGATCGTCCCGAAAAGAACGACAGCCATCGTGCATCGGGTGACCAATTCGGCTGGAAATCTCCGCCTGCTCCGTGCGTCAACTGCTGCATCGATCCATCAGCGAGAACATAAAGCCACAGGTTCATCTCGCCGGAGCGATCAGAATTCAACGCGATCATCGTCCCGTCAGGGGACCATGCGCCGCGGCTTTCTTCGCGGGTTCCTGTGATGAGCGGTTGCGGAGCACCGGTCGGCATCCCCGTCTCCGGTAAAACAGGGAGGCGCCAGATATCGGCATTGAGGCGGAGAGTCGCGTAAACGAGGCGCTTGCCGTCGGGAGAAACCGCCGCCTGAATATCCTGCCCGGCACCCATCGTCAATTGCCGTGCACGGCCCACAGATCCATTGTCGGCAATGGGAATCGACCAGAGATTCACGCCGCCGCTCCGGAATGAGGAAAGAAGAATTTCCGCGCCGGAAGGCGACCATACCGGGTAGAGATCCTGGATGGTATCGTCGGTCAACCAATCGATCTTCCCCGAATTCACATTGACGATGCGGATATCGAATTTTACCCGCTCAACATTCTGAAATATAATCTTCACTCCATCGGGCGACCACTTTGGCGCAAGGTGGAGGATTGCCTCCGAGACATCGGACGTTACCTGCCGCGGATTCCGGCCCCGACTGTCGACGAGCCAGATTCTTCGCGGCCCTGCCCAGGACGCGTCGACGGCAATCCATGCCCCGTTCGGCGAATATGCGGGGTTGAATGCATTCTCGATCAATTTCGTTTCTTTTCCGGCTTCGAGATCAATCCCCCAAACATCGCCGTCGTCATACGAAGAATAGAGGTCACGCGGCTCCATTTTTCCGTCGGTTCGACGAGACCGTACGAACAAAATTCTCCTGGCATCGGGCGACCAGACGGATTGAATGTCGTCCCCGAACCCGGAGGTGAGTTGTGTCTCCGTTCCGCCCGTCAGATCCTTCACGAAGAGTTTCTTAAAACCATTCATCTCACGGGAGAAAACAAGCCGCCGGCTGTCTGGCGACCAGGCGGGATACTCTTCGACCGTTTCAGCAAACGTCACCTGTCTAAGCGCGATCTCGGTGTGCCTCGGACCGACGGCCGAAGGTTCGCGGCTGCCGCGCTCGATGTTCCGCAGCTGACTGACAATCTCCTCGGCACTCTGAAAACGCTTCGTAGGATCCTTCTCAAGGCATCGCTGAACGATATCTTCAAGCACCGGTGAAAGATGGGGAACAAGTGATCGGAGGGATGCCGGTGCCTCATTGACTATAGAGTAAGAAATAGCGACTGCATGATCTCCCCGGAACGGGAGTCGACCACTGAAAAGTTCAAAGAGCACGACGCCGAACGAAAATAGATCCGTTCGATGATCGGTTTCTTCTCCGCGCGTCTGTTCGGGAGACATATACGCCGCCGTGCCGAGGACCGTTCCCACCTTCGTGAACCGTTCACGTCCTTCGATTTTTGCGAGGCCGAAATCCATAATCTTGATCTCGCCTTCGGGGGTGAGCATGATATTGTCCGTCTTGAGGTCCCGATGGACGATGCCTCGCCGATGGGCGTGCGTCAGCGCGCGTCCGATCTGAATGCCGCACGCGATTGCGGTTTGTTCGGGAAGTTTCCCGCAAACGTTCTTGATATTTTCCCCGTCGATAAATTCCATAACGATAAACATCTGTCCGTTATGTTCCAGGATGTCGATAATAGAACAGATGTTTGGATGATTCAGTGCGGCCGCAGCTTGTGCTTCCTGCATGAAGCGCGTCTTCTCCTGTTCCGAAGCAGCAAGATGTGCGGGGAGAAATTTCAGCGAGACCATGCGCTTAAGCTTTGTGTCCTCGGCTTTATAGACGACTCCCATGCCCCCTTCTCCGAGCTTTTCGAGTACCGTGTAATGAGAAATGGTCTTTCCAATCATCGGGATCGCCCCCCGCTTCCATCCGCCAGGGCGGACTTCAGCGGGATCCTCAAAGTTACTCCCACTCGCCCCGAATACATCGGGACTCGTGGGTAACTTTGTGACATCCCGCCTTCGCCGAGTCTCTCGAGAATTTCATACTGGGAAATTACGGTGCCAATCATGATTCACAAGAATAGCGATAATTCAGTCTAATCTCAAGGTTGTTGAACAGGAATGGGGTGAAGGGGATTGCAGACGTGTGAGCTTTACGCCTGCAGACAAGGCCTGCTTATTGCTATTTTGCGGCGATTGAACGAAACAGCACTGTGGCTTGGTTTTTCCCCGTGTGAATCACGGCATCTCGCTACTCCCGCACCAGCTTTAGCATGAAGTACTTCCGGCATGGAATTGCATCATACCCATGGCAAAATCGAGGAACCAGACTCAGAAGAGGTCCCGCGATTACACCTGCTGTCACGGACCACTCCGTGACACACATACCATAACATCAGCAATGCATCTCTGTCTCGACGGACAGAGGGGGAAAACAACAACGGCCCGGTTTACTCTTCCTTCTCGTCTTCCACCATCACCCATGCACCGTGGCGCGGAGCAGGAACGGGAGCATCGGCGCCTTTGATTGAGCGCCAGAGTATTTCATTCAAGAGCGCCTCGTTGATCTCGTCCGGCCTGGAGAAGTCCATTGCTTCGCTCTCCTTCTCGCCGTACGCGGATGCGAGGTTTTGTTCCTTGAGATCGATGAGTGCAGGGATGTACTTGTACGGTGCGAAATCGCCATCGGCAGTGAATGAGTTCACCATCGGTGTTGCTGCTGCGTCGTACTGCGTCATCGGCGGCAGGCCGAGTATGCGCTCGATGGTGCCGAGGAGGCCGCTCGTGGAGTACATCGTGTGATCGACAAACCGGTGTTTCGTGTACGGACTGATAACGAATGCGGTTGTGCGGTGCGCGTCCACGTGGTCTGAGCCGCTCTGCGCATCGTCTTCGACGATGAACACAACGGATTCCTTCCAGTACTTGCTCTTCGAAATTCTGTCGATAAATTTGCCCACCGCCAAATCGTTCTGCGCGGCGAACGAGCGCGGCGTTCCCTTGCCTTTTGCAGTGCCGTTCGTATGGTCATTGGGGAAATACACAAGATTGAACTGCGGCAGCTCGCCGTCACGCTCGAAGGCGTCGAATTCCTTTTCCCACACCGCCTCGCGGTCAAGATCGGAGTAATCCAGGTCAAACCCGCGGTAGTCTGGGCAGACGTGGCCTTCAAGGCCCGCGGTCGTGGCAGTGTTCGGATCGCCAACCTTTTCCGGCACATTCACCGCTTCACCATAGTCGCGGTACGTAACATTGTGTGCCTTGCAGTTATCCCAAATGTATCCGCTCGATGGGGAGGAGATCGGGGCATCCGGTCCGAAGTCATAATCGCCGCCGCGGTCGCCGTACATCGTAGGCCAGGTCTTTTCCACATAGTCCGAGGCGTAGGCGGCATCTGACCAGTTGTGGCCGTCGGCGCTGACCTCGGCATCGACGTAAAAGTTATCGAGCAGGACGAACTGGCGCGCCAGCGCATGAAGGTTGGGCGTCACCTTTTCGCCGAAGAATGTCAGGCTGGGATCACCGTTGCCCTCCGGCATGTCGCCGAGTATCTGGTCGTAGGTGCGGTTTTCTTTTATGACGTAAAATACATGCTTGATCGGCGAAAGAAGTCTGGCGATCTCCTGTTGATTTGCAACGGTATCACGCCGGTACGGCGTGTTGTCATACACGTGCGCTGAGTACTCGCGGAATTCTTCGGGTGACGGCTGCTTCACGATCTCCAGCGTCCCTTTCATCAACGAGCCAATGTACTGCATATGCTCGACCTTATGCCCCGGCACCGGACCATGAGGATTGGGAAACGACGAATTGCCCTTTGCGTTTGCAATAATGATATCGCCGTTCGCGTGATTGATCCGTACGCATGAAGGATACCATCCGGAAGGGATGAATCCAAGCGATCTGCTTCCGCTTTGTGTTGACACATCCATCACCGCGATATAGTTATTATCCGCGTTTGCGATATAAAGCGTTTTGCCGTCAGAACTCAGAGCAACTGAGTTCGGCGTGGATCCCGGCGGCGCATCAGGAAAGAGCGATGAAACGATGGTCTCTGTGACTTTCATGGAAGCAATATCGATAACCGAAACGGAGTTCTCGTTCGCATTCGCAACATAGAGCCGTTTGCCATCGGGAGACTCCGCCATGTCGTTGGGATGCGGACCGACGACGATGGTGCCGAGCGTGGTATTCAACCCGCCATCGAACACCAGCACCGATGAACCTCCCCAGAGCGAGAGATAGACCTGCGGATGCTTCTTTGAAACGAGACAGGTGTAGGGCACTCCGGGCAGCTGGACTTTCTTGCGGAGTTCTTTCGAAGCGAGATCGAAGCAATAAAACGTGCTGTCGTATTTTCCCGTGACGTAGAGAAGATGCGCGGCTTCATCGATATCGATGCCGCCCATCCAGATTCCCTCATTGGGCCACGGTTTGCCGACAACGATACTATCAGCCAGAACTGCCTTTCCCTGATCGAGAGAATAGAGCCAGATGCGGTTATCGTTACCTCCGGAGAGCGCGAAGTTCTTTCCGCCATTATAGAATTTAATGCCGAGCCATGATTTACCGACAGGAATGGATTGCGTCGCCATGCCGTTTTTCACATCGACGATGCATACTGTTTGATCGCCTTCGCCGTTGTTTGTTACAATCGCATAATTGCCGTCCGGGTCGATATCGAAATTCAGCGGCGCATCGCCCACTTCGATCTGTTTTCCCGCAGGAGTAATATACCACCCATTGGGTAAGAGCATACGCCCTTCGACAGTTTTACCCGGGAGAACGACATGCGTTCCTGAGCAGGACAAACCCAACATGGCTAGAAGAAGTTGTGAAATAATTACGAGGTTGGAAAAATCAGGCTTCATTGAGGTCTTTCAATAATTCGAGGGCTACGGTGATTTCCGAACGGCATTAACATAGCGATAATATTCTTTTCCACAGCTCATTCCCCAACGCCGAACAATCCAAACAGTATTGGAAAAAAATTCGCATGGATACAACCTTGTTCCAAAAATTGTATCTACGAGATTGCTATCATTTAGTTTCATATGAGACCGATAAAAGTGCATAGTCCCTCTTTGAATTGCACAGCGGTGATCTATTTCGCAAAGAGGCTTCAAACTTTGGTAACAAGAGACGTTATATCGAAGAACATGTGGTTTGAGCATCAGGCAGTTCGCGAAGGAATGGGGAGTCGGTCCAACGACGCTTGCGAGCTGGGAGAGAGTAAGGACTGAGCCAAAAGGAGAACTCTAAGAGAGAGTGGATCTACTACTCCTGAGGAATTTAACAAAATGAATGAAAAGGTTGTCCCGAACGGCTTTTGATATTTGAATGATTTTCCCTATTTTTTGCCCCATGATCGGACAAACTATATCGCATTATAAGATTCTTGAAAAACTCGGCGAAGGTGGCATGGGCGTGGTCTATAAAGCCGAAGACACCAAGCTCGACCGCACCGTTGCTCTCAAGTTTCTCCCGCCGCATCTCAGTGCCTCTGAACAGGACAAGGCTCGCTTCGTCCAGGAAGCGAAGGCCGCAGCTGCGCTGAATCATCCCAACGTCTGCTCTATCATCGACATCCAGGAGCACGATGCGCAAATGTTCATCGTCATGGAGTTTGTCGATGGGCAGACACTCCGGCAGAAAGCGCCGTCTCTCAACCTCAAGCAGGCAACCGATGTCGGCACTCAGATTGCCGATGGATTGGCCGCGGCCCACGAGAAAGGCATCGTCCATCGCGACATCAAGCCGGAAAATATCATGATTCGCAAAGATGGCATAGCACAGATCATGGATTTTGGCCTGGCGAAGCTCCGAAGTGCCTCCAGCAAGATCAACCGCCTGACGAAGGAAGGGAGTACTGTTGGCACCGCGGGCTATATGTCTCCCGAACAGGTGCAGGGGCATGATACTGACCACCGGTCGGATATTTTTTCATTCGGTGTCCTTCTCTATGAACTGTTTACCGGGCAACTTCCGTTTCGGGGAGTTCACGAAACTGCCTTGATGTATGAAATCGTGAACGTCGATGCGGCGCCGATGTCGACGATAAAGCCGGAAATCGACGCAAGCCTCGACGCGATTGTGCTGGAGTGTCTTGAAAAGGATCCGCAGGACCGGTATCAGTCTGTTGCTGAAGTCGGGAAGGATCTGCGAAAGTTCAAGCGCGAATCGAGCAGGCAACGCGTGAGCAGGGTAACCTCCGCCCAACCCGCATACCAATCTGCAGTACCACAGTCTTTTGGAATCCGGTCTTCTGAAGATTTCACGGGTTCGGAAGGGTCAGCAAAACCAGGTCGCTTACCCTGGATCATTGCCGGAGTCTTGTTGTTGTCAACGGTTGCCTCGCTGGCGTTTCACTTTTTGACTCTACCGAAACCGGAAGATAAACGCGTTACACGCGCGATGATTCTTCCTCCTGCAAGAACAAACTTCAACATGCTGAACGGAGGACATCTCGCACTATCTCCGGACGGTCAAACGGTAGCATTTGTCGCAACAGATACCTCCGGTGTTGACTTCCTGTGGGTTAGACCGGTGAGCTCTCTTTCTGCAATCCCTCTTTCGGGAACAGAAGGAGCTCTCTATCCTTTCTGGTCGTACGACAGCCGCACGCTCGCGTTCTTTGCCAAAGGAAAACTCAAAAAAATAGACGCCAAAGGCGGACCGACTCTTACGATCTGTGATGCAACGAGTGGCCGCGGGGGATCGTGGAATCAAAGCGGCGTGATAATTTTTTCTCCTGATGCGCTTACTCCCCTTTCCAAGGTATCAGCGGCAGGAGGTACTCCGGAGGTATTGACCGTGCTTGACACAACGAAAAGGGAGGTCAGTCACCGATGGCCCTGTTTCCTTCCCGACGGCAAGCACTTCTTGTATGTCACTCAAACTCAAACCGCCGCCGCAAGTGAGAACGATGTTGTCAAAATTGCATCCATCGATAAAGGCGTTGATTCAGTGCTCATGCAAGGGACCTCAAATATCGAGTATGCCTCCGGCTACCTTCTCTTTGTTCGGCAGTCAACTCTCATGGCGCAGCCGTTCGACACTGTCAAACTCATGGTCACCGGGGATGCTGTGCCGATAGCAGAACAGGTTCAATACAACACCGCCCGGAGCAGAGGAATGTTTTCTGCTTCCCGGAACGGCATGTTGATTTATCAAACCGGCGATGTCCAGGAACAACAGCTTGCCGTTTTTGACCGTATCGAGAACCGTGTTTCGCTGATGAACGAACATGGTGCGGGGTGGGTGAGATTTTCGCGCCACGGGAAATCGATTGCGTTTTCTCGTTTTGACCTTCAGTCGAGACAAAGCGATATCTGGATCCGGGAACTTGTACGGGGGGTAAGTTCCCGATTGACGTTTGAGCCATCCAGTGAACTTGCGCCGCAATGGTCACCCACAGATGATTCTGTTGTGTTCAGCTCTGACCGGAATGGGAGATATGATCTTTTCATCAAGAATTCAAATGGGACAGCCAACGAACAACTACTTCTCAAATCGAACCTCGATAAGTACACCAGTGATTGGTCTGCAGACGGCAGGATGCTTACGTTCACGACAGTCGGCGATCCTAAGACAAAATGGGACTTGTGGCTTTTGCCTCTCGATGGAGACCGCCAACCAATTGCATTTCTTCGAACAGAATTCAGTGAAGGGGCGGGAAAGTTTTCACCGGACTCAAAGTGGCTCGCGTACCAGTCAGATGAGACCGGTAGATACGAGATCTATGTTCGTCGCGTTACCGGCGAGGGGGGAAAGTGGCAGGTGTCAACGAATGGGGGAGTCGGTCCTAACTGGTCACCTGATGGAAAGGAAGTCTTGTTTTCTTCTCCCGACCGGAAACTCATGAGTGCAAAAGTGAACGGATCTGGTTCGACATTCTTAGTTGACAGCGTGCGTGCTTTGTTCGACTATGAGTCGAGAGGTATTGTCGGCAATTTTGAAGATGTCAGTCCGGATGGAAAAACATTTATCGCCCGTGTTACGGAATTACGGCAAGCGTCTCCACCTATCACGCTGGTAGTAAACTGGGATGAGGAATTGAAGAAGAAATGACTGGCCAAAAGATTTCTCATTATACGATTTTGGCGAAACCAGGAGAGGGTGGTATGAGCATGGTGCATAAGCCTCTGGAATTTTTGCTTTCAACCCCTTTTTCCCTTTTCATATTTGCCACAAATTTCTATCCAGACTTCGATATTGTATCGCCTCGCTGATATGCTCTGGCCTTATGTCGGTTGAGCATGCGAGATCGGCAATACTTCTCGAGACTTTGAGGATTCTGTCATAGGCCCTGGCAGAAAGTCCCAGTTTGGTGATCGCCATCTTCAACAAATCTTCTCCTGCACTGTCCAGCTTGCAGTGCATTTGAATCTCCTTCGACTGCATATCTGCATTGCAGTACATTCCATTCCTTCCTGCAAACCTTTTCATCTGAATTTCTCTCGCTGCAACGACGCGCTCACGAATCTTCTGTGACGATTCTCCTTCCGCTTTGCTGCTGAGTTCTTTGTATTTGACCGCGGGAACTTCAATGTGAAGATCGATCCGATCGAGAAGAGGTCCACTGATCTTCGACATGTACTTCTGAATCTGTAATGGTGTACATGTGCATTCCTTGGATGGATCAGTGAAGTTTCCACAGAAACATGGGTTCATTGCACAGACCAGCATGAAATTTGCGGAAAAATCCAGAGACATTTTCGATCTGCTGATGGTCACATGACTCTCTTCGATCGGTTGACGGAGCACCTCCAGGACGTTACGAGCAAATTCCGGCAGCTCATCGAGAAATAACACGCCGTGATGGGCGAGCGAGATTTCACCTGGCCGCGGTATGCTCCCTCCTCCCACCAGCGCGCTGTCGGAGATCGTGTGATGCGGTGACCGGAATGGACGCGTGGCGATGAGTGCAACTTCCGTCGGCAGGAGGCCCGCCACAGAATGGATCTTCGTCGTTTCGATTGCCTCATCAAACGTGAGAGGGGGGAGAATCGTGGGAAGGCGCTTCGCGAGCATGGTCTTTCCCGAACCAGGCGGTCCAATCATGATAATATTGTGGCCACCCGCCGCGGCAACCTCCAGCGCGCGCTTGACGTTTTCCTGACCTTTCACATCTGCAAAATCGAATTGATATTTCTGATCCTGACAGAAGACGTCGTCGAGGTTGACGTGAAACGGCTTAAGGAGGGAATGCTCGCCATTGAGGAATCCAATCGTTTCCGATAAAGATTCCATCGGGTAGACTTCAATATTCTCTACCATTGCCGCTTCTTTAGCATTTTCTGTCGGAAGGATAAGCCCACGGAATTTCTCTTTCCTGGCCTCCAATGCCATCGAGAGCGCACCCCGGATCGGTCGGAGTCTTCCGTCTAACGCAAGCTCGCCGAGAAGTATGAACTCCTTCAACAATTCCACCATGACCTGGTTCGTTGCGGCAAGAATTCCCACGGCGATCGGCAAGTCGAATGCCGACCCTTCTTTCTTCATATCCGCCGGCGCAAGATTGATCGTAATTCTCTGCCCGGGCCATCGGAATCCGGTAGTCTTAATGGCGGCATAAACTCGATCTTTGCTTTCTTTGACGGCATTATCAGGCAGCCCGACGACCGAAACACTGTGTGATGCTGGCGCAATGTGGGTTTCTACCTGGACGAGATGTGCATGAATGCCGATCGTCGCGGCACTGAAGACGTGCGAAAACATGGAATGACCCTCCCTCGACTAATAGTAGCGAAATCAACCCAAATGTGCAAGAAGCGAAGGGCGACGGGGACGTTTGTCGTCTCGTGATTGTTCCATTAGTGGTATTGCTTTTGCGGCGTATATTCTGTATCATAGTACAGGTCGATGAAATCCCCAATTTGTCCTGTCTCAAGAATCGTGCGTTCTCCAAGATTGCTCCCCGGCGTTGTCGTCATTTTTGCACTTTTCCTCCTCTCTTCCTGCTCCACCTACCGAAATGTCACGGCGTATTTCAACACCTACTATAACGCCAGCAAGCTCTTTTCGGATGCTGAAAGACAGATCCAACAGTCGCCGCAACCTGCCCAGGATACGAATCATTTTGCGGAATACAGCGTTCCGAAGACCATAACCGATAATCTCGACAAAGTCATCGAAAAATGTTCCAAGATCATCCAGAATTATCCGAACACGACATGGATGGATGACGCGATCATGATGGTGGGGAAGTCCTACTTCTACAAGGGCGAGAATCAATCAGCACTGCGGGAATTTGAAGAGCTCATTACGAACTTTCCTGAATCGGGTTTCAGGTTTGAAGCAAAACTCTGGGCCGCAAAATCGCTCTACCTGATGAAGAAGGGCGACGAGGTCATCAATCAAACAAAAGAACTATTCGGCGAAGCACGACAGGAAGGAAAGAACGACATTCTCCTCGAAACACTCCTTCTGCAGGGACAAGTGTACTATGAGCGGGGAGATTATGATCTGGCGTCGCAGGCATACGCCCCGGCCGTGGAAGTGTCCGGTGACGATAACCTGCGGGCTCTTGCGGCTTTCCGGCTGGCGAGCTGTTATGAGCTTTCAGGCGACAGGACGAAAGCAGAGAATGCGTATGCACGCGTTGCGAAATTTCATCCAGATTTTTCCGTTGAGTTCCGTGCACGCCTGAAAGAAGCGACGCTTTATTCTTCAACCGGAGAATATCAGAAGTCTCTCGATCTCCTCGAAGATCTCAAGAACGAACCCCTGAAGAATGATCAGCGGGGTCTCGTCGAGCTTGGAACCGCAAATACGCTCCGGCACCTGGGCGACACGGCGCGGGCGTTCCAGTGGTACACGTTTATCGATACCGCGTACGCAAAAACTGATGCCGCGGCACGCAGCTATTATGAGTGCGGGAAAATCTATGAAAAGGAGTATCTCGACTTCAAGAACGCGCTCAAGAGCTATGACAAGGCACGAAACGAATTTCCCGCGTCCGAAATTACACCGGTCGCTTCTCAGAAATACATCACGCTGACACATTATTTCAATCTCTACGGCGACTACCACAATTACGACACACTCCTCGTACAGGCGATCCGGCGGGATTCGATGGCAGCGAAAGGCGATACGCTCACCGGCAAACTCGATTCGCTCGGCACACACGCAGATTCTCTGCACGCACCTCGTCTCGGATCGAATCTTGCGGCAGGGCCGGGCGGGAAGATCGATTCGGTGAAGAAGGAGATTGCGAAGGGGCCTTCGGATACGACGGCACAGAAATTCCTGCCACCGAATTTCTCGATCGGCAAGGGACAGATGCCTCCGGAAGAGGATGCAGAACGCGATGCTCAATCCCGCCACAGAAGAGGAGGAGGTCCTCCGGATGCGCGAAACCCTGGAACTCAGGGTCGACTCGAACTCGCGGGAGGATCGCACAGTCCTGCGGATTCACTCGGTCGACTGCGCGACTCGCTGATGGCTCGCCAGCGGGCTGTTGCGAGCATTGCCAGGCTGCGTACCCTTTCGCCGGATTCGCTGCGGTATTTGCTTGCGATGACGAAATTCGAGCTTGCGGGATTATTTTATCTGGAATTCAACGACGTTGACTCCGCAACATACTGGTACAAGCGGGTTACGGAGGAGGATACCACTTCACCGTTCGTTCCGAAAGCTCTCTACGCTCTTTCCGAAATATTCCTTTCGAAACAGGATTCCGCGGCGGCGGATTCGGTCTACGACATCCTCCTGAAAAAATACACGAAAACCGAATACGCTCACCAGGTCAGGGTGATTCGTCACCTCCCTGAGACAACCGCAGTCGAAGATTCTGTCGCCATGAGATTTATTGCCGCTGAAGGGCTCCTCCGCGACAGCACGATTCACGATGCCCTGCGCGAGTTTGAGGAGCTAGCTGCCGGAGACACGAACTCCTCGTACACACCCAAAGCGATGTATACCGTCGGATGGATTTTTGAGACAAAACTCGTCCGGAACGACAGCGCGGCAAAATGGTATAAGCAGCTTCTCGCACGCTACCCCTCATCGGATTTTGCCGCAGCCGTCCAACCAAAAGTTGCGGTCCGGGAAAATCCCAAATCACTCTCCCAGTATGTGAAGATCAAGGAGATCATACCCCTGAAAGCGGTTGAGAGCAAGGCCGATTCTTTGGCGGGCAAGAAGGATCTGAAGAACATCGAGACGCAGGATGAGGATCAGAATGTAGACGACAATCAGGACGATGAGGAACTCCAGCAGGGGAGACACGGAACCCATGATGATTCGGATGAGGACGACAATTCCGATGACACCGATGATTCATCCAACACGGACGACAACAATAATTAATCCCATTTTCGCTCGTTCATGATGCAGCAAATCTGCCGGGTGACGGACAACCGGCACGTCGGAGGCGATATCCATGTCCTGACGTTTCATTCCCCCGAGATAGCCCGATCAGTTCTTCCCGGTCAGTTTGTCAATCTCCGGGTGGATGATTCATACCTTCCCCTGCTCCGCCGCCCTTTCAGTGTGTATCATATACACGGAGACGACGTTTCTCTGATTTTCAACATCGTTGGTCCAGGCACACATATCCTTTCCCGGAAACACGCGGGGGATCTGCTCGATGTCCTGGGTCCGCTGGGGTCTCCATTTCACATTGAAGGCGAGTATGCAACCGCGATTCTTGTCGCCGGAGGACTGGGAGTTGCACCTCTTCCGGTGATAACGCGTGCTCTTCATGTCGTTCAGAAACAGATCGTCACATTCCTTGGTGCCCGCACGAAAGAACATCTTATCACAACATATCTCGAAGATGTCTCGGCAGCGACGGACGATGGCTCCGCGGGTTTCCATGGCACTGTTGTCGATCTGCTCGTGAACTTCCTCCGGGAGAAGCCGGCGGCGAGCCGCAAGGTCTTCGCCTGCGGGCCGACGCCGATGCTGGCAAGTCTGTTTCGGGTCATTGAAGAGTTTCAGATTCCCTGCGAAGTTTCTCTGGAGAGCAGCATGGCCTGCGGCATCGGAATCTGCCAGGGATGCCCCGTAGAACGAACCGCCGGCGGCAAACGGTATGCCCTGATCTGTAAAGAGGGGCCAGTTTTCTCAAGCACTGGAGTGAAACTCGAATCATGGTGAAAACCGAGACGCTGATCGGACCCCTCACATTGAAGAACCCTGTGTTGGTTGCCTCCGGGACATTTGGATACGGTGATGAATGCAGGGATCTTGTGGATGTGAATGAGCTGGGCGGAATTGTGACGAAGTCGTTATCTCTCAAACCGCGCGACGGCAATCCGCCTCCACGGATCGCAGAGACTCCGGCAGGAATGCTCAACTCCATCGGGCTGGCAAATATCGGTGTCGAACAATTTATTCGGGAGAAGCTCCCTTTCCTGAAGGGTCTGAGCTGCGCGGTGATTGCAAATATCGCGGCAAGCTCCATCGATGAGTACTGCAGCGTACTCTCCCGACTCGAAGATACCGAAGGTATCGATGCCTATGAAATAAATGTATCATGTCCGAATGTGAAAGAGGGCGGCCTCAGCTTTGGTACTGATTGCCGGATGACTGCGGAGATCACGCGCCGGCTGCGTGTTCTGACAAAAAAGGCCGTGATCCTGAAACTCACGC
>DATIXJ010000036.1:0-33940 GCA_035518715.1 Bacteroidota bacterium | reverse complement strand
GAGCGGGTGAGAAATGACGGAAAGCGTAAATGTGGTGGAAGCCGTATCACCTGTCGGGCTGACGACACTCACGGTGACAGTGGAGGGGGAAAGATCAGTGATCCCCGGCGTGCCGGAGATAAGGCCGGTTGTATTGATGGAAAGCCATGACGGATTTCCCGAGAGCGAATACGATAACGATACCGGATCTGCATCCCCTGCGACGGTTTGATACTGGAAGAGCGTATTCGTATACGCGTTTATATTCGCAATCTGATTGATATAGGGTGGATGTGTGATATGGCGGGTAGTATCGGCAACATAAATGGTGTAACTTCTGGGAGGACACCAGAGCTTCACCCGGTTCTTTGAACCGCCGGGAGCAGGTCCGACCACGGTTTTGTCCGCGTCCTTTCCCGTAAAGTCGCGGTAGACCGAGCCAATCGGCAGCTCGGTGTCGACCCATACATCGAGCCACTGCTGGGCATTTGCGTTGAGTACGAGATAACCGCCGGGCTGGGAACCGTACCCGTCGCGTCGTGCCACGTAGATATTCTGTGCGAGTCCCGTTTGGTCGGTATTTCCATCCTGCCGGATATAATAGGCATTCAGACCCGATCGTTTTGTCGTCGAACCTCCAAGATAATTCTGGCGGAGCCAGATAAGAGTGTCGATCTTTCCCTTCAAACCATAGATATAATAATCACGGAACCAGACGCAGGGTCGCCCTTCCGAAAAAATGATATACGCGTAAGCCATGTCCTTGTCGTAGAGAATCGGATTCTGACCGACATCGACCGATCCATCCCACCCGATCCGGTCGAAATCATGATTCTCCGCGAAGGTTGCAACGTTGTATCCCGAGGTACCGTTGTTCACGAGGCCTGCACCATCAAGCTGCTGCATGTCCCAGAGCCCAGATGTCGTATTGCACATTGCCTGCAGCGTGAATCTGAGAGGAAAATCAAACATCGAACAATTGCCGCCGAAGTGCTGGATCCAGTAGAGAAGATTCTGAATACCCCCCTGGCCGTCGTAGTCCTCTGCAACGGCGTACCCATTTGAGTCGGCCTGTTGCAGCCATGGACCAAGAAATATCGGATCGATTCCCTTTGCTTCATCGATGCGAAAACCATCGAACCCCAAAACCTGCCGGAGGTACTTTCCCCAAAGGATGAGACTGTCGCCGACGTCCGATTGTGCATGGGCAAGGTATTCACCAAAGCGGTACGCCGGATCGGGTCCGTGATACGGCTGCTGGATGTCGCAGGTCAGCTGGTTGGGATAGAAATCTTTCGGAGTCTTCTTGAATCTTCCCGACCCGTTCGGATAATTGAAGATGAGCCAGCTTGAATCAGAAGGAAGGAGCGGAGGAGAAGAAGGAATGCAGTCGTATCTGGTGTATTGATCTCCTCCATCCATATGCCCCATGACGGCATCGGCAAAGACCTGCATTCCGTTGGTATGGAAGGCACTGATGGCATTGACCAGTTGAGCCCGGGTTCCGAATCGGGTTGCTACTGATCCCTTCTGATTATACTCTCCGAAGTCATATTGATCATAAATGTCGTATCCCATGGAGAGAGGACCGGCGGCTCCCTTTGTCGGCGGAGGAAACCAAATCGCTCCGAAACCGGATCCCGCGAGCGAGGGTGCAAGATGTGCGAGGGAATCCCACCAGATGCCGCCGGGTGTACTGTTCCAATAAAATCCTTCAATGAAGACGTCGGACTTCGGGGTGGATTCCGTCCGGAGGGGCTGCAGCTGGCGACTGTCAGCGCAGTCGAAAAACATCAACAGGAAAAAACAACACAGCAGCAGAGCGTAGGAGCGCGTTATCATTCGATCTCAGGAGGTTCCTTCAATGTGATCGGGTGTCTACTACTTGAGGCCTTAGAAATATAAAGTTAATCAGGCGAAAAATCAACACGTCACGGGCTTCGATAATTAAAATTTGGTTCGCAGGATTTCATCCATGATTTCATGGGACTTGCGTGGATTTCCGGGACGGCGGTACCTTGGCGATCATTCACGGACTGGTTCTCTCCGGTTGAAATCGGACACCGCTTGTATTGGTAGCCCGTGCCCGATGGCGTGAACCGCTCCCGCAGATGCGCCTTCGTTCAACCCGTACCGTTGAGATTTGTCTTTCGATCTGGAAATTCGTATATTTGACCTAATGAGTCGAATAGTCAAATCGGAATTCCCGGAACAATCACCTCCCCCCAGCGTCAAGAAAGCAGCAATTCTCAATGCTGCAAAAGCCCGCTTCGCACGGTACGGATTTTCCAAAGTGACGATGGATGAGATTGCTCACGACATCGGTATCGTCAAAGGAGCAGTGTACTACTACTTCCCCACAAAGGAAAAGATCTTTGAGGAAGTGATTCGTGAAGTCCAGGAAGCGTTCCTTGGGGAGATCGAGAACCTTCTTCACAGGAATTCTACTTCCGGAAGGAAACTTTCGGGATACGTCAGGATCCGGCAGCGCTACCTGGACCGGCTCGAGAACATCGGGCAATTGGATTATGAGTCATGGCAGAAGATCAGGCCGAGCTTCCAGGAACTCTTTTCGGAGTTCCAGGACCGGGAGGTATCCTGTTTACAGAAGATTCTGGAAGAAGGCCGCGCAACCGGAGAATTTTCGCTGTCTGAAACACGCAATCATGCAATGCTCTTCCTGAGAAGCATAAAGGGGCTGCGGCTTCTCAATGCTCTTCATCGGAGTGCACCTCGACAGGAGAGCCCGAAGCCCAATGAAGAAATTCAATTTCTGACCGCAGTATTCCTCGACGCACTGCGCCGGAGAACAGAACGGAGAACATCACGACAATGAATGAAAAAGATAAGACGGAATCCTCAGAAGTACCTCCAGCCCTGAATGCAGAAGATCAGGACGAATCCATCGATGCCGTGCCCCTTTACCGGCGCATGCGGATTATGATTCCCATGTTTGTCGTTTTGCTCCTCGGAGCAGCGGGTTGGTGGTACTGGTATGTCAATTATCGTGAATACAACTCTACCGATGATGCCTATATCGATGCGAACCGGGTTTCCATCAGCTCCAAGCTGCTGGGAAGAGTTATTTTTCTTGCGGCCGACGAGGGTGATTCGGTGAAGAACGGTGAAGTGATCGTACGGCTCGACGATTCCGATTTGCGCGCCCAGGAAGCACAAGCCAACGCCGCGCTGGTTTCAGCCGAGCAAAACGTCGTCCTTGCAAAAGTCAGTCTCGAAAAAACGGTTGACGATCTTCACCGCGCAGAGACACAGTTCAAAGAGAAGGTCATTCCTCAGGAACAGTTTGATCACGCCACGAAAGCGCAACAGATGGCACAGGTGCAATATACCATCGCCGTAGCGCAGGTGGGAACATCCAGAGCACAACTCAGTGTCGTGCAGACGAATCTGCAGAATATGACGATTACATCTCCCATGGATGGGGTGATTTCCAAACGGTGGGTACTCGTCGGCGATGTCGTTCAGCCGGCACAGCCGATCTACACAATTTATGACATGAAGAATATCTGGGTGACCGCGAACTTCGAAGAGACCAAGCTTGCCTCAATTCATCTCAACGACACCGCCGCGATCAGCGTTGACACCTATCCCGAGCATGATTTTCCCGGCACGGTCTTTCAGATAGGATCCAATACTGCATCGGAATTTTCACTCATTCCTCCGAATAATGCTTCGGGGAATTTCACCAAAGTAACGCAGCGGGTGCCGGTAAAAATCTCCATCCAGAACCTGAACCCCTCCCGGGTAGCTCTCCTCCCCGGGATGTCCGTTGAGGTCAAAGTGAAGATCCGGCAGCCATGAACGGAATGCCGCATCATATCCTGCGGGAGAAGCTCATCGGGCGGTATGAGTCGCTCCACCATGAACATGCATCGTATAAGTGGTGGGTCCTCGCCAATATCATGATCGGCACGTTTATGGCGGTCCTTGACGCCACAATTGTGAATGTGGGGCTTCCGAAAATCATGGCCGCCTTCGGGGTCAGTATTGATAAGGTGGAATGGGTTCTGACGGCATACCTCCTGGTCTTTGCGGTCATGCTTCCGACTTCCGGATGGGTAGCCGATCATTTCGGTTACAAGCGGACATATTTTCTGGCGCTCGTCTTCTTCACCGTGGGTTCCTTCCTCTGCGGTCTCGCATGGGATGAAAATGCCCTTATCGCGGCACGCATTGTCCAGGGTATCGGTGCAGGGTTTCTCATGCCCGTCGGTATGGCGATCGTGACGAGAGAGTTTCCGCCGGAAAAGCGCGGCATCGCGCTCGGATTCTGGGCTATTGCCGCTGCGGCATCAGTCTCGCTCGGTCCGCTGGTGGGCGGATATCTGATCGACCACCTCGACTGGCAGGCAATTTTCGATATCAACGTACCGGTCGGCATCGTGGGCATGTTGGCCACGCTGGTCATACAGCGCGAATACAAGACGGAACATGAGCGCTCGTTTGACATCATCGGGTTCATTTCCGTAGCTGCCTTTCTCACGTTCCTCCTGCTTGCTCTCTCCGAGGCGAATGCGGCCTGGAACGCCGGCGGATGGACCTCTTCGTTCATCCTGACATGTCTTGCAATTTCAGCAATCGGTCTTCTGACATTTCTCATCACGGAGTTTACCGTCAAACATCCTCTCATTGAACTGAAACTCCTCGGAAATTTCAATTTTGCGATGGCGAATGCGGTCCTGTTCATCTTCGGACTCGGCATGTTCGGGAGCACCTTTCTTCTGCCTCTCTATCTTCAGGATTCACTCGGATACACGGCGTTTCAGGCCGGCTCGGTATTCCTCCCCGTCGGGATTATCCAGGGGATGCTCTCACCTATTGCCGGTATACTCTCGGATAAAGTGAATCCAAAAATCCCGGCTATTCTCGGCATACTCTTTCTTACGCTGAGTTTGTATCTGAACGGATTCCTTTCAGAATTCAGCGAGTCCCACCAGATCATGCTTGCGCTGTATATCCGCGGTATCGGAATGGGACTTATTTTCACACCGCTGAGCACGATTGCGTTATCGGGAATTCCGCGGAACAAAATGGCACAGGCCTCGGGCTTATTCAACGTGATTCGCCAGATCGGCGGAAGCTTCGGCATTGCGATACTTGGCACACTCCTTACCCAGAGGACGATTCTTCACAGTGCAATCTACGGGCAAGCTGTCGATCCCTATTCTCCGGCATTTCGGAATACGTCGTTCGCCATCCGGCATTTTGTCCAGCAGGTTACAGGTGGAACTCTCGAAGCAGCCACTATGCGCGCCGGGGCTATGCTCGGATCCCATATCGGTACACAGGCATTCATCCAGGCCATAAATGATGATTTCCTGATCGCAGCGGGGATCACCGCGCTCGGTCTCGTTCCGATACTCTTTCTTCGCACGCCAAAACGACGCACGGACGGGCACTCACCTTCTCTTGAATAAGCATCAATCCCCAAGTTATGAGGCTCTCATGAAAACTCTTATCCTCCTTCTTGTCCTGACGATGGTCGGCACACAACTCCGAGCTCAATCGGCTGATTCACTCACCGTCGAAGAGGCAATCCGCAGTGTGACCCGCACCCACCCTCTGATTCGCAAGGCAAAGGAATCTGTTGAGGCGGCGTCTGCACGCGTCCGGCAGAGCAGAAGCGCATATTATCCGACAAGTGATGCGGAACTCACCTACACCCGGCTCGACCCCATCGGAGAAGTGACCTTTCCGGGTCTCGGGTTATTCGAAATGTATCCCGAAAATAATTATGACGAGCACATTTCTCTTCGCCAGACGCTCTATGATTTCGGAAAAACGTCCGCGTCCGTCGATCTCAATCAGACAAGCATGAATGCGGATGCGCGCACTGTGGAATTAGTCTCCACAGACCTTGCATTCCAGACAATTCAGACTTTTTACGCGATTCTCTTCCTGCGTCAGAATCTCGAAGTGCAGGGGCAGGAAATTGATGCCCTCAACGAACACCTGCTGATTACACAGAAGAAAAGCGATGCCGGAACAGCAACAGATTTTGATGTGCTCACAACACAGGTGCGTATCGCCGCCGAGCAAAATCGCCGGGCCGATATTGAGAATCTCCTGCAGCACCAGGAATTGACATTCCGACGGCTGCTTGGCCTGCCGCCTGATGCACCGATCAGGATCAAGGGTTCATTCGATGCACCTCCTGTTTCAATGAATCCAGACTCTCTGCTGAACGCTGCCCAGTCGCAACGAACGGAAATTCTGCAATCGAAAGATCAGGAGAAACTTGCAGAACTGGGAGAAAAAGTCGCATCCCTGCAGGATCGACCGGAACTGAAATTGGAGTTGGTCTACGGCCTGAAGAATGGGATCTTTCCCGATATCGATGTCCTGCGCGGGAACTGGGTCGCCGGCGTCGAAGCTAAACTTCCGATCTTCAACGGTTTCAAAACACGAAGTGAGGAGGAAGAAGCGCATGCAAAGGTTCTTTCCGCCAGGGACCAGACACTCAACACTGCACGAGCGGTCGAGCTGGAAGTACAGCAGTCAATTTCCGATATTCGTACAAATGTGAGGAAGATCGAAACAAGCACACTCGGCCTTGAACAGGCCCGCCAGGCACTTGAAATGGCAAAAGTACGATACGAAAGCGGCGTCATCACGAATCTTGATCTCATTGATGCCCAAACGGCACTGGCTGAGGCGGAACTCACCCGCCTGAGTGCCCTCCACGATTACATCATCAGCAGATATGCTCTCCAGAGAGCAACCGGCGAAAATATCATCCCCGCGGAAGAGTGAGTCCGTTCCATACTCAGGCCCCCGGAGATCAACGACATCTACTCAAACCACGCGATTACGCAATTGTCTGAACGGATCAATACAGTAATCATCGGCGGCGGGTGTATCGGGTGCGCAATTGCCTACACCCTTTCTCCTTCCCGACAGGTTCTTGTGATCGAACAAGAGCCACACATTCCTGCCGACAATCAATCAACAAGAAACTCGGGTGTCGTTCATGCCGGAATCTATTATGAACGACAAAGAGCACCGCTGAAGGCGTCTCTGTGCGTCAAGGGGAACAAGATGCTCTATCAATTCTGCCTGGAACATGAGGATTCCGTCCCGTGCAAGATGACGGGCAAGCTCGTCGTCGCCGCATCTTCCGAAGAGTTGCCCTTCCTCGAACATACCAGGAAGATCGGGTTGGAGAACCGGGTCCCGGGACTCCGGATGCTGGATCGCACCGAACTGACTTCTTTCGAACCGAACGTTTCCGGGATTGCTGCACTTCTCGTACCGAGCTCCGGCGTAGTTGACCCGGCAGCGTACGTGAAGAAATTGAAACTCCTTGCCGAAGCGCGCGGTGCAATGATTCTGACCGGGACCAAAGTCGTGAGTATCTCACACAATGGGGTCATGACCCTGACAGCTGAATCGAACGGCACACGTTATCGGCTTGAAGCAGAAAACGTCGTCAACGCTGCAGGTCTCCACTCAGGAGACATTGCACGCATGATCAATCCCCGGTGTGACTATTCAATAACACCTACCCGCGGGGAAATTGCAAAATTCAACCACTCCAAACGTTCCGACATTTCCATACGGGGAATGAATATCTATCCGGTTTTCACGGGATATGAAACTGCAACCGGGAAAAATGTCAGGGTACCTCTCGACGACTTCTTGTCCCTTGAAGAACGAGGAAAGATCACGCGTACCGTAGGTGTTCACATCACACCCACATTCGACGGCGCTTCGGAAGGAAATATGCTCGGACCGACTGCCATCATCGGTCCGCTGAAGTCTGTGAATGTGGGAATGAGCGACTATGCGAATAACCTGAAACATCCCCTTGCATATTACGAGAGGATCAAGACGTTTTTTCCCCACATCCGGCCCGATGATATTTCGCTGCACTATACGGGAATCATGGCAGTGCCGACCGGTCAATTCGACTTCATCATCGAGCGAGATCCCGTAGTGCCACGATGTCTGCAGCTGATCGGCATCGAATCGCCCGGGCTGACCGCATCACTGGCGATTGGAGAATATGTTCGTGAAATGATCGACGCATGACTTATTGCGTGGTCCGGATTCCTCACATCATACAGAGCTCATGAAAGATCTTCCGAAAATCGAGCGGCTCAACAACGGTCTTCCCCTCGTCCAGCGAATTGCAGATCATCCCTGGGAGAATAAGGTCACCTTTAACCCCGCCTGCGCATTCGTGAGTGATGCAAGCGAGCTCTCCAGGATAATCAGTGCACTCCCGTTTTCATTGGGGATAAAGAAATCCCTGAGCACGGAAAGCGGACTCTGCTTTCTTCTTTACAGAGCACAGGGAAAACCCTCACCCGAATACGACTTCTCACATTCCTCGGTCGGCCTCGCCGTACTGAATCCCCAGCTCAAGCTGCTGGCTCGCCATACTGAACCCGTTCTCCTCCCCGATCAGTCTTATGACAACCTCGGCGTCGAAGACGGGCGAATCACAAAAGTCGGGGACCGATATGTTATGGTATATACGGCATATTCATCCGGTACGCCGGAGAGCAAGATCCGTCTCGCCCTTGCTTCAACGACAGATTTTGTTCACTGGGAAAAACACGGTCTTCTGAAGGGTTCACTCAACGAAATCCATAACAAGAACGGGATGATTTTTGAACAAACAGTCGGAAGGAAGTTCGTCATGCTTCATCGCCCGATGCAGGGTCCGCATGCAATGGCGATCCATTGGGCAGAATCGGATGATGTGTTTGAAGAGTGGAACGATCGCGGCGTGTTAATGGAACCGATTCGGAATCCGGCGTTCACCGATACGTGGATCGGCGGCGGTGCACCGCCGATATCAGTTGGCAAAGACCGGTTCCTCATGATCTATCATATCGGGAATCGAAAAGCAAGCGGAGACCGGGAATACGACCTTGGCATTGCGGTTGCAGATTTTGCTTCGGGGAAAATTATCCTCCGCCGTGCGGAGCCCCTTCTGAGGCCGGAAACCCCCGCTGAGACAATCCCGGACGCGGAGCTGGGTGTTGCGAACGTGCTGTTTGTCTGCGGGGCGTATTTTTTCAGGGAAGATCTCTACCTTCCGTACGCGGGTGCAGACAGTGTGGTTCTCGCAGGTAAAATTCCGAAGAACGAACTCCGCAGGTATCTCGAGTCCTGACCAGTCGATTAAATCCAGCGCAGCCGGATGCGCTTCCGGAGTTCATTTACCCGCAGTGCGGAAGTAAATATGAGCTGTTTCCTCTTTCCCGGATCGAGATCAAAATAGTTGTCATCCGGAAAGACATCCTCCCCTTCAATTTCAAACCTGACCGCTTTTGCATACACGTCGGAACGGAGTGCTGCCGCAAACTTTCCTGAGGATAGTTGCCTGATTTCCGAGACGATGCTTCCTTCTTTCTTTTCCCAGTGTTTCGGTTCGCTGAAGAAGAAGCGATTTTCCGAGACATGTTCATTCGTAGTACGGAGCCGTCCGAACAGGTAGGTAGTTCGCGTCTCCATCCTGTTCAGGATTCGATCTGAGACCGAGAAGATCCGCGCAGAACTGTTCTTCGAAATCGTGCACGCAATATTCTTCTTCCAGCGTATTTTTCCGGTGAAAGAAGAAAGAGAAAGTTCCACGGTACCGTCCACACGATCGAGGAGATCATTGGTAACCCAACACTCAAGTCCTCCTTCCTTCCGTCTGAAGCTCAAGAGCACCGGCTGGAAGAACCGCTTCGCGGCGAAATACGCGGCCTTCGGCCGGAGCGCACTGTCGATAACTGCCCAGCTGCTCACCGGCCAGCAGTCGTTCAACTGCCAGAAGAGCGAACCGGCGGTACTGAACTTTCGGCGCCTCCAGTGTTCTACTGCACACTTGAGCGCATCTGCCTGGACAAGCTGACCCTGATAAATGAAGTCGTCGAAAGAATCTCCCAGCCGGAAATGTGCGCTCTGGAAACGCAGTAATCTCTCCGTCCCTTCAACCTGTTTATTGTGATGTTCCATCACCACAGATTGCGCAAACCGGTCCGGGCTGATCGTCACCTCTTCGAATGTACGCCTGTTTGCGGGTGCCTGGAAGCCAAACTCCGTCACAAACCGGGCCCGGTCCCTCTCGTACTCCGGGTAATCTTTCCAGTAACTCCACACCATCCATTGGTGATGGTTGCCGTTTGATTCATCGTTCGGAAATCCCGATCCAAACGGCGAGCTTCGCCAGTACGGCCGGGTTCCATCCAGAAAAGCACAAGTCCGTGGAAGTACCTGCCGGAAGATAATTGATCCGATCATATCATCCGGAGTTTTTCCGGGATGCTCGGTGCAGAAGAGGCATTCGCATTCATTGTTACCGCACCACACAACGATGCTCGGATGGTTCCGGAGACGGCAGACCGCCTCTTCGGCCTCCGTCCTGACCTGATTCAGAAACCATGGACGGTCAGGATATTCTCCGCACGCAAACATGAAGTCCTGCCAGACCATCAGTCCCAATTCATCACACAGATCATAGAAGCAGTCGTGTTCATATATCCCTCCACCCCACACACGGATCATGTTCATATGCGCATCTCTCGCCATTTGCAGAAGGGCACGATACTTCTCCCCGGTGATCCGCGGAATGAAAGAATCTCCCGGAATCCAGTCGGCACCTTTGCAGTAGATTTTCACTCCATTTACTTCAAGCACGAAGGAACGGCCTTCCGTATCCCGCTCCTGAAGGAGTTTCACCGTTCGGAGTGCAAACTGAGTTTCCGCCTGATCCACATCCTCTCCATCGTGAACAAGCGTGAGAAGCGCAGTATACATCGGCTGGTCGCCGTAGCCGTTCGGCCACCACAGCCGCGGGTTCGGGATGGAGACCTGGAATCTGACCGCCCGATCGCGGACACGAACATCCTTCTCGATCGACGACCCATTACCACCAATGTATGCGCGGACACGGAGCGGGCCGGAGCCGTATCGATCAATATTCGCCGTGACTTCCACGACCGCGGTACTGTTGTCGAGCGAGACGATCTTCACGAAGGGATTGCTGATCTTCCAGCCAGAATGCGCCCGCAGCGATATGCTCTTCCAGATGCCCGAGGTTGTGAGTTTTGGTCCCCAATCCCACGAGAACGAATACTGTGCCTTCCGGACGTACACGCGGTGCGGTTCGAGCGCAACGCGAAGCGGTCCGTATTTCTTTTCAATACTCTTTGAGCGGATCGTTGGCGAGTCAAACAGGATGTTGATTGTATTCTTCCCGCGGTGCAGGAATTTCTTGACGTCGAACCGGTGCCCGACGAACATATTATCGGTTGCCCCCACGAACCTGCCGTTAATACAGATGGTTGCATATGTATCCAACCCGTCCGCCGCGAGCAAGACGTAATCCTGCTCGAGGTATTTCGTGGAAATCGTGAAGCTTCGCGTATACTCCCATTGAAGTTCTTCGACCCACTGCACGTCGAGCTCGTTCGTCCGATAAAACGGATCTCGGATAATGCGGTTAGACATGAGGTCGGTATGCACAGTTCCCGGGACTTTTCCGTTCATCCAGCGCAGGGCATTGCGATGTTCTGCCGGCAGTCTCTTGTATCGGTCAATTGCGCGGAACTTCCACGTTCCGTCGAGAAGTATGTTTTTCATGTTCGAACTGTTATCGGATCAGGACGAGTTTCCGGGTGAACACCTCCCTGGCGGAAGTGAGCTGGCAGAAATAGACCCCGCTCGGTACGTTCGTCGCATCCCAAACCGCAGAATAAAATCCTGGTTCTCTGGCTTCATCAACAAGAGTTGCAACAGTCTCACCGAGAAGATTGAAAATCCTTACGGAAACCACCTCTCGGTTTGGTATACCAAAACGAATAGTCGTTGTCGGATTGAACGGGTTCGGATAGTTCTGTTCGAGCTGAATTGTTGTCGGAATCTGAACTGTTGAGTTCGGTGCAATGCCGGTGACGAGTCCCGCCAGCTGCTGGATTTCCGGCACCGACAGCCCATAATTATACACCCGCACCTCATCGAGTACACCCTGAAAATCATAATTCTGGTCAGTGGGAAGATCTGAACCGATGGACAAGTCGATGCTCGTCGTCGGCATTGCCCCTGAAAATGAGGCGAAGGCGTCGAGATTGCCGTTGAGCCAGACTTCCATATCCGATCCATCATAGACGGTTGTCACATAGTACCAGGTATTCAGCTGCAGCTGCGTGTCGGAATCAAGGTCTTTCACGGTGCTCAGGTTTCTGACCGTCCAGCGGAGATGATTGTTCGTGATGGAAATTTTCCACCTGTTTGTCCAGTTGCCGTGGGATATGGGATACTGTTCACGAGTGAACAATGCACCTACCTTCATCCAGAATCCCACACTGATCGATTGCTGAAAATTCAGGAGGGAATCCGACTTCACATCCATGAAACTGGAAGTGCCGTTAAATGCGTATGCACTGGACGGCGTGCCGGCATGATCGGCAGCAAGCGCTGCACCATAATTTGAGACGGTTTGATTGTATCCGCTGGCATCATTCACATTTCCGGAAAACGGCAAATAGAGGACGAGCTGACCATGCTGAACCTGCGTGAAATCTCTCACTTCAAGGCCGATGCTGTCGACAACAGTGTTCCCGTGACCGTCGTTGACAGAGCAATAGATAACATCATCCCCGGCTGATCCTGGAGCAATCCAGGTGATATTCGGTCCGCTTCCGGTGATCGTTCCACGGGTTGAGCTCCAAAGATAGGTCAATGTGTCTCCCTCAGGATCGGTTGCCAAGCAGGAAACAGTACTCGCGGAATCGAGATCGACCTTCCGCGGTGTGGCGGTGAGTTTTTGGATTTGCGGAGGTTGATTCAGGACGGCGACGACAGAAATGGAAATCCCGGCAGTATCGAATCCTCCCTTCCCGTCGCCGACGATGCAGGAGATTGAATCTGTTCCAATCGTATTCGGAGCAACCCACCGCATAATGGCTCCCGATCCTATCACGGTACCACCCGACACCTGATAGAGATATGACAGTGTGTCCAGATCAACATCAACAGCGGTCGAATAGACGGTAATCGTGTCACCCCTCAACACTGTCGAGCGGGATGCTGCAAGTGCCTTTATCCTTGGTGGGTGATTCGTTACAGAATTACCGGAATGATAATCGATGACAACACCATTCACCAGCATCTTTTCGAGTTGATAGGTGATCTGTCCGCCGGACGGGACAATCACAATAACCATCGAGCTTGTCGCCGGCAAGGAGAGACTTGTAGATCCGGTCACTCCTGATTGTACGAACTGGTGTGAAGCGGCATCATAGAGATCATGAGATCCCGAACCCGCATCGACGGTTATCAGGCGCGTCGAATCGAACGGGTTAAAATACAGGAAGCTGGGATACGCCGAGGCGTGGTAGTAATCGGTCTTCAGAAGATCCAGTTTCAGGATTCCGGACACATCGGTCGTGTCGATGATTCCCGCAAGGATCCCGATGTGCGAAGATCCGTAGAGCGTCAAAGTTGTCGCACCCCAGTCGCCGCTGATTGCATCTCCGGTGCCGTACGGGCTTGTCCCGCCGTTAAATTGCCGCAGTGCTTCGTGCGCAATGACAGAGCCGGAATCATATTGCTGTGCCCAGGAGTAACTGTCCTGATTGACCGCCGGAAGGGATTTCGGGTAGAAAAGCCGCGAGGCGTTTGCGGCGTTCAACACCCATTTCCCGATCGAGTTTGCGAAGCGGGAATCATATCGAACCATCGGGACAAGTGCACCGATCTGCTCGAACGTATTCATGGCAAATGCGTAATTATTCACCCCGTTCACTTCACCGATCAAGCCGCTGCAATCGTATCCGCCCCAGTTCCCGACCATCGCACCCCAGGAGCGCAGGGGTCCGACATTGAAACACCAGTTAACCATTTTTTGTATGTCATACGTCGTCCCCAACTCCGCGTTCATGCGAGCGGCAAGGTACGTTCCGTACGAAAGCTGGAGTTCGTATGCGGGATTACTCGAGAGTCCGTTGAGAAATTCCATCGCCCATTCCGCCCCCGCACGATATGCGGGATTGTGTGTCGAGGTCCATGCCTGATAGAGGATCCACCCGATCGCACCGGCTGCCTCGGGTTCGTGCACGCCGGTATTTTCCGGCGTCATTGTCTGCAGGTACCAGCCGCGGTGGTCCATATTCGGAACCTGCCAGGGAGTTACGCTTCCTCCCATTGTTTGTGATGCGAGGAGCCAACGGTCAGCAACCGTCGTGAATTGTGAGCCGAAGACGCCCGTGCCGGGATAGAGCCAGTTGAGCTGGTAGAAGAAGACATTCGGCATTGTCTCATACCACCAGTCATCGCCGGTATCATCCACCGGATGGTTTTTGTAAACATTTTGTTCAGGGCGTTTGTTGAACCATTCCTCGCACATGAGAGGCCAATTGTAACCGTTCTGGTTGGATTTATCAACTCCCGCCAGCGTCGCACTGATGACCGCCGGCAGACAATTTATCGCCTCTGCAGATGCTGGGGCTGTCGTTCCCACAACCGTGTTCAGTCCGAAACTGTTCTGTGTCGGATAGTTTACCGTGGAAGTATTCAGCCAGACCAGCGGGAGATATGTTCCGGTTCGGTTGAAATCAAAAACGAGCGAATCATATCCGCGTGCAACCTGTTTCCAATCCCGCATGAGATAGGGGGCAGGCATATTCGGCATTTGATCGATTCGGGGGATGGAAATCTGTTGTGAATACGTGACACTGCACATGAACACCACTATGAAAACAACGGCCATGGGAAAGCAGAAGTAGATTCTCATGATTATCGATTCCTCATGCGAAACAGCTTGCTCTCCTCCCCTTCGAGAACGGAGAACGTTCCCCTGCGGAGATCAAGAATTACCGACACTTCATCCCCGGCAGAATCTCCGAATGTCGCAAATTCGTGTTCCGGTGTTTTTCGGACGTGCAGCTTTGAGAAATGGAGATACGGACGGGTCTGAGGATAAAATCCCAGATCGACGAGTGTCCAAAGCGCTTCAATCGTTGATTCAGCCCCCGAGTTCTTGTTGATCGTGGCAGAATCTCTGATCCCGTCGAAACAGATTCCCGTCGCGGAATCATACATCGCCGCATGCGCGGCATTGTCTCCGAACAGCCAGGATGCCGCCAGCCCTGCCATGACGCGATAGTTGGAGTTTCGCGTCGCATCGTATAGCCGCAGCAGACCGGAAACCATCGGGCGTATCCCGTATGCAATCTGATCGAACTCTTTGACCGAGGTATCGGACGAAATATCGATTTCCTTCCGGAAACCCTCGATGAGAAGCCGGCTGAAAAATCCCTGGGCTTCCAGTTCTCCGGAAGAAATCATCCTCCGATCACGAAGAAGTTTTCCTGCCACGGCAAGAGCTGCGGTCTGGTCATTTCCCCACATATGCCACATTGTTTCCCATGAGCGGTGGAGCCCATAGGGGGCCGTTTTCAGATTGCCGTCCTGCATTGTTATCAGGCCCTGTGCGAACTTGCGAATATAGGTCCCCACGTTCCGATCATGCGTCGCCTGATAGTATTCGGAAAGCCCGAGTATGAGCGCGGAGGTAACGTCTGAACCCGAACCGTAGAGCAGCCATTGCGGCACACGGTAGCCCTTGACGGCCTTGAATGTATTATAAGATTTCAGGAGTGAATCGATATGTGGAAACGTTCGGACAATACCAATCCGCAGTGAGGCAGCCAGTACGCTATCACGGTTCCTGAAAACACGGTACGCAGCCGACAGGCACCACATCCCTCTTACCCCCCACCAGCCAAATGATTTGTAACTGGTGCGGCCGTCGGCATTAATAGAGTGATCGGCATGGATGAAGTTATAAAACATCCCATCAGTTGTCTCCATGTGCTGAACGAACGCGATCAGTCCCCGCACATGGTTCAGAGCTGAGGTATCACCGGTCAAATCGAAATAGCGGATATAGAGGAGGGCTGCCCGAGCCGCATCGTCCACGCATGCAATTCCCTCTTCTCCCGATTCCGCCGCGGCGGTCCATTGATACGAGGGATAATTTGAATAAATGTGTACGATGTCCACTGAATCCCCGGCCAGCAAGATCCTTTCCGTAAGGTTCTGCAGATGTTGAAAATTTATTGGTACCGCGTTCGGCCTGCCATAGCCAACGCTCACGAGGAACAGAAGCGACATAACGACTCTTTTGGCTGATCTCAGCATGCGCGAATTTTCAGGAATTGTTCGAGCTCCTTCTTCGTCGGAATCGCATCGATTGCTCCTTGCCTCCCTGCCGTCAGTGCGCCGACGGCATTCGAGATTCGACAAATCTCGTACCATTGCGGCAGGTCTATTTCCCAGAGATCTCTTCCCGCGGCAGCGATGCCGGTAAGCAATCCGGCGAGGAACGCATCACCGCATCCTGTCGTATCAACGGATTTCACCTTAAAAGGCGGAACGAGACCACTCCCGCGCGGCGTAGAGAAAAAACAACCATCCGCTCCGAGCGTGACAACGACGACATCAGGTCCAAGTCTGTGCAGGGCGTCAGCTGCCGGCCTGAGAGAGCGGGCACCGCTCAGGAAATACGCTTCTTCGTCGTTCAATCGAAGGATATGACAACTTCGGATCATTTTCCGGAGAACGGTTTTCGCGGAATTCTTCGAATCCCAGAGAGAGAATCGAATATTCGGATCAAGACAAGTAATTCCCCCGGCATTGATAACGCCGTGCGCGGCTTGGAGGGTGCGAGACCTTGACGGCTCCTTGAGGAGTAGAAATGAACTGAAGTGAACGATCGCTGATCGTTTCAATTTTTTCAGTATGGTCCCCCGGTACTGCAAATGAGTATCGGCGGGATCTTTTTCCCAGAATTCGAACGAACGGCTTCCGTCCTTCCCGACCGAAACAAATGCCAGTCTCGTCTTCAGGTCTTTGAGGAGCTGTAAACCCGAGACATCAATTCCATAGCTCGCTAATTTCTGACTGAGAAAGAGGCCGAATGGATCATTTCCGACTGATCCAATAAATGCCGCAGACCCGCCAAGCTTCGCGATCCCTGCACAGACATTTGCCGCGGCTCCGCCAGGTCGACGCAGGAATTCTGGGGCATCAACAAGTGAAGCCGCAGGATGCACTGCGAAAAAGTCTATAATCGCTTCCCCCACACACGTTATCGTGCTGTTCCTGCTCACAACCAGGGTTGAATGATGCTTTTTGTCGTTTTCCCTTCACGGAGAGCGGCAAGAGCTTCATGGACCCCCTCGAGCGGGAAGTTCGACACCTCAAGTTCGTTTGTTCCAACTGCCCCCGAAGAAAGGGCATCAACTGCCCTCGTGAAAGTATGGGGATTGATGTACGATCCTACAATCGTTAGCTCTCTGAAATATATTTCGTTCGGTTCCATGGATATGGTTTCACCGACCGGGCAGACCCCAAAGAACTCCACAGTTCCGCCCCGGCGGGCGAGAGCGATCGCCTCTTTCATCGTCTGCGGTTTTCCCACACATTCGATGACGACATCTGCACCGGGTTCCGACATATTTCGAACTCCATCCGGCGCTTCGGAAGGTGAAAATGCAAAATCTGCTCCCATCTTTAGCGCGAGTGCTCTCTTTTGGGCATTTGGTTCAATTATTCCTATTTGCGATGCTCCCGTTGATTTTACAAGCTGGAGCATAAGCAATCCAATAGTCCCTGCTCCCATAATCACCACCGATGCTCCCGCCTGAAGACGCGTTTTGTCGACCCCGTGAATAACACACGAAACCGGTTCGATAAATGCCGAATTCTGCATCGAGAGCGTGGAGGGAACTTTGTAAATCTGGGTCTCAGGAACGATCGAGTATTCTGCCATCCCACCATCGATGTCTACGCCGAGGGCAAGCAGATTCGTGCAGAGGTGCACTTCACCTCTCGTGCAATGGAAACACCTACCGCAGGAGATATTGGGGTCAACCGCAACGCGATCTCCCACAATGAGATCCCGAACATTCTTCCCTACTTCCTGGATAACTCCCGCATATTCGTGCCCGAGCACCACGGGAGGAGTCGAACGCGACTGTCCGGCAACAATGTGAATATCCGTGCCGCAGATCCCACAGGCCTCAACCTTCACCAGCACTTCCGTGGGTTTCAGTCTCCGGAGATCTTTCGACACGACATTCAACGAATTCGGCTTGGTGTAGAGCGCTGCCTTCATTCATTTCACTTAAAGGAAATCTGCAATTGCTGATCACGCTCTGATGCGGTGAAGTAGATCTCATATCCATCAATCCCTTCGGGAGTCTTGCAGGGATGAATTTCGGTCACCTGCGCTCCATCGACAAGGACTTCCTTCGGTGAAGTCGATGAAACGACAACAGCGCGAACCCTGTGCCCCGCAAATGATGAAATCCTGCAGTCGAGTGTCCCCGATTTACCCCATCTCACACTGCTGAGAATTGCATCGATCGATACAAGGCTCGGAAATTGTACCGAACCAAATGATCCGTACACTGCCGCCGGACATTGCTCTCCCACAGGCAACACTGTTGTCGGTAAATGCGATTTGCCCCAGCCGAGATTTCGCAGGTATTTTCCGCCCGACGTGATTCTCACATTCATCTTCTTACCGAACTCCAGAGTGTACGATGCCCTCGGCGTAACCATCGGCAGCATTCCCGAGAGAGAGAGATTCCAGACATTTTCCCGCAGACCGTAGAGGTTGTACAGCGTCTTCAAAAAGAATCCGCCCGCCCACATGAACGACGGCTTATCAATCATCCCGTATTGCTGCGATTGCGGGTCGGCATATCGGTATTCGTACATTGCCGGCTGACCATTCGGGCTGTGCACGATGCCATCGAGGGTCATCGTTCTCTTGACAAACTCGATTGCCTGATCGGATTTTCCCATCGCATTCAACGCCAGGGCATACCAGGCGCTTGAGTGAGGCCAGACGCCGCCATTGATATAGAAATATGGCTTACCTGCTTCTTCGCCGGCAAATTTGTAAAAACTGATGGTGGCCGCTGAATTAAAATCCGGAGGCGTCGCGGTCCGCACACCAAGACTCGAATCAACGAGCTCACGTGCGGCAGTCGAAATCAGCTCCATTGATTTCTCCTGATCGAGCAAATTAAAAACCACGGCGAGCAACGAGCCCATGTAATAATGTTTGTCCTCCGTTTCCCCGTTATAATTCATCAGATAGTTCGTCTGTTGATCCCAGAGTCGCACCGTGAGAGCTGATTGCATTGAATCTGCCAGCGTTTCGTACTGGACCAGATTATCAATGTCCCGATTCAGGAGAGAGGATATGAAGAGGTATTCCCTGAGAGCACGGATGGTCAGAATTGTGGTGTAAGACCTCGCACCCTCAAGATGACCAATGTCCCACCAGTCAGGCCGGAATGCATGCATCAGGTGATCAGATTTCACCTGTGTGAGGACCTCCTCCAGACTCTTTGAGACGAGGGGATACAGAGAATCACCGGAGGCGGTATCCAGAGAATGACGCAGGTACGCCGCTGTCGCAAGAATAAACCACAAATGGTTCCAGTTATCCGGTGTGCAATATTCCGTCTTGAATCCGTCATCTCTCCAATAATATGCATGAGGAATGATACCGTCTTGTGCGTGGGAAGCGATATAAAAAAGGTCTTTCTTTACACGCGAGAGGTCGAAGTTCACCGCCGCAAGATCGGTCATAAGGACGTCGTGCGAGAAAAAGAAATTGTATTCCGCGGGACACGGCATCGGCACGACTTGCCCATCAAGATAGTGTATGTTGGCGGAAAGAATGGCTTTCGACCAGAGTGCCGATTCATCGAGTGACCGATCTCCAGTGGAAAATGTCGATTCGTGTCCGGAGATTTTCTCTATGAACTTATTATATCTGGCAACTTCATCGTCCCACGACTTTTCCAGGTAAACGGTCTTCTCCGAGACTTCATCTTTGCGGCAGCTGCCGATTATCTGTACCACCTTCATCGCCTTCTTTGCACCGAGATCGGCACGATACTCCGATACAATCAGCGCCTGACGCCATCGTCTGGAATGATCTCCATCCGGGATTGATACGGATTGCGCAGCCCAGGCTGATGTTCCGGAATCCGTCACTGCAAGTTCGTTTGCGTCAAGCAGAACATGAATTGGTCTTTGTCCGGCATCCTCCACAAAGACTGAAGCATTCTGAGCCGCCTCCGACTGATAATCGATCTCAGTCGTGCCAGACTTCTGATCATAAGAGCTCCAACCGGAGTCCACTCTCGCGTATGTCTGACACGTCCGGAGCGTCGATTTCAGGTGAGAGTAGAGAACAATCGTATGCGCGGAACGGGAGAGGTTTGTAATCGTCATGGTCCGCACAAAAGCGGGCTCGTTCATACAGAATTCATAAAGAATCGAGAATTTCAATCCCTCTTCAGTTCGTGTAAATTCAACCCGGTGTGGACTCACGACATACGACCATGGATCTCTCCCGACCCATCTCTTCGGACCGCCGTCGACCTGCAGACCGAGAGCCATAGGCAACGATTCGCCGCGTTTCCAGTAATCCGTACTCAAGTCGATGCTGTTAGCGATAGGATAATAAAAACTGATGCGTGAAGGTAACGGGCGGCTCGAATGAAACTCCACACCCACAAACGGTCCGCCAACCTCCACCTGACCGTAGTGTCCGTCGAAGAAATACTTGAGGGGTTTCAGATATCCTGTTTGGTCCTGCGCAATCGAAACCTGAGAACCCAGGACCAGTATGGCAAGTGCAAGAAAAAATGTTCCCAGTTTCATACCTTCTCCATCACCGACTCAGTATCTGAGACTCGGATGAGTATGCCTTCATTTCGGTTCAGGGAAACCTGACGTCTGATGATACGGCCGTGATCCCGGATTTCCACGTTGCCCTGAGTCTTCTCCGCTGAAACGGCAAAAAGGACTATCCCGTCCGATAACCTGAAGCTCATGGCAGCAATTATTTGGTTGTCAGACCGCACATCCAAGAGTTCACCGACGCGCAGCGGATAACGGCTTGTCACGTGCTCGCTGCAATAAAGGACACCCTCGAAGAGCAATGCCGTGATGTGTGATCCCCGCCAGGGAAGGTCCTTCACGGCTATCCAATTCCACGAAACGGGAATAGCTGGTGATATTTCGATGGCACCTGTTGAGGGCTTTACACCAACAAGACCTTCGATGGCGAGCCAGAGATAGGTTGGCGGCATCCAGGGGCTCAGCGACATCCCCCTGCTCGCAAATGTCTCCCCGTGAAGCCGTTCTGGGAATTCACCGGGGACGACATTTTGATACTCTTTCAGATTGTTGATCTCCGGTAAACGGTAGATATTGTGCATTCCTTCAACCAGCCGCTCCGGTTCGTCGTGACGAATGCAGTACGACACCCACGCAGTCAGATTATGCCAAACCCCGCCCATGAGCTGGTAACCGAAATCGGGATCATAATTCTTCTCCCCGGGACTCACCGTGCGACTACCGAAACTCGTCCAGAGGTCATCGTGCGTCAGCCGCTTCAAAATGTTCTTTTTCGTTCCATCATCGGCTATTCCGAAGAAGACCGGGAAGATCTGGTCTCCGGTGATATCGTGATGCGGCGCTCCGGCAATATCGCGATTGAGGAGATACAAACCGGTCACATCGGACAGAAGATGCTTGTTCACCGACGACTTGAGAATCTCCGCATGCGATTCGAAATATTCCTTCTCCGATGTTCGGCCAAGAAGCTTTGCGATTTCTGATGTGCATTTGAGAGCGAAGTAACATTCCGCGTTCACTTCGGTCACTGCCCCGGAAAGAGTATAGTTATCGATGATATTTCTCCAGCCGCATATCCCCCATACATTCGTCCCCTCGGCACTACAGACGACAAGCCCGTCCTTCATCTGGGAGATGATCCATTCAGAAGCCGTCCGCATTCGTGGATAATATTTCTCCCAGAATTCATCTTTTCCAACAGTCATGCCATGATGGAAGAGCGCTGCGACGAGAAGAGGCGTATCATCATTGATGTTCAGCTTGTAGTCGTGCTTCTCCGGACGTATCTCATTCGCATGAATATATTCCGTCAGCTTGCCACCTTCATGAACACCGAAGCTGTTCACCACATCGAGCATATTCCGGGAGAACTCCGGCGTCAGATAATCCGAGCCAAAGACATACCAGGCAACGTCGCGGACCACGACAATATCCTGAGGCGGATCGTTCGTGAACGCTTCGCCGATCGGATACCGGTGCTGAACACGGACGGTGTTCACTTTCGCCCACGCGACTCCCCTGTTTATGACGTCATCCGGCGTAAGGACCATGGACCGTCTGAGTAAAGAAGTATAGCTCCCCCGGCTCTTTTCAAGAAGCAATCCCGGAGAGTCCGATTTACCGGCATTCCTGTGCGCCTGGTCGATCCCCTTATCCGAGATGGACAAGACAAACGGAACTTCTTTTCTTTCCCCCTGTTCGAGATCGATCTCGAATTCGATCATCAGGGAGCGGTCATTCCCTTCGCAAAGCTTCCAGGGCATGCCGGACACAAGCACGCGCGCTTCCGCTTCCGCGTTCTCGGTGATGATTTCACACGACGAGGCGGAACTGGTGATCTTTACCTGCTTATCCATCTGCTCCAATGGCGGCTGTTTTGTGAAGAGCGGAGACCGGTCGGCAGGAAAATAAATCATCTGCCGGAAGCGTACATGCCTTCTTGCCTCGGATTCGTTGAGGAGCCGGATCAGATAGACCAGGGAATGCATTTCATCGACATGGCGATTTGCTTCCTGCTCCAGAAAAAATGGCAAAAATGCCAGCTTGGTTACTGTAACGCCTTCATGTGAGTAGGTGGTCGATTGTGACTCCGGGAAGAATTCTGTGAATCGTCCCTGCGCAGGTATGCCGTCGACATCAAAACTGCATTCCCACTCGCCGACGTAAAACTGATTGTCATCAGCAGACCAAAGTCCTTTCAGGTTTGTTTCGGCGTCAAATCTGGCGAAGAGATGGTAATTTCCCAGACTGGATCCTGTCGTAAGCTTGTCGATCGGATATGTATACGAAGGATATTTCACCGGGTTTATCCCTTTATTCCGGACGACGACATGCTTTCAATAAAGTACCGCTGGAAGAACGCGTACGCCAGGATGACCGGAAGGGCAAGCAGGGTTGCTGCGGCAAGCAGAGAGCCGAGCTGCGACTCTGATTCGCCCCCGATCACAAAGATTGTCACAAGCTGCGGCATGGTCATCAACGAGCGGTCGCGCACGACGATGAGAGGCCACAAAACATCGTTCCAGCTTGCCATGAATGTCAGAATCGCAACCGTAATGATGACGGGAACCGAAAGCGGCCAGATTAATCTGATGAGAATCTGGAATTCCGAACAACCGTCGATGCGTGCCGCATCGATAAGTGCCTGCGGAATGCCCATGAAGAACTGACGGAAAAGGATGATGCTGAGTCCGCTCATCATGGATGGAACGATCAGCGAAAGGTACGTGTCTGTCCAGCCGAGCTTCACCATCAACACATACTGCGGGATGAGCGTAATCTGAAAAGGAATCATCATTGTGAAAAGAATAAGGATGTAGAGAATTCCCTTACCAGCAAACCGTAGTTTGGCAAGGGCATACCCGACCATCGATCCAAGGACAACAACGCACGATGTCACGGTGAACGAAACAAGGACGCTGTTCAGGAACGCCCGTGCAATCGGAATTTTCGTAAAGACCTGGCGGTAACTGTTGAAGGTCATCAACGATGACCAAAGCTTGAGGTTTGGAATTTCCAGTTCGGGTTTGAATGACCCGACGATCATCCAGACGAAGGGATAACCGAACACCAGGAGGCCGGCAAGAAGGAACATGTATCGGATCATTTTGCCGGTCATGTCTCGGCCTCAATAACCCTGCGCTGAATTCCCACCACAGTCAGGATAATGATCGCGAAAACGATGCCAAGGGTCGCGGCATATCCCATGTGATCGAAATAGAATGCCTGATTGTAGATATAGAGCATCGTCGAGAGTGTGCTCTGCATCGGGCCCCCGCCGGTCAGGACATATGGCTCGATGAAGAGCGAGAATCCGCCGATCGTCGAAAGAATCACAATGGCGATGATGGTGGGGTTAAGCATCGGAAGCGTCACGTGGAAAAATTTCTTTGCTTTGGATGCCCCGTCGAGAGATGCAGCTTCGTACAGTTCCGCGGGGATATTTTGAAGACCCACAAGGAAGAGTACGATGTAAATACCGACATTCTTCCACGTCGCCATGATGGCAATGGAAGGCATCGCATACGCCGCATCGACAAGCCAGGGAATTCTCGGCAGACCGATCGAGGAGAGAATATTGTTCAAGATGCCGTAATCAAACGAGTAGAGCTGCTGCCAGAGAATTGTGACGACAACCCCGGACACAACAACGGGCATGAAATACACCGCGCGAAAGAAAAACCGGAATTTCAGTTTTGCGTTGAGAAGAATGGCAAGCCCCAACGCCACGACGACCTGAAGAGGAATGTGGATCAGGAGAAAGATGATGGTATTTCCCAACGATTTAAAAAAAAGAGGATCATGGATCATGCGGACAAAATTCCTGATACCGATCCATTCCATCGGCGTGACGATATTCCAGCGGTTGAACATGAGCACGATGGAGAAGATCAGCGGATATGCAACGAATGCGAGGAAATACAGAACGTAGGGCATCACAAACAAATACGCCTGTCTGTCATTCTTCCGCTTCACGGATAAATAGCGGCCTCTCATTGATTCCACTCCACGATAGATCTCGTGCGATCTACGGCATCACGAATGGCTTCCGCCGGGCTTTTTCTGTCGTACACCGCACAAATCTCGTATTCCTGTGAAATCGCGTCAAATATCTCTTTCAGATCCGGAACTGCATCCATGCCGCGCGTGTAGGGCGCCTGCTGCGCGAATTTCGTCATCAGCGGATTGCGATGGAAATACGAAGCAAACAGGGGGTTTGTCTCAAGATCACCGCGGACTGGTATCTGATTACAGATTTCCAGGAGGAGCAAATCGTGTTCTGCGGTCACCAGAAACTTTACGAACTCCCATGCTTCGCGAGGATGTGTGGTCGTGCTGAAAATGGAAATATTTTTGAAGTCGCCGGTTGTATAGACGGGCCCCTGGTGATCGTCCGGGACAGGTAGCGGAGCAACTCCAAATTCAAGACCTGGAGCGTATTTTTCAATCGTCGCAACTTCCCATGGGCCGGCGAAATGTGTTGCTTTTTTCTCCAGAAGAAAGGGATCACCCCCCTGAAAAAATGTCCTCGGAAAATACCCATACGAATAACATTTCTGAAAGAAATCGAATACCTTCACAGCAGACTCATCACCATAGGTGACGGCATTTGCGGTGAAGAGAGTCTTTCCGCCCGATGCCGCGATATAGAACGGATAAAAATCGAATAACCGCTGCCACCAGATCGGACGAATATCCCGTTCTCCCATCCAGATATCGGTCTGGCCGTCGCCGTTGGTATCACGCGTAACTTTCTGTGCATCGCGGAGAAATTCAGAATATGTTCTCGGTGCCGAATCCACCCCCGCTTCACGGAAGAGTCGCTTATTATAAAACATCATCACAGGATTCGACTTCCAGGGAAACTGAAAGCAATGGCCGTCGGCGGAGCGAAAGGTCTTCAACAGTTCTGCCGGAACACGTGCGGAAGCCACCGAATCAAAATCCGGAAATGTATCGAGCGGGATGAGACCTCCCGACTGCGTATAATCATGGAGCGCTCCCGGCCAGATGTTCGAGCAGATATCGGGAGTGGTCTTCCCCGCGATCGCGGCAAGAAGAACCTCCTCCGTCGACTGGCTCACGGGAATTGGCTGCATGCGGATATGAATCGCGGGATGTGTCCGGTTCCAAACGTGGACAAGACTGTCCGCCAACTGAATTTCCTGAATATTGGGGGCGGGCCAGTACGTGAGTTCGATCGTGCCCGAGGATGGGTTCGCGGTCTCCTGCCTGCTGCCGCAGCCGGCGAGAACGGCAACCAGGAATACCTGAAAAAACTTCTGTGCGTGTCTTAATTCCACGTTTGCCAGCTGTAATCAATGGTCGGAAATGCGGGCCGCGGGAAAATCCCCCCCGGTTTGGCAACATACACATCTATGGCACGTGGATCATTTTCAGAATCGACCGTAAGCTGATCCAGAATCTGGTCGTTTATGCTTATGTGATATTCCTCCTTCAATTTCAGAACACGGTGGACAGTGGCTTTTGTCAATTCAAAGGAGAACCACGCCCGAAGGACATCCTCTTTCGCGTTGTTGAACGGGATCACCACACCGCTTGTGTCACGGAAATCCCTCTCGTGCTCCCGATAGTATTCCTGGAGCCCCGTATTCGTCGGATGAATCGAATCTTCAAGACCTGCCTTGATGATATTGTAGACAATTTTGTCTTTCCACCAGGCAAGCTGTTCCTTCACCCGGGGGAGGTGTTGGTACCCGCGCTGATACGCTCGTACGGTCAGGAGTCTGTCGCGCACCATTTGCCAGACATAACCTTCAAGAGAAGCGAACATTGCCTCCGGTGTGGTCAGTGTAAATTTCAGATTCACTTCTCTTGCCCGATACCAGTTCAAGAAATCCCCTGAAGTGAATTTTATTCCGCGTGATGTTACAAGGACAAGTGACGGGTCCACTCTTTCGTACTCCACAGGCCCCCATCGGTCAAGCAGGCGTGGAACGAGCCTCCAGGAATCAAAGTCGGATGCCGACAACATCACCTTTGCAAAGTGCGCGTGCAGGATGTCGATGGTTCTTCGCTCGATGGATGGATGGTGGTCTGTCACGAGTTTCTGGACATACCGGTCTGAGAGTGAATCCGCGAGGTGCTGAATCAACGCTCTCTTCACATCTTCATGCTGTTTAATCTCTTCGGATTGATTCACCATGACGTCGCGTTCCGCATCTGCAAGATAGACGAGGTAGTAACCATCGGGAGTCTGGATCGGTGCAGAGAGATGATGAATGTGGAGCGTATCCAGAACCCGCGCAAGCTGCGGATTATGCATGCCGATACGAAACCTGCTCATCACCATCGACCGATCATCGGCTTTCACGGAGGTGTCCCGAAACTGCAAACGATACAGGGAGTCGAAGGAGATACCGTGTGCAAGCCCGACGAGGGCGCCTTCCATCTCCTCCGGTGTTCTCGTATAGATCCATCGCACGCTGCAGCTCACATGATCCTGGGAGATGCCGAGCTGAATCGCCTTTTCGGTCACGTGAATCTTCGACAGGATATCATGTTTGTAGAGCTCCTCGGTTGCAAGATCGCCCTGCATTTCCGCCAACGAGAGGCGTGCATCTTCGGTCTTGTCGATTTGATGACGGTAACCGTCAAGTGCGAGGAGCTTCTCATAGATCATGTACTTGAGATATTCCGTCTTTGACTGTTTCTCGCGCTTCGGGAATGCGGGGCCGAAAGCGTAATTCAGCAGGAACTCCTGCGCAGTTATCTGATGAGATCCAACGCGGGCAACGACCATTGACTGGTAGCGGGGATTCTCAATGGAGAAAGAGCCCGGGTGAGTATCACCCGCAACGGAACGTCCGGAAACCGGAAAGGCGAGAGAAAGCAGAACACTCCACCGAAGGAACAATCTTCGTTTGTGCAACCGACCGCAGATCATCATCTTGCCACATCAAAAAGCGATGCCCATGGAAAACGTGTGTGTATTATCGAGCCGACCCATGTTCCGGTATGCGTATTCGAATGAAAGCCCGAGATTGCCCGAGACGTTATTCGTGTTGACACCGAACCCAAACGAAAAACCTCCTTCAGCATCAGGCAGAAACAATGACTCGTACCCTCCACGGATGAAGAGTTCTTCCTGATAGGCAAATTCCGCACCCATGTTCATGCTTTCGTAATTGTCGTTGGGATGAAGGGCGTCAACGGCCACTGTCCACCGGTAGTTCTCCTGCTTCACGACATTCGTAGATACGCCGATCTGGAAAAGAAGGGGAAGGTTCCAGGAATCCATCTCGATATCGCTTGGTACCTGGAAATTCGAACCGCTGTTGGCAGGATCCACACTGATGAACTGGCGTGTGTCGCGTCCGGACATCTGCATGGGGGTGCCAAAATTTGAGAGCGTCGCACCGATCATCATACCCCCGAACAGGTCGGTTCTGAATGAAGTACCAATATCGAGAGCAAAAGCAGACGCCTGCTCATGCCAGATGGTTTCCTGGATATATTTTCCCGTAAACCCCACCGCAAAACGGTCGGAGAGCTTTCTTGCGTACGTCAGTCCTACCGCGAGATCACCCGCGCTGAAATATTCTCCCGTCCCTTCGGGCTGGTCCACGGTTCGGACTTTCATGTCCCCCATCGAGAGAATCGTCACGCCAAACCCGAGTGTTCCAATATCGCCGATCGGGAGAACCAGTCCCCCGAAATCAAATTTCGTGTCGGCGATCCAGTTTGTGTGCACCGCCATAAAATTATACTGAGGAATGGAAGCGATTCCCGAGGGATTCCAGTACAGCGAAGTGGCATCATCCGCAACGCTGACATACGCACTTCCCATACCGATTGCCGTGGCACCTACCGGAATTTCCAAAAACGTGGCGGCGGTGGTGCCCGATTTCGAAACGTCGCTTGCAACAGTCTGGCTCGAACTACCGGTTACGCCCCATGCCAGGAGAAGAAGTGAACAGGCAAGTCTGGTGAGAATGTTCATAGCGCCGTGCTCACTTGAGGATAGCAAATTTATCGACATAGGTTCCCACACCTGGAGCATCGATCTGGAAGACATAGACCCCGAATGCAATGTCCATACCATCTTTCGAGATGAGATTCCACGGTTCCTGGCCGTCGTCAATCGTTCCGCTATGCGTAATCGTCTGGACGAGATGACCGCTGATCGTATAAATCCGGATCGTGCACTGTTTCGGAAGGTGGATGAAGAATATCCGGCGGTCCCCTCTGCCTACCGACGTCGGAGGCGGCTCCCACGAGGCGGCGCCCACATAGGGATTTGGAACAACGGCAACTTTCGAAATATCCGAATTTGCTTTGGACGCATCGATGCGCGGTTTCGTCGTTTTAAATTGTACGTATTCATTTGTGCGGAACGGCTTTTTTACAATCACCCGGAATATATCCCCCGGCTGCGGAGGACGCTGCTGCGCATCAGGGATCAGCGTATCTTTGATAAAGGTTACTGACCAGCTCTTTTTTGCCGTCGGAAAGTCCGTCGCACGCTTTCCAGCCGAATCACCGCAGACGATGAAGACTGCATCTCCCGCATTGAACAATCCATCGTTATTATTGTCACGGAAAATGAACTGCATGTGAGGGATGTCTTCCGTCAGATTGTGGACGATAATGTCCGTCGAATCGATGGGCCCGCTGAAGCTCGACGCAGGAAACGAAGTATCTCCCTGCCCCGGGATTGTAATTTCGAAATCGAAGTCTGCCGGGTAATTGACCCTCCGTGCCTGATACGCAGGCGCGTAGCGTGAATCAAATCCAATCTGGACGATGACATTGCTGTTCCCTTTGATCCATCCCGACTTATCCTGGTCGATCGCAACGATGGAATCATTAGTGATATTAACGGCGTAACCGGCTGTAACCGGGGTAACTTCGGGAATCGCCCTGATCTGACGAAGCGGAATCACCGTATCGCCATTCGTAAGATCAACCAACTGATAGTACGGATCAGGATTATTGTGAAACGCCGTGGAATCCTGGAATGACAGTTTGAACGAATGGCCGTCTCTCAGCGAATCCGGATCGAGAATGTTCACGCTGACCGAACCGGTAGCAGGCCCGCTGGCAAAATAGTCCCCGAGCTTCGGCGCAATGTATCCTGCGGCGGGAGCGCGGGGTACCACAACAGCAGTATTGATGTCGGTCTTCACATTGCCATTGGCATCCACCTTGATGATGCTGGTGGTTTCCGATGGAGGAATACCAAGGACCTCCCCCTCAATATTCGTCGTGACGAAGCCCTGATCGTAAGCACAAACGGCATAATAATATGTCACGCCGTTTTCCACAGTCGAATCGATGAACGAGTGCTGTAATCCGCCATCATTCCCAAGATAAAAATACGCACCGTTGATCCCGACGGGAGCGAGTCCTGTAATGCCGTCAACAAGATCAAACTGTGCAATCGGTTTCCTGTATGTCGCTTCTCCATAGGCATCGGTGATAACCTGATCCTGAAGAAATGTATACTCCGTGCTGCGGTAGACCCTGTAGCCCTCAAAGTTGATTCTCTGGTAAAAAGCGTCGAACGTAAACTCTGCACGATTATCCCAATAGAGGGTCACGCGGTGGTCACCGGGTATCGCTTTGACAGTCGGTTTGTCGGGTGGCTTCGCAAACTGATAATTGGCATTGTAAATCTGCTGAACCGTCTTCTTCCTCAGGAACAGATCGTCGGAGCTCAATCCGAAAATCAGGCCCATTGAGAATCGTTCTGTTTCCCCTGTCTGCTGGAACGTTCCCGTTTGAGAGGTATAGGTGTCTCGTCCATTCAAATGGAAGAGATAGCTGGAAAAGTAATTCGCGAGATTGACCCCCAGAAGCTGCTGGCCGTGCGGCTGAGGCAGAGCCGAGAGAGCACCCCAGTTACGCTCATCATTGTTGAGATCGTAGGTATGGACAGCGGCGATCAAAAATCCCGTCAGGCCGAGCTGATCGGATTCATCCTTATCGAGAATACCGAAATTCGGTTCACCCTGATCGGGCTTGCCGTTGCCTTCACTCCCGTCCGGATCAGGTCCGTTGTATCCCGGATCAAGCGGTCCTATTCCGTCCGTACCCACATCGTCGTTGAGCGGTTCTCCCGGATCCCATTTGCCGTTATGATTCAGATCGGTGAACGAACGCCAGTTACAGTTCTCATCGGCATCCCAGTGCGGTTTCCAGGAGTATCCGTAGAACTGACGAAACGTAGCGGTATCGGTCTGCACATCCCGCAGAAATGGATCCTGATACGGATCGGAGATGAACACCTTTGCCACATTATCACGGCGTTCATCGGTGAGACCATCGTGATCATTGTCTTTATTATCATCTGAGATTCCGGGGCTCTCCAGAAACGCGTAGCCGGCATAGCCAACGGGGCTCCAATGGCCGGGACTGCCGTAGGGAACCGTAGACCAGGCATAGGAAAGGTTTAGCGTGCTATTATAGTCCCCCGCATTATTTGAAGAATTATCATGACCACCGATTCCCCAGTCGACGTACTGTGCGAAGAGCGTCTTGGCATAATCGGTGGTTCCCATATTGGTGATCTCGTAGAGCCAGAAGATGACGTCTTCCGCAAGAACCTGAGACCACTGAAAACCGCGGCCGTGCACCTGCATTCCCAGTCCCCCGCGGGTTGAATCCTGACGGTCGGGATAGAAATGATGATTCAGGATATAATCGCGATCCTCATTATCATCGAAAACGAAATAGCTCTCGAGATCCGCATTCTGCACGCCTTTTCCGAAAAACCCATCCCAGTACCCGTCCCAATCCGACGGGCGGTCAGGCCAGTGCGTCGGCCAGGTGGTCGGATCGGTGCTCTGCGCGGGGGTCGACTGGTACCTTCCCGCGTAATTTGGCAGCGGCCACCAACCCCAGGTTACGCCGGTTGAGGGATCGTGCCGCGTATACTCGTAATAGTTTGTTTCGAGGGGGTGAATGATATTGCCCTGCGGGTCCTTCGTTTCCGCCTGGACAATCACAGCTACACCGTCAATGTAGGTGTGGTTTGTCCCTTTGGGCCAGACTCCGCTGCGCGTCGGATCATTCAGCCAGTCGGCGATTTCCCCGAAGTTATAATAGATCGTTGAGACCAGATTGCCATCCATCACTCCTTTACGCGCCTCGTAGTGCGTGCCCTTGTTCTTATCGACAATCGTCTGCGCAAACGAGCCGACACAGGCTACGAGTGTGAGGCATAAGATCCATCTGATACTAAATCTATGCATACTGTTCCTCAGACATCCGGTCAAAATGACACCGTGGCCCCGAGTATCACTTGCCTCGGAGGGGAATAAAAGTCGGGTCGGCTGAAGTACTGTCCCAGAGTGTTATCACCGCGCGGAGCGGGCGATTGTGTCAGGGCAAGCGTATAACCTGCCCGCCCGGAATCCGTGAAGACGTTAATTTCGCTCGGGGTATCGAACAAATTATACACTTTTGCAAAAAACGAAAACGCCAAATCGAAAAGCGTGACATCTTTCGTCACATAGAGATCTGTGTTAAAGTAGGTCGGCATGTTGTCGCTGTTCTCAAGCCCTGTCCGTTGATTCTGCAATGCCGGAGTGTATGGAAGACCGGAACCGAGCTTCCCGACGAGGCTCGCAATGAACGTCTTTTCAGAACCGTACGTGACCGTAAAATTGAGGGAATGCCGGCGATCCCAATTCAGCGGAACCAGTTCTTCATTGATTTGAATCGGCGGTGATGCCTGCGCCTTGTTGAAATCCTCATTCGGATCGGACGCGCTTCCCTGTGCAACCTGGAAAGTATAATCCAGTGTTGCGCCAAACCCGCCCGCAAGGCGACGCTCGAGGGAAAGCGTGATCCCCTTGACTTCGCCGAAGTCGTGATTCACGTACTCCCCAAAGAGGCGCACATTGCTCTTGTAGAATTCTTCAATTCCGAGGAGGTTCCGGATGTCTTTGTAATAACCGGTAACCGTGACTCCGAGGTTATCAAAAATTTCCTGCTGCAATCCGATTTCATACATGGTGGTGCGCTGCGGCTGGAGGTCGGCGTTCCCGATCACCATTCCAACAAAATCCGGGAACGTGCCCGTCAGGGGAATCCTGAAGTTCGGATTCTTGTAGAGGAAGTCAAATGCCGGCATCTGGAAGAAGTGCCCGTACGAGAGATGGACGGCTCCCTTGTCCGTGATGGGGTACGAGAGACCGATACGAGGGCTCACCTGAGACTTTGAACTTGCCTTCCGCAGAAACTGCGACGGGAACGGCGGCTGGAGACTGTCGAGTGCCTGAATGTTATTCGGATTGATGAGCACACTTCCATCAGGTTCAAAATAATCGAAACGGATTCCGGCATTTACCACCAGATAATCAAGCTCGATCTTGTCCTGAACATACGCCGCCAATTGATACGGATGGTTATTGTAGAGATTATAATCGAAGCTCCCCGGCGGCGGAAGCGCCGGAATGAAGTTCGTCGTTGCGTCGACATGAACCTGGAAATCAAGATACTTGAGTCGATAATAGTCACCCTCGAAGCCCGCTTTCAACTGGTGTTGTTGATCAATCTGATCCGTGAGATCGATCTTTCCTGTGTAGGTATTGGTATGATGCTGGAAATTCCAGTTCTGTGTTCCGGAAACGAGAAATGCATTTGCCCCAAGACCCTGTTCCTGAACAAATTCCGGCGAGATATATCGTGGATCTACGTCATGGTACGGGTTGAACGGATAATCATACGCCGCCTGCTTGTAGTCCGAAATAAATGCCGAGCCGCGAAAATCGATAAATGCCGAGTTGTTCAGAACATGCGTGTAGATCAATGACCCGAGAAAACTCTTCTGGTGATACTTGTAGTCTCCATCCGGGTCAAGGAAATATTCGTGATCGTATTCACGATAGTCATTCTGCTGATAGAGCGCCTGCAGAGTGACGGTACGGGAATTCGGAAGAAGGATGGATAACTTGCCCTGAAGTGTCGAGCGATCTGTGTAGTTCATCGGTACATACTTGCCGTCCCCCGTCGCGCCGATGTACCACTGGGAGGGATTCGTAGCACTGAAATTTGATGAATCGGATGGATTGAAGACCCGCTTGCCGTAGAGATAGCCATCATCATAATAATGACGGCCCGAGACGTAGAATCTCAAAACGTTCTCGGCACCCGGCAGAGGTCCGCTCAGCGAACCTTCAAAATTATAAAGATCGCCCGGAGAAACATGATCAATATTGGGATACAGGTCTGTACGTCCGCTTACATAATCGCCCGCATACGCTGAGAGGGTCCCTGAGTATTTTGCGCCCGGGGCTTTCGT
>DATIXJ010000035.1:0-3206 GCA_035518715.1 Bacteroidota bacterium | reverse complement strand
CGAGCAGCTGGGAACTCATTGCTGTTGAATCTCCTGCTCTTCCACCACCGACCCCTGCGAACAGCCCGTGTGGACGCATAGAGAGCGTTCCCAGGAGCAGCAGGAGGGAAATGTAAGCCGGCAGCCTGACCATTCTCTCGTTATTCCTTTCTCCTTCAAGATCATCGTTCTGTACCATCTTGTTGAGCGTGTAGCCAGAAGGGAAATTCCGCACAATGTCCCGGGAAGTCATTCGGGACGCAAGATTCCAGCAACATGCGGTCTTCCACCCAGAAAAAACATACGTATCTTTTATCGTATCTCCAAGAACTCGGCTTGAGTCGTTCGGTGGTTGAGCGTGAACAACATCATGTCTCCGTGATCTCTGCCGTCGTCCTGTTCCCTCTCGGTCCGGATATCCGCGGCTCAATTACAACGGAGAGAAGAAGGACTATACCGATTACCGAACAGGCGCATCCGGCACCAAAGAGACTCACATATCCGTATTTTTCCGATAACCAGCCGGCTGCAAGACTGAAAAGATACAACGGCGAAAGAAGAGTGTTCATTACTCCGATGTATGTCGAACGTCTCTCGGTCGATCCGAATTCGCTTGCCAGATTGTACCGGATCATCAGCTCCGATCCGAGATTGATGCCAACCAGCAGAAACACCACATCGAATAGCAGGAGTGTAGGGGCCAGAAGCGCCCACGCCGATGCACAGGCCATTGACGCTGTGGCATAGAGGAGCGCAAGCCGGTTGCCGTGCCGGTCGGCGATGTATCCATTGATGATTCCTCCCAGGAACTGCCCGATCACGATAGCAATGGTGAATTCACCCACCGCACTTTCACCCGCTTTGAATTTTTCCAGGCCGTAGACCGTAAAGAAGCTCAACGGCAGCGAGGCAAGGATGAAGAATGCCGACGCCGTCAGAAAGGATCGGAAATGCCGGTGTGTGCGTACAAGTTCGACGAGCTCGCGTAAATACTCTCGCAGGGATTGAAACGGTACGGATTGGCTGGGATATTCCTCGACGAGTCGTGACTGAAGTATGACGGACAAAAACTGTAGCGCGAACGCAGCAATGAAGGGGAACGTGAAGTTTAGGGGAAAATCAAACGAGGTGAGTATCCAGGTCAACGCGAAACTGCAGAGAAATGCACCGGCGCCGGCGAGTGCATTCCGCATTCCAACGAGCCGTCCTCGGCGGTTCAACGGAGTGAGCTTCGCATACATATCAAACCATCCCGGAGTGGTGATTCCCGTGAAGATCTGATTCAGTCCGAATAATGCGAGGATAAGAGCGCACGCCGCAGCTGGAAGATCTTTTCCGCCCAGGAGGATAACCAGACCGATTGCAAGTATGAAGAAGCGCTGAATTGCGCCGTAACGGACCGCCCACGGCTTTTTCCAGCGAATCGTTTGCGTATGTCTGGCCGCAAAGATCTGTGGAAGGAATAGCCCAACCCAGGAGATGACTCCAAAGGCACCGATGAGGATGTTTCCGCCTCCAAGCCTGACAATCAGGGCAGGGAAGACCGTCTGCGAAGATATGAGAGAGCTGCCGGCGACGAACAACGCACCTTCGGCGACGTTCAGGACGAAATTTCGCCGATCATACTTGCCGGATGTTTCTGCCATCGATTACTGCTGTTATTCTTCGAGTGTGGAAATGTCTCCTTCGGAAAGGCCGAGAGCACGTGCCTTCAGAACCCTGCGCATGATTTTCCCGGAGCGCGTCTTTGGCAGCTTTGGTACAATAGTGATTTTCTCGGGCTTTGCAATCGGACCGAGATGCTGCGCCACATGATTCCGAAGCTCTTCCTCAAGCGTCGATGTCTCCCTGAACCCTTCTCTGAGGATGCAGTACGCGTGGATAACTTGCCCCTTCACCTCATGGGGAAGACCGACAACTGCCGCCTCGGCGATGGAAGCGTGACTCACAAGCGCGCTTTCTACCTCTGCAGTGCCCAGCCGGTAACCCGACACTTTGATGACATCATCAACTCTTCCGATAATCCAATAGTAACCGTCGGGGTCGCGCTTTGCGGAATCCCCGGTGGTATATTTCCCCGGATATTTTGTCCAGTATTGCTGGATATAGCGTTCGGGGTCGTTGTAAATTGTCCGCAGCATCGCAGGCCAGGGGCGTGTCAGGACGAGGTACCCTTCTTCGCCATCCTTCACCGGTTTCCCGTGTTCATCCACGATCTCTGCCGACTGACCGAAAAACGGGAGGGTTGCCGATCCCGGCTTGAGCGGTACTGCCGGAGTCGGCGTGATCATGAACATCCCGGTTTCAGTCTGCCACCAGGTATCCATCACCGGACAGCGCTCACCGCCGATCACCCGATGATACCATTTCCACGCTTCAGGATTTATCGGCTCGCCGACTGATCCAAGAAGACGAAGCGATGAAAGGTCGTGTCGCTTCGGCCAGGATTCTCCGAACCGCATGAGGCCCCGGATTGCCGTCGGCGCGGTGTAGAGGACCGTTATCCCATATTTTTCAATGAGAGCCCACCAGCGATCGGGATACGGAAACGTCGGGGCACCTTCATACATGAAGGAGGTGGCCCCAAGTAACAACGGGCCGTACACGATATACGAATGACCGGTTACCCAACCCGGATCTGCAGCGCACCACCAGCGATCCTGGTCCTGCAGATCGAAGACATACTTGAGTGTTGAGTACACCCCAACCATGTATCCGCCGTGAGTATGCAGAATGGCTTTCGGCTTTCCCGTTGTCCCCGATGTGTAGAGGAGATATAGCGGATCCTCGGCATCCATGACTTCGGTCGCACATTTTCCGTTCGCGATGGGGAGCTTGATCAGATCGTGATACCAGTAATCGCGTCCGGGTTCCATTTTCACGCCGTGATTCGTTCGCTGCACGACGATCACCGTTTCCACGGAAGGGCAATGCTTCAACGACTCGTCAACCGTCTTTTTCAGCTCGACGACTTTGCCGTTCATGAATCCGCCGTCGGCCGTGATCACGATCTTCGATTGGGAGTCGTCGATACGGCCGTGGAGCGCATCCACGCTGAATCCTCCATACACGACGGAATGAATTGCGCCGATCTTCGCCGTGGCGAGCATGGCGATGACGATTTCGGGAATGCGCGGCATATAGATGGTGATCCGGTCGCCCTTCTTAATTCCCATGGCGCGGAGAACGTTCGCGAACTGGCAGACTTCGCGGTTCAGCGCGTAATA
>DATIXJ010000034.1:0-28167 GCA_035518715.1 Bacteroidota bacterium | reverse complement strand
AATTGTTCGGTTTCGCACCATCGAAGACCACGCGTTCTTCCTGCCCGTTGTCGTCCTTCATATAAAATGAAAACTGGCTGGTGGAAGCGTCAAAACCGGACTCTTTGTCCTTGATCCACTCACCTTTAACCTGGACCTTTTTGTGCGTGTGCACGGCAGTATTGAAGTCGGTATATTCCACATTCGTCTGAACGAACGATATCGCCCCGAATATGATCGCCGCCACGATAACGACGCTTGCCACAATAATCTTCATCTTCATCTCTTATCTCCTCATCTCTTCAGTGACTGCTCAATCTTCGAAAGTCGCCGGTCAAGCCGGATCAGATAGCTGAAAATCCCGATCCAGCAGATCAGGACGATCAGCAGAACGATATATAGCGCATTTTCCGTTAGGAAATCGTACACTTACTCTCCTTCAGTTTGATGGACAAGTGCGAGGCGCTCCGTACGGACCTTCAGATGCCACATCCAGAAAAATAAAGCGGTGAATCCTGCAAGCGAGCAGAGAAAAACCACCAGCATCGTCGTATTCATATCGATCTTGCCGCGGTTATTGATGATCGGTTCCGGATGCAGACTCGCCACGATCCGCGGGAGTATGAAAATAAAAAAAGGAACTGTTACGCCGGCGATGATGGAATAGACCGCGGAAAGAGTTGCCTTGCGTTCCTCGACATCCAGGGCCGAGCGCAGCGCAAAATAGGCGCCGTAAATGAGGAGGAGCACAAAGATCGAGGTCTCACGCGGGTCCCAGTTCCAGAATGATCCCCAGTTGAACTTCGCCCAGAGCGAACCCGTCACTGTCGCGAGTATGCAGAACACCAACCCGAGTCCTGCAGCAGACGCCGACTTGATATCATCATCCATATTCTTCTTCACAAGATACCGGATCGAATATCCCATTGCCAGGATGAACGCTACAACGGCAGTCCAGGACATCGGGACATGGAAAAACAGAATGCGCGCCTTGTCCTCGAGCCCCGGGATGACCGGAAATTGATACCATTCGCTGGGGTGATGTACCATGGGAAATGAAAAGGCAACCAGTATCACCGCCGACAGCCAAACCCCCAATATTGTCTTACCAAGCATGGTTCTTTATGGATAACATCAGTTGTTCAAAAAAAGATACAAAAAAAACGCTTTCCAGTCAATGAGCCCATGATTCATTCCTTCCAGACAAACTCAAAGAGAAGGTACGAAATTGTCGTGATGACGATGAAATATGATATCAAAATCTGAAATTCACTAAAGGCCTCATACACTGCGGCACCCTCAACGGACATCTTTGTGGCATTAATAACCGTTAGAAGCAGCGGCAGAAGGATGGGAAACGACAGAACCGGATAGAGCGTGCCTTTCGTATTTGCCTTTGCGATGATCGCTGCGAGAATTGTCGATGCACTTGCCAGCCCGATCGTGCCAAGGCCCATTGTGGTGATAAAAATCGTATAATTTTGCACGACGAAATTCGTGATGAAGAGAAGGTAGAGCGTCACCGTCAGGAGATTGAGCGCCGCAAGAAGCACGGTATTAAAGAGCAGCTTTCCGAAGAACACTGCCAGGGGTCGGGCTGTGAGCTGGAGGGTCATGACTGTGCCGCGCTCTTCTTCACTCACGAATGAACGTGATAACCCGGACATTGTCGAGAAAAAAATGATGATCCAGAGAACTCCGGAAAGAACGTCAGAGGAGACATTCTCGCTTCCGAGAGAAAATAGAATGACCGACAGTGTCGTGATGACGAACATCAGCAGCGAGTTGAGAGAATACCGGGTTCGGAGCTCGGAGCGAAGATCCTTCACGAAGATTGTCACCGAGGCATACCAGAGGGAGCTCATGGTGTTGCCGCCCCCTTCTCCGCGGCGAGGGAGTTGAGATCGAGCACACGATCGGTTCGTTTGAGGTCTTCGGCATCGTTTGTCGCAATGATCAGAATTCCGCGCGTTACCTGTTCTTCCATAATCTGATACACCGTCGCCATTCCTTCCGAATCGAGATTCGAGGTCGGTTCGTCGAGGAGAAGAAGTTGCGGATTGTGCAGCAATGCGAACGCGTACTTCAGACGTTGTTTCATCCCTGACGAGTATGTCCGGACCTGATCACGGCTGCGCTGTGCGAGATTGACCCGCTCGAGCAATGCTTCGATGAACGGTCTGGGTACCTGATGGCCGCGAATTCTCGTGAATAATTCCAGATTTTCGATCCCGGAAAATTCATCATAGAGCTGCAGGTATGGAGAGACGAACCCAAGGTGAGTATAGCTTGAGGCCGCAGGAACCTCCCGATCGTCGATCTTAAGGAAACAGCGACCCCTCGAAGGTGACAGCACGCCGGAAATAATTTTCAGGAGTGTGGATTTTCCCGATCCGTTGCGGCCGGTAACGGCGAGCGATTCCCCCTCGCGAAGTGAAAGTGAGATCCCCGAGAAGATTGTCCGGCGGTTAAATGTCTTTGCGAGGCCTTCCGCCTGAAGTTGAATGCTCATCACTTATTGCGACACTACCGAAAATTTCCCGGTATATTGCTTACCGTTGACATCGACCACAAAGATATACACGCCCGTCGCAATCGTTTCTCCGCGGTCGTTGTGACCGTCCCATTCCACCCCGTTGCCGCAGGAGGTCTGGTGAAGGGAAAGTTCTCTCGAAAAGACCTTGTCCAGACTCGATGTGAAGATGGCAAGAAATGCGGTTGCAGGGTTCGTGGGATCAGTCGGAATTCTGAAACTCAGCGGCTTATTTCCGTGGGGAATAAATGGGTTCGGGCAGGTAAGAGGTTCTGTATACTGCGGAACAATCGGCACCACCGATCCGCTGTCCGTTTCGATTTCCTGTGTTGCCCAGTTCACGGGGTCGGGTGTCGTTAATCGGACGAAAAGTCCGTTCCCCAGCGGTTTGTACGAATTATCCCCGGACGTCGAGATATCATACTGGAATCCGTATCCGAGTCCATTTCCCGCTGCACTGCTATTCAGGTTTGAGATGATTGCAACCATCTTGGGGCTTGTGCTGCATGTCTGGCGAAGGGAATCGAGCAAACAAATCGGATGATACGCGGAACTCAGTGCCTGGATGGTATCGGTAAATGAGCGGGAAGGAGGAGTGAACGCAACGTCGGGGCGCGTGGTCATCAGAGGATAAATATGCGCATCCGGGTAATACTTCACGGAATCCGAATTGGGGCCGGTATTGAGGTTCCACAGCCCCCACTCAAGAAAGGCCTGGTGCAGCGAGCTGCCGTACTCATTCAATGCCGCATCGATGGACGGAAGACTCGCGGTGGATTCCATGTACTCCCATGTCCGCCTCATGACATCCCTGGAGTATTTCTTCTGCACGAACTTTCCCCAGATACATCTGCTGTATTCGATGAGGCCAGTATACCCGTTGAATGAAACATCCGGTGTGGCAAACTGGCCCGCCGCAACATACCGTTGACTGACAGGATCGTATTGCCAGAGATATTGAACATAGTCCTTCACTTCGTTGAAAAGCACGCCCTCCATCCAGGTAGAAGTAATCTCATAAAAATAGAAATCGTTCGCCCAGACCCCATATGATCCGATCTGTATGGCATGGTGAAATTCATGGGCTGCGGTCACTTTGAGCCCTGGGATACCGCGGCTGGGCATATATATGTAAGGATCCGCAAAGTCGTTGTCGACATAAATAAAAGTTCTGTACCGCGGTGGCTGCCCGGAATTAATGGCAGGCGAATCCCAGTTCGTCGAGCCGTACTCTCCGGAATTACCCAATTCTGTCACATAAATGTGAAAGTACCCATCTGTATCCAGCGGGGGTGCAAGATAACCGAGCGTATCGATCTCATAGGCCCAGGCATAATTGAAATACCTTCCGACTGAATCGACATATGCCTCCGCTGTCCCCGGAATGCGCTGGGCGGTATTTGTGCTGTCGATATAAATCAGCGCCGGGACATCGCCGGCCGAGGTCGATGTATCATAATAGATTCTGAACTTGCCGATGATCTTGTTCGCCTCAAGGGGCGGCGGATCCAGAATCTGCTGAAGATGAAGGCGCTGGGATGGCGTAAATTCCGTCCAGTGAGCTTCGATCCCGAACCGAATGCCAAGTCCGCACTTCCCCACCTCATCGCTGAGTTCGTAGCCGGATGCCAACGCTCCTCTTCCATAAATCGCGTCTGCCTGGCGGATGAGATGTGCGAGCTCCGTACCTGACAGTGGAGAATGCTCACCTCGGGCAAAAGAGATCACGGATGGTATCGCGAGGAAGATGAGGATGACTGCCAGTCTCGGACTCATTCGGCACTCATTTCAGTGAAATGATCCTGAGAAGGCCGTTGATTGAATCGCTGAGAGCGAGCTCATACCCGGTTCCGTGCTCAATGCGCCCGATGTCGAATCCACCCAGACCCTCGGTGCTGGTCAGCACATAAGGCGGTGCAAAATTACCCTCCCCGAGGTTAAGATGGACTTCGACCGATTTCGTCTGCTGATTTTCCAGAACGATGTCGATTTTTCCGTCAGTATTGATATCTACAAATTTCAGCCGGTCCGGCAAGCTGACAGTAATATCCCCGCTCAGCGGATGCGGGAATGGTACAAGTGTGGAGTCCTTCCTCCCGCGCAAGACGCAAACGGAGTTCTTCGCGCCGATGATATTGCAGACCAGATCCTGAATGCCGTCACCGGTAAGATCATGATGCCAGAGATGAATTCCGGATACGGCGGAATCGGTATAGGACGAGATCAGCGCGGGCGGGAGAAAATCACCGGATATCGTTCCATACGACTCAAAAAGATTGTATGTGTGTCGCCTGGTGTCCGGTTGAGAATAGACAAGATCCGGTACTCCGTCTCCTGAGAAATCACCGAGGACAGCATCGGCAATACTTTCTGCTTTAGGCGTGGAAACGGTGCGTTCGATAAATCGGTTTTGCCCGATCTGCACGAACTCGATAATCGAGGAACGCGGAGGTATACCCTCCTTCACCGTTGCCAGGATATGCAGGAATTGTCCCGAACTATCCGCATGAACTGATAGGACTTGAACCTCTCCGTCGGTGGGAAGAGCATACGTTGAGTGTGCGAGATGCCGCGTGTCGAGTTCAAGTATGGTAATATTTCCGGCCTCGGAGGCTGTAGAAACGATTACCGACGTGGAATCATTCAATGCGAAGGGTTGAAAACTGGACGGAACTGACTGTAACGGAAACTGTATTTGACCCGCGAGATACCCGCCTGGCGTAGTAAGGAAGAGCGAGATTGACTGTGCCCCGCGATTGGCAAGTATGAGATCCTGTGTGCCATCGCCGTTGATATCAAAAAAGGCAACTTGTCCAGGGCGCGGGCCCGTACCGAACACATTCTCGGGCTCCGAGGTGAGCGGGGTCTCCGTGCTGCGGAAAATTCTCACGAGAGAGCTCGCGCTGTCGAGCACGGCAGCGTCGGTCCCTCCCACGTCGTTATTCTGCGCAAGCAGGAAATCCGCCGCAGACTTCCCGCAGAATAAATTCACATGTTCTCCAAAATGCCCCTCACCGCCGTTCAGAAAGACATTGAGGGTTTTGTCGTCAGAGCTCATCGCAACGATGTCCGGTCGCCCGTCACCGTTAATATCTGCCACATTCAGCGCGGAAACCGGAGTACCGATGTTGAGATCAGAGACATGCTCGAATTCACCCCGCGCGTTCTGTTTGAATAACAGAAGCGACGGATTTCCAACGGATCCTACCACAGTAAACGCGTTCTCGCTTTCATCATCCTGTACCTGAACGATGAGCGAGGGTTCGAAGGGGCACTGCAAAACAGACGGCGAACTGAACTTCATCCGGCCGAATGCGGAAAAGAATAAGACCTGGTTCGACACCCAATCGGCTGCAAAGACATTGCTGTTTTCCATATCATGGGGGCGGCTCACCGAAACCGCGCCGAACGAATTCTCCGGGAAAATCGTGATCGGTGAGCGAAAGGTTCCATTGCCGATGCCAAGATAAGCGGTTACACCTAATCGTTTCTTGCCATACAGAAGGATATCCGTCTTTCCGTCGTCATTAATATCTGCAAGGAGAAGATGTTCGACCGGCTCATCCAGCTGGGACTCCCATGAAAGAGAGCTTCGCCCATTGCGTTTGAGGAGGTAGACCTGGAGCGCGGGAGGTTGTCCGGATACCATGACAAGGTCGGTAATGCGGTCGCCGTTACATCGTGCTCCTTCCATCATCATGATCGGCTTCGTGATCCCCGTCGGGACTGTCCGGTACCTGGAAGACCGGTGCTCGCGAAGATAAAGCCGAACGCCTTCCGATCCGAACGCTGCGATATCCGGCGTGCCGTCGCCGTTGAAATCTCCACCCACAATTCCCAGCGTAGAGCGGGGAACTTTCAGCTCCATGACGGAACCAAATGTGGCGACCGCGTGCTGAGCCCAGAGAATATTATCCCCTGACCAGTAAAGCAGGAGCCAAAGAATGACGATCCCGCCTTGGTGATAGATGCAGGACTGAAGAGTTCGGCGAACGCATTCTCCGTCATTCAATGGACGACGTTTTTCCTCCTTGCGAGTCGGCGGTTCCGGCGATCGAGGGCATCTGCATAACGACGCTTCTCTTCAGGCGTGCGGGGAATAATCGGCGTCACTTTTGTCGGCTGCCCGTGGTCATCGACTGCAACGAATGTCAGATATGCTGTATTCGCCGTGCGATGATCGCCGGTAAGCTGGTTCTCCGCGACGACATGTACTCCTACTTCCATGGATGATCCAAAGACGCGATTCACGGACGAGCGCAGTGTCACGACCTCCCCGAGCCGGATCGGCTGATGGAAAACCAGCTCATCGACTCCCGCGGTGACGCAAATCCTGTTTGAATGGCGCTGGGCAGAAACCGCAGCGGCAATATCCATCCATTCCATGAGCCGGCCCCCCAAAAGATTGCCTAAATTATTCGTGTCGTTGGGGAGGACGAGCTGGGTCATCTCGACCTGGGAAGATTTCACGTAACGCTTATGTCGAATCCCGGATTTTCGCACGATGATCCTTCGAAATTATGGTCGAAGCCCGGCTGCCGAAGAGGTACCCCGGAGGTGATCCTGAATGTCTCCCCGAAGAGACTCTGCATCCCCTTTCAGCCCGCTGGCAGGGTACTTCTCCAGAAACTTGTCGATCACCTGCTCTGCATCCGGATACTTTTTTCGGGCAATCAGCGAGCGTGTCTTTCCGAGATAGGCGGGTTCAGCATACTTCGTATCGTAGTACTTCTCGATAACAAGATCGTAGTAAATCGTTGCTGACCGGAAATATTCCATCCGCATATACAGATCGGCAGTTTCGAAACAACGCTTTGCGAGCCGGACTTTAAGCTCCTTGATCTTCGCGTCGGCATCGGACGCGTTCTCATCCTTTGGGTAATATTCCAGGAACGCCTGAAACTCATCGATTGCATTGTTCAGATATTTCTCGTCGAGTGGTTGCGTCGGGGAGAGATTATAATAGCAGAGTGCGATCTTGTACTGCGCCGACGCGACAAGCGGACTTGCCGGCATCGTGCGCCGGAGTGTCTGGTATGCCTCGGAGGCCAGGAGAAATTCCGACCGCTTAAAATGGCACTCACCGATGTAGTACTGTGCCTTATCGGCAACACTGCTTCCCGGGAACTGAAGCGTGATGTTCTGAAAATCGGAAATGGCTTCGAGATAATCGCCGTCGCCGAATTTCTTCATCCCCATCGCGAAACGGTCTTCCGCGGAGAAATTTTGGGTGACTTCCGATGACCCGCAGGACATCAGAAGTCCGGCCAGCATTGAAATGACCGTGACTACACTGAGTGATTTGATTACGTTTCGCATCTCGTGTTCAGCTTCGAACGTGGAAGAAAAGGTAGACAACTACTCCCGCTGCACCCAGGATCACAAAGGGTTCAGCAATCTTGTCCAGAAACGTGTCTCCGGGCGGAACACCATGACTGCTCCGGACACCGGGATCCTCCAGCGAGGACAAGTCATCGACGGCCACGGTATCCCTCGATTCTTTCGTCAAGGTTCCGCTTGCCAGTATCTCACCGGTACGAGCGTTCGCTGAGCGATATTCAACAGATACGGTAAGGTGGCGGCATGTTCTCTTCGATCCAAAAATACCCTCACGAAACGAGTCTTCATAGCGCACATCCAGCTGCGAATACACAACATCAAGAACATACGGCCCGATCAAGCCGGCAACCGAATCTCCCACGAACGGAGTGCACCCTGTCGATTTCAATCGTTCGAGGAGAGCACTCTCGATGATCCATGAATCGGGGCGTGCCGCAATCCTGCAGTGAATACTATCACCAGACCGGAAGTGCGAATTTACCGTCACCTCCTCGGCTGCCTCCGCCGCCAGCCGTTTGAAGATCCCCACGTTGCTTTCCGTGCGCTGTTCAGCAGCCGAAAGATGTGCATGGACGATACTCAGACTGAAAACAGACAGCGCGAGCAAGCGACTCAGAATGGATTGTCTGGACAATGCTACATGCTTACCCGTAGATACCTCGTGTTTTCAGCGTCTTGGCGACCTTATCAATGGCAAGGACGTAGGCGCCGATACGGAGAGTCGTCTTGTATTTTGATGCGGAATGATAGACGGCATCGAACGACTGGCGCATCATCCGTTCGAGACGCCGGTTCACCCGGTCGAGCGTCCAGAAGTACCCCGCACGATCCTGTGCCCATTCAAAGTAGGATACCGTCACACCGCCTGCGTTGGCGAGAATATCCGGGATAACGAGAATGCCCTTTTCCTGAAGTATCGAATCCGCATTGGCATCGGTGGGGCCATTTGCTCCTTCCGAAATGATCTTCGCACGGATTTTCGGAGCGTTTGCCGCTGTAATCTGTTCCTCCTTCGCCGCGGGAACAAGCACATCGCAATCGAGTTCCAACAGCTCGTCTTGCGAGAGGGTATCCCCGCCGCGAAAGCCATGAAGCGTCTTGTGCTTCGAGGCATGCTCGAGCGCTTTCCCGATATCGATGCCGTTTGCATTGTAATACGCGCCGCTGATATCTGATATTCCTACAATCCTGCACCCCTGCTCTGCTAGGAGCTGTGCGGTCACCGATCCCACATTTCCAAATCCCTGCACAGCAATACGTGCATCCTTTGCCTTGATGCCCCGTTTCTCCATGGCACCAAGCGTAACAATCATGCATCCGCGGCCGGTAGCTTCTCTCCTGCCGAGTGATCCGCCGATGATGAGGGGCTTTCCTGTTACCACCGCGGTTTCGGTTCTCCGCATATGCATACTGTAGGTATCCATCACCCACGCCATGATCTGCTCGTTTGTATTCATATCCGGGGCAGGGATATCACGATCCGGTCCGAACACCTCCAGCAGGTTGGAGGTATACCGCCGTGTGATCTTTTCAATCTGAATGCTCGTAAGTTTCGTGACATCGCAGCGGACAGCGCCTTTTGCGCCGCCAAACGGGATATTCATCACGGCACACTTCCACGTCATCCACGCCGCCAGCGCCTTCACCTCATCCAAGGTTACGTCAGGAGCGTAACGAATCCCGCCCTTCGAAGGACCGAGGATATCATTATGAATCACACGGTAGCCCTCGAAAATTTCCACCCTCCCGTCATCGAGAATAATCGGAATGGACACGATAATTTGTTTGACCGGAGTCTTCAGGTAGTTATAAAGACCCGGTTCCAGTTCGAGAAGGTCTGCAGCAACATCGAACCGTTTCATCATCGACTCAAACGGGTTTTCCTTATCCGGAATGGGAGTGGGTTCGTGCGAAACCGAGGGCAAATTGACTGGGCGATCCAAGAAAATCTCCTGTAGTAGTTGAATGATGCGTTAGTTGGCGTTTAGATTCCACCCATGGCCATTTTTTGCAGGCGCTCGATCCGTTCCTCGAGGGGCGGATGCGTGGAGAAGAGCTTCGCGATGCCGCCGCCGGAGAGCGGATTGACAATGAACATATGAGCCGTAGCGGGTGATGCATTCGTCATGGGTGTGCGATCAACGCCACGTTCGAGTTTTTGCAGGGCATTTGCAAGGGAAAGCGGTCTCCCGCAGATATGAGCTCCTCCTTCATCAGCGGCGAATTCTCTCGAGCGTGAAATGGCAAGCTGGACAAGAACGGCGGCAATCGGGGCGAGTATCATCAGTGCGAGATCTGAAGCACCGCCGCCGTTTCGCCGGTCCCTGCTCCCCGCACCGCCGAACATCATTGCCCATCCCGCCATACGCGCAACAAACGTGATCGTTCCGACCATTGTGGCAACAATCGTCCCGGTGAGAATATCCCGGTGCTTGATATGCGAGAACTCGTGCGCAAGAACTCCCTCCAATTCATCATCAGTGAGAAGGTTGAGGATACCTTCAGTCGCGGCGACTGCAGCATGTTGAGGTCCCCGGCCCGTGGCAAAGGCATTGGGTGTGTCTCCCGGAATGATATAGACACGCGGCATCGGCAACTGTGCCTCGCTTGAAACCCGGGCGACCAGCGAGTAAAGACGCGGAGCTTCTGCTTCCGTGACCTCTTTTGCGCGATACATCATCAACACGATTCTATCGGAAAACCAGTACGAACCAAAATTCATGAGCAGTGAAATTGCCAGGGCCATGATCAGACCCTGAGATCCACCAAGATATTCACCCAACAACATCAACAGTACCATCATGAAAGTCATGAGAAATACTGTCTTTAGCGTATTCATATCATCCAAATCCTTTCTTCACATCAAAATAATCATTAATTATATGGAATTTTTGTTTAATTTTCAAAGTTATTATTATTGAATGCACCCCGGAAAGCGTCCCTGAAACCAGAGATTGGGCGTCACTCCCGGTGGGGCTCATCATTCTGAACATTTTTTATGAATTCTAAGTTCTTGCTCATCATTACGAAAGAGCGTTCATGATCATCAAGAAATCCGACGACATCAGATCTTCTGAGATCACTCCCGAAGACCACTACCGCAGCCGGCGGAGGTTTATGCGGACTGCCGGAGCCGCACTACTCACGGTAGCGGCGGGAGGATTCCCGGGTGCGCGAATCCTCTCGAACTCTTCCACTCCGTCGGATGACCCGGTCATCAAACCCAAAGGACCGTACGACACCGACGAGAAGCTCACTTCCCTCAAAGACATCACCACGTACAACAACTTCTACGAGTTCGGAACAGACAAAGAAGATCCTGCAATGAATGCGGGAGAGTTCAAAACGGAGCCGTGGTCCGTTTCGGTTGAGGGGTTTGTGAAGAAGCCGCGGGAATACACACTGGAAGAGCTTGTGAAGCCGTATACTCCTGAGGACCGGATTTACAGAATGCGCTGCGTCGAGGGATGGTCGATGGTCATCCCGTGGCTGGGTTTTCCGTTGAGAGATCTTATCAAGCGGCTTGAGCCCGGCTCACAGGCAAAATACGTGGCGTTCGAGACGCTCTACGATCCAAAGCGGATGCCCGGCCAGGAGTCGCACGTTCTCGACTGGCCCTACGTGGAAGGACTGCGGATGGACGAAGCGATGCATCCTCTCACCATCCTGGCAATCGGTCTCTACGGAAAACGGCCTCTTCCGAACCAGGATGGAGCGCCGATCCGGCTTGTCGTACCGTGGAAGTACGGTTTCAAGGGTATCAAGTCGATTGTGAAAATCCGGTTTGTCGATAAAGAGCCGCCGACGACCTGGTCGATTGCTTCACCGAATGAATACGGGTTCTACTCGAACGTCAATCCGGAGGTCGACCACCCCCGTTGGAGCCAGAAGACGGAACGGAGGATCGGAGAATTCTTCAAACGGAAGACTCTGATGTTCAACGGTTATGCCGACCAGGTGGCGGGATTGTACGCAGGCATGGATCTCCGGAAGAATTTTTGATCCGGGAGCGGGATGAAGCGGAAGTACCTGAAGCCCATTCTTTTTGTCCTCTCACTTTTCCCTCTCTTTCTGCTGGGGTGGGATGCGTATACGGGATCATTAAGTGCCAACCCGATCAGCGACATCACGCATGCGACCGGGGACTGGACACTCCGATTTCTCCTGATTACGCTGGCCGTCACACCGATCCGAAAGATCACCGGCTGGAGCGAAGCGATTCATTACCGGCGGATGTTCGGGCTTCTCGCCTTCTTCTACGGCTTTCTTCACCTCATGACGTATGTCTGGCTGGATCAATTCTTCGACTGGGGGTCAATGCTGCACGACGTCGGAAAGCGACGATTCATCTTCGCCGGGCTCACGGCATTCGTTCTTCTCATTCCGCTGGCAGTGACTTCTACAAAACGGATGGTTCGATGGCTTGGAGGGAAACGCTGGCAGTTACTGCACCGGTTGATCTACCTGTCGGCAATAAGCGGTGTTGTCCATTACTTCTGGCTGGTTAAAGCGGACCTCCATCTCCCCATACGATACGGAATTATTCTTGCGTTATTGCTCGGATTTCGACTCTGGATGGTGATCCGGAAACGCATGACAAGGAGGAATGTCGTCTTAGGCGGGGTCCTCGCAGAATCGGACTAATCCATTCCGCACATACCTCCGCAACATCCTCCTCCACTGCTCTCACAATTGCTATCCTTGCATCTCTCTGCCGAACCGCTTGAAACAGACACTGATGGGACGGAAAAGAGCTTCTTATACTGCATCGAAGAGCAGTACGGACAGCTGATGTCGGCGACGACTTCACGTACCTTGTGAAGTACTTCATACCTCTTTCCGCAATCCACACATGAATATTCAAATACCGGCATCTTCAGTCTTTCCTTTCCCTATGATTTTTTCAGAAGAGAACGCAGGACATACTGCAAAATTCCATCGTTCTTATAATACTCAATTTCCATCGGCGTATCGATACGGCAAATCACCTCGAAGGATTTTGATCCGGATTGTGATCGAACACTAACGCGCATCTTTTTTCCGGAAGTCAGGTTATCGGCGACGCCTTCGATGTCGAACACTTCAAACCCGGTCAGCAAATAAGTATCCCGGTTTTCTCCGGGCATGAACTGCAGCGGTAATACCCCCATACCGACAAGGTTGCTGCGGTGGATCCGTTCAAAACTCTCCGCAATCACCGCGCGGACGCCGAGGAGCCGCGGCCCTTTGGCTGCCCAGTCACGTGACGAACCCGATCCGTATTCCTTCCCTGCCAGAATAATCAGAGGGATACCCTCCGCTTGATACTTCATTGCCGCATCAAAAATACTGACCGGCTCTTTTGATGAAGGATGAATTGTTACACCGCCCTCAGTACCCGGAGCCATCAGATTACGCAAACGGATGTTCGCGAAAGTTCCCCTCATCATGACTTCGTGATTTCCCCGACGGGCTCCATACGAATTGAAATCCTTCGGGTCGACGCCATGTTCGATGAGATACTTTCCAGCGGGCCCCTTTGCGGGAATTGAACCAGCCGGTGAGATGTGATCAGTTGTCACCGAATCACCAAGGACGGCAAGAACCCGCGCTCCGGTGATATTTTTCAATGCCCCGGGAACTACCGGAAGCCCCTCAAAAAATGGAGCCGCCTTGATGTACGTCGAGTTGCTGTCCCACGCATACTTATCCCCTTCAGGAACAGGGAGTGAACTCCACTGTGCGCTTCCTTTGAACACTTCCCCGTATTCCTTCTGAAACATCGAGGATTGGACACACTTCTGCACTGTCTTTTCAACCTCGTCCGGGCTCGGCCAGACGTCTTTGAGATAAACGGGTTGACCGCCCGTGCCTGAGCCGATTGACTCATTCTGCAAATCAATGTCCATCGTGCCGGCAAGGGAGTACGCCACAACAAGAGGAGGCGAAGCAAGGTAATTTGCGCGAACACCGGCATTGACACGACCTTCGAAATTTCTGTTCCCCGAGAGAACAGAGACGGTGACGAGATCGCGCTCCTGGATTGCCTTCGAAATCGGTTCCGGCAGTGGACCGCTGTTACCTATACACGTCGTACAACCATAGCCGACGAGATTGAACCCGAGCTGTTCGAGGGGTTTCATCAACCCCGCGGCTTGCAGATAATCGGTCACCACTTTCGAGCCCGGTGCGAGACTTGTCTTTACCCAGGGTTTTGCTTTCAATCCCCGCGCTACGGCGTTTCGCGCGAGGAGGCCGGCCGCTATCATGACAGAGGGATTGGATGTGTTCGTGCAACTCGTGATTGCGGCAATAACGACATGGCCGTGGGCAAGTGAAAATTCCGAACCGTTTTTCCGAACTTGAACAGGGCTGAGAAACTCAGTTCCGGCTCTATCTGCGCCGCCAGCGATCTTACTCTTACCGGCTTCAGCAATCCATTTTTCTGCCGAGGCCTTGTCCACCTTTTTTCCCCTGCTTTCAAGATTCTCCACGAGAGATTTCCGGAATGAGACTTTGGATGAGCTCAGCGCCACACGGTCCTGCGGCCTTTTCGGCCCGGCAAGACTCGGCTCCACAGTACCAAGATCGAGTTCAACCGTATCCGAAAATTCCGGTTCCTGCTGCGAACTGTCGTGGAACAGTTCTTGTGCCCTGCAATATTCCTCGACAAGACGGACCTGGTCATCCGAACGTCCGGTAAACCTGAGATACTTGAGCGATTCATGGTCGACAGGAAAATATCCCATTGTTGCACCATACTCCGGTGCCATATTCGCAATCGTTGCACGATCGGCAAGAGAAAGTGCGCGAAGGCCATCACCATAGAACTCAACGAACTTCCCCACGACGCCTTTCTTGCGGAGCATTTGCGTCACCGTAAGCACGAGATCGGTGGCAGTAGCGCCGGGGTTCAGCGAACCGCTGAGCCGGAATCCAACAACCTGCGGAACAAGCATCGAGATCGGCTGACCCAGCATTGCAGCTTCTGCTTCGATTCCTCCAACCCCCCAGCCGAGAATCCCCAACCCATTGATCATCGTCGTGTGAGAATCCGTGCCGACGAGTGTGTCAGGATAGGCGAGCAGTTCACCATTCTGCTCCGATGAGAATACGACCGTTCCAAAATATTCCAGGTTCACCTGGTGAACGATACCGGTGTCGGGAGGTACGACGCGGAAATTCCGGAATGCCTGCTGCGTCCACCGAAGAAAGGCATACCGTTCTTTGTTTCGCTCGAATTCCTTCTCCGCGTTAAACCGGAACGCATCCGGGGTTCCAAAGGCATCAACCTGCACGGAATGGTCGATCACAAGATCTACCGGCTGTAAAGGATTAATGCGGGCCGGATTCCCTCCCATCCGTACGATCGCATCCCTCATTACCGCGAGGTCGACCGCGCAGGGCACACCGGTAAAATCCTGAAGGAGGACACGCGCCGGCATGAACGAGATCTCCCTGTCCGGCGTCGCCGTCGGTTTCCATCCGAGAATCGTTTCGATATCCTGCTTCCGAACCGATACCCCGTCTTCGTGACGAAGAAGATTTTCGAGAAGGATCCTCAGTGAAACCGGCAGCTTGCGGAGGCGCGATTGATCCGGGAGCTTCGCGAGCGAAAAGATGGCGTACGATCTGGGACCGAGACGGAGGATAGTTTTGGTACGAAAGGAATCAGGATTTGGCATAGAACATTCAAACTTTCAAATGTGATCTCATCAACTATTGTATTGAAAAATCAGGCCGACGGAAAATCCGCAGGGTTCCGTGGGGATTAACTCATATCGAGCATCCGCTGAATCGGCAGAGCTGCGCGGCGGATGAGATCGTCACTCATCACGATTTCCGGCGATCTGTCCTTCATGCAGAGGTAAAGCTTCTCCATCGTATTGAGTTTCATATATGGACACTGGTTGCACGCACAACTTTCTTCGGGTGGAGCGGGAATGAACAATTTGTCGGGACAGGCCTTCTGCATCTGATGGATGATGCCCGCCTCGGTGGCGACGATGAATTCCGAAGCATCCGGCTGTTGCACGAATTTCAGCAAACCGCTTGTTGACCCGATAAAATCCGCCCGGTCCAGGACCTGCTCTTCACATTCCGGATGGGCAATGAGTTTTGCCAGCGGATAAAGAGCCCGAAGATGAATGAGCTTCTTTTCGCTGAACGTCTCGTGAACGATGCATGTTCCCTGCCACAGGAGCATCTTTCTTCCGGTTTTCCTCATCAGGAATGAGCCGAGGTTGCGGTCAGGAGCGAAGATGATCGGTTGATCCGGAGGAATCTGGCAAATGATTTTTTCGGCATTGCTGGACGTGCAGATGATATCGCTCAGCGCTTTCACTTCCGCGGAACAATTGATATAGCTGATGGCAACATGGTCGGGGTGCTGTTTCCTGAATTGCTCGAATGCCGGAGCGGGGCAACCTTCCGCAAGCGAGCAGCCGGCCTGAAGATCGGGAAGAAGTACCTGCTTTTTCGGATTAAGAATCTTCGCCGTTTCTGCCATGAAATGAACACCCGCAAAGACGATGACATCCGCATCCGTGGAAGCTGCACGACGCGAAAGTTCGAGACTATCCCCCACCACATCCGCCAGATCCTGGATTTCTGATTCCTGGTAATAATGTGCGAGAATAACGGCATTCATCTCCGACTTCAAATAAAGGATGGAGTCCTCCAAATTCATCGGCAGATCGGGGATTCCCGGATGGACGTGCTCTTCAGTTTCCATTTGCATACTCCAAGATACTGAGGAATCGAACAAGAATCAACGGGGGAAATTTCTTGAATCGAGGATTTCCACGACCATCAGATCGAGCGTTGTGTTCACCTGTTCTTCGGTAATGGAATTGATGTCGCCGTCTTTCGACTGTATGAACCGGTTTTTCTTTCCGACGGGGGCCCACTGGAGAGGATCCGTCGGGCCAAAGAGTGCAAGCACTTGCGTGCTGACGGCACCGGCGATGTGGAGAAGACCGGTATCGTTCGTGATGAACAGATCGAGTTCGTTGAGAATCGCGGCAACGTGCCGTATAGGTTTGTTTCGTACGACCCCATTCGGGCATCGTACCCGGGCCAGCATATTTTCAAACGGGATGTCGTCCATTGGTCCTGCGGTGATGAATATTCCCGCATGGTGCTCGCTGAACAGACGGTTGGCAACTTCGGCAAAATGTGAGTCATGCCAGCGATTCGGTGGTTTTCCGGCTCCGGGATGTAATCCGACGAGAAGGTCGAATCGCTCCTTCATCGGTCTGACGAATTCCCGAGCCAGCCGCCGCTCCTCCTGCGTCAACCCGAGCGTGCAGCTCAGCGATGCCTCACCGATATCCAGCGGACGCAGAACCTGAAGATTTCTCAATGTCTGGTGGACATGAGAAGTTACTTCCCATTTCAAATCGATGCCGATCGAGTGAAATGCTGCGGCAGGGTTTGCAAGACCATTCAAGCTCGATGCGCCCACGATGTATGTTGCCCCGCTGAACCGGGCAATGAGATCACTCGTCACGGAGAGAGAGACAGTGACCGGGACGACCGCCAGATCAAACCGGTTTTTTCTCAGCTTCCTGACAAAACTGAAAAACGCCAGAGGGTTTTTCCAGAACACCTTCTTCTGATATGCCACGACTTCATCCACGGAAGGATGATGGAGCATGATGTCGTGATTGACGGGGCTGGTGACCAGAACAATACGCGATGCCGGAAATCTCTTACGGAGTGCGGAGAGGAGCGGACTCAGGCAGATCATATCTCCCAGCTGGTCATGCTGGCGCACGACGAGAATGCTCGAGAAGCTCCTTCCAAGAAGGCTCTGGACAGGCTTTTTTCGGAACAGGGGTGTGAGAATTTTCAGGAGTTTGATCTTAAACTGATCCTCAATACCGGCGTGGTCCACAGCTCTCCCGGGAAATTATTGTGCGGGTTTATCGGGAGAGTCGGCTTCCGGCGGCACTTCCGACGATTCATCGGGAGTCTCTTTGGTCAGGTCTTCGTACTCCGCTTCCTCGATATTGATAAAGGGTGGTGCCTCATGTTCTTCTTCCCTTCTGGAACGTCCGATGTTCATGCTGATCCGGACGATTTTCCAGACGATAAAGAGAAGAACGAGCCAGAGGGCAAGACGCAGCATACCTGTTCCCTACCGTGGAGCTGAAACGGGATTGTAATATTCGACCGGGGCTTTGTTGGGGCGAAAGATCTCCGCTATGAGATCTTCGAAGTGTTCCTTATTGCCGACAAAATCGATATCCGATGCATTGACGATGAGCAGCGGTGCAGTTCGGTACCGGAAAAAGAAATAATTATACGCTTCATTCAGGTCACGGATGTAGTGCTCGGACATATTACGTTCGATCTCCCGTCCGCGCTTCCGGATATTCGCCATGAGCCGGTGAATGTTCGACTGAATGTACACAACCAGGTCCGGGACAGGCACCGACCGTTCGATCGAGGTCAGCACGCTTTCATAGAGCTTCAACTCGTCATCGGCGAGATTGAGGTACGCGAAAATCTTGTCCTTCTCAAAGATATAATCGGTGATCAGGAACCGGTGAAAGAGATCGGCCTGGGCGAGCTCCTGCTGCTGCTTGTATCGGCTGAGGAGAAAGAAGATCTGCGTCTGGAACGCGTACCGGTCGGGATCTTCATAGAATTTTCCGAGGAAAGGATTTTCTTCAAACCGTTCGAGCACCACTTTCGCGGAAAGTTTTTCTCCGAGCATCTGGGCGAGGGTCGTCTTCCCCGCGCCGATAACACCTTCAATCGCAATGTGCCGGATTTCGGACTGGTCGATGAGAGAATCGAGACTTTTCCGGGCTGCCATATCAGTGAATCGCGGGAATTCGTTGGAGTTGGAGGTTTGTGCGCACTACGCGATGGGTATCCCTGCACAGGCGGAGAAGACTTGCGATCGTTTTCTCCCGGGCCGGATGGACAGCAGTCGGAGCGATCTCCGCCAGCGGCTCGAGTGCAAACCGGCGGTGTTCGAGCATCGGGTGCGGCACGCGCACGCGGTGATCCTCGTAGGCAAGTCCACGGTAGAGAAGAATATCAATATCGATGATCCGCGGTTCCATATGTTCACGGGCCTTCCGCCCCATTTTCTTTTCGATCGCCTTCAATTTTGTGAGAAGGAGAGGAGGGTCATCCTGCGTCGAGATCCCGATCGCCATATTGTAGAAATCCCCGGCATCCTCCATACCGACAGGCTCCGTTTCGTAAATGGAGGAAACGGCGTGAACCGGGAAAATTTCGCGGATCGCTTCGACTGCACGGGAGAGATTATCCAACTGATCCCCGATGTTCGAGCCGAGACCGAGGTAGACATTATACATCGTACTTATCGCCTCTTCTTCGTAACAACTACTTCAACGTAATCGACAACACCCTTCACGGGCGGATGGGGTTTCCGGACAGTAACCACAGCGCCATCGACACTTCCAAATTCCCTGAAAATCCGCTCGGCAATGGCATTACCAAGCGTCTCGAGTAAATAATATTTCCTCTCCGTAACCGTCCGCTGTGTGAGAGCATAGACCGCTTCATAATCGATCGTGCTCTTCAGACTGTCGGTGTGGAATGCGGCGGAGAGGTCACATTCAAGTTCCAGGTCAACTTCGAACTTGCCGCCCAGATTCTGCTCATCGCTGGCGACGCCATGATAAGCATAAAACACCGCGTTCTTGATTCGTATGATGTTGCCAGGCATGGAAACTCCGGTGAATATACCAGTTTACCGAGCGAGAGTCAAGACGTGTGAACTACCAGATCAGAAATACCTCAGGCTTTTTCGATCTTCGCCCACGTGTCACGCAGCGTGACGGTGCGGTTGAAGACAAGATGCTCCTTCTTCGAATCATGATCGACACAGAAATATCCGAGCCGCTCAAACTGAAACCGCTGCTGAACGACTACATTCGCGAGGAACGGTTCCATCTTGCACCCCTTCCGAGTCTCGAGAGATTCCGGATTCAAGTGGCGTGTCCAATCATCTCCACCCGGATCTTCGACATTGAAGAGGCGGTCGTAGAGCCGGACTTCGGCCTCGAGTGCGTGTGCCGCAGAAACCCAGTGAATTGTCCCTTTTACCTTCTTCTGGCTTGATCCCGTGCCGCTTCTCGTATCGGGATCATATGTGCAACGGAGCTCCTCAATTTCACCGGTTTTTGGGTTTTTCACAACATCCTTGCACATGATGATATAGGCATACCTCAATCTGACTTCTTTTCCCGGTGAAAGGCGGAAGTATTTCGGCGGAGGAATTTCCCGGAAATCATCCTGCTCGATATACAAGACACGGGAAAATGGGATTTTCCGGGTTCCCATCGAAGGGTCTTCCGGATTATTCACCGCTTCCATCTCCTCGACTTTTCCTTCGGGATAATTTTCGATGACAACCTTCAGAGGTTTCAGAACCGCCATAACTCGCTGTGCGCGCCGATTCAGATCGTCACGTATGCTATGTTCGAGCAATGCAACATCAATGGTGTTACCTCTGCGTGCAACGCCGACTTTATCGGCAAAATACCGGATCGATTCTGGTGTATAGCCGCGGCGCCGGAGGCCGGAAATGGTCGGCATCCTCGGATCATCCCAACCGCTGACCTTGTGGTCATCGACCAGCTGCAACAGTCGGCGCTTGCTCATTACCGTGTACGTAAGATTCAGCCGCGCAAATTCGATTTGCTGGGGATGATAAACCCCCAGCTCATTCAGAAACCAGTCGTAGAGGGGACGGTGGTCTTCAAACTCTAACGTGCAAATTGAATGTGTAATCCGCTCTATCGAATCGCAGAGCCCGTGTGCCCAGTCGTACATCGGATAGATGCACCATGCATCGCCGGTCCGATGGTGGGTTTCGTGAAGGATCCGGTACATGACCGGATCACGCATATTGAGGTTTGGTGAAGACATATCGATCTTCGCCCTTAACGTCCTCGACCCGTCGGGAAATTCTCCCCCCTTCATACGCTCGAAAAGCTGAAGGTTTTCTTCAACGGAACGGTTCCGGTAGGGACTTTCTTTCCCGGGTTGAGTGAGTGTGCCCCGATACTCGCGGACCTGATCTGCCGTCAGGTCACAGACAAATGCTTTTCCCTTCCGGAGCAGGTCCAGGGCGTAGTCATAGAGCTTCCCGAAGTAATCCGAAGCGAAATATTTCCGCTGCTCCCAGTCAAAGCCGAGCCATCGGACGTCCTCCTGGATGGAATCCACATACTCGACATCCTCTTTGCTTGGATTGGTATCATCAAACCGCAGATTGCAGAATCCATTGTACTTCCGGGCGAGTCCAAAATTCAGACAGATAGACTTTGCATGACCAATATGGAGATATCCGTTGGGCTCAGGAGGAAATCGGGTCTGCACCCGGCTGTCGAATCTGCCGGTGAGGTTGTGTTCGTCAATAATCTCTTCGATAAAGTTCTTTCGTCCGAAATCAGCTCCCGAACTTGTATCTTCCTTCTTGTCAGTCGTTTCACTCATGATAATAGATTTTGCATAAAGAATCTTGTGCTAAGTTTCTATGCACCAATTGTTTTTATTGCGTATTTAATTCTTTTTATTGATTCGTTTTTCCCAAGGATCGAGAGAATATCGTACACTCCAGGCCCTCCTCCAGTACCTGATACGGCGAGTCTAACGGCATGAATGAGATCCCCGTTTGATATCCCGAGGGACTTAGCCGTCTCCTGTAGGGTCAACTCATACAGATCCTTTTCCGGACTCTGCAATTGCTCAAATGCTGTTGCAAGCGTATTCAGATGCTCCCGCGTTTCCGGTTTCCATCTCTTCTTCACGACATCTTCATCGAATCGGTCGGGAGCAGCAAAAAAGTATGCTCCTTTCTCGGTGATGTCATGAATGAAGGATATTCTCTCCCTCATGACGCTTATGACGCGCACCAGGTACTCATCAGAATACGCATTATTCTTGTACGGAGTGCCCTCCAGCCCCTTCCTGAGCATGGTGAGCATCTCTGTATCGGGCTTCTTCCTGAGATGCTCTTCATTCAACCATTTGAGCTTTTCGAGATTGAACACTGCACCCGCTTTGTTAACCCGGTCGAGTGAAAATTGACCCACAAGGTCGTCGATCGTGAAATATTCCTGCTCAGTTCCCGGATTCCATCCTAGAAGGGATACGAAATTCACCAGTGCCTCGGGAAGATAGCCCTTCTGGCGATAATCCTCCACCGCAACATCTCCCTGACGTTTGCTCAATTTTGTCCTGTCCGGATTGAGAAGAAGCGGGAGATGAGCAAATGTCGGAATCGTCCAGCCAAAAAAATGGTACAGCAACAGATGCTTCGGCGTACTCGACAGCCACTCTTCCCCGCGAATGACGTGCGTGATTCCCATCAGATGATCATCCACCACATTTGCGAGGTGGTATGTCGGGTATCCATCCGATTTCAAGAGCACCTGATCATCGATCAGATCGGATGAAAATTCAATCCGCTCACGGATAACATCATAAAAAATCACGGATGTCGACTGCGGGACCTTCATGCGCACCACGGAAGGCATTCCGGCCCGGATATTGGACTCAATTTCTGCTTTCGTGAGTGCAAGGCACCTGCGGTCGTATTTTGTCGGCGCACCCGATTTTTCCTGCGCCTTACGCATGGCATCAAGACGTTCCGGAGTACAGAAGCATCGATATGCGAATCCGGAATTCAGCAGGGATTCAACGTGCTGCCGATATATCGACAATCGTTCAGATTGAACGTACGGGCCATGCTGCCCGCCAGCTTCCGGACCCTCATCAAAGCTCAAACCGGCCCATCGGAGGGTATCGATCAGATTTTCGACAGCACCTTCCACGTAACGCGAACGGTCGGTATCCTCGATGCGCAAGACAAATACTCCGCCATGTTTTCGTGCAAAGAGAAAATTATACAGCGCCGTCCTCAACCCCCCCACATGGAGGTACCCTGTCGGGCTTGGTGCAAATCTGACTCGTATATTCCGCGGCTTCGCCATTATTCACAAAAAAAAATCCCCTCGTCTGGGGATAAAGAACAATTCGCATTCGGCCGGATCACAATATCTTCCCTGTTCGACCAGATAACTCGCTTATTCAGCGTGACTTACGGATGATCAAATATACTTAACTCCTTCCTGAGATGCAACGGGTAGCACCAATGCCACCGTACTCAATACTCAAGTCGGTACGCTCAGTCATTTTTTGGATAGATGTTTTCCATAGAGTAGTTCTTTGCAATCCGGACAGATACCATGAGAGAATTGCGCTTCCGAGTGTTCCGCTATGTACAGTTCGATCGGATGCCAGACATTCTTTTCATCACGGATCTTCTTGCAATTCGAACACACCGGCAGGAGGCCTGTTAAGGTCTTCACTTCAATCCGGAGAAGCCGGATCGCGTACGACAGACGGGAAGCAATCCAGGAAATCAGGACAAGGACGACCATCCGATCCGCCATGTTAAGCAGGTTGTATGATGTTCCCCAGACGTGTTCCAGAAATGTTGCAATCAAAAACCGTGCGCCGGGAAGAAAGATGGATATGACAATCGCCCATGCGAAACCGTTGAACCATGCTGCGAGGAAGACAGGGATGACGAAGAAAATGCTCATCATGACCGGGGCTGGGGTGGCGACGTCGACCAGGATGATTGCCACAGCCGTGAGCAAAGGAATCGAAACGGAGAGACGCCGCTCACTTTCGATAAAAGACTCAAGAATCATAACTTGCTCGCTTATAAGTCCAAGAATCAGACACAATGTGCGATCTTGCCGTATTTGACCGGCGGGAAATTACGAAATGATGCGGCGATATGCAAGCTGCTACTTCACGCAATCGATTATGTATTTGCGATATGCACTGTGCTGCAGCTTACAATCCGTAGCGAGGGAAAGAGGCCCCAACCGCGTCCAGTCAGGGCATTTCATCTGAGCGTCTGCCTCCAGGTCTTCTGATGCGTCGAATTAACGCATGAATTACTTACTCTCTTCTGACATTGAAGAGGTCGTTGCCAATCGATCTCTCCCTGAGATCAGGATGCTATCACCCGGGACAACCAGTGTGTCTGATTGAAGGCTGGAGGTTACCCCGGAAGCAGGATTCTCCAACTGACCCTGGATGTTGGATTTTGTGGCACCTAAGGCCTTCTGACTACGGCCCTCCAGAGATGTTCCGAAGATGATGACGACTAGTGTCAGGAGTATTCCGAGAAGGACAATCATATTCTGTGATGACAAGCCAATTCTTGACAAGATCCGTTTCATTCATTCCTTTCTCCATTGCGGGAGCGCGGTCGCCTTCGCAGACGCCGCGCTCACCGTTGTGGCGAGAGTTCGCCATGATCGAAAACCAACTCATCTCACGAGGTGTTTTCGAATCCATGCGTGAGCCACACGTTCCCGTGAGTGGCACAATGCGAACTCCTGGATGTTAATGCAGAGAACGGGAATCACACCTGCCGGCTCAAAGCGTGTTCAGCGCTTCGGCGACCGCAGTGGATTTCTCGACTTTTGGATTGCCGGCGTAGACCAGCGTGAAGCGGTCCGGTGTTTTTTCCGCAGGGAGCGATCCACCCTCGATCGGCGTCAGGGAGATAATCGAATGCCCCGATTGCGCTCTCATGAATTGCATCGACTCGCGCACGATCCAGGATCCCTCCGGTGCTTCTGCGAGATCGTTCAATGTGACTTTATCGCCGATTTTGAATGACTGTGTGTTTGACATAGATCTACCCATTCCTTTCCGTGTTCAAGAGATTCAGAATTTCATTTGGCTCCCGCATGCGCGGACATGGATCGCGTCTCTGTCCGCGCAACGAACGGGAGGATGACTCTCGTACTGCCATGAGTACGGAGGTGTTGCCACTTGCTGAAAATTGCCCGAGGTTCAGATCAGAGGCGGATCTCTCGGTTTCGGAATGTAGTGCGGTGAAGAAGTTGGTGGTGAGGGAGCAAGTGAACTTGCTGGTTCGGCGAACTCTCCGAATTCCGGGAAGAATCCATTCTGCCCCGAAATTCCGGGAAAGAACCTATTTTCGTCATCCGGCGGAAGAAACCTCCGGCTATCCCAGGTAAGTGCACGCGTTTGGTGAGAAACGATATGGCTCGGCGGGGTGTGTATTGCCGGGGGTTGGGCAGCAAATTGAGATAAGGGCCGCGACCCGGTACCTGCAAAGCAAAGGACGATAGCGGCGAGTAAGCAGTAGTTCAGTTCGTGATCCTTGATCCCGAATTTGCGCTTCAATATCATTGGTGGCGTATCACCTGCGAGAGCCAGTGAATGACTTCAGGGTAACCAGTCAGCAGTTCCGACATTTTATCTGACCGGCATCTACCTAGTTAACAGACGTTGGAATGAAAAAGTTTCGCCCCGGAAACTTTTAATCTTTCGGGCATACAGGACACCACTGGCCGGAAAGGCAAGGAAAGTTTTGAACAACACGTATGGCAATCCCCATGCCCGGTCAAAGGACAATTGTGGGGTTCCATTTCATCGTAACGAAAATTGAAATCCCAGGCCTCGCCTTCAACTTGAGAGGACGGTATTCGTCAAAGCTTCCGGAACTCAGACTACTTCACATGAACCCAGGCCCCGACATGAGGAAATGCCTCTGGCGTCTTTCCATACTTGAGGAGGAGTTGCTGGAGTTCTTCCGTGGAAGCGATGACGAGAAGGTCACCTCCGGTATCCACGCGAGGCACGGCAAATGTTGGATCTTTGGATATCCCCTTCAGCCAATCACTTTCGAGTTCCGCTGTTTTCATCGTATCCCCGTTCAGCCAAAGTTGCGTAATCATATGTGTTCGGATAAGGTGGGCATCGAACTCTCCTTCGGGATACGAATCAAGGAACCAGCATTCACCAATCTTGCCAAGGATGACTCTGTATTCAACACTCGGTCCGTCCTTGTCGAGAAGAGTCACTTGGTAAGAATTATCTTTACGGGCAACAAATCTGATATAACCCCCATCCGTATTAGTCCAGCCGCCCACGAGTGACTGGTTCATCACAGCATCCTTCGCCATGAACAGGGGTTGGAGTGATGTGGCAGGACAGCCGAGCAACAGTAAGCCGCAGGCAGCAATAATGATGAACAGAGCGTATTTCATGAGGCCTCCAAGAGATGGTTGACAATCAAGAATTAAAAAGGTAAAACTAAAACACTCGCTGGTGCTTCACGTCCCGACATTCCTTTTCTCACTTCTTCATTCTTCCTTTACAACTGCTTCTGCAGATTGTTCCTCAGCAGTCGGAAAGATATTTGCGCCGATTGCAATCCCTGCTCCCACCGCCAACCCGATTGTCACGCCGTAGAATGCGCTCGTAGAAGCGGCCGTAGCAATTGATTCATTAAAGGATTCCAATCCCATCGTTCTGATAATCAGCAGATCAAGCGACCCTCCGATGATCGTTGCGACCGCGTAGGTTCCTGAAAACGTGAGCGCATTGAGACAGTTGAACTGTTGTCCCCTTTTGGTAATGTTATGAAAAAAGAAAAGAACGGCCGCCCCGATGGCGGCTACATAGAATATATCCCGGAGAACATAGACAGCCCTCGTCGATTGTGTGGTAACGAACGTGAGCATCAGCAGAATGATAAGACCGAGATACGCATCGCGCGGGCGAAGGTAAACGAGAAGGTAATAAAATACGGATGCCACGATGGCGCTCCAGAGGAACTGGAATGCTGGGTATTCAGTATAGAAAATGTGATTCCCGTAGAAAAGAAAACCGATGATTGCCGAACAGAGAACGGGCAGAAACGCGAGGAGGAGAAACTGCTGCACTTTCGAGCGGGGGAGCTTCATGAATGTCCTTTCGATTTGAATGACAAGTGCTCACGTGCAATGCATCAGGATCAATATCGACCCTCAGGCGATTGCGTTATGGCGTTTTCAAAAAGGAAAGAACAGCGGCGCGTGATGGTTTTCTGCAGATAATATACGGAGGAATGCGACGAGAGTCAAAAGAGATCAATAGACTCCTGGAATGAGCTTTTTTGTCGAAGCGCAATAATGTCGATACTCATCCCCGAACGCGCCGAGGAGCGCTGATTCCTCGACATGGATTCTGTAAAGAAATACAGAACAGATCGGGAGGAAAAGTACTGGAAAACTGAAATAGTTTGGAATGGTGAGCCCGAGTCCGAAGAACGAGAGTAGTGCTCCGGTATACGAAGGGTGCCGGATGTAACGGTAAATTCCTCCTGTGATGAGACGATGGTCTTTTGTGATCGCGACATCAACGGTAAACTGGCGTTTCAATGAGAATATGGCAATCCACCGTATGATGATGCCGATGGCAATGAGTATGATTCCGACGATCCGGAGGACATTGAACTCCGAACGTATATGTCCGAACTCCTGATACCCAAGGTACGAAGCCAATGTGATCGAAACGGCGATGGTGGTCCAGAATGAAAGGACCGATGACTTCTCGACCTTCTTGTCACCCGGCTGTGAGCGTTTGATGATGGCAAGCAGGATCTCTGACGCAATCCAGATGAAGCAGAGGAGTCGGATAAATGTGCTGAAGGGCATGGTGAGAAGTTGTCTTATAATTGAGAACTGAGCATGAGGTAATCAGCGACAAAGAATGATCCAGATGGCAGAATCCGCAACGATACCGTAACGATTTGTTGATTAGGATCGAGAGGCATCCATCAGTATCTTGGTACCGAACCGCAGCACACAAAAAGAGAAGCCCGGCCGCCTACCACGACCGGGCTTTTCGATTTTGGACATTTGCATGATTCTGTTGCGGGAAATACAAAAGGCGCCCCCAATCTGGGACGCCTTCATGCGGAGAGGGAGAGATTTGAACTCTCGGTACAGGTTTACCCCGTACGACGGTTTAGCAAACCGTTGGTTTAAGCCGCTCACCCACCTCTCCGGGTTTCGTGCTTAAATGACACCTCAAATGTAGACATTTACTTTCTTAGTTGCAATACCTACTGCTTCCGCAAAATCCTTTCACGGAACTCCACAACAGGCGTATACACATATACTGTCTTCGTCCAGTGCTGCTTCCTGTTCGGCACCATGCTGATCACCAGAGAATCGGATTGCCACATGATCGACGACGAGTCCGAAGATGCGTTCGTAACGGGCGCCCCGATCATATCTTTCAGCTTTCCATTGAAAAATCCATAGTCGATGTCCAGCATCTCGTTGTACGTTACTTTCATCGCATGAAGGGTGTCTCTGGTAAAGGTGAAGACAATTCCATCGATACCCTTGAATCCGTGCTTCTTCTGGTAGGAATCGGGCCTCCAGTAACATATCCTGTCACCAAGATAATTCTCCGAGCAGGTCAATGGACGCACCCGGCTAATCACTTCGCGGTAGCTC
>DATIXJ010000033.1:0-12815 GCA_035518715.1 Bacteroidota bacterium | reverse complement strand
TACATTTCACACTGGGCATACAAGCATCCCATGCCGTCTGATTTTTTCCGGGCAATGAACAACGCCGCCGGAGAAAACCTCGACTGGTTCTGGAAAGGTTGGTTCATCGAGAATTGGAAACTCGATCAGGCGGTGAAGGGTGTGAAGTATGTCGACGGGGACTCGTCAAAAGGCGCGCTCATTACCATCACGAACAACGATGAGATGGTAATGCCGGTGACGGTGAAAGTTACCGAGGCGAACGGAAAGTCGGATTCACTGCGCTTCCCGGTGGAAATCTGGGAGCGGTCGGGTGAATTCACATTCCAGTATCCCTCGACCTCGTCGATCATATCTGTTGTGCTTGATCCGGCCGAGCGGCTTCCGGACGTGGATGCGTCGAACAACGTCTGGCCCGCCGGAAAGTGAGTTTTGGTTCATTTCTGGTGTGTTTGCTATTAATGCCTTAATTTGTGTTACTATATATAGAGTAACGAGGAGAAGGAACATGACGTCTAACTGCAAGAACTTTGATCGTGGAATTCTTGCCGCGGTCATAATAATCGTACTGATCAACATGTTGGTTCCGGTAGCCGGAGCGCAGGATCAGAATCCGCCGCCGAAGCATCTCATGCGCGAAGACTCGGCGGCCGTTAACGCACTCGTGATGTATCCCGACACCATCCGGCTGCATATTTTCCAGGCGTGTGAATATCCGGCGGCGATCGTGAGCATTGCAAGTCTGCAAAAGACTTCGAGCGATGATTTTGCAAAGCTCATTGCCGGCTATTCCAAGGATGAGCAGGAAGATTTCTGGAATATTGCGCGGTATCCGAGCTTGATCACCCGTTTGGCGGAAGGCGGAAGGAAATCGGAGGATGAGATTAAGACCATCCTGCTCGATTATCCTGCCGATGTTCACGATGACGCCTTGAAGTACGGGAGGGACTACTATGATGTCATCCAAAAGATTGACGAGATGCAGTCGCAAACCGATGCCAAATTTGGAGAGATCATTTCGGATTATCCTCCGGAAACGCAAGTCGCACTGCAGGACATCATACAGTATCCTGAGATCATCAGTCTCCTGAACGAACATTTGAGTCTCGCCGTTCGTGTTGGCGATCGGTTCCGGCGCAATCCGGATCGCGTGGTCTACCATGCCGATTCGCTGCACGATGCCTTCGCCGCACAGAATGCGCAGGATGCTCAGGCGTGGCAGCAGAATATTGAACAAAACCCCGATGAAGCGGATGAGCTGCAGCATGCGGCCGCTGACTATGCCGGTGACAACGGATATACGCAGGAAGACGAGAATGCGGAGCCGACTGCCGACCAGGTCGCAAACTACAGCTGCAGTCCGTATTCATACTGGTTCGGCTATCCGAGCTGGTATCCGTACAGCTACTGGTATCCGTATCCCTACTGGTTTGACTGCGGGTTCTATCACGACCGATACGGAAAGCTTGTGATCATCGGTTCGCCGTCGTCATACTTCACGAACTGGTATTTTTATTCTCCGGACCACTGGCGCCGGTACCCTCATCTTGCCAACGCGTACATCACCTATTACTATGGCGTACGCAGATCAACCGTCGGGAATACCGTCATCGTCCATAACTGGGTGCACGAAAACAGGGAGTATCTCCCCGCGGATTTCCTGAAGGATCCGGCACGCAGGCCGGACATCATCAAGCAGGTCGGACAACTGAACGTCGATTCACGAAAGCAGAAAGGGGAACGACCGGTGACCCCTGCGGTACGCGATCAGTATTTCGAAAAGAACAAAGCACGATACCCTTTGCTGACCAGGCAACCGAGAACAAACGTACAGCCGCAGGATCAGCAGCCGTCGCCAGCCGTTGTGCTGCAGCAGCCGGTAAAGCAGCCGCCGGTAAGGATCGAGCGGATTATTCAGCAGCCGACGCCGAATCCCCAGCAGCTGCCGCAGGTCAAGGTTCCGGAGCCGACGAAGCGTCCTCCCGGGAACATTCGAGAGCCGAACCTTCCGCAGGTACGCGAGCCGAGTCCGGTTCAGCCGGAGGTGAAAAATCAGCGGCAACCGCAGACGCCGAATGTCCGCGTCCCGGAGCCGGTGATGCCGCCCGTTGTCAATCAGAGGCAGCCGGCGGTGCAGCAGCCCCCGGCGCCTTCGTATAATTTCAACAACATCAACAAAGCCCAGGAATATCACCGGAACGTGTGGCAGCAGACACAACCGACACCTCAGCCGCAGACACGTGAAGCACCGCGGCCCGCGCCGGCTCAACCTGCGCCGAAGCAGCAGCCAAGCCGCCCGACTCCCGGCAAGAGGTGATCAACTCCGCGGCTCGACGGCATCATCGACTGCGCGATGAAGTGGTCTCCTGCATGCACGGCTCCTGGAACACTCTTCCGTTCCCGGACCGTGGCGTGCTGAGCCCGCTCTGCTTTCCATGATGATGCGCTTTCGTATGGAATAATCGACGGATTTTACCGATATTGTCCGGGGATTGACCGCGCGACTTCCGCCGGATGATCCCCGGACTCTTGTTCATTCATCATCATGTTCACGTCTGTTAAGGAGTACGACGCATGAAGTTCTTGTTCCTCCCGCTCATGGTTCTTATCGTGAGTGCTCTTGCCCTGTCGCAGCAGCATTATCTTATTTCTCCCAGCCAGGAAGTGATCCCGCTGAAAAAATGGCAGCGCGTCGCGCATCTGATCGAAGCGCGGTCGCACACGGCTGCCGCGTACTCCGTTTCCGGAGCAGAGGGATGTTCGAGCCAGTTCACGTTCGGGTACACCGAGGATTTGTATCGCGTCACGAACGGTTTCTATCTTTACCATCATGATGTGCTCGGCCAGTGGTATGTGGCGAAGGCCACCGGTACGATCGACTCCATTTTCTGGGACGCGCCGGCAGGAGGGACCGTCGGTGCGGCGGTGATGGATTCGACGATCACCGTGCGTATCCATAACTCCGTTATCGGTCCGCTCTATGGCCCGGGTATCCGGCCGGGGCCGTTCGATCCTCCGTGTCAGAATTGGGGATACTGGATCGACAATACCGATCTGGATCAGGGTGTTGCCGCATTTCCGGAAGATGCGAATCCCTATCCCGGGGCGTTTCATTCCACGATTGCGCACGGGGTTGCGGGTCCTCCGTTTTCGAACGAAATCTGGGGACTCGGCGGTTTTCCGGTGACAATGCATTACGGGACGATCAACTCCGTTGCCATGCTGGATCTCGGCGAGGCGTGTTCGGTTTCCGTCGGGCAGGTCTTTTTTGTGAGCATGAAGACGAAGTATCCCGCGCCGATCCACTACTATCCGGATGTGCAGACGGATTTTGCCGTCTCGGCGTTTCATGTATCGACGAGTGATGAGAATTACCCGTCGCGCAACTGGAAGTTTTACGAGCACGACTCGGGGCCGACGAACTGTGCCGGAGTTCCCGTTGATAAGGTGAAGCGCGGGTGGGTCGCACGCGGCGGATTCGGGGCCGACTCCTCCGATGTTGCGGCGTACAATATCTGGTATACGATGACGGTGGTTTCCAATACGCCGCCGACTGTGCGCGAAAGCAGCGATGGAATCGCACATAATACATTGTCGACGGCGGCGCAGACGATTCAGGGTGATCTGACCGACTGCGATCCGGCGAATCCCGGTCTGGCGGGTGTGGATCATGCCGAGATTCAGTGGTCGGTGAACGGTGTTCCTCAGAGCCCCGTTGCCATGGCGCAGATTATCGGATCCACATGGGAAGGGGTCATTCCGGGCGAGCCGGCAGGAAGTACGATCGATTACAGCATCAAGGCGTATGATCTCGAAGGTGTGTCGAGCTTCGGTGCGCCGCACGAATACCGCATCGTGAGCTTCAAGAACACCTATTACTGGATCGACACGCTTTCCAACTGTTCGTCTGCCAGCATCCGTACCACGGGAACTCCGGTCGATGTTTCCAGATTCTTTAATGAGAATGGTGACATCAACCCGAAAGATGACGGCCAGGCAGGACCGTTTGTCGTGTCAGCCGGAGGGCCGATGGTCTTCTTCGCAGATACCATGCGGTACGCATGGATTGGAACAAACGGCGCAATTGCACTTTCGAAGAGCCCTACAGATACGCTCGATATTACCGCCGGAGGCGCGTACAGTACGTCGTGGAACTTCCCGATGGCGGAGCGGCATGGGCGAAGTGACGCAGCCGGAGCCGGCGGCGGCCTTCCGCCGAAGAACCTGATCGCACCGTTCTATGCTGATTTCATTCTGGGCGACACCTCGGGGCAGTACGGAACAGTCGTCGTGGGGAATGGCGGCGATCCCTGCCAGTACGTGATTGAATATGACTCGATCGGCACGTTCGACCAGTCGACGAAGGCGCCGTTCAGGGATGTCACGACGTTTCGTGTGATTCTCAATCACTGCGATGGAACGATACAGTTTCAGTACGATCTGGTGGGAACGAAGGGGCAGGATTCCTCCGCGCTGGTGGGAATGCAGGCAGACTCAAACAGCACCACGGCGGGCTACGCGGGTGCAACGGCTCCCTATGTGTTTCTCAACAGGGATGCGTATCCTCTTCAGACCAAACCTGCTCCGAACACCTGTATCAAGTTCTGGCCCGGGGCGGCCCTCTATGCGAAGGCCGGATGGAACCTGCTGTCGGTATCATTCTATCGTCCCGACAGTGATTACACCGCGTCCGACATATACTCGGGTGCTATCTCAAGGCCGTTCAAATATTCAGGTTCATACCAGCAGGTGACGCAGGTGTCGCCAGGCCACGCCTATTGGCTGAAGACTGCAAACCCCATTTATGTGGGATCGTGCGGATATCCGATTGCCACACTCTTCGACAGCATTACTCTCGGCTGGAATATGATCGGGACGCCGTCGAATCCTGTTCCTGTTAACAGTATCGTGCCGGTGAACTGCATGGTATCGGCGAATTTCTTTGGGTACAACGGCGCGGGATACCAGTTAGTATCCGGTGCACAAGACCTGCGTCCGGGCCTGGGATACTGGATCAAAGCGGTATCAGTATTCGGATCCAATCCTGGCATCGAGTTGACGGGCATTCCGCCGCTGCCGAAACAAGCTCCATCGGTCACAGATCTTTCGCAAATGGATCAGATTGAAGTCCGGTCCGCTGCCGGGGCGAGCCAGATGCTTTACCTCGGGAGTGAATCCGGATTGAAGGTACCGCTCAGCGCGTACGAGATGCCGCCGTCGATGGAAGATCTCAGCGGGTTTGACGCGAGGTTCGTTTCAGGGAGGATTCTGGAAACGTATCCTTCGCAGTTCACACAATCCGGTAGATATGAATACCCGATTTCAATACACACCGGCAACTACCCCGTGACGATCTCGATGACCCGGTTGAAAGCATCGGTGGCAATTGCGAAGATCTCTGTACGCACGCCGGAAGGCCAGCTGCTCGGAACTTTCGACGCTGCGAGCGGCATTGTCAGAGTACCGAATCCGCACGTCCGGACGGTCGTTCTGACAGTCAACGATCCGGTAAACGTGCCGAAAGTTTTTGCCTTAGGCCAGAATTACCCGAATCCGTTCAACCCTTCAACTCGGATTGCGGTGGACATTCCGAAGGTGACGAGCGTGGATGTCGCAGTTTTCAATCTGCTTGGTCAGAAGATCGCCACGCTGATGTCCGGAGAACAGGCGCCGGGGAGCATTACCGTAGAATGGGATGGGCGGGATGAGAACGGGTTGCATGTGCCGAGCGGCGTGTATTTTGTCCGGATGCAGGCGGATGGTTTTACCGCGACTCAGAAAGTCATGGTTATGAAATAAGGCGGTCAGTTGCACCGGCCCGTTCGGTCTCATTCTCCGGCAAGAGAACTGATCGTGCCGATCACCACGATGAAGAGGAAGGCACGGTGGAGGATATTCCACATCGCGTGCCTGCTACCGATCGGCTGTTTCCCTTCGATTCTGTCAGCATAATACTCTGCCCTAAAGGACTTCGCTCCAATCATTGACCCGGAGGAAAGGGGTCAAACTTCCGTTAAACTATCCAGGTGCGTAATGGTCGAAACGGTAGGGTCAAATGAACATTAGCGAGGGTATTCCCGCGACTTCTTGATACTGCATGTGAAGAGAGAACTGGAAGAGGAGGCGGTATGATCTTGAGGAGAACGGGATATGCATTTTACGCGCGCGCGGCAGTGGGGGATTATTCTTTCCGGGGGAGAAGGCACAAGGTTACAGCACTTCATCAAGAGAATCTACGGCTTTGTCCGTCCGAAGCAGTACTGCTCTATCGTAGGTACGCGCTCGATGTTGCGCCATACCCTCGACAGAGCGAGGTCGTTGATGCCCCGGGAGAGGATTCTGACAATCGTCAACCGGTCTCACCTGCGCGAAGTCCAAACCCAACTTCAGGGTCAACCCCCGGCGACGATCATCGTACAGCCATGCGGCCGTGAAACCGTCAACGGCATTCTTCTTCCGCTGCTTCACATTTATCGCAGGGACCCGCACGCCATTGTCGGAATTTTCCCGTCAGACCATTTCATCTGGGATGAAGCAAGATTCATGCGGTACGTTGCGGGCGCCTTCCAGTTTGCCGGGATGCACAGCAATTCCGTTGTCCTGCTCGGAAGCCATCCTTCCTCTATCGAGCCGGGATACGGCTGGATCGAAAAGAATGAACCCGTTCAGAACCCGTGGAACCTCACGGTGTACCGGATCAGACGGTTTTGGGAAAAACCCGATCTCTCGACTTCCCAAATACTGTTCCGGGATGGCTGCGTCTGTAATACGCTCGTGATGGCCGCAAGCGCGAGCTCCCTCCTTTCCATATTCCGCGCGACAGTTCCGGAAACATTCACTATTCTGAATGATATCACAAAAGTTACTGATACCGCGGAAAAAGAGAATCTCCTCAACCTCATCTATCCTGCGCTTCCTTCCCTGAATTTCTCGAAAGCGGTGCTGGAGACGTGTACCGAGTATCTACATGTACTGGAAATGCGAGATGTATACTGGAGCGACTGGGGAGAAGAATGCCGGGTTTTGAGGGATGTGGAGCGTTTGCATCTGAAGATCCATGGTTCGATTGAGCCCGGTTCTCCGGAAAGGAAAGCAGAAAACGGACCCGGCCAATTTCAGGGAACGCGCCTTCCGTAGAATATTCCCGCTCCGCAGAATCTTCGGAACAGGCGGAATATAATGGCGGGCTACCGTATTGCGGGAGGTGTTTCCCGTACAACCCTGCATGCCTCCTGAAGATCGGAAACAATGGGAACGATCTGATGAATCATCGTCTTTTCAAGAACCTGCCGGACCTGAGGTTGTGGATTGAAGAAAACCATATTTCCTCCCCGCAGCCGGACTGCCTTAACGCATCTCATTAGTGTACCGATGCCGATTGAAGCCATAAACGAGACGCTGGAAAGATCTGCGATGAGAAACTGACAATCGGTGGACGTGAGTGCAGTAAGCTGGAGATCGATCTCATCTGCTCCGGCGATATCCATGTAACCTTCCAGAGAGACTCTGTGGACATCGGTTTCTATCGGTGAAACAGAGACCTTCATCAGTTGTACCGTGTATGAATTGTATTGTTGATGGGCGGAACTTCCGAACCTGATCAACGAAGTTAGGGATTCCCCGGGATAAGGGCAAGGGTTTTGGAACAGTTAACAATTTGATAACAGGCAGACGGGAGTTGTGAACAACGCGGGGACAGATCAGTCGGACTATGGTTGTAGGCCGATCTTCTTCATCAGAGATTGATAGCGCGGATCAGTGCGGAGCTGGGCAAACTTCGGGGAGTCGGGTTATCCCCACGGCACGGGATCACGTAGAATATCGCATCTTCCGTGAGTATTGACATTGTGAAGGGTTCTTGTTAAATTTCCTTTGATCAGGTGTGGGTTCGCGCAGCAGACCTGAGAGGTAATATTCCCTGAATGAGACCTCCAGGATAGCTCTTTGGATGTTTTGAACGCGACCTGATAGTTGAACGAAGGAACAGTTGGTTCCTCCCACCTTTGCTCCCTACCAAGCCGCTACGGCGCGTATGAACCTCGGTACTTTCTAAAGAGATTTTTAACTTTGCGGATCTCCACCATTTTAAGCGGAGGGCATGGCGTGCAGGAGAGGGCTCGAATGCTGAATGTGTATTTTTTTACGCCGCTCGGCGGTCTGACTGCCAGCTGCAGTGAAGCGCGGAGAAATTTCGTGCCCGGCGGAGGATGCGATCATTTTGATGAGAACCACACGCTTCCCTTAGGTCTCCAGCGGCCTCAATTGTCCCCTTGTTGCCCCTTCCATCCACGGGATCGGGGCTACGCAAAGGAACAACTATCCGGCGGACTGCCAATCGACTATCGCAGCAAACTTACCAACCGACAGCTCAACGATTTACCGTGTGATGAATGAAAGTTAAGAAGCGACTATGAATTGCGGAGGGATTATGAAACGTCTATCGCTTTTAATTGGACTGTAGATTCTTGGCACATCCTTGCTCGTTGCCCAGTGGGTGCAAACGCAAGGTCCGTACGGCGGATCAATTCAATGCTTCACCGTCAGCGGCACCAACCTCATTGCTGGGACGCTGTACTTTGGTGCTTACCGTTCGGCGGATAACGGTTCAACCTGGTCAAAGTACCTCCCGGATCTCATTGTCGGCCCCTGTGACTATACTGTCTCGGCTCTTGCAGAGGTGGATGATGCCCAGGGCAGCATCGTATTCGCAGGGACACATTGGGGGCTTTATGTATCTACGGATGACGGTGTGACTTGGCAGCCACATGGCCTTAACGCAGGCTGTTCGTCATCCATTCCATACCCCATCAGTGTAAAATCACTCGCCACTGTAAGCGAAGGGGGAATGGACTATGTCTTTGCGGGAACAGACCACGGCGTGTTTCGATCCGCCGCTCGAGATTCGGTATGGATCCAGCTCGACAGCATCCTGATTGACCCGGGGGGAGCTCTCGTGGTCAGTGTGGTGGATGAAGGTGTGAATTACATCTACGCCGCCACAGGGGAAGACCTCTATCGGTCGACGGACAACGGAATGAGCTGGACCCATTCCGGAATGGGGTGTCGCGCGACCTCATGTGCCGTCTGTGATTACGGCGGAATCAAAGAACTGTTTGCTAATTTCTGCGGCGATGTATGGCGCTCCACAGATCACGGAGAAACGTGGTCCAATGTCTCAAATGGACTTGGAGGCGTTGTGGAGGTGCGTCAGGTTGGTGCGGTGCCAAATGGAAGTGCGATCCTGGCTGTGAATGATACGTCAGTGTTTCGGTCAACAGATAATGGGACAACTTGGTCTGCGGTCAGTACGGAGTTTGCCCGGTTTGGGGTGTACTGCTTTGCGAACACCAGCGCCTATCTGTTTGCCGGAACTACCACGGGTATTTTTCGGTCGGCAGATGGCGGACTGACATGGACGGCGGCCGATAGCGGCATCGTAGCGGTTTGGGTGGTGACGCTTGCTGCTAATGAGGAGGGTCATGAGGTATATGCGGCGATGAACTACGACGGACTGTTCCGTTCGATGGATAATGGAGCCAGCTGGCTACGTGTCAACAGAGGACTAACGACTACGATGGTTACGGCGATAGCCACCGCGAACAGCAGCACGGGTACGTTCGTTTTTGCCGGAACCTGGTGCGATGGGCTCTTTCGGTCAACTGACAACGGTAACTGGTGGACGAGAGTGGACAGTGGATTTGCCTGGACGTGCGTGACCGCCGCGGCAGCATTTGATACCGGAAGTGGGACATTCGAGTTGGCTGGTACGTCCTGGGACGATGGGGTCTACAGTTCTACTGACTACGGTTCACATTGGAAGTTTCTCGGAAGCTTTTCGGGTGACCCACATCATTCGGAGCCGCTCCTCTGTTTTGCACTCAGCGGGACGAATCTCATCGCGGGTACCGGTTATGGAATCTTTCTCTCGACCGATGGCGGAGCGACATGGACTGAAGCCGACAACCCTCCGGCCGACGAGCCACGTCCGTGGGTGCTCTCGATGGTCGCTACAGGAAGTTACGTATTTGCTGCAGGTTGGAATGGGGTTTATCGCTCGATGGACTATGGTGCCAGTTGGAGCTCCCTCGGTTATGAGGGTCAGGTTCTTACGCTGGCCAATAACGACTCAGGAGGTGTGGACCTTTTTGCGTGCAATTGGGATGGGGGGGTTCTCCTATCGACTGACTATGGTGACAGCTGGACTGCAGTGAGCCGTAGTCCATCATCCGCTCGCAGCTCCTCTCTCTCTCCGGGTTTGGTCAAATTTGTTCCGGAAGAGAACGGCAGTAGCCGTCCTACCAACAATCGGATCATGAATCGCAATCCCGGCGAAGAGTTGAACAAATCTGCCCGGATTCTCGCACCGAACTCCCTGAACGGCGGTGGAGAGGGTGCCGCGTCATTGGCGGAAAATGGAACAAACCTCTTTGCAGGCGTCTCAGACGGCGTATGGAGGCGCCCGTTGTCGGAGATGATCCCTTCCCACACTTCATACATGGTCAGTGTTTTATCGGGAGAGAACGGCCATGTGTTCCCCGCAGGTTTAGTGCCTGTTGGCCAGGGGGCAAAACAGCAATTTCTGATCGTTCCGAATGACGGCTATCGCGTTGACAGCGTTATTGTAGATGGTTTGAAAGTCGATTCGACTACGAGTTATACATTCTTCGATGTCATCGCGCCTCACACAATCCGGGCGACGTTTACGGTGAATCCATGCACGATCACGTCTGGAGCCGCTGGACCCGGAACAATTATTCCATCGGGAGTGGTGCCTGTTCATTATGGACAGAACATGGAGTTCACGATAACCCCCGACAGCGGAAATCACATTGACAGCATAATTGTGGATGGGGTGAGACATGGTCCTGTTCTGGTCTACAGGTTCTCCCGAATAGTGACGAGTCACTCGATTGTGGCGTATTTCTCCGAAGGGGCTCCTGTTCTATCCCTGAGCGTTGATAATCGGTGGAACATTGTCTCGTTCCCCCTCTTATCAGGGGATTATGAAAAGAACATGCTGTTCCCGACAGCTAGATCATGCGCGTTTTCATTCCGGGGGAGTTACGTTTGTTCGGATTCCATTACCCCCGGGGCAGGATACTGGCTCAAGTTTGATTATGCACAGACCTTCCCAATGCTGGGAGAAGTCATAACCGCAGACAGCGTAAAAATGGATGAAGGCTGGAATCTCATCGGTTCCATCAGTTATCCCTTGCAGGTGCAGGACATCACATCAAATCCGGGGGGGATGGCGACGTCAGAGTTTTTTGGTTACAATGGAAGCTATTTCATTACGGATACCATTCAGCCGGGAAGAGGTTACTGGGCAAAGGTGAGTCAACCCGGCATGCTGATCCTTTCTTCGGTCGGTGCGATGCCCGCGAAGAACCGTATCACTGTTGTCTCCAGCGGAGAACGGCCGCCATCAGCCCCGGAGGAATCGGCGGAACCTGGGCAGAATATTGTTCCAACCGACTATTCGCTGGTTCAGTGTTATCCAAATCCATTCAATCCGTCGGTAACAATCAGATATGACTTACCCACCACCAGCCGGGTGTCTGTGAAGATCTTTAATATTCTGGGGCAAACTGTTGTGGAACTTGTGAATGGAATAGAGCAATCGGGATATAAATCCGTACGGTGGAACGCGTCGAGCTATTCAAGCGGCGTGTACTTTTACCGGATGGAGGCGACGAGTATTCGTGATCCTTCGAGATCGTTCACTCAGGTCAGGAAGATGATTCTGGTCAAGTAGTATTAAAACTATTCACTCGAATATCACAACCCCGGCAATGATAAGTCGGGGTTTTGTCTACCCAGAGATAAGGAGTGTAGATCGATTATCTACCCCCTGACTGATTGAGATGTGTGCTCAGATCCATTCGGGATATTCACCTGGCTGACGGGGGATAGTGAACGGCCTACGATTCCAACCCAACCTTCTTCATGAGTGATTGGTAGCGCGGATCAGTGCGAAGAGGAGCAAATTTCGGATCGATCTTGAGTGTGAATAGCGGCATCGCGTGAAGAGCATAGGCCTTCTCGAGCCACTGAAATGCAAGGTCGGGTTCTCCCAATGCGGTGTGAACGAGAGCCATGCAGCGGAATGCGGCACCGCTGTCCAGCTCATCACGATTGACGCTCTTCAGGATAGCGACGCACTCTGCTTTCTTTCCGGAAACGGCGAGAAGCTGTGCCTCGGCAAGACGTGCTTCGAGTCGGGCTCCGCCTGTTTCTTCCCATTTTCTGTTCTCCGTGAATGCCTCTGCATACATCTTCTTGCCCTGGTAGGCCAGTGAGAGAAGACGATGTCCCTGTGCGAATCCGGGATCGAGTTCGAGCGTCTTTCTTCCTTCCTCAAGTGCAGCGTCGTATTGCCCCGCATAGTAGAGCGTCATCCCTTTGTCCTTGAGGATTGCGGGAGAGAGCGGATCGAGGAGGGATGCATGCGAGATTTCCGCTATTGCCTCGGGAATCCTCCCCGTATAGAGAAACCATTCGGAATACCAATGATGAGCTGTTGCATAATTTGGCTTCAGCTCGATTGCACGGCGAAACTCCTTCCCGGAATTTTCCCAGTCCCATTCCCAGAGCATCATGACACTCGCAAGTGATGCATGTGCTTCGGCGAGCTGGTCGTCCAGGGCGATTGCTTTTTCTACTGCCTCCCGCGCTTTTGGATACGTTTCTTCCCGTTTAAGACTTGAGTCCTCACTGAGCAGGCTGTAGGCATCTGCCAGACCGGTCCACGCGAGTGCGTACTTCTCATCTTTGCGGATGGCATCTTTGAAATACCGAATCGACGTCTGGAGTGCGGGGGTATTCCGCTTGTTCCA
>DATIXJ010000032.1:0-10947 GCA_035518715.1 Bacteroidota bacterium | reverse complement strand
TGTGGCGCTTCACGATTTCTCCCCGGATGGTGCCATTTTGTCGGCAACAAGTGATGAAACTACTGCAATCAGAAGTATCGCGAATATTCCCAGGAGTGAATACGAAATCGAAATCTCCGCTATCGGTTCGAGGAGCATTTTTATTCCAATGAAGGCGAGGACGACTGAGAGTCCGTATTTCAGATACCTGAATTCCTTCATGATGCCGGAAACGACAAAATAAAGCGACCGGAGGCCGAGAACGGCAAAAATGTTGGAAGTATAAATGATGATGGTATCGCGCGTGATGGCGAAGATCGCGGGGATCGAATCCGTTGCGAACGCGATATCCGTTGTTTCAATCATGATCAGGACGAGGAGAAGCGGGGTTGCAAATTTTTTTCCATCTCTCCGAACGAAGAATTTACCGTCTTCATACCCGCCGGTGATCGGAAAGATCTTTCGGGCATATTTCACAAAGGGATTCCGCTCCGGGTGAACTTCGGTTTCCTTCTGAAGAGCGAGTTTTATGGCTGTGAATATGAGAAACGCGCCGAGGAGATAGAGGATCCAGTGAAATCGTGCCACGAGAGAAGCCCCGGCTACAATGAACGCCGCGCGAAGGACGATAGCACTGAGCACACCCCAGAACAACACTTTGTGCTGATTCTCTTTCGGGACTGCAAAATAGGTGAGAATGACGATGAAGACGAAAACGTTATCGACGGATAATGCCTGTTCGACGAGATATCCGGTGATGAATTCGAGGGCTTTGACTCGCCCGAGATCGAACCAGACATACACGTCGAAGAGCAGGGCAAGACTGATCCAAATTGCGGACCAGCCGAGGGCCTCCTTCATCGAGGGAAAATGAGCTCTGCGCTGGACGATACCGAGGTCCAGCGCGAGCATAAGAACGATAAAAATGTTGAAGAAGAGCAGAATCAGGGTTTCGCTCAATGGGCAAGCTCCCGAGAACGCTCCATGCAGTGATACCGGCTCCTCTTAGAGTCCGGCTTTGCCTTCATTTCCGGAGTCTTCCCTCTTTCCCATCATCACATACTCCCGCTCGTCTTTGCCGAGATAGATCTGGCGCGGGCGCGCGATCTTTTGTTCGGAATCGAGGAGCATTTCCTGCCACTGGGCTATCCAGCCGGGTGTTCTGCCGATAGCGAAGAGGACGGGGAACATCTCGACGGGGAATCCCATCGCCTGGTAAATCAGGCCGGAATAAAAATCCACGTTGGGATAGAGCTTACGCTTGATGAAATATTCGTCCTCAAGTGCAATCCGCTCAAGTTCGAGGGCGATATCGAGCTTGGGATTGCGGCCGGTGACTTCGAAGACCTCGTCGGCAAGGCGCTTGATGACTTTTGCGCGCGGATCGTAGTTCTTATAGACGCGGTGACCGAATCCCATGAGGCGCCCGTTTCCTTCCTTTACGGATTTCACGAAAGCCGGGACATTGTTCTTGTTCTTGATCTCATCGAGCATGGTCAGAACCGCCTCGTTGGCTCCGCCGTGCAGGGGACCATAGAGCGCGGCAGCCGCAGCGGCAACGGCAGAATATGGGTCGACGTGTGAGCTCCCGACATTCCGCATCGCGCTGGCGCTGCAGTTCTGCTCGTGATCGGCGTGAAGAATAAAGAGCACGTCCAGTGCATGCTCAAGGACGGGATTCACCTTGTATTTCAATTCCGTCATCTTGAAGAGCATGCTCAGGAAGTTGCCGGCGTAGCTCAGATCGTTATCCGGATATACATATGGTCTGCCGACACTGTGCCGGAAGGCAAATGCAGCCAAGGTCGGCATCTTGCCCATCAGACGGAATGTCTGCTTTGTTCTCGACTCGAGATCGAAGATATGTTTCGCATCGGTATAGAAAGTGGAGAGCGCGGCAACAGAGCTGATGAGCATACCCATGGGATGTGCGTCATAATGGAACCCATCCACAAACTTCTTCACGTTTTCGTGGATGAGGGTGTGAATCATGACGTTGTTCTCCCAGTCCTCGTACTGCGACTTTGTCGGGAGCTCCCCGTGAATGATAAGATATGCCGTTTCCAGGAAACTGCTCTTCTCTGCCAGCTGCTCAATTGGATAACCGCGATAACGGAGAATACCCTTGTCACCATCGATGAATGTGATTTTGCTTTTGCAGGCAGCAGTATTCATGAATGCCGGGTCGTACGTCATCATGCCGAAGTCGTCGGGATGGACTTTAATCTGTCGCAAATCGACGGCTCGGATCGTGTCGTGTTCGATGGGGATTTCGTACTGTTTGCCTGTACGGTTATCAACGATGGTCAGCGTGTTCTTCCCGTTGGCGGTAGTGGTTGTTTTTTGCTCCGCTTTTAACGGTGCTACAGAATTCGCCATATTGTACTCCAGGAAAAAGTGACCTTAGAAAGGTGTGGTTTACTCGGAAATGTACAAAAATTTCACAAGAAAAACATGCTGTCGAGTATCGTGCTCCGGAGTTCTTCATCCCTCAATCATCCGCGATGGAACACATCCTCCCTTGACTCGAGGAGACCCATTATGTATATTTTCATCACTTTTCAGTTTGTGCCCGCTGTTTTGTTAACCCCGTAACGGAAGGGCAAGCAATCGGCACTGGGCGAAAACCAGACTTAGGAGAGCATGCAAAATCAAATTCGACAGCGATTGGATCTGCGTCCGGGTGAGCTCGTCAGGGTGAAGGCATTCCGCGAAATCCTTCCCTCACTCAACGAACAGGGAACTCTTGATCTGCTTCCGTTCATGCCGGAGATGCGTGAATATTGCGGCAAAACATACCGTGTCTACAAACGAGCAGAGAAAACCTGTGTGGAACTCGAGGGAGTGCGGGGGATGGCAAACGCAGTTTTGCTGGAAGACGTCCGATGCAATGGGGCGGCACATGACGGCTGTCAGAGGGCGTGCCTGATTTTCTGGAAAGAGGCCTGGCTCGAACGTGTGACGAACTCCGATCTGCGCCAGCCGGATCAGCGATATCAGAATGGTAACGGTTTGGAGCGGCTCAAGACGAAAGTCGATGCGGAAACATATTTCTGCCAGTCTACTGAACTTGCGCGCGCAACGCACGATTTGCCGTGGTGGAGAATGAGCCAGTACTTCAATGATTACCGCTCTGGCCAGATTTCGCTCGGCCAGGTGGTACGCACACTCTCGATCGTGCTGTACAACAAAGTCATGCGCACGTTCGGTCAGCCGGAGTATGGCATGATCCGAGGGACGCTATCCAAGACACCCGATGTTGATCTGCGTCTTCAGCCGGGTGACATTGTCGAGGTGAGGGGCAAGGATGAAATTGCCGCGACACTCAATGAAACGGGAAGAAACCGCGGTCTCGAATTTTCGCCGGAGATGCACACGTTCTGCGGAGGGAAATTCCGCGTTGCGCAGCCGTTGGAAAAGATGATCATGGAAGGTACCGGGAAAATGGTTCGCCTCACAAATACGGTTCTTCTGGAAGGAACGAGCTGTGACGGAAGCTCGCATCGCGGGTGCCCGCGAAATAATCTCTTCATGTGGCGTGAAATCTGGCTGCAGCGCGCCGATCGACAGGGCGGCTCTCAGCCGGGGGAAACCCCGAAATAATTCGCAACTGTGGCGGCGGTCTTTTCAGCGTTCATCACACAATCACCCACGGCTATTCCTCCGCGATAATTTGAACAGACGAATGATCCCCGAAAGTTCTGTTCAAAGCGCTCGAGCTTCGACAGAATTCGGTGGTATCCGACATTGTACTGAGGTATAGCACGATCCCATCTGATGATCCGGACAACATCCGGGTTACCCCTGATTCCGATGGTCTCCGAAAGCTCGGACAAAACGGTCTCGAGCATCGCTGAATCATCCGCTCCGACAAGATCCGGCCGGCGGGAACCTCCGACGAAGGTCGTCAGGGCAACATGTGATTCCGGAGCGCGGTGGGGGAAAAGCGATGATGACCAGAGGCAACCGAGAATGTTCTTTCCTTCAACTTCCGGTACAAGAAATCCGAACCCGTCGAGGGGGTGGTCTATCTGCTCCCGGCGATATCCCAAAAACACTTCTGCTACAGGGGGGTAATAGACCTCATCGAGAGACGCAGCAGTTTCGGGATCGATGGGACGGATGATGGGAGCTGCCCCGAAGGAGGGCACACTCAACACGACCGCATCTGCTTCCACGGTTGATTTCTCGCTCGAGCGTACTGTCGTGATAAAATATTGTGGCCGCTCTCCTGCCCTCATGGGGGTGATCCGTTCGACACTTATTGATAATTGGACAGCATCGCCGAGCGCGCGTGTGAGAGATTCCGGCAGCGTCTGCATGCCGCGGGTGAACGAGAAAAGCTTTGCCCGGTCCTTTGCCGTCTCTTTTCGCCTTTTCCTTTCACCACGTGACCGGATTGTTCCCCTGATCAAACCACCATACTTTTCTTCGAGGGCGTAGAGTTTCGGGAAAGCCGATTGTACAGAAAGTTTTTCGGGGCTTCCGGCGTAGACGCCTGCAACAAATGGATTGATGGCATAATCCAAAAACTCTTTTCCGAGGCGTCGAGTCACAAATTCGGCGACGGATTCCTCTTTTCGTGCCCTGCCGATAAAGGGCTCTTTCAGGAGTCGGAGTTTCCCTCCTATTGTCCAGAGCGGCGTCGAAAGAAATGAGCCGAGTCCCATCGGGAGAGGGTGTAAACTTCCGTTTCTCAAAATGTATCTCTTCGACGATCGTTCATCGGCATACACCCATTGATCGAGAATGCCGAGCTCACCGCAGATTTGGCGAAGAAGTGGAGTCGTTTCCAACGCGCTGTTCGGACCGCTTTCAATCAGCCATTCATGCTGGAGAATCGTCTTCATCGTCCCGCCGGTTGTCGCGTCCTTTTCGAAGAGTGTGACGCGAAATCCTCTCTTCTTCAAAAAATAAGCAGCACAGAGTCCGGAGATCCCGCCTCCCACGACGACGATATGCTTTTCGGTCCCCGTCATCGCATCATGGTCGGCTGGAGTTCCAGTACGGACAGAGATGCGGAGCGAATCGGTCGGGATGGGAGCGATGCAGATCTCTGCAGGAAGAAAGATGGAGTGATTCACCGCTGATCGCATGACGCACCAGGTCGGCAAGGCATTCGATAAACAGCGGATTCGTATTCAGCGCCGGCATCATCTCAAACCGGTGAATACCGAGTCTCCCGGCTTCCTCTCTTGCCTCGATATTGATCTCGTGCAGCGTTTCGATATGATCGGTCACGAAGGCGATGGGAATGACCAGCAAATTTCGTCGACCGTTTCTCGCAAGATCTTCAATTGTCTCAGGGAGCGAGGGCTTGAGCCATGCTGCTGGTCCGACCTTGCTCTGGTAACAGAGCCGGTGTGGGGATGCCCATTTCCCTTTTTCCATGACGTGGCGCACTGTTTCCTCAATCTGAAGCTGGTACGGGTCGCCTTTCCGGATGAGGTCGAGAGGCACCCCGTGCGCACTGAACACCAGCTGAATATCTTTCGGCTCGCAGTGCGTGAATTTCGCATACGCAGCATTGATGTTCGCGACAAGTGCTTCGATATACAGTGGATGATTGTAGTAACAACAGATGGTCGATGACTCCAACCCGCCGAGGGCCGAAGCATTCCGGCGCCATTCCTTGATGCTCGAGAGCGTGGTTGCCTTCGAATAGTGGGGATACAATGGAAGCAGGACTGCCCGCGAATACGAATTCCCGGCAAGCTGATTTACCACCTCGCGCGTCAAGGGGTTCCAGTATCTCATTGCAACGAAGACCTTCAGAGGGATCTCAGGATTCAGCAGTTTCTCGAGTGCCAACGCCTGTGCGAATGTGAGATCGATGATCGGCGATTTTCCTCCGATAAGCTTGTAACGTTCGGCAACGTAAGGTGCCCTCTTCCGCGCTATGAACCGGGCAAGTACCTTCCGTGCAAGGAACGCTCCCGGAAAATCGATAATGTCCGGATCACTGAAGAGATTAAAGAGGAAGGGTTCAACGGCATCGAGGGAATCAGGCCCGCCGAGTTGAAGCAGAATGACCGCGCACTTCCGGGGCTCCGTCATGCCCACGGCTGGGGTTGTTGGAGGATCTCCAGGAGCTGCTGTTCTCGTGAGCCCGGGAGGGGGTGGAAATTATACTTCCAGTGGACCGACGGCGGAAGGGAGATCAGAATAGATTCGATGCGGCCCCGCGTCTCGAGTCCGAACAGCGTTCCACGATCATAAATGAGATTGAATTCCACGTACCGTCCCCTCCGGTGAAGCTGCCATTCTTTTTCCGCAGTTCCCCAGTGCTCCGATTTTCTTCGCTGGACGATGGGGAGATATGCATTGAGAAAACAACCACCCACATTCTGCACGAACGCAAACGTGGCTTCCGGGTCTCCCCGGAGATAATCGAAAAAAATACCTCCCAGGCCGCGGGTTTCACACCGGTGAGCAATCGTGAAATACTCGTCACACCATTTCTTGAAACGCGGATACCACTGGTGGTCATAACGATCACAGACCTGTCGCAATGTCTGATGGAAATGCCGGACGTCTTCTTCAAAGAGATAGTAGGGCGTCAGATCCATGCCGCCGCCGAACCATGCCTCGCCGTTCGTCGGTTCGATGTACCGGAGATTCATGTGAACGGTCGGTATCATCGGGCTCCCCGGGTGGAGAACGAGCGAAATGCCGGCGGCGAACATCGCCTGCGGTTCGACGTTCATGCGTTCTGCGGTCCGGACCGAGAGATTGGTTGTCACCGCGGAAAAGTTGACGGCGGCCTTTTCAAAGATCTGCCCGTTTTCCAGCACCCGAGTTGTACCGCCGCCGCTCTCTTCATGTGACCAATCATCCCGGATGAAGGTCGCCTTTGCGTCGGCGGATTCGAGTGTGCTGCAGAGTGTTGTCTGCAACAGCCGAAAGTATGCCTGGGTCCGATCTCGCAGCGATTCAGATTTCATGTGAGGTTCCTCCGTCACCAACAACCGAAATGCGAGGCACAATGACCGGGAAACTACATACCCCGCAGAATCCGCTCAAGCTGTTCTGCGTGTGCCGTTTCGTCCGTAATCAATTCTTCAAGCTTGAGTTTCAGGCCGACTTCACCGGCTTCCTCCGCCTGTATGACCCGCGTCTTGTAATTTTCGATGGCCTCGCGTTCCATCTTGAGGTCATATTTCAGCATTCCCTTGACATCTTTCGGGCACTTGTGCTGGCGCGGCTCCGTTGTCGGTTTGCCTCCGAGCGCTGCGATCTTGTCTGATAAGAGAATAGCGTGTGCCATCTCCCCGGTGATTTCGGGAACAAGGAATTCACGCAGTTCCTCGCCATCCCATCCTGTTGCCATGGAGGTTTGATGAAGATAGAGGATCGAGGCCCCGAGCTCGTTTGCGAGATCCTCGTTCAATCCTTCAATGAGTGCCTTCTTGTCTGCCATACTTCTCTCCTCGAATGTGAATGAAGAACATTAGTTGTGATATACAGGACTTTCTTCTTTGACTGCGCGGATAAATTCTCTGGCATGTTCCACCGGAACATCCGGGAGTATGCCGTGCCCCAGGTTGAAGATGTGGCCGGTCCCGGGACCAAACTCTTTCAAAATCGTTCGGACTTCCGTGCGTATACGATCGGGGCGCGCATACAGAATCACCGGATCCATATTCCCCTGGAGAGCAACACTGTTGCCGACCCGTTCACGTGCTTCCCGCAGGCTGATGGTCCAATCCAGGCCGACTCCCTGGCAGCCGCTCGACGCAATTTGCTCCAGAGAATGGCCGCAGTCCTTGCAGAATACGATAACGGGTACATGATGAGTGTCCAGTTCAGACACGACCTGACGAATATAGCGAAGTGAGAATTCTTCAAAGCATTCGTGCGAGAGAATTCCACCCCAGGTGTCGAAGATCTGGACGGCCTGAGCACCCGCCGCAATTTGAGCGTTAAGATAAGCAGCAACGGTTCGTGCGATTCTGGACAGGAGCAGATGAGCCGCTTTCGGCTCGTTAAAGATGAACTCTTTTGCGTACCGGAAGTTCTTCGATCCGTGGCCTTCCACCATGTACGCCGCGAGAGTCCAGGGTGAGCCGGAAAATCCGATCAGCGGAACCCGGCCAGCCAGCCGCTTTCTGGTCAATGCAATGGCGTCGGTGACAAACCTGAGGCGGTCTGCGGGATCCGGCACGGCGAGTGCATCAATTGCCGTTGTTGACCGGAGCGGAACAGGAAATTGTGGTCCGCCCTGTCCCTCTTCGATGACGAGTCTCATCCCCATCGCCTCAGGTACAACGAGAATATCGGAAAAAATAATCGCGGCGTCAACTTCGAGGATATCGACGGGCTGGATCGTTACTTCTGCGGCGAGATCAGGCGTTTTGCATAAGGTCAGGAAATCGACGGACTTGCGAATGGCCCGATACTCCGGAAGATATCGCCCTGCCTGGCGCATCATCCAGACGGGTGTTCGGGGAACCGGCGTGCGTGCGAGAGCACGCAGGAAAAGATCGTTGTGCATGTTATTCGTGTGTTGAACTCTTCTTCAGGTGTTCAGCGATGGCGTCGACCAGCGATTCAGATGTTGAGGTTTGGGGCATGATATCGACGTGAAATCCGCACTCCTCCACCAATCTTGCCGTTACGGGTCCAATGACAGCAATGCTGGCGTTTTCGCAATATCCCTGCAGTTCCTCTTTTGAAAAGACGAGCAAAAAATTCTGAAACGCAGAAGGGCTGGCAAATGTCATCACATCGATGCCGTGTGATTGAAGTCGGGACCGGAGGGCGCCAACATTGGCGTCCTCAGGTCGAACGGTCCTGTAAACAATGATTGAATCGACGGATGCCCCGAGAATCCGAAGATTGTCGGCAAGAATGTCTTTACCGAGATTTCCGCGGGGAAACAAAAACGTCTTGCCGTGGAGATCTTCCGTCCGGAGCTTCGCCGACAGGTCAGCCGAGGTAAACCGCTCCGGCATCGCCGTCACCGTGAGGCCTGCTTTTTCGACTGCATGCCGGGTTCTTTCCCCGACGACACACACCGATTTCTGTCTAAGCTCGTTTGTGTCGTGTCGCTGCTCGCCGAGCCGGCGGAAAAAATACTCAACCCCGTTCACACTCGTAAAGATGAGGCCGTCGTACATGTAGAGGGAATCGAGAGCATGGTCACATCCTTCCCACGATTCAGGCATGCGGATTTCGATTGTCGGAAAGACCACAGGAATTCCTCCGTGTTCTTCCACCAGGCGCACAAGCTCTCCTGCCTGGTGTGCGGATCGGGTGATCAGGATAGATTTCCCGCGGAGTAACAAGGCACCTTGCATTCTCGAAAACGTTGAAAGAGTAGATGAAATGTTTATGCTGCCGGAATTGCTTCAGGTTCGGGCATTCGAATCTGTTTCAGGATTTCTTTGCCTCCCCCTGTAAACAATGTTTCCGCAAGTCGTGTTCCAAGCTCTTCGGACCGTTCAGGAATGCCGCGTGCCTTGCCGCGCAGGATCTTCCTGCCGTCCAAACTCCCGATCATCGCATCAAGACAGAATTCACCATGAACGATTCTGCCGTAGGCCCCGATCGGAACCTGGCAACCTCCCTCCAAATATCTCAGGAACGCACGCTCGCCTTTGGTTGATAGTGTTGTGGCATGACTTCCGAGAGATTGGACGTATTTTAACGTTGCGTTATCATCTTCGCGGATCTCGATCGCCAGCGCCCCCTGTCCAACCGCGGGGAGCACTCTATCGAGAGGGAGAATTTCCGTTATCCGGTTCCGGAACCCGAGCCGAATCACCCCGGCCTTTGCAAGGACCATGCCGTCCCAATCGGAGGATTCGAGTTTGGCGAAGCGCGTATTCAGATTTCCCCGGAAATCAATAATCCGGATGTCTTTTCGCCAGCTTAACAGCTGGGCCTTGCGGCGGAGGCTTCCGGTTGCTATCATCGCACCAACCGGAAGATCGGCGAACTTTCTGTGTTGTTTGCGGGGATGGGCAATAAATACATCGTGGACATCTTCGCGTTTAGTTATTGCGCCGATAGACAGGCCGGCAGGAAGAATGGTCGGAAGATCCTTGAGACTGTGAACGGCGATATCAATTTCGTGATTGAGAAGAGCGTGCTCAATCTCTTTTGTGAAGAGTCCTTTATCCCCGATGCGTGAAAGAGGTGAATCAAGAATCTTGTCGCCGGTTGTCTTGATGATCCTGATTTCCGGTTTCAGAGAGGGAAAATGATGCTCAAGTTGCTCCTTGACCCATCCCGCCTGCCAGAGGGCGAGCTGGCTTCCGCGGCTGCCGATGATCACCTCACGGTCTATCTTCATGGACGGCTCTTCTTATCAAGGCCGAAGAGGTGCCGGAGCATCGAGAGCTTTGCGCGTGTGTCCTCCGTACCTGCAGGTTCATCGGTCGATTTCAGCGTGACCATCGGCGTGTGGAGAAGTTTGTTGACGATACGTTTCGTCAGCAATTCCACCTCTTCCCGCTTGTCGGCGGTGAAATGGTGAAGATGCTTTCCGACTTCTTCCTGCCGAATGAGCTCGAAATGATCGCGCAGCTGCTGAATTGTGGGATTGATCTCGAGTCCGCCCACCCATGCGGAAAATTCTCCGGTTTCCTCGCGGATGATCTGTTCGATTTTTGGAATCTCCTCCTTGCGATGAGCAAGATTCTGGTCGACAATCTGATTGAGGGCATCGATGTCGTGGAGGAAAACATTGCCGATCCTGTTTGCCGCAGGATCGATGTTTCGCGGAACTCCGATGTCGATCAGGAAGAGCGGACGGTTGCCCCGCTGTTTCATGACGAGATGGAGGTCGCCAGCAGTGAGAATATATTTTGGTGCTTCGACGGAGCTGATCACGATGTCTACTGAAGGCAACTCGGCGGGGAAACGCTCGAAGTCGACGACCTTCCCTCCGAGCTGTGCGACGAGTTCTTCAGCCCGGCTCCGAGTCCGATTGGTGATGAGGAGTTGTCCGAGATTTCGTCCGGC
>DATIXJ010000031.1:0-91599 GCA_035518715.1 Bacteroidota bacterium | reverse complement strand
CTGTCTGTCTTCAAAGTCTTTCGCACAGAGTGGGTTGTAAATTAAGAGATAGTTCAGGATAAAGTCAATAGTGTTGTTGATGATGATTGTAATTGATTTTGTGTAAGATTCTGCCTTCTTCGTAACTCCAAGGTTTGTCTCTTCAGCTGTTCTCTCCGTGCCACTATCTCCCGGTCTCGTCCGAAGTACACATCGGCCGGTGTGACATTGTTCAGCGATTCATGATACCGCCGGTTATTGTAATACTCGATGAACCGTCCGATCTCCTCCTCCAGATGTTCCGGGAAGTAGTACTGGAGCAATTTGACGACCATCTTCAGCGTCAGATGATACCGTTCGATCTTTCCCTGCGTCATCGGATGATACGGCGCCCCTCGCGTGTGGGTGATACCTCGTGTCGCAAGGTACTCCCGAAGTTCACTTGATAGGTAACACGGTCCGTTATCGGAGAGAAGCCGTGGCCGATGCCTGATGGCAATCTCATTCACACCGCTTGCTGCCACTGCCATATCCAGCAGTTCCTTCACCTCGCCGGCTGACATCGACTTGAACAATTTCCACGTGATAATATACCGGGAGTAATCATCCAGAACACTGCCCAGATAGTACCAGCCCCAGCCATTGACCTTGAAGTAGGTGAAGTCGGTCTGCCAGAGTTCGTGAACACGGCTGGTCGGATGCTGGAACTTGTCCGCAGCTGCCATGATGATGAATGCCGGACTCGTAATCAGATCCTCTGCCTTCAGAATGCGATAAACGCTTGATTCTGAAAGATAATAGCCCTGCGTATCGGTTATGTGCCAGGCAAGTTCCCGGGGTGATTTCTCCGGATGCTCAAGAGCAATCGATACCACTTGCTTCTTCTCCGCATCGGGGATCTTATTCCAGAACTTCCTGGCGATCGATTTTCTCACCGCAAGACCGTCATACCCGGACGCTTCATAGCGACGGTACCACTCGTAGAAGCTGCTTCTGTTCACATCGAGCTCATCCAACGTCTGCTTCACACCTAACTCTGAGTTCTCAACCGTCCGGATGATCTCCATCTTTTCGGCTTGGGTGTACCTCATAACTCCTCGCCCAATTCTGACTCCAAGCCATTCAAGCTTTTTTTTAGGACGCGGTTCTTTAAGGAGACTTCCGCAACCAGAGCCTTCAGTTGCTCGTTTTCCTTCCGAAGACCTACCACTTCGCTGTTCGTGGCCTCTCTCTCGGTATCCCCCTGCAGGCGTTTCTTGCCTGCCTCCAGGAACTCCTTACTCCACTTGTAATACACATTCGGATAGATGCCCTCTTTCCGGCAAATCTCCGCGATACTCGCTTCTCCTTTTAATCCCTCCAACACGATACGGATCTTCTCCTCCGCACTGTACCGTTTTCGTGTCTTCCGTTTGATCTCCCGTACCACTGATTCCGGTCCCGATGGTGTTCCTGGCATATTGTCCATTTCCTTTCTTCAGACAATATCCCTAAACCATCTCTTAAAATCTACCCCTCAGCTGTATGGTAGGCTTTGAACCCGAACACAATATCTCATCAATTGGAATTCTATTCTCTTCATTTGGAGTAAATGACACATCAGCAAACTGAGAAGCATCCGTTCCATAAAAATATCTGCTGGCTTCTTTAACTACACTGTCCTGATGATATTCTGAAAATTGACTCTGAAGATAAGTTCCAATCCTCTCAAAATCATCAACATTTGTCACTGCCCTATCTCCTATAAAAATGACTCTAAGTCGATTCTTTTCAGAAGTGGAATTAGGAGTATGATACACATTCACAGCATACTGATTAAAAAAAGCATGATGTGCTTTCAGCTCTTCCAAAGTAGCCAACTTTTTGCTATCCAGTCTTTTCTGATAATCCTCATTTGATTCTTTAACTTTCCGGTTAGGTTCTTCAAGGTCAAGTGCATAAACCCACCATTCAACTCCGTGTTCTTTATCCTTTTTGCCATTGAATATATTGGTGAATGCTCTACCATCTGCTGTTATCGAGTGGATAAATGAACCAGCCGATTCGTATTCATTCACCTGCCAATTGATAGAAGGGTCACTTTCTTTTGGCGATACTTTCTTTGCTTTGAAGTCTTTGTGTAGACTTGCTTTGAATTTTTTCTTTGTCATGTTTATTTTCCATTCTTAAAAAATTTTGAAGCAGGGTTAGGAGTGAAATCCTTATGACTAGGATTCCAGAGTTTCCCTAACTGGACTCCATACCTGCTTCAAGGTTTGTGCCATTAATTAAAATTGTGAATTGGATTCTTTTTCCAATTTTTTCAAATCTCAGCAAAACGTAAAAGTGATTCAGGCAGTTAGAGCTTGGGAAACCTTTTGGACAAAGGTTGTCTATGTCTCCATAGACGAAGCTTTTCGCTGCCCAAATCACTTCCCGGTGCTAAGATTTAATTTTTTTTAAAAGTTAACCCAAAAGAAAGGAACAAAAGCTCCCAATTTCAGGTCTTGTATAATATAATATGCTCCGGATGTAGAGTAAAGCTCTGGGAGATTTTTTTGCAGTAGTCAATATGCACTGATGAGGGGTAGTGTCAAGTATTCAGAACTACCCAAAATAGGTTCATAACTTATTGCGGTCAATAAACATAGAACTATACAGATTGGTTTAAATAGTTGTTCTATCTTATTGCCGCCGTCAATAATAAAAGTATGATTCCAACTTATTGCAGCAGTTAAACATGGAAAGGATTGAAACAGTTGTTCAAGTATTGAATTGAAGAATAATGTCTTTTGAAACTGCAGTTGATTAAATTCCAGTTACAGGGGAATTACAAAATGGTGGGAAGGTAAGAATGCTACTGGCAGGTTTTTGAATCTCAGATAAGCTTGAGGATAGCACCATGACATCCTACCCAGAAGAGAGTGACCCCTCCCATCACCTCTTCACCGTTATGGTGCTATCTCTTTTTTGTTTAATCTTGTCTCTAATCTTATCAATTATATATGGGACAAGAATCAAACAAATAATGAGACCAATTAGACCATAGAAAAAGACACCCCTTGAGACATCAATGAATCTTGCAATTACGAATATGACTAGCAGTACTGCAAAAATGACCAATACTAGATACAGGAAGGAATATGACATGAAATGGCAAGGCATCATACCATACCTACTCCTCAGAGGGAGATCAGTCCTGTTGGTTTGTTCAATCTGGGGAGTCGCCGCAAATTCAGAACCCCTATCTTTGAAAGACAAAATTTCTATGACGCTCTCTAGCGAGAATTCAATATGCGTAGAGGGTCTAAATTTCGGAATTGATGTGACAATTACGAACCTCACTTCATCAGCGATTGCACTTCCGCGTCGCCAGAATGATCTGCATATGATGGCTTTTGACGAACATGGTATCCCCATCAAATCGGATCCTATGTCTAGACACTGGAATGATCTCGGGACTGATACCTTAATCCCTGGTGGACAAGTGACCGTGACATTAGAAGCTTCCTTTTTCGACAATGATAGTCAGAGAAAGTACGGTCTGCTCGGGGGGCACTTGCTGAGAGGCGATTACATATTTCAAGCTCAGTTACAGGATGCATATTCCGATTCACTATTGATTCACATCAATTCACCCTCATCGAGTGACGATGTTGTTCGGAATCGACTTGAATCGGATGTGATTCGTGAACATAACATGGATAAGGCCGTCGAGGCAGCAAAGAACCTACTTTCGAAATATCCTGAAAGCGAGTACAGTCCGGAGATTTATGAGTGGCTATTCATAAAATTTCATTCCTCCTATTCTTCCCACCATCGACAGAATGATGACTTGATGTCACTTTGTTTGGAGTGCCTAGGCAAACAGAAGAATACGATTTACTCATCTGTGGCGTTGAGCTACTATGTGACAGGTCTAAAAGATAAGATGGGTATTATGGGTGAGCCAAATATTGTAGAGAAACGCAAATTGCAATCTGAGCTGTTGAAGTTGGATAAGAAGTATGTGACCGACAGAGTGACTAGGTTCCTTAACACGTACTTTCACACGAGGTCGTTTGAAGTGCTAGGAAAGTAGCATAACCATATAAGTGGAGGGCAAACGAAAATGACCAATGCGAGCAAGCACATACTATTATTTTGTCTCGTGCTGAGTTACAACTGTGATACAAATTTGAATCATCTTCTCGTCAAAGTACATCAAACACGTGCATAGACATCAGTAATCGTTAACATGCTTATCTCCGTGGGAATTGAATAGTATCGTCAAATGAAAGAATGAAGTGGAGCTGACAAGAATTTTCTAATATCGCCAAAATGGCGGCGAAATGCAATGGCGATGCTCAGCGATACGTAACATGAAAGGGAAAACTGCAGACCTCGGCGCTACTGCAGGATGTCCCGGACCGCCTGAAAGACCTCCTCCACCGTCAGCCGTTTCATGCATTCCATGTAGCCATCGCCGGCCCGATTGCAGTAGTCGAGATGGCACGGATGGCACGGGACATCTTTGCGGAGAGCGCGATGATGCTGGGAAGGGTACAACTCCCGTGAGGTATAGGGAAACCAGATTTGTTCCTCCCCCGGGCCGAAAATCCCGATGGTCTGTGTCCCGACAGCAGCGGCAATATGCATGGTACCGTTGTCGTTGGCAACGTATGCGGAACACTGTGAAAGGATTGCTGCAAGCTGTCGAAGCGGTAGTACCGGGAGGATCGTAATCGATCCGACAGACTTTCGCGATATCTTTTCGACCAGTTCCCTGTCGCCGGGGCCCTGCGTGATCAGGACCTGACACCCGAGTTTAGCAATCAGCAAGTCTGCAAGATCGGCAAACCTTTCCCACTCCCACATTTTTGCGGGCCACGTCGCGCCGGGATGCAGCCCCACAACCGGTTTATCCCCTGCAACATCCTGCCAGCGGAGGAAGATTTTTGCCTCGCGCCGCTCATCATCTGTAAGATAGATTTCGGGTTTGAAATGTGTCGGTTTCACCCCAAGCGGATCGACATACGCATAATGAAACTCGATGGCAGTCTTTTCCTTTCCATCGTCTGCGATCTGATGGGTATATACTCTGCCGCGGCCCTTCACGCTTTTGCCGATCCGTATCGGTGCACCGGATGCATACATCAGCATGGCGGTCCGCGGATTCGAGAAGAAGTCGACAACGGCGTCAAACTTCATACGTCGGAGCTTCAGCATCATGCGCGGCTGTTCAATCACATCCCGCCGGGAAAAGTCGTAGGGAATAATCTCATTCAGGAATGGGTTATGCTCGAGGAGAGAGACAGCGTTCTTTTCAGCAAGATAAGCAATGTGTGCCCGTGGGAATGCTTCTCTCGTCGCCCGGATGACGGGTGTGGTGAGCACTACGTCGCCGATGTATTTCATCCGCGACAGGAGAATGCGTTCAACCGGTTTCATCTCAGAATGATAGAAAACTCAGGATGAAGAATCAATTCTTTCATTTTGACGAATTTCCCTGGACAACAATATGCACTTCATATTTTTCGGGGGGGATGCGTCCGAACACGAACGGCAGCTGACCGTCAAAATCCGAATAGAACCCCGCGCGTGCGAACGCATTCATGGTTGCCACAGGGAATGGCGGTGCACCAACCAGAGAGTCCTGAATCGGAAAATATGGTTCGGGGAGCTGGTAAAGAAAACTATTATTGACCGGAACGATCACAATGTCACCCTGAGAAAATTGGGGGTGTTCAATATCGAGCGCTTTTCCCCCTGCTTGATCCATATAATATTGAAAACCCCAGTGCCCTTCATACCAGATTGACGAACTCTGAGACCGTGGATGAGACCATATCGTTTCAACATCACGGCGAATTCCGTTTGCGAGGGCATAGTCGGCATAGGTCACAAGAAGCGACAAGACGGCCAGAAGACCTAACGGCAAGTATCTCTTCAGGAGTGACCGATCGTCTCCCTCCTTCGCGCAGTCTGTACATCTGCGCATCATCAGAATAGCGGCGGCAGGAATGAGCGGAAGAAGCGTCCGGCCGTTCACCGTCCAGTTGAGGACAACCGCAAAGACCAATGTACCAAGAATCCATGATGCAAGGAAAACGGATTCCCGGTCACGATGGACGTTGAGATCGAATAGAACCATGAGGACGAGTATCAATCCGACTGCGGTCCACACAATAAATTGCACGATATACGATGGTGACACTTCCGGTACGAGAACAGGATAGCTGCCGGTCACCAGCATTTCGATAATCCACAGTACCGCGAGAACGAGCAGGCCGATTGCGGCGAACTTCAATGACCGGGCATTCCAGAGGCGCGTACTATAAAAGAGCGGCGCGGCAAAACAGCCGCCGGTAAATGCAAGCCCGACGACGGTGTGCTGCAGAACTGTCAGGCCGTTATCGTTCCTGGCTGTTGATGCGTACGATGCGGCATCGATGAGCAACCCGCGTCCGTAGTGTGCAGCGGTCCACCATTGGTAGAGGCAGAGGAAAGCAACCGGTACTGCGAGCCAGAAGAGGGAACGGTCAAACCGTTTCTTTTCCGAGATGGTCCATACTGCAAGAAGCGGAATAACCGCGACGCCGAAATATTTCACTACAGCGCAGATTGCCACGAGCATTGCAGAACACATCAGCAGTATCCATGACCGGCGATCGATTCCGCTCATCCACATCAACAGCGCCCAGATCCAGCAGCAGAGCATCAGCACATCGCACATCAGCGTTGTGGCGGATACGAGAAAGACGGGCGAGAACAGTGCGACGAGCGCGGCTTCAAGGGGTCGCTGTGTGAAGCGCTTTGCCAGAAGATACGTCCCCGCTACACAAGCGATCGCGGGGATGAGCATGAACGCATGCAGAGATCCCTCACCCCAGCCGGCGACTACACCCGCAAGAGCGAGAATATAGGATGCTCCGGGCGGATTTTTTGTAATCGCATACATGGGACGATCCGCACCATACCAGTTCGCCCTGAAGCCGTAGGGATCCAAGGGATGCTGCAGAATCTGTTTTGCTGTCCAAATGAACAGCGGGTCGTCAATGTGAACCGCCTTGCCGGCGAACGGCAACAGACAGACGATTGTAACTGCGACAAGTATGAGTATGGTACGGGAATTTTCGCTCATCGCAGCATCACTGGGAATGGGAGAAATACCGGTCCCCGAATCGCTCAAACCACGAGCACCGATCGATCCAATCATTGACTTCTTCGAGGGCCGCACCGGTGCCGACAAAATTCAGCGACTTCCAGAATGATGCGCGGGCATTCTGATAGCGGTGAAGCCGGAAGTCGGCTTTTCCCACTACCATGTCGACTGCGCTGTTAAGGTCGGGGCTGGAAAAATGCACACGTCCCTCCTGCAGCAGATCGACGACCTCCGCATATTTTCCGCGGCGCACATCCAATCGTGCTTCGAGAAGTTTGACAAGCTCTGAATGATGAACCCGCGAAAGGGAATCGATAAACCTCCATCCGGTGGAATCGTTTTCTGCAGCTGTCAGGAAGTGCGGGAATGCACCGCGGAGCACTGAATCATCCAGGCAGGCCAGCCGGACCGCGAGTGCTTCATTGAATGGACGAGAAAGATCAAATTCTCTCGCCTGGTCATAGACTCCACGGGCACGCGAGGGGTCTCCCGTCTCCCACAGTGCATCTCCGTAGAGCAGCAGATATCCGAGAAAGCTCTGACGGCGGCTGCTGTCCTGAAAGACCGCGTCGCCGAGGCTCGCGACTTCATCAAAGTGATGCGACATGTACGCCGAACGGATCAGGCCTCCGTAGGATGAGGCGTTCCAGCTCGTCGCGAGGGCTTTCTTGAAATATCCGTTCGCACGCTCAAAATCGCGCGATTCCAGCTTCCGCTCACCGTCGTCATTCAGGAGTGCGACCGTACGGACGCACTCCGCGGCAAATATGGATGGCCGTTTGAAGAAATAATCGATGTGCGAACGCCATGAATCCGGAACATCAATCCGATCCAAAAACGATTGCCATTCGTTCACCAGTTGTTCCGAGGATCTTCCGTACACATGCTCAGCGGCCCGCCCACCGTAAAGCTCCTTAAACCGGGATATTCCATAACGATCGAGGAGGTACCTGCAAAATGAGCCCATGAGCACGTAGCTCACGGACGAATAATGTGTCGCGAACCCGATCGGCGAGAGAAGATTGCCGGGGTCACGGATGACCTGGAATTTTTTCAGAGCAGCGGCATATTCGTGGAGTGTCCGGTTGCCAAACTGCCCGGTAACGGCGACAGCGAGACCTTCAACCAGGCCGATGTGATAATGTGCCCGGATCAGCGGCATACCGAACTCCCCCGCAAGCACATGCACCAGTTCATGTTCGAGAGATTCCTCCCATGAACCCGCATCGAGGTGAATTTCCTTCCTCCACGGCTTGGCAATATTCGTCGTGGCTGTTCCGATCGCGATCCGTTTTGCCTCCGCGCTCGGATAGAGAAATGATGTAATCATCACGGGAGTATTGATCCGCAATGCTGAGGCAATCTGAGAATATCGAAATTCATGAAGTGCTGCTACCCACTGGATCTCCGACGACGAAAAAGATTCCGGAGCATAACATATCATGAAATGCTCGGTGCGAACAGAAGAAGAAAGAGTTTTCCGGATCGAATCATCGGATGTTTCCAAGCCGAGCGGAACTCTGAAGGACCAAACCCCCATCAATCCCAACAAGAGAACAAGCGCAATCATTCGGGGGGGGATTGCCCCGCGAACGGCAAAGAGCGTCTTCAAAGAAGAGACGATGCCTTTTCGTGATCGTGGTTCCCCGGAAATGACATAGGCCAGGATGATGAACAAGAGTGCCATCGCGAGCGTGATGCCGCGAAACAAGATCAGCGTCGGAGAAATCCGTATGACCTCATCATAGGAGAATCCGGGGAAGTATCCGTAAATGAAATTGTAGGAAAAAATCTCGGGAGCAGCATACCCAAGGATAAGCGGATAGAGCATCACGAGGAATATGATGAAGAGGTACGCCCGGAATGGCCGGTTAAACACTGCACAGCAGAAAAGTATGAGACCAGTACACCAGACAGACGTCACTCCCGGAAGCAGCATGAAATAGAGAATCCCCTCACCATACGCGCAGTTGCGGAAAAAAAACATGGTACATGTTGCAACGAGAAAGGGAATCAACAGCAGCACCAGCGCACGTAGTTGCACCTCACGATTGAGGCGCACGATCGACTTGTGCGAGAATTCTCCCGCGGTTTCCCACTTCCGGAATATCCTCGAAAGCGGATACCAAAGGACCAGCGGCAGGAGAAGCGCCACCGCGGCTGAAAATTCATAACCCAAATAATTGAAGAGGGGAACTCTGGAAAGCGCGATCGAGGCGATGAGAAGGACGGTACCTGCAATGAAGCCGGAGCGCCGGGCCGGGTACGGTGCAGTCATGGATAGCGCTTCGATAGTTGATCGGCTTTCAGAAGATCGCCTGTCCTGAGATAAAGGTTTTTCAGGAGTGCGACAATCTCACGGGAATTGCTCCCGTTATGAAGACACTGTTCGAGGAGTTCAATGGCCTCAGAATTTCTGCCACTTGCCTCGTAAAGATTTGCCAGCGCTGCATTTGCAACCGTATCGACCGGATTCTTTTCGAGCGCAGTCCGGTAGGAGGAAATTGCATCTCCCGGCTGGTGGAGAGCTTCAGAAACTTTCCCAAGCCGGACGTATGCCTCGGTGACATTGCTGTCGAGACGCAAAGCAGAATGGTACTCGGAGACGGCTGTCTCAAACTTCCCCAGGTGTTCGGCGATCATTCCGGCTTCCAGGAATCGCCCCGGGTTTTGCGGCTCAAGACGGGTCATCGCCTGCGCTGTTGTTTCAGCTTGCTCAAATTGCCCTCCTATGAAATAAGCATCACGCAAGAGTGAATACGCCCGGATGTCACCGGGAACGAGAGTGAGATAGCGCCCGATCCAGTTCTCTGTCTCGACATACGCACCGGCTTCATAATACGCGCCGGCGAGACTGAAATACGATGGGCTATATGAGGGACATTTTTCGACGGCATCCGAAAAGAGTGCTACCCCATTCCGCCACACCGGCAACCTTGTAAACGAGACCACCGCAAGAATGATTCCAATGGAGATGATACCCGCGTACATCGTGTTATCAGTCAGACGGATCCGGAGTTTTTTCCCGAGAGCAGCGAGCAGCAGCGCAAATCCCGCCATCGGCACATACAGGCGGTGTTCGAAGACCGGAATTGCCACCGGGATGATGCCGAGGAGAGGAACCAAACCGATCAGAATCCACATCACTCCAAGCCATCCGACGCGGTCGTATTTCCACATCCAATATGTCGAGAGAAGAATGATTGCGAAAATGACAAGAGCGGCAACATTCCACGGGGTGCGTGACCAAACCAGACCATCGAGCGGATGGGCGACGCTCAGTTGAAATGGCGCGAGCATCATTTCCCACTGCTGCACGAAAATTGCAGGGACGTTTTCCAGACGCTCGAGCATCGACCGGTGACCATACAGGCGTTCCGCTCCGATCACCGTTCCAAATATCCCCACCCGCAACAGCAGATATCCGGCGAGAATAAATGCGAAGGGCCAGTAGTTCTTCAGCGTGCGCACCAATCCGGATTTCCGGAACCTCTGCGGATGTGTGATGAATTCAAGGAGCGGAAGAAGTAAGACATAAAATGCAGCGGACTCCTTGGTAAGTAGTGCGAGAACGAAGAAGAACCCTGCCAGACGGCGAAAGGCCGTCCCCCGCTGCGTCAAGGTAAGCGATGCAGTAAAGCAGATCATCATTGCTACAAGGAGTAAACCCAGGAGTACATCGTTTCGTCCCGCGATCCAGGCAACAGATTCAGTCTGAACGGGATGAAGTGCGAAGAGAAGACCGGCAAGCAGCGCAAGCATTTCCGCGTTCACAAGGAGAAGAGCAAGGAAATAGACTTCCAGTGAAGTGAGCGCGTGGAGAAGGAGATTGGTAAAATGATATCCTCCCGCATTCAGGTGCCAGAGATGGTAATCCACAATATAGCTCATCATGAGCAGCGGGCGGTAGTAAACGCTTCCGCCTCCTGCGCCAACGAACGCGTCCGTTGCGAAAGCAGTCCCAACGTTTGACCATTCCGAGAGAAACGCACCGTTCCGGTAGACAAGTTCGTCGTCATCATAATTCACAAACCCGAACCGCAGGGTCTGAGCATAGACACACGTGACCGCTGCAAGGACGATTACGATATGCTTCCAGCGAATGCGGAAATTGTTGGAGGGATGGAGCGATGCGGCAGTATCTGGTTCGTGTATGTCGTTGTTACCGGACACTACGCACACGAAACAATGGGATGATCTGATTGAGAGGAACGGAACTGCACAGCCTGAAAGCCATTATCGGTGACCATAAAGAAGAGATGCGCCGATCGCCCGACGAGACCGGGTTAATATTCCTGTCCCGAAGATCGTTTGATCTTCGCTCCGAGCGAAGCCAGTTTCTTTTCGATCGCTTCGTAGCCCCTGTCGAGGTGGTAGACACGCAGAACTTCCGTCGTGCCTTCTGCGACAAGTCCGGCGAGAACGAGGCTTGCCGATGCGCGCAGATCGGTCGACATGACTTTCGCTCCGGTGAGCTTTTTCACTCCCCGGACGATTGCGGAATTCCTGTCTAAGACGATATCCGCCCCAAGACGGATGAGCTCGGGAACATGTTTGAAGCGATCGAAATAAATCGAGTCGGTGATGGTCGAGGAGCCGTGAGCAACAGACATCAGTGACAGCCATTGTGCCTGCATGTCCGTCGGAAATCCGGGATAGACCTCCGTTGTCACGTCGACAGGTTTGAGGTGTCTTGGCGACTTAATCGTTACCCAGTTGTCGCCGACCTGGATCGATGCACCCGCCCCTTCAAGTTTTGAGAGAATTGCAGCCAGGTGCGCAGGTTTGCAGTTTTCTATCGTGACATTACCGCCGGTCAGGACTGCTGCAACAAGGAATGTCCCTGCTTCAATCCGGTCGGGGATCATCGCTTCATCGACAGGGTGGAGCTGGTCGACGCCTTCGATCTCAAGACGGTTCGAGCCGACACCGTCGATCCGGGCTCCCATTTTCATGAGGAACTGCTCGAGTGCGATGATCTCCGGTTCCATGGCGGCATTGTTGATGATCGTCGTCCCCTTCGCGAGCACCGCTGCCATGAGGACGTTTCCGGTTGCACCGACGCTGGAAACATCAAAATGAATCTTAGCGCCTTTGAGCCGCTTTGCCTTGGCCACGATATATCCGGCATCAATCTCGATGTGTGCCCCGAGCTTGCGGACGCCTTCGATATGGAGATTCACCGGCCGCGGACCCCACGCACAACCGCCGGGCAGAGACACTTTGGCATGTCCATACCGGGCAATCAGCGGCCCGAGGACGTAAATCGACGCGCGCATCTTCTTGACCTGCTCGTACGGCGCTTCGAATTTATTGACGCGAAAGGTGTTGAGTTCCAGCGAGTGATGCCCTTTTTCGATGTCGACGCCCATCATCTGGAGAAGCTTCCCCATCGTCGTGACATCACGCAACTCGGGAATATTGGTGAAGCGGTACTTTCCGCTCGCAAGAAGTGTCGCCGGCATGAGTGCCAGTGCCGCATTCTTTGATCCGCTGATGACGACGCGGCCGGAGAGTTTTTTCCCGCCGTGAATGATGAATTTATCCACTCGGATTCCTTATTATGACAGCAGAATATACTGCAAACCGTAATAATTTCAAAGAAGTCGCATTCATCTTACCTTTGGCTTGGTCCTCTTTGTCGGAGTCGCAGCAAGCGGATCTTCCGGCCAGTGGTGCTTCGGATATTTTCCGCGCATGTCTTTGCGAACTTCCGGATACGCGTTCTTCCAGAAACTCTCAAGATCCTGCGTGACCGCAAGCGGTCTCCGTGCAGGAGAAAGAAGATGGAGAACAACTCGGACTCTGCCTCCGGCAACGGTAGGAGTTGAACGTTCACCGAACATTTCCTGGAGCCGTACTGCCAGAACAGGCGCTGATCCAGGATGATACTCCACGGAAACCCTTGATCCGGTAGCAACAACAAGATGTGTCGGAGCCATCCGATCCAATTCAAGTATCTGGCGATGAGAGAAGAGCCCGCGCAGGATTTCGTGAATATCCAATCTCCCCAAGTGCTCCCGTTTGCTGATACCTTCGAGAGAGAGTCCGAGCCATTCATCGATTCCGGTCAACAGTGCGTCGTCACTGAGGTTCGGCCAGGAAGCTCCAACCACACCCTGCATTCGCAGCCACTCGCTTCGCTCGCGAAACGCTTCTGCTCCTTTTGACCACGGCAGAGCCGACAATCCCATCCGCCGGATTCCTTCAATCATGACCTTTCGCACGGATTCTGCATCCGGACGCAGGCGTATATCCCGCAGCCGCAATTCGCCGTATCGTTCAACTCTGCCACCGACCACTGCTTCTTCACGCTCGTCCCAATGCAGCTCATCCTCGACACGAATTCCGGATGCAAAGATCGATCGCAAATCTGATTCTTCAATCGGCTCGGCAAGATAAATCCTCACTTCACGACCTTCGCCATCAACCTCCCCGACTGCGAGGTATTGCGCTTTCGAGAGAGCGCTTTTCTTCGGCAGGATTCCTCCCACCCCATTGGCAAGCTGATACCGATCGCCCTCGTCACTGCGGCGCTTGGCAATGCGTTCCGGGTACGCAAGGGCGAGGAGTACTCCAAGCCGATGCACACTCTCGCGATGCGGTGACGCTCCCACGATCTTCCGCAAGCGTTCCGCCTGCGCCCGGATGCGTGAGAGGGCGAAACTATCCCTGATCCTGCCGCCGCGGAGAATTTCCCAGCGGTGATGCAGGTCGATGTCGCTCTCCTTGGTTGCGATATCGCGCTCCTCGAGCAGAGCAGCGACATCACAAGCATCGGATGCAAGGTTCATCTCCTTTGCACGGAGAATCATATGTGCGAAGCGCGGATGTACCGGGAAATCAGCCATGGCACGACCATGAGCCGTCAAAGTTCCCTTTTCATCCAGAGCTTCGAGATTCGTCAGGAGCCCGCGTGCTCTGGCAAGCTGTGCTTCCGGTGGCGGATCAAGGAAATGCAAGCCTTCTCCATTCGGCGTACCCCAGCGTGCAAGTTCCAGAGCGAGTGGTGCAAGATCGGCCGAGAGGATTTCGGGCGGTGAAAATTCCAGGCGTTCCAGATGTTGTGCTTCCGTCCAGAGCCGGTAGCAGACACCCGACGCCTGTCTCCCTGCACGTCCGCAGCGTTGATCGGCACTCGCCTTCGAAACTGGCACCGTCACGAGCCCGGCCATTCCCTTCCGCGGATCAAACCGGGAAACGCGTACAAGCCCCGAATCGATCACAACGCGAACACCGTCGATCGTGAGACTGGTTTCTGCAATGTTCGTCGAGAGAATGACTTTTCGGATGCCAGACGCCGAAGGATCAAGAGCCGCGCGCTGATCTTCAGGAGGTGCATCGCCGTAGAGCATCCGGACATTCGTGCCGCGGCCGAGGTCGGCCGCCCGGAGAAGTTCTCCAACCCTCCGAATCTCCCTCTGCCCGGGAAGAAAGACAAGAACATCTCCCTCATCATTCCTGATCGCTCGTGCAACTGCCGAGGCCGCGATATCCTCAAGCGGGCGATCATCTTTCTTTTCAAGGTACCTGATTACTACGCCAAAGGGCTTTCCCTCATGACGGATGACCGGCGCAGTTCCGAGCAACTGCGAAATTGCAAGTCCGTTCAGGGTTGCCGACATCACGAGAATCCGGAGATCCGGACGCAGCTCTTCCTGCACATTCAGGCACAAGGCAAGACCGAGATCGGCATGTATGCTCCGTTCGTGAAATTCATCAAATATCACAAGACCGATATCCGTAAGTGCGGGATCATCCTGAATGATGCGGGTCAGGATCCCCTCCGTCACGACTTCAAGCCGCGTTTGGCTCCCGATCTTCTGATCGCCGCGAATGCGATATCCCACAGTCCCGCCGACCTTCTCACCGAGTTGTTGTGCCATGTATGACGCCGCTCGTTGAGCGGCAAGCCGGCGAGGTTCAAGTAGCACGATCTTCTTCCCCGCAAGCCATGATTCTCCGAGAAGAGCCGGGGGAACACGGGTTGTCTTGCCGGCACCCGGTTCAGCAGACAGAACGACACTCTTGTGCGCTTTGAGAGTCGAACAAAGATCGGGGAGAACCGACTCGATGGGAAAGTTCATTGGAAAGAAGAAATTATTCCTCAGGGTTGCCGGTGAGACGGCTGGCTGCCTGAATGCCGGACGAGACGACCGGAGATATTCCAAGCTTGACATAGATCGGCCGGATTTTCTCCTGTAATGCCGGAAGTTGGTTCGCAAAGAGCGCCCCTCCGAGAATGCAAACGACACCGCTTCCGAGGACTGTATACGGGGCTCCGATAGCGGTCGCTACACTTCCCGCCAGCAAGCTGCCGAACGGCGCCATTCCGATAAATGATACCGTGTAGAAGCTCATAACCCTTCCCCGCTTATCATCTTCGACAACCGTCTGCAGGATGGTATTGCTGGATGCCATTTGCACCATCATCCCGAATCCGGCAATGAGAAGGAGGATAAGGGAGAGTAGCAGTGAACGCGAGAACGAAAAACCGATTAATCCGACACCGAAAATCGCAGCGGCAATGGGAATCCATTTTGCCAGGCCCTTGACGCTTCTGCGCGAGGCGAGCATCAGTGCGCCCGACAGCGCACCGACTCCCGTTGCTCCCATCAAGAAGCCGAGTGTGTTGGGACCGCCGTGCAGGACGTCCCGTGCGAAGACGGGCATAAGCACCGCATAGGGCATTCCGAGAAGACTGACGAGCGCCAGCAAAAGGAGAATGTTCCGGATGGGTGAAAAGCCGGAGATGTACCGAAATCCTTCTGCAAATCCTTCCATGACTCCCTGTTCAGCGGGCTGTATTGCACTGCGCGCCGGAATCTTCATGGCAAGGAGTGCGAGGATGACGGCGATATAACTTACTGCGTTGAGAAGAAAACAGAGCCCCTCCCCGATTGCTGCGATGATTATTCCCGCGATCGATGGACCGATAAGTCTCGCACCGTTAAACATCGACGAGTTAATTGCGATCGCATTTCCGAGATCTTCCTTGTTCTCGATCATTTCGAGGAGGAATGATTGGCGTGTCGGCATGTCGAAGGCATTGATAAGCCCGAGAAAAACACTCAGGACAATAATATGCCAGACGGCAATACCCCTCGTCAGAGTCAGAATCGCAAGGATGGTCGCCTGAACCATGGAAAGAATCTGCGTGATAACGACGATGCGGTGCTTGTTCAGCTTATCCGCGATGACGCCTGCAAAGGGACTGAAGACAAGTGCCGGAAGTTGTCCGGCAAATCCGACGATGCCCAGGAGAAAAACAGAATTGGTGATCCGGTACACAAGCCATGTCAGTGCTACCGTCTGCATCCACGTGCCGATCAGCGAAATCAGTTGTCCGCCGAAGAACAAACGGTAATTGCGGTAACGAAGCGTGCGGAAGATAAGCTTGAACCCTTTCGGGTCATTCTCCCCGTTCGATTCCAACTCGGATGCCATGCTCTCGGTATTCAACAGAAATGAACCTGCTGGAATCAAATATACCAAAGATGGCGTACATTCTCCAATCTCACTGAGAAAGGAAGGTGGGGATTATGGAACGACTGGGAGTAGCACGATTTCGCCATTCAGGATTCCTGAATGGCGCAGAATCAACTCGTTACTATCTGACGGGACGTTGCAGCGGGTGTGCCTCTGTATTAAAGACATACTTATCGAACGGTAACGCTTCAGGGGGAGCGAAGAGGAGATATAAGTACTTCAGTGTTTCAGCCAGAAAAAAACTCTGCATAGCGTCTCCCTTCTGCATCTTTGAAACATCGAGGAGATAGGCATACCCTGATTCCGTTCTGCAGCGGCTCACGATAGAGTGAAAGAAGGTTTCTCCCATCTGACGATATTTTGCATCTCCCGTGAAGTGGTACAGGTAATATGCGGATTCGATAATCTCGGGCCTCAGAAAATATCGCTGATCGTTCACATGCATCGTGGTATAGTCGAGTTCTTCAGGTTCAATCCCTTCCAGATTCCACATGGCGAAGCAGGAAGTTTCGAGCGCGGCAGCCCTCGGGACTTCATCCGAAAGACACAGCAGAGCCGGGAAGAACGCTTCCAGCGACCCGAATGTTGTTCCAATCCGCCCCCCGGATTCCATATTGACCTGGCCATACCACAACATGCCCCGGCTCGAATCCGCGACATACCTGTTGACAGCAGGGATGCTTTCATCCCACATATTCTTGAAGTCCTGATCGCCAAAGAGAAGCCACGCTTTCATCAGGTATTCGTAATACGAATCGATGGCGCCGCCGATATGACTTGTCGAATCTACCCATGTGCCGGTTTCGACATTGATCCACGTTCCGACAAGCCCGAGGTGTGATCGTTTCCGGAACAACTGTACGACGGCATTCTTCGCCTTATTATAATAGAGGGGATTGCCTGTCAATTTGCTGAGTGTTCCGAACTCGAGAACCGACGTGCCGATTTCCGCGGGATTGTTGATGGAATCGCGGATCTTCCCGGTCTGGAGATTCACGTAACGATACGGCATGCCGGTCGATGAGTTGAAGACCGGCAGCAGCCGTTTTCCGAGGTCTTCGGCAAGGGCAAGAAATTTCTGATCTCCATCGAGTTCATATGCGGAGAGCAGTCCACCGAGAAGACGGATAGTCACCTCGAAACTCTGAACTTCAAAGTTCCTGTCGAACGAGAGACTGTCCAGAATGAGTTTCTTTGCCTCTGCTGCTTCTGCTTTCAGATTCATGATCACCAAGGCATCATATGCGTCGACCGGGGTCATGCAGAGAGAAACGGGATACCAGTCATGCGCTTGGTTCGTGAGAGGTTTCAGCTCGTCGTGTCCCCATGCATAGTTCCTGTATCCATTCCACGCGTGAAGAAATTCATCTCTCACGGAATCTGCGGTGGTGTGCTGAGCGCATGCCTGATTCAGAAACACGAGTAACCAGCTCACGAGAAAACAGAGTGACGCACAATGGTATAGAAACCTCTTCATCATAGCTGATTCAATCCTATCATACAGAAACTGGTATGCGGGGATTCCAGTAACAAACCTGCATCAAGAAAATCTCTTCGGATGAGAAGGTAACGAGAACGATGGTGGATTCAAAATGGAACAACGATTCGGGGTTAACTTCAACATTCCGAAAAACTTCCTTCTGTCTGCAGACCTGTCCTCACCGGGCATGAAGATATTCGAATCTTAAACGTTTTTCCTATATTCAGGTCTAATATCAAGCATTGAAATCTCGAATTTTGTGCAGAGCAGACTGATCATATTGATTCTTCTTATCGCGGCACCTATGCTCGCGTTTGGCCAGCACTTTCAGCTCACGGGGATAATTCAGGACACCTCCAGCCGGGTGCTGCTTCCTGCGGCGAATATTACCGCGACGAGTACGAAAGACACGGCTGTGAAAATTTATGCCACGAGCGATGTTGCGGGGAAATTCACGCTGGACGGATTGTATCAACAGTCGTATATCCTGAAAGTATCACTGGTTGGATATCGCGATTACCGGAAGACGGTACTTGTCCAGAAAAGTGTACAAGACCTTGGAACGATTTTTCTCATGCAGAAGCCGGTTGAACTGAGCGGCGTGGATATTTTCGGAAAGGTCACACCGGTCGAACAGAAGAAAGATACCGTCCAATTCAACGCGGGGGCGTTCAAGTCGAATCCGGATGCAAGCGCAGAAGATCTGATCACGAAGCTTCCCGGCGTCACGATGGACAAGACCACAGTGAAGGCGCAGGGAGAAAATATCCAACAGGTCCTCGTTGACGGAAGACCGTTCTTCGGGGATGATCCGTTCATTGCCCTCCGGAATCTCCCGGCAGATGTGATCGATAAGATCCAGGTGTACGACAAGCTGAGCGATCAGGCAGAGCTTACCGGATTTGACGACGGGCAGTCGATCAAGACCATGAACATTGTTACGCGGACCGACCGGAGAAACGGTCAGTTCGGAAAGCTCTACGGCGGGTATGGGGATGAAGGGAAATATGAAGCGGGCGGCAATACAAATTTTTTCGATAACAGTACGCGCATTTCCGTCATTGGACTGAGCAACAACGTCAACCAGCAGAATTTTTCCACCGAGGATCTGCTCGGTGCTCTGGGATCGACTCCACGGCTGGGCAACGGGTTCGGCGGGGGAGGATTCCGAGGAGGCGGAGGGAGAGGCGGCGGCGGCGGTTTTGGCGGCGGACCCAGGGGCGGCGGGGGTGGTGGCGGGTTCTCACCGCTGCAGGGAACCCTGAGTGACTTTATCGTCGGTCAACAGAACGGTATCAGCAAGACGAACTCCTTCGGGCTCAATTACAGCGACCTCTGGGGACAAAAGGTGAATGTCACCGGAAGCTACTTTCTCAACATCTCCGACAACGGCAACAATCAGCTCGTTAACCGGCAGTACTATCTTGACACCAACACCAACGATCTCTACGCCGAGAATAATGCAAGCGATGCAAAGAATTACAATCACCGGCTTAACCTTCGGATGGAATACAATGTCGACACCTCCAATGCCCTGATCTTCAATCCGAAACTGAGCTATCAAACGACAAATTCGACCAGCGGCCTGACGGGAAAGACCACTGATCTCGCAACTCTCCTCGATCAGACGCTCACGAACACACAGGCGCAGACCGACGGTTACACGCTCACGGATGCTCTCACATACCGGCACAAATTCGAAACGAGGGGGCGAACGATCTCCGTGAACCTTTCCAACAGCGTAAACACCAAACACGGGAACACATACCTCAACTCGCAAACGAATTACTTCGCCGACACGTCCTCTGTCAATGATACGCTTCTGCAGGAAACAACATCTTCGTCACCCGGCTATTCCCTTTCATCCAATCTCACGTACACGGAACCCCTGACCGATGTCAGCTTACTGCAGGCAAGTTACAACGTGTCGTATACAAAGAACACATCCGACAAGTACACGTCGAACTTCGATATCCCGGACCAGGCATACGACCTGCTTGATACTGCGCTCTCGGCGTCATTTGATAACAAGTACACGACGCAGCGGTATGGGCTCGGGTACCGGGAACGCGGCACAAAATACAATCTCGTCGCCGAGCTCACCTATCAGAAAGCATTCCTGACGGCGGATTATTCATTTCCGTCTGCCAATAATATCGAACGGACATACTACAGCGTACTGCCGATGGTCATTCTGAACTACCGGTTCTCTTCGTCCAATAACCTGCGGTTCATTTATCGCGCATCAACATCGCCGCCGTCGGTAAACCAGCTGCTGAGTGTCATCGACAACACCAATCCGACTGTGCTGACGCTCGGCAACGCGGATCTCCAGGAAAGCTACACGCATTCCTTACTGGCGCGGTATTCCTTTACGAACACCGAGAGCTTTAACACGTTTTTCATCCTGCTGAATGCCACGTTCACGCCGACATACATCGGAACTTCAACATATCTTTTTCAATCGGACACGACTCTCTCCGGAGGCATTCATTTGCCAAGCGGAACGCAGCTCCTCCAGCCCGTGAACCTGAGCGGTTATGAATCATTCAATTCGTTTTTGACGTATGGTCTGCCGGTGGGCTTCCTGGGAAGCAACCTGAATCTCAACACGGGGCTTTCCTATTCACGAACGCCGGGTTTGATCAACGACGTACTGAACACGTCGGGAACGACAACATTCACGCAGGGTTTTGTGCTCGGAAGCAATATCAGTCAGGCGGTGGACTTCACGCTCTCCTACACCTACTCTCTGAATTATGTCCGCAACACGATGCAGCCACAGCTGAACACGAATTACTTCCAGCATACCGCCGAGCTAAAATTCAACCTGATCGTGTGGGAAGGGATTGTGTTGAGAAATGATCTCAGTCACCAGCTCTACGCGGGATACGGGAGCCAGTTCAACCAGCAGTATTTGCTCTGGAACCTCGCGCTGGGGAAAAAATTCCTTCAGGCGCAGAATCTGGAAGTTACACTGAACGCCTTCGATATCTTCAACCAGAACAACAAGATCATCCGCAACATCACCGCGGCGTACATCGAGGATGTTCAGCCGCAGGTGCTCACCCGGTACGGCATCCTCACCGTAACATATACGCTGAAGAATTTCAGGATGTAGGTTATTCCACCGCGAGACGGTAGCCGATTCCCGATTCTGTCAGAAAGAATTTGGGATTGGCAGGATCCTCCTCGAGCTTCTTTCTCAGTTGTCCGACATAGACCCTTGTGTACTGGGTTTCTTCGGCAAAGGTGGGCCCCCAGACCTGTTCAAGAATAAATCTATGCGTCAGGACTTTTCCCGCATTCCGCACAAAGAGTGCAAGGAGTGAATATTCGATTGATGTCAGTTTTACGATGGCATCCTCCCTTTTTACCACGCGTGCATCGAGATCGATATGCAGTGGACCGACCGACAGCGTGGAATTTCCCGAAATGCTCGGCTGATGACGAAGAGCGGTTCTCACACGAGCAAGTAACTCACCAGTCCGGAACGGTTTGATGAGATAATCGTCTGCTCCAGCATCAAGACAGGATATGATGTCCTTTTCCGCATCGCGAATCGACAGGATCAGCACCGGGATTTTGCTCCATTCCCGGAGCTTCCGCAAGACCTGCAACCCGTCGATATCCGGCAATCCGAGATCCAGGATGATGAGCTCGGGGCGGTCTGTCGACGCGCTCCGCAATCCCTCCGTACCGGAATCCGCCAGCAGGACTTTAAAGCCGTTCGATGATAGCGTGAGATCCAGAAGCCGCCGGATCTGAACTTCGTCGTCAATGACCAGGATGATCGGTGCTGTACTCATTGGCATTCATTTCCGGAGAATGGGGGCGTTCGCTGATCGGCAATCGAATTGTGAGGAGTGCCCCGCCGGTGGAAAGATTTTCGACGGTGAGTGAACCGTTATGCGCGTGGATGAATCCCAGCGCAATCGACAGCCCGAGGCCAAGCCCGCCTGCTTTCGATCCGGGCACGCGGAAGAATTTCTCGAACACTTTGCCGATCGCTTCCGGCGGAAAGCCGGGCCCTGTATCCGCGACGGTGAGCGTACATTCGTCCGCCGTTGCCTGCGCGGAGATCGTGATCGGCGTGTTCCGGGGAGTGTACATGACGGCATTCTGGAGCAGGTTCAGCAGAACCTGTTCCATCAGGCCAAAGTCCAGTTTCAGAAGAGGAACAGCGTCGGCCACATGAACATTGATCGGTCTGCCCTGAAGATCCCCGCGGAGTTTGCGGATCGAGGAATTGATGATATCCCGGAGATCGCACCAGTCGAGTTTCGGTTTAATGAGTCCCGATTCCAGACGTGTCATCGCCAGAAGGTTCTGGACTATCTGGTCAAGGCGTTCCGCTGCTTCTTCCACCTCATGTGCCAGCTCACGGCGGATCTCCGGCCTGCCGCCGACCTGATCATTGAGAAGCCCTTCCGTTGCACTCATGAGCGCAGTGATCGGGGTGCGCATCTCGTGCGATATGGAATTGAAGAGCGTCGTGTAGAGGCGCTCGGATTCCGCGAGAGCAATCGACTGCTTTGCCATTTCGTTGAGAAACTCCCGGTCGAGCGCAAGCGTAATCTGACTGATAAAATTCTCGAGGAGCGTTTCCTGATCGATCGTGAACCGCTGACCCGAGGGATTCCTGATCCCGATAACACCCATCGGGTAGCGCGGCCCAACCAGCGGGAAGTACGTTGCCTCGGCAAACGGTAGTGTATTGGTGAATTTACCCGCCTTCCGTTCGTTCCAGTGTACCCATGCGGGAACGCTCAGCTCCTTCTCGCCGGGTGAGAATGTGCTTTTCGGATGCGGCATGTTTACAAAATCCCCCTCGAGCGTACTGAGAAATATTGCCACCTCCGCCCCAAAATACTTTCTGATGTTTTTCACGCAGGCAGCGACAACCTCTTCCTGTGTATTCGCCACCGAGAGATCGTTGGTAAGCGCGTAGAGGGCGGAAGTGCGTTCCTCCCGGAGCCGTACGGCACGTTCACGGTTTCGCACCCTGACCGTCAGTACTCCTGCGACAATTGCAATTGCGAAATAGATGATGACCATCAGCACATCCCGAACTTCATGAATCGCAAAGGTAAAGAAGGGAGGAATAAAGAAATAGTCCCAGACCAACGCACTCAGGACCGCGGCGGCAATAATTGGACCCACGCCAAAACGGAGCGGCAGAAGTGCAATAAGGAGCAGCAGGAGAAGCGAAACGGTCTGGTATCCGATGACCGCGCTGAATGGGAAACAACTTGCTGCAACCAGGGCAACAAGACCGATCGCGATGGCGTACTGCAGAGCTCCGGATTGTATTACGGGAAGGCGCCAGCGTTGCCGGGGTTGCCAGTCTTTTTCGTCGCCGCCCACGATATAGACATCGAGATCACCGCTCAGATCGATCAGTCGGTTGAGAATGGATTGCTGGAACCTGGAGGGAACCTCCGACTTACCGACGATTACCTGGGTGACATTTTGTTCGCGGGCAACTCGGAGCAGCGCGTCTGCCACATTCTCGTCTGCTGTCGTAATAATTTCTGCGCCGAGTTCACGCGCGAGCGCGATGTTCTTTGCCAGCTGTTCCTTTTCCTGCGTGCTAAGCTGGACGGATCGTTCAACATATACCGCAACCCAGCTTGCCTGCATGGTGAATGCCATCCGGCGGACCCATCGGATCAGACGAACGGATGTCGGGCTTGGACTGATCCCCATGATCAGCCGCTGTCCCGATTTCCAGGGCCCCGAAATGCGCTCGACCTGCATGTAGTCGCGCAGCTGATGCTCGACCCGTTCGGTCGCAATCCTCAGGCACATTTCCCGGAGAGCTGTGAGATTTCCCTTCCGGAAAAAGTTTTCGATGGCACGCTGCGATCGTTCCGGAGTATAAACTTTTCCCTCCGCAAGACGCCTCAGGAGCTCGTCGGGAGGCAGATCGATAACCTCTACTTCATCGGCCTGTTCAAAAACAGAATCGGGCACGGTTTCACGGATGATGCTGCCGGTTATCTGGGCAACGGTATCAGCGCGGCTTTCAAGGTGTTGGACGTTGAGCGCAGAGTAGACATCGATCCCATTATCGAGAAGTTCAAGGACGTCAAGGTAGCGCTTGGTATGGCGGCTTCCGGGGGCATTGGTGTGCGCCAGTTCATCGACAATCACGAGAGCGGGCTTGTGCGCCAGGATGGCATCGAGGTCCATCTCTTCCATGCCGGCGCCTTTGTAGTCGATCTTCTTCCGGGGTACGATCGGAAGTCCTTCGAGAATCTTCTCCGTGTCTTTCCGACCGTGGGTTTCAACGTAACCTACGACGACATCGGTAGCCTTCTTCTTCGCTTCCTGTGCTGCCTGGAGCATTTCATAGGTTTTTCCGACACCTGCACACATCCCGAAGAAGATCTTCAGATGTCCTTTTCCTTCCTTCTCCTCGCTGCGTTTCAGCGAGCGGAGAAGACTCTCGGGATCCATCCGGCCGTTGGTTTCTCTTGGCATGGCAAAATATACGAAACGGCAGTTAGAAAATCCCGTGGCTTGGGCTCAAAGGCCCATCCGGAAACAGATACGCGATTCGTGTGTGTTTTGAGGAAACGATGTGGATTTCCTGCGGGAATGCAAAAGGTCGCGGTTACAGCAGCAATCGGATGAGCAACGCCACAAGGAAAGATATCTCTGCGAGACCCATCAAGGCAAGGAGACCGATTGCGACCCGTTGACCATATTGTGCAAGCTTCGAGTTCTTAACCTCATTAAGTCCAAGAGGATCGAGATACGATCCAACGTCTCGTGCGCGCAGAACGGTCATGAGCCGAGGGCCTGACGGCCTGCTCTCCTTCTTGTTGTCGTCCTTTTTCCGATCACGATCACGTTCCATGGCAAAGTTAAATACACTCACCTCGTCGGCAAGCCCGCCGCACGCCGGCTCTCTATCTAAAAGCGCACGATCATTGAACCGATGATCCGGTTCTCATCCTTCACAAGATCAGCAACGAAACCTGTCGGGTCCCCGATCGGCGGATTCCATCCATTCGGTGACGTAAGTCCACCCGGTCCAGAAAAATATGGAACATTCGCATGTCGGGTAACAAATTCAAGTCCCCAGGTGACATGCTCATTCGGCATGTACTGGAAACCTGTGGAAAAATCCCAGGCATCGAACTGGTCACCCGGATTTTGGGTAAGCACTCCTGCCCCGGTCGGAAGGAGTGCGAGGTATCTGCCGGGATTATGAAGCATACCTCCTCCGAACGTCCAGGCAAATTGTTGTGCCTGACCGAGCCACAGGCGATTGTAGAACATCCAGCTGAGGAAATTCTGAGCCGGAGTTGCCGAATCGCCGCCGAACGGGACGACCCCGGCACCATTCTCGAACCCGATGTCACCGGTAAGGGAAAAAGCAGCTTTCGGAATCAGGCCGTCTGCATTGTTCCGATAACGGATCAGGAGACTGTTGTCGCTGTGAAACCGAAATCGCCCGGGCGTATTCGGCGTATCCCATCCTCCATAGGCACTGGCGAGAATCGACACTGATTCCTGCGGACGGTAGATGGTCTGAAATCCGACACCGGGCAAATTATTGAACATGCCATAGGTTTGCCAGCCGTTAATAACCCAGTATTCCAGTTTCAGCCGATCTGTTGGAAACGTCTGAATTCTTATACCAGTGAAGAACCAGGGAGTGTTATCTGACGTGAAGGATGGCTGATAGTTCCAGTTTTCGAAATTGTTATACGATAAGAGGCCGACATAGGATTTGAAAATCCCCACATCCACATTCACGCCATGCATCGTGTTGTAATGCATTCCGACATACCCTTCCGTCACATAGCGAAGCGCTGTGTAGAGGTCAAACTGACCACGCAAGGGTGTTGCATCGTTCCTGGGAACACCGGTCGCGCGGGTTCCAAACTGCAGCATCAGCCTGGCTCGTGCACCGCTTTCGGGATCGTGAAAATCTCCCCCGACCTCGATATACGACACATTGAACTCGTCAGAACGAAATGTGGCAGTAGAACCGGAATTCGTATGATCAATGGGATGATTGAAGCTCAGGTTGTAGTTCATATCCATTGTCATATCGCCGGTGAAGTATTTGGAATCCAGTACCTGTTGGTGCAGACGGCTGTTTCCCTGAAGCCACGTGAAGTCTCCCCACGCAAACGGTGCTCTGGCGTTCGAATCGGGAGATGCGATCTTCGCCGAATCCTGTTGTGCAAGACTGAATGACGTTGCGAGAACGAAGAGGATGATCAGTAAACGGTACATGTTCCTTTAAAGGATGATGATAGTATTATGAGATTTTCCCCGGGGGGGCAGAGTATAACAATTGCTCTTGGAATTGATGCGATAATGATCTTGCCACACTGTGTATGACGATACTGCATGAAGTGGTCTCCGAAAATTCTCTGCTACACCAACCGGAGTGCAACCAGCAGCAGGTCGACCAGTTTAATACCGACGAACGGTGCAATGATTCCTCCTACACCGTAGATCAGGAGGTGTTTTCTCAACAGGTGCAGCGCACTTACGGGACGATATTGCACGCCTTTCAGGGCGAGCGGGATCAGTGCAACAATGATCAGGGCGTTGAAAATGACGGCCGAGAGGATTGCACTTTCGGGTGTGGCGAGATGCATGATGTTGAGCGCGTTCAAAGCCGGATAGGTTGTTGCAAATGCAGCAGGAATAATGGCAAAGTACTTTGCGACGTCGTTCGCGATGCTGAACGTCGTCAGCGTACCGCGGGTCATCAGAAGCTGCTTGCCGATCTCCACGATCTCCATGAGCTTCGTCGGATTGCTGTCGAGATCGATCATGTTCGCGGCTTCACGGGCCGACTGGGTTCCCGTATTCATGGCAACCGCAACGTCTGCCTGAGCGAGAGCGGGGGCGTCGTTGGTGCCGTCACCGGTCATTGCGACGAGGCGGCCGCCCTTCTGATAATCACGAATGAGCTTCAGTTTGTCCTCCGGCTTCGCTTCCGCGAGAAAATCATCGACTCCTGCCTCTGCGGCAATGGCAGTCGCCGTAAGCGGGTTATCGCCGGTGATCATGACGGTCTTGATTCCCATGGCACGCAGGTGTGCAAACCTCTCCTTGATTCCGCCTTTCACAATATCTTTCAAGTGGATGACGCCGAGAACCTCGCCGTTTTCCACAACAACAAGCGGTGTTGCCCCGACTCGGCTGATTTCCTGAACCGTCTGCTGAACGGCCGTGGGATAAACCGAGTGCTGCTGTTCAATGAAAAATTTGATCGCGTCCGCAGCTCCTTTTCGGATGATGCGCCTGCCGTTCTTTCCGTCGGGCTGAATATCGACGCCGCTCATCCGCGTCTGCGCGCTGAACGGGACAAACTGCGCGGCAATTTCATGGATTTCTCTTCCCCGCAAACCGTATTTTTCCTTGGCAAGGACAACAATCGATCTCCCTTCGGGTGTTTCATCCGCAAGCGAGGCGAGTTGTGCTGCATCGGCAAGGCGTTCCCTGGAGATTCCCGGAGCCGGAGTGAATTCGGTTGCCATACGGTTGCCGAGTGTGATGGTTCCGGTCTTGTCGAGGAGAAGAACATCAACATCCCCAGCAGCTTCAATAGCTCTCCCCGAAGTGGCGATGACATTATGACGGATCATCCTGTCCATTCCCGCAATACCAATCGCAGAAAGAAGTCCGCCAATTGTCGTAGGAATCAGACAAACGAGAAGTGCGACGAGAACCGTTACGGTAATCGGATTTCCGTGACCGGCTGTAGCAACGCTGAACAGCGAGAATGGCAGGAGCGTAATGCACACGACCAGAAAAATAATGGTGAATGCGGCGAGCAGGATATTCAGTGCAATTTCATTGGGAGTCTTCTGTCTCTTTGCACCCTCAATAAGTTTGATCATCCTGTCAAGAAATCCGCCGCCCGGCTCAGCCGTCACGCGGATGATCAGCCAGTCGGAGAGAATACGCGTCCCGCCCGTTACCGCACTTCTGTCCCCGCCCGATTCACGGATGACCGGGGCACTTTCACCGGTGATAGCACTTTCATCCACCGAGGCAATTCCTTCAATCACCTCGCCATCAGCCGCGAGAATATCCCCCGCTTCGACAAGATAGGTATCTCCGTTCCTGAGCGATGATGAAGAGAGGATCTCGACCGGAGCTCCGCGCTGCGGCTCACGCAGCCGTTTGGCTTTGGTATCCTGGCGTGCGCGACGGAGAGCTTCAGCCTGCGCTTTGCCTCTCCCTTCTGCGAGGGCTTCCGAAAAGTTCGCAAAAATGACGGTAAACCAGAGCCAGAGCGAAACTCCTCCGATGTACCATGCAGGAGCCTCACCAGAACCCAGAAGTGCCTGTATCCACAGAGCTGTCGTCAGGACACTTCCCACCTCGACGACAAACATCACGGGATTGCGTACCATCGATCTCGGATCGAGCTTTGTGATGGAATCGAAAAGAGCCCGGCGGTACATTTCGCCCGAAAAACTCACCGGCTTCTTGAGGTGCCCGGATGATTGAGTGGTTCTTACGTTTTCCTGTTTTGTTCCCATAAACATATTATTGCACCATCATGAAATGCTCGACAATCGGACCCAGTGCAAGAGCTGGTATGAAATTCAACGCTCCGACAATGAGGATTACTGCAATCAGCCAGAAGATGAAAAGTGGCACATGGGTTGGGAGCGTGCCTTCGCTTACCGGAACAAGTTTCTTGCGTACCAGAGAACCCGCAAGCGCAAGGGTTGGAACCGCAAGCCAGTACCGTCCGATGAGCATTGCAAGTCCGCCGGTGATATTGTAGAACGGAGTATTCGCGCTAATGCCAGCGAATGCGCTTCCATTATTATTCGCCTGCGACGTAAATGCATAAAGGATTTCGCTGAACCCGTGCGGCCCCGGATTCGCGATCCCCGCTTTTCCATCAGTCGTCACAACCGCTAACGCGGTAAAGGCAAGAACAGCAATCGGCATAATGAGGATAAGAAGAGATGCCATCTTCATTTCGTAGGTCTCGATCTTATGGCCAAGGTATTCCGGCGTGCGGCCGACAAGCAATCCCGCAACAAAGACCGCCACAATGACAAAGACAAGCATCCCGTACAATCCTGAACCCACCCCGCCGAGAACGACCTCGCCAAGATGCATCATGATGAGCGGAACCATTCCGCCGAGCGGCGTGTACGAGTCATGCATGGAGTTTACGGCTCCGCAGGATGTGGCCGTCGTAATGGTTGCAAACAAAGCGGATCTTGCAATACCGAATCGCACTTCCTTGCCTTCCATATTTCCGCCCGGATTGGTTGCAGTGGTCCGCTGATCCACGCCAAGTGCGGCAATCTTCGGGTTACCCCCGGATTCGGCGTGGTAAGCAACACCGATTCCCACCACGAGAATGATCATCATCGCGGCAAGTAATGCCCATCCCTGGCGAGTATCCTTCACCATTCTTCCGAATGTGTAACAGAGCGCGATGCCGATGACCGTTTCGGAAAGCGTAAGGAGAAAATCCGTCAGCGGCGTCGGGTTTTCGTACGGATGGGCCGCGTTCGCATTGAAGAATCCTCCACCGTTTGTCCCCAGATGCTTAATGGCGAGCTGTGATGCAACTGGTCCTGTCGCAATAACTTGTGCCGTAACTTTTGCCCCGCTCGTATCCGTAGTTTGCTGAACGAGTGGAACAGAAACGTAGGACGAGAAATTCTGAACGACTCCTTGTTCTACACACACCAGCGCAACGACGACGGACAACGGAAGCAAAATGTATAGCGTGCTGCGGGTCATATCGACCCAGAAATTTCCGAGTGTTTTCGCCGAGTGGCGGGCAATACCACGGATGAACAATGCGAGAACAGCCATTCCCGTCGCTGCGGAAAGAAAATTCTGCACCGTAAAGCCGAGCATCTGTGTCAGATAGCTCATCGTTGTTTCGCCGGAATATCCCTGCCAGTTGGTATTCGTGGTAAAACTGACCGCGCTGTTGAACGATGAGTCAGGGCTTACTGCGCCAAAACCCTGCGGATTAAGAGGAAGAAACTGCTGAACTCTCTGGAGAAGATAGACGAACAGGAGTCCGACGAGATTGAACAGAAGCATCGCAACGACATTATCCTTCCAATCCATCTCTTCATCAGCATTAATTCCGGTAACACGGTAGATGAATTTCTCGACCGGATTGAGGATTGGATCCAGAAATGTTTTTTCGCGCTGGTACACGCTCGCCATATAGGAACCCAGCGGCTTCGCAAGGAGCACGAGCGCACCGAGATAGACAACGATTTGAAAGAGACCGTTCAGCGTCATTCAAATTTCTCCGGCCGCAACAGCGCCACAAAAAGATAGATGAGGAGACCGGCAGCGATCAGACCTGAGATGATATAGAGCCAGCTCATGACTTCTCCCCCCTTTTGTCTTTGCCGAGAACTTCACATCCTTTCATAAGCCCCCAGCTGAGCAGGAAGAACACCACCGTAATTCCTATGTAGAGAGCGTCCATCAGTTCTCCGTAATGTCGATATGTCCGTCGAGTGCGAGATTGAGCTCTAATACATTAACCCGCGGCTCGCCAAGGAATCCCAGCTGTCGGCCTTCGGTAAATTTTTCAACCAGTGCACGAACCTGATCTTCCTTCATATTTCTGGCTTTCGCCACACGCGGCAGCTGATAGAGGGCCGCGGCGATGCTGATGTGCGGATCGAGCCCGCTTCCGGATGCTGTAACGAGATCTACGGGAATGGGATGTGTGTTTTCGGAATCCGCGGATTTCAAATCTTTTATCCTTCCCTTAACGGCATCGAGCAGCGCCGGGTTCAATGGACCGTAGTTCGATCCGGTTGATGCGGCAGCATTGTACGGATACGGTGAAGTTGCAGAGAGACGGCTCCAGAAATATTTCGGATCACTGAAGGGCTGACCGATCAACTCTGACCCGAGAACCTTCTCATGGTCTTTGATCATGCTCCCTTCGGATTTCGAAGGAAACATGAGATGGGAAATTCCGGTCACCGCCACCGGATACAGAATCCCCGTGAGAATGGTGAACACAATCACCATGAGTATTGAAATTCGAATTTGATTCAGCAGCATCTCTCGATCCTCTTCCTGAAAGCGCGTTTGCAACCTGCAAACTCGGTTCTTTATCGTTTCGAAGCTGTGCAAATATGAACGATTAGAAGGCGGGAAACAATCAACAAACCATTAAAAGAGCGGCAGGAGATATAAAATTCTTATAAAGAAGAATTGATGGGGCTAATGAGTAGTGCTTTGCGAGTTTTGACGATGAACGGAGAACGAGCTTGAGTTGAGGTTGTGATGAAGAGCAACGGAAAGCCGAATCACTTCGGCGATTCAGCGGAGGGTATTACGGGGTGATATGAAGCCGGTCATTTTTGACCATTTCCGGCAGCGGGATCGATTCGTATGGTGTACTTTTTGAATTACCGGTTCGTGTTCGACGCTCGCGATGGGAGAATTTGGCAAGAGCGGCAAAGAAAAATTCCTCGGTTCTGTCATACATGAGGTGCAGGGGGAACAATCGTTGTGCGCGACTGCGCCCCTGAAGTCCCATTTCCTGACGAAGTTCAGATTCCAAGGAGGCCGAGATCATTGCCCCCGCCAGATCTTCCGCAGACCGCGGAGGGACAAGAATCCCGGTGCTGTTGTGGACAACGAGTTCGGGAATACTGCTGGTATTCGATCCAATAACCATTTTCCCTGCGGCCATTGCTTCAAGAGCCGAATAGCAGAATCCTTCCCAATATGAAGGAACCACCACGAAGTCCACGGCCTTCAGGAAGGAGGGAATATTTTCCACAAATCCTGTCATGAAGATGTTGCGTTCGAGCGCATGCTGTTCGATAAAACTCCGTATGAACTCATGAAGATTCCCCTCTCCGGCAATGAGCAGCCGGAGCCGGGGATTGGCCGTTACGGCAAGCCGGGCTGCATCGAGAAGCGTCGGGATTCCCTTCTGCTCATCAAGCCGGCCGGTAAATCCAGCGACACAATCCTCATCCGCAATACCGAGCTTTTGGCGTATCGCCGATCTCTCGGCCGATTCATAGACAGGAAGATCGAGCCCTTTCCAGACGACGTGAATGCGCCTGGTCTGCAGCCATGGAGCTGCCGATAAGAGTGTATTGCGGGTTGCATGCGAGTTGACCATCACTGCTTCAGCGACTTTCCCATAATATAGACGGTTGAGAAATGAATCCTTCACCGCAACATCAACATCCTGGCTCACGACAACGGGAACGCGCGCAAAAGCTCCCGCCGTTCCGGCTATGCGAAGTTCCTTTTCAGTGTGGACACAGACGAGATCGATCTCATGATCATGGAGGAGACGATACAGACGATACATCGTGGCAGGATTGAAATCACCGGATAATCGAAGCGGGATCACTGCGTGATCTTTCCCCTCGAGTCGCCGGTACAATGCCGATCCGGGGCGACAGACGACGGTAATATTGTGCCCGCGATCTGACAGTCCTCCTGCGATAGCGGTGAGCCAGACCTCGCCTCCGCCCCATTCCCGATTGGAGTTTACAAAGAGAACATTCATCCGATGCTCGCGGACCATCTGCACTGTATCATCGCTCTCACATTATTTGATTTCGGAAGCCGTCGACGATGTTGCGAGACGAATAGTTGCTTCGAACTTGAACTGCTGGGGACGTTCGCTTCCCTGGGATCTTCCCCCGCCGCCACGGCCCATGCCACCGCCGCGACGCCCTCCACCACGGAAGCCACCGCCTCCACCACCGCCTTCCGGAGGTTCGCCACCCTCATTCCCCCCGCGCTCATATCCTCCTCCCGATCTTCGTTCACCGGGAACTCCGCTCTCCATAGAGAGCTTTATTTTATCTTTCTCAGCGCCAATCGCATACGGGGAATCCGTCGACTTGTGAAGAGCAACTTTCAGTTCATACACGACATTTCCCTGACCCACCCCGACCTTTGCGGTTATGCCGGGAATCCGCTGGAGCGTGGAAAACTCCTGTCGGTCGTCTTTGCCGGGGCCGAGAACTTCGAGCTGCTGAAGAGCGGATTGCATCATCTCATCAGGACCTTCCGGCTGATTTTCATCACCCGCAGGCGGCTGCCCGCTTCTTCCCTGAGCGGCAAATCCGATCGGATAGTGAATACCCAATTTGTTATCCGAACCATCGGCCTGGAACCAGATGGTGAAGCCGAGCCCCATGAGCTGCCTGCGGAACTGAGATTCTTCGGACATCAAACAGACATAGAGGTCGCTGTCATCGTTCCTGATGCCAACCGTCACGTGCTGTTCGTTGAGGTAATAGGTATTCGATTTCCAGTCAGAGCCGTTGCCATCAACGACAATCTCATTCCTGTTCCATGAGCTCTGAAGCTCGGGAGTACTTCCGCAGCCGGATATGATGATCGGTAGGATGGTGATACTGAGGATGCAGAGAACTGATCGTGTAATCATGCGTGTCCCAATGACAAAACAGTCGTGATCCGTCGATAACGTGGCAACAGAGCTGCTACAGCAACGGGTATGATGATTAGACGGGTTTTTGGGGGCTGGGTTTAATGCGATTTGATTGAGGGTTTGGGTGTTTTGGACCCAAACTCCCGACGGGACAACCCAGTTGTAAGTGTTATCAGGATGATGCTTTTCGTCGTTGCTTCAATCCTGCTGCGAACAACAGCAGAGCTGAAAGCGCGGTATATCCAGACTGTATGCTGGGATTCGCTCTGCCGCTGATCCCGATGAAATCGAAAAGTGCGACTTCGCGGGCGTTGAGGCCGATGTAGAGAAGAAGGAGGAAGACTGCGACGAAGAGCTTGCCGCTTCTTGTGAGGATCCCGAACGAAACTGCAGACCCGGCAAGGAGAATCCCGCCGGTTATCATGGAAATCGCAATGTGCGGTTCAGTAAACAGACGGAAAATCGGTCCGGCTATCAGACAGAGTGTAAGCAGAAGTGCGGATCCGAATTTCCAGAACGTATAGTTTCTCCTGATCCGCGGTGCGGTAGAAAGAAGTTCCTGCATCCCGGATGCTTCATCCCGTGCGGAGATGTCCGCGAGCATCATCACAAGGATCACCACAATGAGCGGCAGAATGGTCGATTGAACTTCCTGAGTCGCCAGGGTGAGAGAAAGGACAATCACCACAATTGCCGCGATGCCGAAGAGTGGCGAGAGTGTGACTGTCAGGGCGGCATCGCTGAGAATCACTGCCGGGAATGAATTTCCCCTTCCCATCAGTGTCCCGGAAATCCGCGTTGCCGGTTTGAGCAGAGCGTTCAGCCGGCTCCAAATACCCGATTTCGATGATCGAAGTGATGAGGCAACTCGTGTTGGATTGAACCGATGAAACCCGAATGTTGCCGCCACCAGAAGGAGAGCGGGCAGAACGAGAGTACAGATCCGGGCGGCGGCATCCACAAATATCCATCGTATCCCGTTGAACACCACCGGAGGAACCCGCGGATCGAATTCTGAAGACCCGATGGAAATTGATGTCGTCTTATATTGTGCCTGGAGATGTGAAACGAGCGGCCCGAGGCCGAGAATGTCGAGGCAGTCGGTCCATTCGAACCCGGTACGCGTCGGGAGGGACATTGCCGGGATACTTATGACAACGCCCCAGAACAGAAAGTACAGAACGTCTCCGACACGTCCTGAAAGAAACGGTACCGCCTCAAAGCAAATTGCCGCTGCCGACGTGAAGACGGCCGACGGAATCACAAGCCATGCATACGTGACGAGAAAAACCGACGGTTCCAGTGTTGTCTCGCCTCTGATCAGAAACATCACCATGGCACTCGCAAGTGACGTCAGAACGATGACAACGAGATAGAAAAAGTTCCCGGAGAATTTCCCGAGAATATAATCCCGGTTGAGAACTGGTGTCGAGCTGATGATGAATCCCGTCCTGCTCAGGAGATCGCGGCGTACAGAACTGCTGCAGACGTAGAATCCCAGCAGACTAATCAGGGCGCTGCAGAAAATCGCCGATCCGAGAGCCACTGCCGCGGAATTGTAGAATGCCCTCCCCCTTCCGATATGGAGAAGTGAGCGGCCAGTGGATAGATCGGGAATGATCAGGTAGACGATCGCCCCAACGATGAGGAGCATCGCCACCGTCGTGTTCCTTCGCATCCGCATGCGGAATTCCATCCAACCAATAGTTCTGATGGGCCGAAATGTTTCACCCATGACCAAATTATCCATGAATTGCGGAAATGAATGCCTCTTCCAGCTCCGGCTCCACGGGCATTCCACCCTGCACGGGACGTTCTTCGTGAACTATTCTGACATGTACCCCATCGGTCTCCCTTGTAACCTTTGAAATCCTGAACCGGGAACGGCAGGTCTCGAATTCCTCCGGCTCGAGAACCGCCTGCCAGACTTTTCCCCTTGCCAAAGCGATAAGTTGTTCCGGCATCAGACACTGAAGCAGCTTTCCGTGGTGCATGACCGCGATCTGCGTGGCAATTGCTTCGACGTCGGTGACAATATGGGTGGAGAGAATGACCATTTTTCCCGCTCCGATCTCGGAGAGCACGTTCCGGAACCTTACCCGTTCCTCCGGATCCAGTCCCGCCGTGGGTTCATCCACGATGACAAGGTCGGGATCGTTGACCAGCGCCTGGGCAATACCAAGACGCTGACGCATTCCCCCGGAAAATGATCCTACGAGACGGTTCGCCTCCCCATGGAGATTTACCAGCTCGAGCATCTCTCTGATCTTGCCGCGGTTCGTCACACCTTTCAGCGCGGCGAAGTATGTGAGAAATTCCACCGCTGTAAGGTTCTCGTAAACACCGAAATCCTGGGGCAGATAGCCGAGCCGCCGACGGAGAACATCCGGGTGACGACCGATTTCTTCGCCCCGAAAGAGAATCCTCCCGGAGGTCGGAGTCAGCACCGTAGCGATCATCTGCATGAGCGTTGTTTTCCCCGCGCCGTTGGGACCGAGGAGCCCCAGCACGCCGTTCCGGAGAGTCAGTGAAAATCCGGAAACGGCCGTAACACCGTTCCGGAATCGTTTTGTGACATCCTGCAATTCAAGCATGTGAAGAGAATGAAGAATGAATACTTCTGATACGGAAAGGTGGTGGAATTTGTTTCCCGGAGATTGGAGTTCCCGGAAATGAATACTTCGTCAGATGCTGATTGTAACGAGGTATCCGTCGAAAGTTGTCGGATACTGCCGGAGAACGCTCGTCGCAGGCCCCTTCTTTACCACGCCGAGAATGCTGAACTGAGATCCGCAGCAGGGGCAGGTATAGAGCTGGTTGGAAAATTGATTGATCATACATGCCTGGTACGTACAGGTGGCGCTCACGGCATCGAATGTGGACTGGGAGGCACGCGCCAGGAGGAGTGACCCGCCGGGAAAATCAACGATGGCCGCAGAACCGACACCGACGAGCGGAGAGTAGCTGTCGATCGTGACGACGGCTTTCCCCCCGTCCAGGGCTGCATCGACTGCCTGGAGATTACCCCCGTTGGGAAATGTCGGGTTATCCTGACTCTTGCATCCATCGAGCGAACGAATCAGGATTCCGCCAAATGCTGCAGATGCAGCGAGGACCGACGTTCTCAGCAGAAACCTCCGGCGTGTAAAACCGGATTCCTTCATACCGATCTCCAGGATGGACTGCCGTGACGGACCAGTTCTGCCGCCACGGCAACGTTCATCACGGAATTAGTCCTGTCCTTTCGGGAGAGAAAATTTGTCATCGTCCACCGGGACGTTCTGTTCCACTGATGTAATCTTCCGCACCGTGCTGGCTTCGGGCTCAATGGTGGATGTGCTGATAAGAAACGGAATTTTGACACCATCAACTTCGCGGTAGTCGCTGTAATCCGCCTGCTCCGGGACAAAACCCAGCACGGTTTCGTTCATGATAACCCGACGCAGGAGAAGTCCCGATGCCGTATCGATATAGTACCGCTCACGGGTATGTTCATCCGGCCGTGCGATCACAATATAGGAGGCCTTACCATCTGCCGTATCAACACCGACAATGCGCATCGCGCCCGCCATCGAGCGCAGATGTTCGATCGGAAACATTGCCGCTTCCCGTTCCATCCCTTTTCCTTCGCTTGCGGGAAGAATGCGTGATCCGCGATTATTTTTCATCCATCCGGTCGTGCCGTCGAATCCGCGGCTGCTGACGTTGCCGTTGTTCATGGTCACGGAAACCGCGTACTTGTCGGGAGCTTTTTGCACGATTTCAATATTCGCTTCGCCCCGAGCATTTACCGAAGTTCCTTTGATCACGCGTGTCTTGATCTTGCCGATGGCATCGGCAGATCCGATAGCACGCTCGTACCGTGCAAGGACATCGCTCGCGCTGGGCAGTGCGTGTTCTTCGCCTTCCTGCTCTTCGTGCTGGTCATGGGCAACCTGCGGGAGAGGAAGAACCGCCATCGGCTGCGTGGAATTCCGGTGACAGGTAAAGCACGTAACCTCATGTCGTCCGTGAAAATACCTGTCGTTGAGATCGCCGACAAGCTTGATCATTTCGCGTGCCGTCCGCTTGGAAAACAGGCTGTCGCTCTCAAAGTGGATTCCGGATCCATCGGCATAGTGACAGAATTTACACTCGACTCCGAGTGAGCGGCTCATAAGGTTCATCACGGTATTCAGCTGAGATGCCGGCATTCCTTTCAGAACCTGTATATTTTTTCGCACTTCCTCCACCGGTTTGTCCGAGAAGTCCGCCTGACTGCCGCCAGGCGGGGGAACGCGCCGGTTCTGCCCTTGAGCAACGAGCGTTGAATAAGCCAAAAGAACAACCGAGACCACCGCGAGGTACTTTGTCGCCCGGTAAAGCACTGGAATCATGATGAAGTGTACTCCTTTCGGATTGAATATCTGACGAGGAATTTGAAGTATAGTATCGGAAATGAAACTCTGAAATACAAGTGGAGAAACTACGGCTTCCTTTCGGAGGGTGGAAACAATTCTGCGTGGAGTGCACGAACTGCCTTGTCGGTTTGCGATTCGCTGATCACAAACGTCAGGTTGATTTCTGATCCACCATGAGAAATCAATTCAACATTCACGCCAGCGTCCCCGAGCGCACGGAAGACCTTGCCGGCAATTCCAGTAGTGTGCTTCATTTTTTCCCCGACGACAGATACGACGGACTTATTTCTCTCAATCTTCACATCGGAAAATTCGCGCAGCTCTCCGACGAGCATTTCGAGGTTCGAAGGGTCATCCACGGTCAATGAAACTCCAACTTCCGAGGTTGCGACGACATCAATGCTTTTCTTGTACTGCTTGAAGATCTCGAAAACCCGCGACAGGAATCCGTATGCCATCAGCATCCGTGTACTCTGAATCGTCACGACGGTGATATTCTTTTTGAACGCGATGGATTTGACGAGAGATTCGGAACCCGATCCGGGTCGTGCCGTGATCAGCGTGCCCGCAACGCCCGGACGCTTTGAATTCAGAACCCGGACAGGAATGTTTTTTTTCATTGCAGGAAGAATAGTGCTCGGGTGAAGAACCTTGGCACCGAAATACGCAAGCTCTGCGGCTTCGTCGAATGTAACCTCACCCAGCAATCGTGCTTCGCGGATAAGTCCGGGATCAGCGCTGAGAATTCCATCGACGTCGGTCCAGATCTGAATTTCCTTCGCCCCAAGAGCGGAACCAAGAATGGCAGCGGAATAGTCTGAACCACCGCGACCGAGAGTCGTGGTTACCCCCTTCGCCGTCGCGCCGACAAACCCCTGCATCACGGCGACTCCACGTTTCAGCGCCGGCTGCACGAGGTCGCGCACACGCGCCTCGATCGCCTCAAACTGCGGCTCCGCCTTTGTGAAGGCATCGCTCGTCACCATGATTTTTCGCGCGTCACAGAATTCTGCCGGTATATTCCTTTCGCGGAGTGCATAGACCAGAAGCTGCGACGACCAGAATTCACCATACGCAGCACACTGGTCAAGGAGTCGCGGCGTCACCTCCTGGATGACTGCGACGGATCGGAGAAGATGGGAAAGGTCATCCACGTCCCGCGAAATTTCCCGGATAGCCGAAGCGCTGTTCGATTTCAGCAGACCCGCAGCGATAGACGTAAGCCGCGTACGAAGCTTTTCAACTTCTTCCAACGTCGGCTCGATAGTTCCGGCACCCGCGGAATCGGCAAGACGAAGAAGGGTATTCGTCACCCCCGCAGGGGCCGAAACAACGATCAGTGGATAAGGATCCTTCCGTTCCGAAATAATGTCACAGACATTGCGGAATGCTGTTGCATCCTCGACAGACGTACCGCCGAACTTCATCACATCCATGATCGTGAACTTCTCCTAACGAATGATATAGGCAAGCAGTGCGGTTTCTCAACAACCTCGTCTTCAGGCGACAGGTCGGACCATCCCCCCGGAGAAGAACCTATCTCAACATTCATCCCGCTGATCAGACGCACCCATGAACGAACTATTCCATCTCACTTCCACTTGATTGTACAACCGATAGAAAAGGTCTCCGGAGTTTTTACTGGCTTCCCGGCGATTAGGGCATCCACCGCTTCGCGCAAATACTTCTCTTTCACCGACTGCGGCTCCTTCCAGTTATCGTCCATTTTGCCGGAATAGCGGAGTTTTCGTGATTTGTCGAAGACAAAGAACTGCGGTGTGTGCGTGGCGCCGAATGCATCCGCCACCGCCTGGTCTTCATCCCTCAAATACGGAAAATTAAATCCTCTCGCCGCGGAACGCTGTACCATCGTCTTGAAATCATCATCCGGATAGTTCTTCGTGTCGTTGGAATTGATGGCAACCATCTGGACACCCTTCGCTCCATACTCCTTCTGGAAATCCATCATCCTGTCTTCGTAGGCCTGCACATACGGGCAGTGATTGCACGAGAAGACCACGACCAGGATTTCGGCCTTCACACTGTTGCTCGAGAGAGATGTACCATCCACATTGGGGAGATTCTTAAATTGAGGAAGCGGATCATTGATCTTCAGCAATTGACCTTTCATGATTGACTCCTGCCGTGAGATGAGATGTTTATTTCCAGATTCTTTTTCCGAACAGCTCTGCGGAGATTTCGGTGAATTCCTACAGCATACCATTCTTGAAGAGCTGCTCCTTGATATGGACCGACGCTTTTTCGTCCAATCCGAGAAGCGGACTTCTTACGGCACCGCCGGCATAGCCGACAAGTGTCGCGGCCTGTTTCAATCCGGCGATCCCGTGTGCCGAGGCGACAACCGCATTGAGTGCAACAAGCTTCAAATAGAGCGCGCGGGCTTCTTCATACTTTTGTGCATCAAAGAGTTCCTGGACCGCGGAGCACTGTGTGCCCGCAAAATTCGCAAGTGCCAGAATTCCACCCCTGACGCCGAGCGTGAGCGCGGGATACCACGCACCGATATTGCCTACGAGAAGATTGAAGTCGGGCGGAAGGAACCCTTTCATTGCCGCAAGCCGGGGTACATCTCCCGAGCTGTCTTTCATTCCAATGATGTTGGGATGCTCACTTAATATTCGCACGGCCTCGAGGGAAATCATGAGATGCGTGTACACCGGCACGTTGTAAATCAGGATCGGAATCTTCGACCTTTCCGCAACCTCGCGGAAGTATCCCACAAGTGCTTTGTCTGTCATCTGCGGCCCGTAGAAATGCGGCGTCAGGACGAGCGCGGCCTGAACCCCCAGTCCGGCGACGAGATTCGTGAAACGGATCGTTTCACGCGCAGACTCCAGTCCGGTTCCCGCAAGAAGTGTTTTCCCTTTCCCGGCATGCTTCACAGTCACTTCCACAAGCTTGATTTTTTCCTGCTCCGACAGATATGGAGTCTCCCCGTTCGAGCCAAGAATCAGATAGCCGGAGAGATTCTCTTCGTTCCAGCGGTTAATATTGTGTATATGCCCGTCGAAATCGACGTCTCCGCCGTTCGTGAAAGGAACGATCATGGGAGGCAAGACACCGCGTATTTTCATGGAATTCATGAATTTAATGTACGCGATTCGCGTGTGAATTTCAATGAGGATGGATGAGATTGCCCGAACGATGGTCGGAAAGAACTACAGACCTCAATGAATATGGTGGCGATAGGTCATCCGGATGGCTTCAAGCATGTTGCGGACTTTTCCTTCCTCCACGGAAGTGTGCGACGGAGATGTTCTAACGGCACGCCCGACATGGATTTCACGGACGCCGGTTTCACGCATGAGCGTGCCGACGTTGAGCGGGTTAATGCCGCATCCTGCCATGACAATGATGCGGCCCCGGGCAAGCTCCTGCAATCTGGCAATCAGCGGAATCCCTGCTCCTGCCGTTTCCTTTTGTCCCGATGTGAGAATTCTGTCGACGCCGAGATCGATAAGCTCTTCAAGTGCGCGATCGGGATCCTCGACATCATCAAACGCCCTGTGAAATGTCACCGTCATCGTTCGCGCGTGATCAAGAAGGATCTGCATGCGTTCACGATCAACGGTTCGCTCTCTTGTCAGCACTCCGACGACGGCTCCATTCACGCCGGATTTCCAGGCGGACGTGATTTGCGCCATCATCTTTTCGAACTCATCGTCCGAATACACAAAATCTCCCGGGCGGGGTCGTATCATCACGTGGACAGGAATATCGACATTCTTCCGCGTCTCGTTGATGGTGTGAAGGTCTGGTGTGGTTCCGCCTTCGGAAAGATTGCTGCAGAGTTCTACGCGGTGAGCACCGCCCCGTTCAGCCGCGATCGCGGATTCGGTAGAATCGAGCGAGATTTCAAGAAAAACGGACATTCGATCCGATCACTTGACCATGAAGTCGGAATCGTAGACCGCATTGACTCCGTCGCGCAGGAGTGAATATTGCAACCCCTTCTTGTAGCTGAATGCGCCCACTTCACCCTCACGGTTCACGGCAACAAAACCGGCAAGGAAGTTATCGATATCTTTGTATTGCGGGCTTTTCCTTATAAGCCGCTCGACAGCGGTCCGACATGCCTCCTGCGGTGATGCGCCATTCCTCATGAGCTCGACGACCAGGAACGTCCCGTCGATCTTGATCACCGTTTCGCCGAGGCCTGTCGATGCTGCGCCGCCGACGTCGCTATCGACATACAACCCGGCACCGATGAGCGGTGAATCGCCGACGCGCCCATGCATCTTCCACGCCGCCCCGCTTGTCGAGCATCCGCCCGCTATATTTCCCTTTCCGTCGAGCACGATGAGGCCGACGGTATCGTGGTTTTTCTCATTCAGGGGCGGAGTGTATTTGCTATCGTGAAGCCAGTTTTGATATGCCTTCCTGGCCTCATCCGTCAGGAGATCTTCTTTCTTGAATCCTTCACTCAGAGCAAATTCCAGTGCTCCGTCACCGGCGAGAACCACATGCGGCGTCTTCTCCATAACCCGGCGCGCAACGGAAACCGGATGCATGATGTGCTCGAGGAAAACGACAGACCCCGCGTTTCCCTGTTCGTCCATGATGCATGCATCGAGCGTCAGATGGCCGTCGCGATCGGGATATCCGCCGCGTCCAACGGAAGTAATCTTCGGGTCTTCTTCCACAATCCGGATGGCGTTCTCCACCGCGTCAAGCGCACGGCCTCCGTTCTTCAGCGTTTCCAACGCGGTTTGATTCACCGGCAGTTTGAAGTCCCACGTGGAAAGTACGACAGGTGATGAAGGCGGATGGAAGCCTGTACTGGACCGCGCGAGCTTTGGAATCGCAAATGCCGATGCACCGGCGAGTGAGCCAACCTTGAGAAATGAACGTCGCTTCATATTTTCTACCCCTCAAGTTGTGAGATGATTTCTCCGCTTGCTCTGTCCAGGAATATCATTCGAGATCGTCCGGCCGGAACAGTTGTTTTCGTCCTCTTCCCGCGGTAAGCCACGGTAGCTTCTTCCGCTTCACTGCTTTCCGAGACACACGTGCAAAGAACTGCATGCTCATATACTGTCGGCAGGACCAGGACGGAAGAATGCGCATCTTCAACTTCAACAGCCGAAACGATTCCTGTCTGTTTCAGAACGTACCGATAGAGCGCAGTGACAGATTCCGGACTCTCGGCAAGTTCAACAGGCAGAGGCGACCAGAAGATGTTGCCCTTTCCGTGGGAGATCGTCTGGACGGATGGCTCCGCGCTCCCCACTATCACTGCTTTTTCGACACGCTGCAGCTTATCACCGCGATACCCCAACACGAATCTTACACCATCGATCGAAAGGGACTCTTCTTCCGCGATCGGCATGATGGCAGATTCAACTCCCAACGCTTTCATACGTTCCTGCGGGAGCCAGTGATCATCTGTATCGACTGGGCCGCTGATGAGAAGGTTCGAGCCCGATTCCACCATGGAACGTACAGCGTTCCAGGCACTTTCATTGAGTGTCCGCGATGATGGAAGGATAATGAGTTTTGGCTGGCGGGACAATTTCCCCATTCCGTATTCTGAGACTGCAGCAACAGGAACATGGTGATTGTATGCCATCACCCGTACGCATCTCCTCGTCGCTTCGGTGACAAGATCCCGCGTCGAAAATTGGTTCGAGTGTGAAATCACCATGAGCACATCTTCGTCAACCTTCCCTTTAACGAATTGACGGTTGGAGGCGAAGAACTTCGCGAACCGCCTGATGACATCAAACTCCGGTTTTGCCGTTCCGGCGGCTCGAAACACACCGATTGCCGCTTCGTTATCTGAATCCATATAGGGATTCGTGTTCCAGACCCACTCGATAAATCCGGCGCTGTTTCCGCTCAGAGAAATCGCCAGCTTCCGTTCGAGCAAATTGCGTGCATCCTCCTCGGTGCGCCACGGAGTTCCGTCCATCTTCTCATAAAACATCACTCCGGTTTCTTCAATGAGATTGAGTTTTCCCGGAACCTTCGTCATGACGCTGTCCCAGAGGAGATCGTCGTTGTTCCACCAGTTATGAAGGCACGTAAAATCGACCCCCGAAGCATAGAATTGCGGACTTGGTCTGTCACTCGTACCTCCTTCATCCTGTCCGATTGTTACAAGCTGTCCGGGGTTTCCGTTCGTCCTGACCAGCTCCCTCAGCTCGCCCGCCCAGCGTGTCACCATCTCCTGTGCAAACAGCCGATAATCGATTACTTTGATCGGGTGATTGGTATCGAAAAATATCACGTCTGAAAACTCCTCAAGTTTCGGGAGCGCCAGCACCTCGCCGGGGGGACAGCGGTACATTTCCGAAAGTGAAGCGATCCGGTCTTGGTCGCGATCGAAATGGTAACGCGATTTCAGCCATGCTTCCCAGGCCGCAACCTCATACGTATCATAATTCGGGCGCACCGACCACAGCTGCTGCGGATTACAGAATGACGGTTCGTTGATGAGATCCCACATGACATCATTCATCATCCGGTATCGCTGAACAAAGGCGAGGAGAAATTCCTTTTGAGCGTTCACGGACCTCGGGTCAAGAAACGGATTGACGCCGCCCCAAGATTCCGGAAGGAATGCAAAAAGCGTGATGATGACCGGCATATCGTATTTCCGTGCCGTCAGAAGGAACGCGTCCATGGCGCGGAATGCCTGCTCATTCGGGGAACCGACATCGAGCATGTAGTTCTTCCACGCGGTCCAGATTCCCGTCCGGACCATGTTGATACCCGCTGACTTCATCCGCCGAAAATCATCATCCCAGACTGCCGGATTGGGATCCAGGAGGAATTTCCGGTGAACGTCCGACGCCATGTATGTCGTACCGGTGATCGGATACGGCTGACCATCGCGGATGAAATTTGCACCTTCAATGCTCAGCGGCTTGCCGGCAGACAGCAATCGATCGTCCGTTATCCAGTATCCGGTTCTCGCTGTAAGAATTTGTCGGGGACCGGAGCCGACAGCGGGCGATTCAAGCGAAAGCCGGACATGTGTTATGCCTCTGGTGTGCGACGGCAAAACAGCATTCCCCGTTGCAAGCGTCCCGGCCCCAAAGAGCGGGATACTCGTTTCGGCAAGATTTTTTCCATCATCTCCCTTCACCACGACCCGGCACTTCCCCTGCGCCAGCCGCTGCACATTTCCTTTGGGATGCCGGAGTTGAATCGTGACAGCAGGGGATTCTCCCTCCGCGTAACACGCCGAAGAACTACGCGCATTCAATTCGGTCGCGCCCTGCATTGCCTGCGATGCAAGAGCGCGGATCGCAGAAGCCGGGATGGTACCGCTCATGGCAACTACGAGCCAACGTCCGCCGGCACACTCTCCCTGCATCCGATCGATTTGCACTACCGGCGCCACGCGGTTCGTTTTCAATCCGTCAACACCGAGTATCAGCGGGTTGAGGATGGCATCGCGTTGACCCGCGCTTCCATCCTCCGACGGATAATCCTTTGTGGAGGTGAACTTGACATAAAATTCGAAGAACTTTTCGGCTTTAAGTCCGCGAACGAGATCGCGACCGCCCGGAAATTCATCGCTCACCGAATACGACTCGACAATCTCCGGCGAGACGGGATATGCCTGCGTAAGGCCGAGAAGTTTATGATATTCTGTCTGGCGAACCTCCTGATGCCAGCCGCCGTACTCCGATCTGACGGGCACGGCAAAGGGGACCCCTCCTAGCCAAAGAAGATTGCCGCCTTCCATGAGGTAGGCATGCACCGGGGACCAGCTGTCCTTTGGAAACGCCGATCCATACGGCATAACGAGGAGATCGCACCGGGAGCCGGTGAGAGTAGAGAGCTGCATGTTGTTGAGAAATGCGGCATTCCATCCGCGGAATGCTTCCTCGAGAGCAGTCCGGCTGATGTGCAGATCCTCGACGCCGGGAAATGTGCCGTCGAAAAAGACTGCAATACGAGGTGTTTCAGGATCCTGAAATTTCGGGAACCCCTTCGCAAATCCGGCAAGTGCAAATGTGCCGGCAGTCTTCATGAATGCTCGCCGATTAATACTCATGTGCGAAACTCTCCCCCTGCCGCGGCGGAATACTTCTGAATAATCTCGAACGGAATTTTTGTGTCGGCAAAAACTTGCCAGAGCTTTATTTTGTTGGACTGGACGATCGCTTTCCACGCAGCCGGCAGTTTCCACGACCGGGCCGCATCCGTATTTCCGAGCCCCTGATACGAAGCGCTTGCCTCTCCGCAGAGGAGTACGAGATCATGGTCTTCCATTGTGATTGAAATGTCGATGCGGTAATCGGGAAACCACTCGAAATAATGCTTCCACCCCACCCGCATCTTTTCTTTTCCCTCGACGGCGTTCCCGTGGGCGTCGATGAATACGTGATCGTCCGACATGAGCCGTCCTATCCCTTCAACATCATGACGATTGATCTGTTGAACGAATTCCAGAGCGAGCACATTGTTCGTCGGCATGATCGATCTTCTTCAGGCGCAGAAAGATGGTGGAAGTTATTCAACAATCATCTGAATTGCAACTGGGCATTTCTCGACTTCGTCACGGTTCGCCGCAGAGGGCTCAGAGAAACTCACCCGTGGAATTCGGCAGTCCTTCACGGAACCTCGATACTCGGAGCGGTTGAACATTCAGTGTGCGAGCCGAACCGTAAACGATGATTTCTGCAAGAAGCTTACCGAGCGCCGGCGAGTGCATCACACCATGACCCGATGAGCCGTTCACAAAATAGAAATTCTGACATTCCTCGAGTGTCCCGAGAAGAGCGTGTTTGTCAGGCGTCATTTCATACAGCCCGGCCCAGCATGAAGAACGATCAATGGACGCAGTTGATAAGGAGCGGATCCTCCGATGCGCAAGCTCCTGGACAGTTGAGATCCAGTCTTCCTCGACGAATGTATCGAACGAGGAAGGAACATCCGTCGGCTTCAGCAGGAGCACCCTTCCATCTCGCACGCGGAAATGAAACCCGTCTTCGAGAAAGATCGTCATCGGCATGGTCTCCGGCAGGAGGTGATCTTCTCGCACAACGGCAACCTGTCGCCGCAACGGAAGGAGAGGGATTTCCAGCTTTGCAGCTTTGGCAAGTTCACCGGCCCATGCACCGGCAGCATTGACGACCCGGCAAACGGAAATCTTCCCGCGCGACGTGCGCACTTTGGTGATTCTGTTGTGTGTCAATTCGAAACTGGCACATTCCACACCGAACTCAAACTTCACTCCCTTCCTTTCTGAGGCATCCCGGTATCCCGAGAGTATGTTCATCGGGCGTATGAACCCGTCGGTAGGACAAAATGATCCACCGAGTATGCCGCCGTGGTGGATGAAGGGATTGAGATCGAGAATTTCCCCGGGAAAAACCTCGTGCGCCTCCGGTAAACCGCTCCGGTGCTGAAGTTGGAGCGCATCCCGGAGCGCCGAAAGGCCTTGAGCAGAATGCGCGAGAAAGAGGTACCCGCACTGACGGTAACCCGAATCGATGCCCGTCTCCTCTTCGAACCTCATGAGCATTTCGCGGGCAAGGAGGGATAATCTGATATTGATCTCTGTCGCGAACTGACAGCGGAACCCGCCGGTTGCTTTTCCCGTGCTTCCTTCTCCGGGACGAGCGAACCGGTCGATGACCAGAATGTCGTGACAACCGAGCTGGGCGAGGTGGTACGCAACACTCGCGCCGATAACTCCCCCTCCGATGATCAGCACATCAGCGGTTCTCACACGCGACTCAATCCTTGTGTCTCACGCGGATCTTGCGTGTCGCCGTGGTGCCGTTGGCAGTTACCCTCACAAAATAAAATCCATCGGGCTGATTGCTGATATCAACCGGCAGGAACGATTCTTTCACATCGGGATAAAATTGATGGAAGACGGTCGCGTTGGAATCGGCGTTTTCGATCGTAACATCAGTACCGGCAGGTTCGTTGTTGAACACTTCGATGTGGAATTTTCCGGGATTCCGAATGGGAAAGGCATTCACCAGAGGAAGAGTATCGGTAACAACCGGAGGGGAGCTTTGCGCCGCTGCCGTGAACCAGAAATCGATGCCGCTTCCGAAATCCGAATTGAACGATTTGATCAGATGACCGCGCATATCGAGGAAACGTATATACCCGAATCCGCCATCGGGATTCGCCCAGAAATCGAGCCCGTCGGCGGCCGTATCGTTCACCACAAAGTGGTAACATCCCTGCTGTAAATCGAGCGTATCCATATAGAGTGTGTTCGCCCGCAGAGATCCGAGACGACGGCTTTGGACAATTGCCCCGTGCTCATCGGTAAGCTGATAAGCATTATTCGTTGAATCGTGATTCGATCGGAGTGCGAGAATGAACCGCATCGGATATGTCGGAGGAATCGCCACCGTTGAAGTCATGGCGTTGTCTCCGGGATATTCGTCCATCCTTCCGTTCGGTTTTGAGAGTATGACCTTGAAGGTCTTTTTTCCTTCCGAAGCCGAAACCAGTCCCGGCAAGACCACTTCTGCGGATTTCTGTGAGGGAAGAAGGCCCTTCCACAGATATGTTTGCATCCTGCCGTTTTCGATGCCGTAGGCAATCGACACGGAATGAAGCGGATCCCGGCCGCTGTTCCGGATCATGATACGCGGGGAACTGCAGACGGGGTTCATCCTGTCGAAATCATCATCAGTGCTCGGCGCCTGGATTTCGTCGAGCGAAACATCATCACGCGCGCGGGGAGACTTTTCCAAAAAGAGATACGAGCTGAAATAGTAGCTGGCGGTCGGCTTGCTGCGGTTGATATACGGCTCCATATCAACATTGACCGAATGTTCTTCACGATCCCTGATCGCATAATCGTAGACGTCGGGATAGACCATGGATCCGGGGCACCATCCGGCGCGCGGGTAGATCCACGTTCCTGCCTGAGGATAGAGCGGATTGTTGCCGCACTCCCTCCAGATCTGCTTTTGATCGATGAGAGTATCATCAAAAAAAACCCGACGGTACTTGCTGCAGAATTCCGCGCAGTTTTCCGAATCATCCATCCCGTGTCCGGTTTGGAGTATTCTCAGTCGGGCAATGCTGGTCCCCTTCGGCGGCGTAAAGGAGACCGGTGCCAGCGAGTCCTCCATCGGCCGCGTACTGTCGCCGTACGGGAAGGAGCCCTGCCAGAGCTTCTGGTACCCGAGACATTCCACGGCGGGTGGACCGGGGCTCAGGGCGAAGTCGAGAGTGATGAGCCATCCCCGGTCGGTATTTGTTTCATATCCCCCATGACTGAATTCCACCTCAACGGAATCGTGGAGGAGAAATGCGAAGTCCGTAACATCAACCTTCCACGTAAACTTCCACGTAGGGGTGAAGCGCCATCCGTAGGGTGAGATGAGCCGCGCAATTTCTATATCCGTCGCCGGCTTGCCAACGCCCCCGATACGTCTCAGGAAAATATTGTCGATGTAATCCCATTCACCGCAGTGAAGACTATCAGGACAGCGGTAGGTCACCGAAAGCTCCGCTCTTCTGTATTGCGTATGCCGCGACGGAAAGACAGTCCAGGAGCGATACGGGTTCACACCCCTGGACGGATCGGTAATAACCTTTACGTCATTGTGAGATATGATATGAAGGGTTCTTCCACTCTGCCCGGCAGAGATCAGCGTGGTGGAAACCAGAAAAAGGAGCGACGCGCGGACAATCCATGTTCGGTGTAGTACCGGCATTTCAGATGTGCCTTAATTAGTTTATGCTGATTTCATCGACGAAAAGCCAGGACTCGCTTCCCGCCCCCGGTTTTCCGTCGGGGATTCTGCCGGCGTTCTGTTCAAAAACCCTGACGTACCGCGCCGACTGCTTTCCGATATCGATGGTAATGGAATTTCCCGCTGCGGCGATTTCTTCGGGACCAAGGAATTTCACACTCCGGAAATGTGTCGTATCATCTCCCACAAATATCTCAATGCTCTTTGGAAGATAAATCCAGCTCACCTCCAGCTGAAGCAGCCCGACCGTTACACTGGAGTATGATGCGGATCCGCCGAGATCGATCGTCGCCTCGAGATTTGGTCCCCAGAAGCCGAGCCAGTTCCTGCCATAATGGCGCGGGTCTCCGCGAATCCCATCCACGAGCGTGAATGCGCCGTCGCCCGGGTATGTCTCGCTGGGGGGAACTTTCAGAGTAATGGGCCTTCCTGTGGATTTCGAAACGACGAAATCCTGATTGAGAATATGCCCCCGCAGGTCTCCATGCTCTCCAAAATACGCAAACCGCACGTTCAGACTCTTTTCAATTCTGAGGGGTTCGATATACGATGGAGATGCCGAAGACGGATCGCTTCCATCAAGTGTATAGTGAATGCCGGTCGAGTCGAATGAGGAAGCGAGCTTCAACGCCACACCGCTCACTGCGGAAAGCGGGCTCACCGATGTTTGAATCTCGTAAATCGCCTTCGAATAATTCACATGCATCGAATCGAGGAGTGAAAAATGCCGGATGAGCCGGGCACGGAAATCGTCGTAGTTCCGGAGGTGCGCCGGGGTCCAGTCGACCTCCGCCAGTGCGACCATGCGCGGAAAAATCATATACTCCACATGTTCTGGAGTCGCAACGTATTCTGTCCACATGTTGCCCTGTGCTCCCAGGATATATTTTGCATGTGAGGCGGGAAGTTCAGCCGGCACGGGTTCATACGAATAGACTTTCTCGACCGTCGTGTACCCTCCGATCGCGAGCGGCTCATACTCGGGATTTCCCTGGTAGTGATCGAAATAGCAGTGTGAGCCGGGGGTCATCACAACGTAATGCTTCTTCTTTGCCGCGGCGATCCCTCCTTCTGTCCCGCGCCAGCTCATGACCGCGGCGCGCGGCGCAAGCCCCCCTTCGAGAATCTCATCCCAGCCAATAACCTGTTTCCCCTTCGAGTTGAGAAACCGCTCGATGCGTTTGACGAAATAGCTTTGAAGCTGGTTTGCATTCCGGAGCTTCAATCTTTCCATGAGCGCGCGGCAGTAGCGCGATTCTTTCCAGCGAACCTTTGGGCATTCATCCCCGCCGATGTGAATATATTTTCCCGGAAAGAGCCTGCAGACCTCAGCGAGGACATTCTCCAGAAAGCGGAACGTCTTTCCCGTGGGACAGAAGACATCATCGAACACTCCCCACGATTCGGACACCTGAAAGGGGCCACCGGTACAGGAAAGCTCGGGATACGATGCCAGCGCCGCGAGCGAATGACCCGGCATCTCAATTTCCGGAACAATGGTGACATGCCGGGACTTTGCATACGCAACGATTTCGCGGATATCGGCCTGTGTGTAGAATCCCCCGTATCGAATGGAATCGAATTTCTGATCGCTGTAGGGTCCGATCATCGATCCGTTGCGCCATGCCCCGACTTTTGTCAGAAGCGGATACTTTTTGATCTCAATGCGCCAGCCCTGATCATCCGTCAGATGCCAGTGGAAAACATTCATCTTGCACATCGCGATATCATCGATATATTTTTTTACGAATTCCTTCTGGAAGAAATGCCTGCAGACATCGAGGTGCATGCCTCGCCAGGGAAAGCGGGGTTTATCCAAAATCGAGACCGACGGTACCGACCAGCGGACGCGACCGGCTGCACCGTTTCCAAACACTTCCGGAGGAAGAAGCTGCAGCAGCGTCTGAACACCGTAAAATAATCCCGCAGAGGTATTCGCACGAAGATCAATCGCTCTTGGATTCACATCGAGAAGATATCCCTCACTCCCCAGCCGTTTATCCTGAATGAGTCGAACGATAATGGTGTTGAAAGATCGCGGGCTTTTGCTGTGCGACACAGAAAGTCTGAAACCGGCTGCCTTCCGGAGGCGTTCGGAAAAATATTGGACCGTCGACGATACATCACGGCTGTTCCCGGATAAAACAATGTTCGTCATGGATTCGATCACAAATTCTCCCGGATGTTGCGTCATCATCACCGGCAGGGGGATAATGGAAATCGGCCGTCCGGTCGAATCTGCGGGACGCGCGAAACCAAAGCTCCCGGCGTTCAGCAGCATGGAGATGGCCGGTACGATCAGGCCGGCAAGATTGAACCGATGTTTGATGAAGGAGAGAGACGTTCTGTTCATTGCGAGAGACCGGAACATTCCGGGCAAATGTTCTTGAAAACTTCGCGGGCAATCAATCCGGCGCCCTCCTCATTCGGATGAACGGTATCGGGGAAAAGTTCCGGCCTGCCGGTGAGTGCGCTGTAGAGATCAATAACAGGAACCCCCGCTGTCTGGGAAACGAGCCGTACCTGGGGAATCACCTCCTGGTGAATAACCGAATCCGTGATGCCCCAGTTCCCCGGAAATGCCGGAACAGGAGTACAAATGTAGACCTTCGGGTGTGATACCAGGTTCTCAAATTCCCGTATAAAGTCTACATAATCCTTCACGTAGTCATCCCGGAACTTCCAGTTCCACGGCTTCGAGTCATTTGTCCCGAGCTTGATGACGACGATATTCGGGAGGAATGATCTGGCATCCGCGAACGTCTTTTCGTTCCAGTACGGATAATCCCCCTTCCGGAGAAGTGTGCGTCCGCTGGAACCGAAATTCTTCACATCCCATCCGGGACCGAGCATTTTCTGGAGCTGCGCGGGATACGACTGATGTTCGCGATCCTTTATCCCGTCACCGTACGTAATGCTGTTGCCGATACACGCCACACGAACCGGATGTTCAATCGACGGAACCTGTGCGATTCGTCCTGCCGAACATCCCTCCAACAGCATTCCGACGACGAGCGCCGGCATCCACAACCAAATCTTTGATTTTAGTCTGATCGTTTTCATACCTCTTCACCAACGAATGGAGATTCGAGAACGCGAATTTTCAATCGTGACAGCATACACACCCGGATGACCGGGGAGATTCATGACATTCAAAGAACCTCGACCTGTTGTTATGGTCTTCAACTCTTTAAACCCGTGTAATATCAATTTCACAAAGTGGAATGAAAGAGGATATGATCCGTTCACATTCCCGAGAGTAACTCTCTTTTCGCTCGGTTCAAACCGGATCTCACGGCTGGAGGATATTCCCTTCTGATAATCATAGGTGATCCCATCATCTTCATAATAGACGAAGGTGCTTGCTTCCTTTCCAAAATAGACATGAAGTTGAAGCGTATCGGACGTCCGCTGTGAAGTATTCTGCACAACTGATTGAAACGGAAGGACGGATCCCGCTCTTGTGAAAACCGGCAGATCATCGAGAGGAGACCGAACGAGAGCCGATGTATCACCCCGATAGTAGGTATCATCGCTCAACCGGTACCACCCGCCTGAGGGGAAATACACATCGGCATAGCTCTCTTTGCTTGCGACGGGGGCAACGAGAAGATTATCGCCGAACAGGTACTCGTTCTGGTATTGGGACCAATAGACGTGCTCATCAAACGGCTGGACGATCGCAAGAGTCCTCGCGACCGGCATGCCCGTCTCGGCTGCAGTGAAAAATGTCGAATAGAGATACGGCATCATTCTGTACCGTTGTTCGATACACTGACGTGCGAGCTTTTCGGTTTCCTCACCGAACGACCAGGGTTCCTGGCGCTTCCTGCCGTACTGTTTATGATTCCGGTAGAACGGGGTATATGCTCCGATCGAGAGCCATCGTGTAAAGAGCTCCGGAGTCGGATCGCCCGAGAAGCCGCCGATATCCGGACCGGTGAAGGGTATCCCGGAAACACCCATGCTGTTCACCAGCCGTACCGCCAAAAGCATATGTTCATCAGTCGAAGCATTGTCGCCGGTCCACAGCGCCGAATATCGCTGGATGCCGGCATATCCCGCCCTGCTCAGGACGAACGGCCGCTTTCCTGACATGAGCGCCCTCGCTCCCTCGAATGTGCTGCGAGCCATCTCCATGCCGTACACATTGTGCGCTTCCTGGATTGTTGTCGGGGATCCGTCAAAACTCAGTCTGACAATATCAGGAATGTGCTGTCCCCAGACTGCCGGCTCATTCATATCATTCCAGAATCCTTCCACCCCGGGAGTGACGAGCCTGGAAACGGACTTACCCCACCATGTCCGCACATCGGGATTTGTAAAGTCGGGAAAGTGGCATCTTCCGGGCCAGACACTGCCGATATAGTTCTCACCATCGGGGTACTTGATGAAATAATCTCCGGCGACTCCTTCGTCGTGGGCAAAATATCCGTTCTCCACCTTGATTCCCGGATCAATTATGGTGACAAGATGAAACCCCGCCGCGCGCAGGGAGTCGATCATCTTTTTGGGATCCGGGAAGCGGTTTAGATCCCAGGTGAAAACTTTGTACCCGTCCATATAGTGGATGTCGAGATAGATGACGTCGGCGGGAATTTGCTTCTCCCGGAACGTCGCCGCGAGCTTGAGAACTTCGGCATCGGGATAATAGCTCCAGCGGCACTGTTGGTAGCCAAGACTCCACCGCGGCGGCATTTGGATCCTCCCGGTAAGTGCCGTATAGGAAGAAATGATTTCCCCCACGGAACAATCACCGAAGAAATAATAGTTCATCTCGCCGTCCGAAACCGAGAAGCTGGAAAACCGGTTATCGGAGGAAGCGCCGAAATCAAAATTCGTGCGATATGAGTTGTCGAGGAATATCCCATAAGTCAGATGATCGTGCAATCCGATAAAGAACGGAATGGATGCATACAGCGGATCATCCTCCACACCGTACGAGTAATGATCCGTATTCCAGTTCACATATGATTGCCCCCGGCGGTCGAGCGGCCCCGTTTTTTCGCCGAGTCCGATAAACCGTTCATCCGGAAAGAGGTGTTTATATGAAGTCTTCTGTGTTCCTTCCGATACGAATCCAAGCCCTGCATCGTCTTCGTTAAGGAGACGGTGTTGCCTGTTGTAAAAATGGAGCCGAACAGGTTTCTCCGAAACGAAGATCTCGAGCGAATCCGTTGAAAGTCTCAGCTCCTTCCCATCCTCCTGAATGCCGGTAAACATTCCCTCCGGATTACGGATAACTGCATACGAAAAATCTTTCAGGAATTCGCCTTTGGTGACGCGTACCCGGATCACGGTTGGAGAGTAGACCTCGAGCATGATGGTTCCGTTGTCCGCCGCAACGAGCACCCCGTGATCAATTTTCGTGTAGGATTTGAAATTTCCGAGGCCTTCGGCAGTTCGTCCGGGTGAATATTCGATGAGAAAAACGGTCAGGAGAGTCGTGGAAATTAGCAAGTGATAAAAGTTTCGGAATAGTATCATCATCATCATACGGGATGGAAAAAAGCAGGCACGCGTCACATTACGACATGGAGAATGAAGGAAACTCCCTGCGAAGATATTCCTGGACGATATGGATGTCGCTCTGGCACGTCAGATCAGGGACAGCCTCGGCAAGCGGGATGGTCATCATTGCATCGGGGTCATCCGCAAGCATCAGGAGAATCGCCTGAGGGAGATCTTTCTCGAGGCGTGCGGGATGGAGCGGAACGCGCTCAAGATACGGAAGCACATGATCATACGTGAACCGGAAAATATTCATGCTCACGCCGACACGCCCGTCCGGATCGGTAAGACGGGAGATCTCCTCCGGAGCCGGTTTCTCTATAATATCCTTCAGAAATCCGCGTCGATCCTTGCGGATGACTGCAAATTGTTCGATGCGGTGGTGGTCAAAACCGAGAGCACTGCGATCGTAATCGATCAATGCGCTGATGTTCCGGTCTTCAAGAAGAAGGCGAAGAGCTCGTCGTGAATAGAGGTTGTCGCTGTTGCAGACCGTGAACTGCCGGCCGGACCAGTCATCCCGTGTCCGGAGTGCCTGAAGAAGCGCATCGGCAGTACCGAGCGGTTTGGTTCTGCCTGCAGGGATTCGCTGAACAGCATAGGAGATTGTCAGGCCGTGAAACGCATTTCCGCGATCGCTCTTGCCGTAGTGTGCGCGAAAATCCTCGTCATGTTCTCCGACCACGAGGACAACATCGCGGTACCCCGATTCGCGAGCATTATGAAGCAGGTAGTCGAGCAGGGGTCTTCCGCTCTCGCCCACACCGATCATAGACTTGGGGATCGTTGCGGCCTCGTCTTTCAGTTTGGCATCGAGCGCACCCTGAACCGATGCTGATTTCTTCATTCGTGAACCGATACCCGCGGCAAGTATGACGAGGTTGGGATCCATTCAGGCAGACTCTTTGATCCAGACGGTCTTGACGTTCACAAATTCCCGGATGCCGAACGCGCTGAGCTCCCGTCCGTATCCGGAATTCTTTACTCCGCCGAACGGGAGTTGCGGGTCTGATGCGACCATCGCATTAAAGAAGACCGATCCGGCATCAAGGTTCCGGAGAAAGAACTCCCGTTCCTTCGGATCGCTCGTCCACACCGAGCTCCCGAGTCCGAACGGTGTATCGTTAGCGAGATGCACTGCCTCTTCGGCCGATTTTACGCGAAAGAGCAGAGCGACCGGCCCGAAAAGCTCCTCGCTGTAGGCGGGGGTATCTGATGGGATGTTTTCGAGAACCGTGGGAGCATAGAAATATCCCTGCCGGCGAAGTTTCTTGCCGCCGGTAAGAAGACGCGCGCCGCTTTCAACTGCGGTGCGAACCTGCTCATCGAGCGTTTCCAGGCCGTCGAGCGTCGCAAGGGGGCCGACATTTGTCCGCTCGTCCATGGGATCACCGACGACAAGCCGCTCCATTTGCTCGACAAATAATTTGCGAAATGCATCATACAACTTATCATGCACAATGAATCTCTTGGCGGCGATGCACGACTGGCCGTTGTTGACCGTCCGTGCCTTGATGCCGACGGCAACTGCCTCGCCGAGGTCCGCAGAAGGCATCACAATAAACGGATCACTCCCGCCGAGCTCAAGAACAGTTTTCTTGATAAGCTTTCCGGCAAGGCTTGCAACGCTTCTCCCAGCCGGTTCGCTTCCGGTGAGTGTCGCAGCTTTGACTGTCGGATCCTCGAGAACGCGCTGCACCTGATCCGAGCCGATCAGAAGCGTCTGAAATACTCCTTCGGGGAATCCGGCACGGCGAAAGATTTCTTCAATCGCGATGGCGCACTGCGGAACATTGGAAGCATGCTTCAGCAATCCGACGTTCCCCGCCATGAGCGCCGGAGAAGCAAATCGGAATACCTGCCAGAAAGGAAAGTTCCATGGCATGACGGCGAGTATTGTGCCGAGCGGTTCATACCGGACATAGCTCCTCGAAGCACTTGTCGGGACAACCTCGTCTGACAGGAACTTCTCGGCGTTGTCGGCATAAAAACGGCAGACGCGGGCGCATTTCTCGGCTTCCTGCCGCGCCGCAACGATCGGTTTGCCCATCTCGAGCACCATCAGCGATCCCCACCGGTCTTTTTCAGATTCCAGGATGTCGGCAGCTTTCCGCATCATTGCCGACCGCGCCGCGAAAGATTCCGTGCGATGCTTCAGGAATGCCTCATAGGCATGCCGGAGTTTGCTCTCCACTTCATCTTCGGTGAATGGCTGGAAAGTCTTGAGTGTCTTCCCGGTTGCAGGATTGATTGTTGCAATTGCCATCGAGGTCAGAACTCTGAAAAGGAAATGCAGAATTTCAAACTTATGAGAATGTAGGAAGATTCGCTATGAGTGTCAACCGATGAACGAGACCAGTGATTTCAAATCAGGAAAGATGAGATCGGGTTCGGCGTTCGAGGGAAGTGTTGCACCGGAACCGGTTTTGCCTTTTCTCCTGTCAATCCAGACCGTATGCATCCCGCACGATTTCGCAGACGGAATGTCGTGATGAAGACTCTGTGCGACATGAAGAATCTGTGACGGCTCAATCTTCCACTGTTCGATCGCACGGAGAAAATTCGTTTGCGACGGCTTGTATGACTGTACCTGCATCGAGGTAATTAGATGTGTGAACTTCACTCCGAGTTCGCGGCTTGTCAATTCAAAAAGATCATCATCGGTATTGGATATCACCCCGAGCGCATACCGTTCCTGTAATTTTCGGAGAGACGCAACGGTATCTTCGAACGGTCTCCACGTTGGAAGTGATTTCTCCAGGACGCGTTCTTCATCCGGAGTCGCATCAAAACCGCACTCGGTCGCGAATGAACGGACAACCGCCCTCAGCACTTCACGGTATGTTCGAAAAGGAGGCAATTCCAACCGAGATTCGTATCTCGCATAGTGTTCAAGAATCGTGTCCGCTTCCATCCCGACACGGTGGGCTTGAAGAACGGGCTGGAGGGCTGAGAAAATTCCGGATTCCCAGTCGATGAGCGTGCCGTAGCAGTCGAACGTCAGGACGCGCACCTGCGGCAGTTCTTTCATTTCCTTCCCTCCGCAGTATCCCATCGTTGGATGTACTGCGTCCCGCAAATGGCGGAATAGGGGCACCTGGGGCAATGCTCCTCCATATCCTGAGCGGGAGTAAACTCGCGGCGCGGATCGCAGATTTCATCAATCAGCTTGAAGAGAACAGGTTTCACCGCGCGGTAGGTCTCCAGCGGCGAGTACTTCTCACCTCCCAGGCGATACTCAATGGACAGGTCGATCGGCTGCCTTCCGAGAAAGAGAATCGCCGGAGTGACCTCCTCCGCGCCGCGCTTGTAGTAGTTCGAATAGAGAAGCATATAGAGCGGCAACTGGAATGAACCGATCGCATCCGACCAGGTCTCGCGATGAGCGGGGTCGAGCTTTTCGAGATCGACCGCATGGTATTTCGCATCGCCGCCCGTTTTGTAATCGAGAATCATGATGTTCTTTCCGCCGCGCGATTCCACCCGGTCGATGCGTCCGGAAAAACGATAACCGGACTCTTCAACTGAGAGCGATTGTTCAAGCGCGGTAACAATGAGCTGCTCTTCCGTCAACGGAATTTGATAGTTCTCCACAAATCCCGTCAGCTGACGATGCACCTGCTCTTTCATAAGATAGATAGCTCCGCTGGTGCTTTCTCCGTACGTCTTCCGGAAATTCCTGTCGATCACCTCATCAAGCCGCGCACCGGGAAACATCTGCGGCGAGAGGAGTTTTCCCAGCAAAGGATCGAAGTATTCCTTGAGGATGGCATGCACAAGCGTACCGATATCCGACGCTTCGACATCATCGGTGATTTCATCGCGTTCCCGTAAACCGAGAACATAGCGGTAATAGAACATCAGAGGGCAGGCAAGATACGTGTTCAGAGCGGTCGCGTTGAATTGCATCCGGTTTCTGATGAACCTGACCATACCGGATGTTTTCTTTACCGCAGCGACATCAGCATTGGCAAGGTTCAGCTGATAGCGTACAACCTCCGCAAATTTGTTCCCGGATAATTTCTTGTCCTCCCGTTCTGCCTGCCACTGGAGTTTCTGGATAAACCGGCTCTTCTCCTTCCTGTTGTTGGACGTGTAGAAGAGATGCACCTCTTTCGCGGACCGCAGGAGGAGATCGAAGTAGTATTCGGACAGGAGTTCCCGTTCACGCGACGTCTGCAAACCAAGAACCTTCCGGACCTGGTACGGAAGAAGCAAATCCTGCGTCTCTCCTCCCGGCAGGACGTCGTCCGTGGCATCGAGAAGATAGACCGTATCAAAGGCAAGGTTGCGGGTTTCGAGAAATCCGAGAATCTGCACCCCCTGAAGCGGTGTTCCAGAGAACGGAACCGTTTGTGCACCGACTCCGTACCGGAGAAATTCCGCGTATCCGCCCGTATCCTGAAATTTCTGACCTCCGACAATCGATCCGGAATAACGGCGCAGAAGCTCCATCATCTGTTCAACATACGGCCGAAAGAGCGGATGCTGGCGGGCCGTGCTTTCTTCAAAAATATACTCCAGCACCTCACCCGCCCGTCGTGCAAAATCGCCGATCGAATCGAGTTTTAGAAATTTCCCGATCGTCTCCCGATGGATGGCCGCACAATGTTGCCGGAGTTCTTCCGTGGTATATGTTCCTTCGATGCCCGCAAGACGAGCTGCAATCTCCTCAAAAAGCTTCCTGTCATTTTCGATTTCTTCCAGACTGATCAGAACCTTCGACTTAGTTTCGCCGAGGTGTTCCTCAAGTGTATGAAAGAGTATTCTTGTAACGTCCGATCGACCCTGAATCCGGATATTCTTTGTGTACGGATGGAGGATGAACCGGAGATACGAAGGGACGGAAAATTTCCCGTCCTGCATTGAGGAAACGAGATCGAGAATGCTCTTGAGAAACGCATAGACCGGTGTCCGGGAGAGAGGATATCCGAGCGAGATATTGTATCCGTCGGGCGGAAGGAAAGAGATCGCATGCTGGACAACAGGAAAGAGTGTATCCGCCGAGGGCAGTACGATCACTGTCCGTTCATCCAGAGTGCAGGTCGTTCGCTGCTGCTGAATCTTGGCTGCGAGCGCAAAGACCTGACCGTGAGCATCCGGCGATTCATAATAATGAAGACGCGGTTGTTGCAAAGTCTCCTCACCCGCTTCAGGAATGGAAACGCCAATCTGTTGCAGCTGTGCTCCAAGTCCAATCCCCGCCTGAACGACGAGGTGAACATTCGACCGCCGCATGAGACTCCTGACGATGATCCTCTCGGGAACGGTGAGTGCGTAAAGTCCGGCAAGGACGATACTCCGGTACGATTGGAGGTCCGCAGTTTCGATGTTCTCGGCGACAGACCGGATCAGCATCGCGCGGGTCCGCATTTCACGACGCCCGACCTCCCGGTAGAATTCTTCGAAGAACTGCCCGAATGTCCTGAACCGCGGGAACTCGATACCCCGGAGAACAGCATGCACCTTTTCGACCGGCAGATTCGTCAACATCACCTCTTCAAGCTCCGAAAAGAGTTTCAGCCCGACCGGAAGAAATGCGTCGAACGAGTCATAGCGTACATCGGAAAACGGATGCTCCGCTTGCCGGTGGATGTCGAAGAGGAGAACTGCGGCGTCTTCGGGTTGAAGTGCTGCCGGAGTCGAGGGATCCATTTCTGCCGCAAGAGATTCCAGAAATGTTTCCATGGAATAGATCGCCGGAGGCAGGTAACCGGCTCCAACGCGCTTGGCTATCGCTTTCCGCAGGAAATGAGCCGGACGTTTTCCCGGAAAGACCACAATGGATTTGTCGAATTCAGATCCCGCCGACAAGAGAATGTCCAGCACGCCATTCACCAGCGATTGCGGGGGTGTTATGATGCGAACTTCATTCATTCCACGAATCTGACGATGTGACGATCGATGTACGCGAGTACTCCCCTCACACTGCGGCCCCGGAAAATCTCACGGGCGATCTCCATGTATCCCCGCACCTGGACAACATACTCAGGCTGCTCATCGCCGGTTTTGAAATCGATGATTGTCACCGCGTCCGGATCTACCACTAACCGGTCTACACGGAAAAGCCTTCCACGCGATGACACGATCTCCCGCTCGTTCAGAACGGATCTCTCCCCTCTCTGTTCGAAGAACGGCCGTATTTCAGGATGCCGGAGGAATTTCGATAGTGTTGCCACCGCCGGTTCACTGTCGCCCGAGACGCGCCCGCTTTTTTGGGATATTGCCACGGCCTTCTGCAGTTGAGTCTCCATATCGCGGTCGAGAAATACGATGCGAGAGAGCACATCGTGATAAAAGTTCCCCCGCTGCGTTTCCGCAAAACGAAGTGATGCCTCGGCGACCTGTTGGATTGCCGTCGGCACCTCGAGAAAATGAAGATCCGCCTTACTTGGAAGATCTTCCTGGTTGGGATTCCGGCGCATACGGATTCCATCCGTAAATTTTCCCGGCGGAAGATATGCCGATGGTTCGGGGAACCGGGATGAGACGACACTGAGAACATACATCTCCTCGCGGGCACGAGTGAGAGCGACGTAGAGTTTGTTCAGTTCATCAACTTTCCGGAAATCATGATCCTTCTGGTATATTCCGGCGAGCATATCCGACCGGTTCGCCCAGTCTTTCACGATCCGCAGGAGGCGAATTCCCTCTTCATCACGATCATAGAAGAGATTGTTGCTGCGCGGCGGGCCATCAAAAAGCAAAACGATGACCACCGGAAAACCCAGCCCTTTCGCTTTATGCACTGTCGTCACTCTCACCGCATTGGCGTCCTTTGGAGCATCGAGATTCCATTCATCCTCATCCGACGGGTCCTCGGCAAAGCGCAGGAACTCTTTGAGATTATTTCCGCCATCCTGCTCGAAGCTCCTGACAATTTCAAGCATTCTCGCGAACGCCGACATCTCTCCGGAATGATGTGTGAAGACCCTGAACTGGCTGTAGATTTGTGTGAAGAGATCGTAGAGCGGGAGATATCCGACATACTTCAGCAGCGGTTCGAAGACCTGATCCCAGAGTTCCGGAAATGCCGATCGGAAACGTACATACAAGGGCTCATCGACTGCCGCCTCAAGTCGTGATTCAAAAAGAAATCTCTGAATTTCCTCCCCCTGGCCGGCTTCTCCCGATACATCACCGAAGAGCCCGCCAAGCAAGACCGTCGCGAATGCAAGATTGTCGACCGGAGAGTCAAGAAATTTCAGGACTGCCAGGAGCTCACCGGTGATCTTGCGGGTCCGGATATCGAGACTGCTCTGAGAGAGGAAGGGGATGTTTGATTCATTCAGCCATCGGCTGACTTCTACCACGTCCTTGTTCCTCGGCGTAAGCACGGCGAGATCGCGGAACCCGAAACCTCTCGAACAACAATCACGCACGATGGCAAGGAGCTTCTGCTTTTCCGGAGGGTCCGCAGGATCAGCGTCTTCGTCCCGCTGAAACGTACTCACCTCCGCATACCCCTTTCCCTTCCCCGATTTATCGACATCCTGTTTAAACGATGCCAACCCGCTCAAGTCCGCAAGGGCCCCGGAAACCTTCTGCGGAACAATCTCGCGGAACACCTTTCCTCCAAAACGAACGATCGGTTCCGCGCTTCGGTAATTGGTTGTCAGCTCTTTCCGTGTACATCGCACCGATGAAAATTCCTCCGCCGACATCATCTTCTTCATGATCTGCCAGTCGCCGCCGCGGAACGTGTAGATGGCCTGCTTCATGTCTCCAACGAGGAAGAGACTGCCTTTTTGAGAGAGCGAATTTTCCGCAAGCGGCCGGAGCGTAGCCCACTGAATCGGAGAGGTATCCTGGAATTCATCGACAAGATAGTGGTGAATGCTCTCTCCGAGCGAAAAATATATTTCCGGCACATCTCCTTCGGAGATGGCATTTGCCAGTGCCTTCACCGCATCCTGCAGGGAGATTTGTCCTTTCCGGCGCCGCACTTCTCCGAGCAGTTCCATGACATGGCGTAACGTCTTCACATACGGCCGGTAGTAGGTACGGGCACGCTCCTCACAGTAGAGGCGTGCAGCATCTTCAAGTTTCCGTTGAAGTCTCTCAATCTGTGCTACTGCATCCTGGAACCCGGCTGATTTTGAGGCCTTGAGGACGTTTTGACCGAGTTTCCTGGTGAGTATCTCGGAGAATTCTCCCTTCTGAACCAGACTGATGATTTTCTGAAAGTTCACGGTGATCGTGAAGTTGCCTCGTTCTGCAATACCGCTGATGGCGAGAAGAGTCTCTGCAATTTTTTTCTTCCCGGCGTCGCTTGCCGTACCTTCCGGAAGAGGACCGATATCCTCGCGTTTCGAGCCGACCCGCTGATACACCTGGCGAACTTCGCGGAGCAGGTCCTTCGAGGGATTCCAGAGAAATTTGTCCTTGTCTCTGCGCGTATCGGAGAGAAGTTCGAGAAGCTCCCGAAGCAGCTCGCGACCGGCGGGATCCTTGCCTCCTGACGCCATGAGCAGATCGAATGCTTCTTCAACAAGCTCCGTACCGTTGAGAACGATCTCGAATCCCGGCGTAAAGCCGAACTGAAGCGCGGAAACTCTCAGGATCCGGGAGAGAAAGCTGTCGATCGTCTCGACGTGAAAGTCGGAATAGTTCTCGAGAATGACATCGACAAGATTGCGTGCGCGCCGCACAAGATGTTCGTCATCGACCGAAACGATTGTGCGGAACCGCTCGAGGACAGATTCATCCCCGAACGCAATCCGCTTGAGATACTCGATGATCCGCTCTTTCATTTCCGCGGCGGCATTGTTCGTGAACGTCACGGCAAGGATGTGCGGAAGGGTGTTGTGCGGAATCCGATCGCTGAGAAGTATCTGGAGGAACCTGCGGGTGAGTGCTGTCGTCTTCCCGCTTCCCGCAGAAGCAGAGACAAGCGTAAAATCGGGGAGTGTTAACGTTGCATCAGATGTGAGAACTTCTTCCATGTGAGTATGTTGGCCGCGGATATGAACGATGGCCTGTCGTTCATCGGGGTTTCACATCAAACCGAACCGTTTTCACCCATGTCCGTTTCTCCCGTTTCACAAAATCAAGATAAATTGCCTTCCCTACCACGTAGATCCAGAGCTGGCAATACGTAAAATACATCAGGAATGTGATCAGAATATTGGCAATACTGTCCTCCCGGTCATACGACAGCGCCAGGAGGATTTCAAGAAGGAACAGGATGATGCCGACAATCCAGACTGCCGTATATGGGCCGGGAAGACTGATGGTCACGACATTCAATATTCCCAGAAGAAACAGAACGTCGGAGCTGACGATGGCAACGAGGAAGACATAATAGAGCGACAGCAGGTAGAGAAGCTCGACGGCAAGAAATTTGTTCTTGAATGTCGGGATCTCCTTCAGGAATTTAGTGCCGACGTAATTGTTCCCCCGGACCCACCGTGTACGCTGTTTGATCCACACTTTCCAGGATTCCGGTTCCTGCTCATAGGTAACCGAATACGGTATGCACTTGATCCGGAATCCCTCCTTGTAGACACGAATGCTGAGTTCGGAATCCTCCGTGATCGCACCCTCATCCCAACCATTCAACTTCTCCAGGAGGCTCCTCCGGATGACAAAATTCGTACCCGGAAGTGTTGCAACCTTGAATAATTTCCATCTCCCCGCCTGCAGCATCGACTGGAAGCTCAGCGTTTCGATATTGATGAACCGTGTGAGAAGATTGCGATTCTTGTTGACCGTCCGGAATTTTCCGAGGACCGCACCGAGCGACGAATCGTTCAACAGCTGTGCCATCAGATACTTCATGGCATGAGGATCCGGCGTATTGTCGGCATCATATACGGCGATGAACTCCGCATCAGTTTGCCGGAGGCCTAGATTCAGGGCACGCGACTTCCCTTTCCCGCCTTCACCGGGAGGAACGTTATAGAGATGGACGCGTGCATCATGCTTCATGAATTCCTGAACGATCGAGGCGGTGCCGTCGCTCGAGCCGTCATTAATAACCAGAATATCAAGCCGGTTGGGAGGATACTCGAGCTTTGCCATTGCCTCCAAAGTGTAACGAATAACCACTTCTTCGTTGTGTGCGGGAATGAGAATCGATACGCGGGGAAAATCAAACATCATCTTGTCGATTCCGCGGCGTTCCTTTACCGATTTCCGGTAGTGAAAAAATCCCGCCAGCGTCAGTACGAGCTGGTAGAAAATCATGAACCAGATGAGGATGACGGAAAGAAGAAAGACGATGCTGAGGTCGAGCTCGAGGAGCGATTGTGAAGGCATCAGGCGCTGGCTTCGGTAGTGCGGGAAATGCGGACAATGAGATAGAACGAAATCAGCGCGGCACTGAAGAGCATTCCCAACCCGACAATAAACCACGACGACCAGAAACTCGTGATGTCGACTCCGTACGAAACGGTCGTTTCAAGGATAGCGACAACATCGTGGTGACCTTCGGGCAGCACAATAGAGTAGCGGCGATAACCCTCAAGGGGAACCGTTTTCATCTCCTTGCCGTCCACGAGGACGGAATACGGCCGGTGACTGAATGAAGCAAAGCAGCGGGTTTCGCTCTCATAGGTGAACGAGACACGACGGTTGGTATTTTCGAGCGATGTCAGCGTACCCGAGATCGAGAGAAGCCGGCCGGCGGTGGGCGGCGTTGAAGGGAACGTTTCCCCCGTCCGGTATTCTGCCTCGAGTTCATGGCGACCTGCCGGAAGGAAGAACATGCCCTGATCCGAGGTAATTCTCTCACCGGTCGAAAGTCTGATCGCTGAGTACTGTTTCGGCAGCTCGAGGACGAGTGGGAACGGAGCATCTATAGTCCAGCCGCCCGGGACATGATCGACGTGCGCGCGGGCCGAGGCAGCATAGCTCATCATCCTGAGATCCTGCGGACGTACACTCGATTCGGAATAGATGGAAAACCGGTCGGCGCCGAGAGCCGCGGAATGAACGAGCAGATAACTCTCCACGCCGGTTTGGACGAGTGTCGGAAATATGGACGGCTTCTTCTCATCACGAAACGGAAGGATGTTGATATCCAACATGAGCTTCTCATCACTTCCGAGACGTGCCTGATAGCGCTGGCCCATTTTTTTGTAGCGCCGGGGATCACTGTTCCATTCGGATTGCGGGTCTTCGATTTGAAGGACAAACTGGTATTTCTTCCGCAGTTCGATAATCTTCTGAACATCGACACCAAGGTTTGTCCGCAGTTCAGGGTTTCCAATATTATCCATGGCCGTCACGACAATGTCGAAATACGGGCGCTGTGCACGGATTTCCTGCATCAGCTTGAGAAATTCTTCATGAAGATGTGTCAGGACGTCGACGCGGTAGTCTTCGAACCGCTTCCATGCGGGTTCGTTGGTTTTCCAGTAATAGGTCGATGTCGAATCGAACAGAAGCGCCGGATCGAAACCCGCCTTCCGGCGAAAATCGGCGCGCGCCGAAGGATGCATCGGCGTCAGGAGAAGCGGATCCTGAGGTCCGTTGCCGGAGTCGAAGTAGAGCTCCGCAAGATTCACGCCGTCCCAGTCATATTTCAGGAGAAAATCCCTGAAGTTGTCCTTCACCGTTGCGAGACATTCGGGATTGGTGAGAGCAACAGGATAACGCCACGACGGGCGAATCGACGTGCCCTTATAATTCACTTCCTGCCATTGGGGATGATCTTTCCAGAACCGCTCCGAAACCTGAGGCGGATCAAGCCAGGCATAGACAAGAATGCCGTTCGAATGGCATAGTCTTATGAGACGCTCGTAATCATACGTCCAGTTCTGGTACTGGTGCCAGCCGACGACGTGGATTACCCTGACGCCCGCTGCCGTCCACCGTTTGACCAGATCCTCCACGCTCACATTATGCCGGTAGCCGTCATCAAAATACACCTCAAGATTGTCCCGGCGTACGAGCGGCTGGAGATGAAAATACTCCCGGATATACTCCATGATATACGGGAAACGACTGAATCCACCCGTCGAGACGGGATCGAACCTGATGCCGAAGTAGAGAAATCTCCCGTTCCCGTATTTTCTTCCGATGACAACCGGCGCTTCTGTCCGCTCATCGAGGCATAACGATTCGTCGTCACGCTCCACTTCAAACCGCGGCATGATATCGGGTGATTGCAGGACCAGCGGGTCTTCCGGATAGAGCCGGTCACGCATGCGCTCGATTTTTATCGACGACGACGCAAACTTCACTCCAAACTCTTTTGCGAGATCGTTTTTCCCGTCGGTGATGAGTGATCCACCGTCTTCCACAAACTGAACGATGCGATCGTAATCCACGTTTGTCAATTTCTCAACAGTATGGTACGGAACGACAAGAAGATTGTAGAGCGACAGGCTCCCGATACTGTCGCCCGAGAGTGAATCGACGTCAATGTTGAGCGAGCGGAATGCGCATGCAAAGCTCGCCTGATTATTCCAGTCGCTCCCTTTGGCTTTGGAATCCCAGATGATCGCAACCCGCGCCTCATCAAATATTTCCTGATTCTGGAAAATAGAGTTCCACAATGCAGTCGCTTCATCCTTCAGTTTTTCCGTCCAGGATATTTCCGTTTCACGGTATTCGGAAGGTTCCGCCATGAAGATCTCTCCCGCCGGAACGTACACTGTATCGCGGAAAACGCCCTGAATGCGGTTGTCGGATATCTCACGATGATCGATCTCACCGTTCGGGGCAAACCATGTCCGGCGGAGGTACTGATCATCGAGTGTAATTTCATATGCCTGATTTCCGGTAAGGACGACGCGATCCTTCAGGCGCACGAGGTGCGGTTCATTTCTCACATCCATGAACGTGTAGCCCAGATCGAGAACGCCGTCGACATATTCCTCGATATATTTCAGGTCGATAAACGCATGAATGAATGCGGAAGCAAAACCGTCGCGCACGGCAAGCTGTGCCTTCGCACCCTCGAGAAGAGTCTGTACCGCTTCCTCTTCCACCTTCGGTGTGTCGGACAGCGGTATGTAACCGAGGTTCTCCGGAATGATCCGCTGGCCATAGAGGTCTTTCTCTATTATATAGGGAAAGTACTGGCTGTAGTCAGGATCCTCGATAACCAGCCGTTGCTCCATCGCGGTACTGAAGAACTCGGCGAAGACGGGATAATCGAGCTGCGACGCGGTGTAGTGCGGAGTTTCCCAGACAAGCGGATAGAGGTTGTTCTTCCAGAACTCTTCCAGGCCCATCTTCATTTTTTTCTCGACGTACTCTTTCGAATCGCCGCGGATCTTCTTGTTCGTACTCCCGTCCCAGAATTCGAAATCGGTCGCCGTCACTCCCTGATACTGGTGCGTGATGCCGTGCATGACGAGAGTAGCGCCGTGAGCGACCATGTATTTCAGTGCATCGACAAACTCCGGCTTGTCGGAAAGACTCAGCCGCATGCCCGCGCCCGGATCGACAAAGAACGGAATGACCCCGACGAGGAAGGGAAGGTGCTTGGCATACATCATATCGGCAATGTCACGGAGCTTCGACGGGCTTTCAAAGACATCAACATCCTCGATCCGCAGAAGGGCGTGATGCACTTCTTCATGATCCTGACCGAGAAGATCGTGGAGCATATCGGCAAAGTAAATATACCGATCCGTTTCCGTTGCCGAGGCGAACGGCGAATCGGCGATATACATGAAATTGCCGCTGCGGATGATGTACGGCGATTCCTTTCGTGATTTGGTGGAGTAGGCGGTTGCGAGTACCTCACAGATCTTCGCATTGGTCACCGTCACGATGTTGAGGTTCGGTTCCCCCTTGGTAAATGTCTTCTTGCCGGCACGCACGACATCAAACTGAAGGACGGTATCGAGACGCGAGAATGAAAACCCGAACTCTTTCTGGAGATTGTATTCCTTCGCAAAACGCTCCATCCCGGTATTCATCCAGACGATTCGCTGCGAGCTGCCGTAGATATCATGAAGAAATCTCTCCGGCGGATCGTATCGTTTACTGAATCCTACAAAAAACGTGATATCATAATTATTAATTTCACCCGGCGTGTACCCGTCAACCCCCTGAATCTTGAAGTCGACACTGAAATGGCCCATAAGCATGGCAAGCTGTCGTGCATCTCCACGAGCATAATTTGTGGGGATATCACTTCCCTCAAAGAGGATGAGAACGTGATGGGCCTGAAAATCCTGGGCAGAAGCGATACCTCCGGTCAGCAGTGCCGCCAGGATTATTCCAAAAATCTGCGGTGATATCCGTCGGGACATGAAAAGGGGTTAGAACAAGAGTGTTTTGGAAAATTCTTCATGAATAATACTCTTTTCGGGAAGAATAAGCAAAACAGCGACATCGGCGTTGGTGGGCAGTTATTGCGTGTGAATCGAATTGCAGGTATATTCCCGGAGAAGAATATTCTGCGATGGTCATGAACTCATTCACTGGTGTATGATCGGGACATTCCTCCTTGCCTTCATACCACTCTTTGTGGCGATCGACGTCTTCGGCGTTCTGCCGCTGTTCATTTCGCTCACGGAAGGACTCGACAAGCGGCGGAAAAAGGAACTTACCACACAGGCGACCTTTACGGCATTTGCCGTATCTCTCCTTTTCCTGACCGCGGGAAAGCTCATCTTTTCCTTTCTCGGAATCACGGAGAATGATTTCCGCGTCGGCGGCGGAATTGTTCTCCTCGTCCTCGCCATCAAAGATCTTCTCTTTTCAAAACAAGAGCAGCGCGATCCGGAAGCGACCGTCGGTGTCGTGCCGATCGGGATACCGCTGATCATGGGTCCTGCAGCATTGACGACCATTATCCTGCTGGTCGATGCGCACGGATACGCGTGGACCATCGCTTCGCTTCTCGTGAACATGCTTATCGTATGGCTGGTGTTCGCCCAGGCACACCGGATCACGGCGTTCGTCGGAAAGCCGGGCTCACGGGCAATCGCAAAGGTCTTCGCGCTCTTCCTGGCCGGTATCGCCGTGATGATGGTTCGCAGCGGCATCGATCACATGCTCCATCATCCCTGAACCGGCGTGAACACCTACGGGGTCATCATACTCGCAACGCTGCTCGGCGAATATCTCCTCAGCACGGCCGCTGATTTCCTTAATCTTGGCACGATCACCAGAGATCTCCCGAAGGAATTTGGAGATGTGTTCGACAGCGCAACTTATCGCAAGTCCCAGGAATATACCCGGGCCGGGATCCAACTCGAGATGGTATCGTCGACGTTCGGACTTGCGGTCATTCTCCTCTTCTGGTTCAGCGGGGGATTTGAGGTTCTGGACGAAACCGTACGTTCGTGGAATGCCGGTGTCCTCGGGACGGGGATGGTCTATGTTGGTCTCCTTCTGCTTGCGCGCTCCATCCTGTTTCTCCCGTTCACCATCTACTCAACGTTCGTCCTTGAAGAACGGTTCGGGTTTAACAAGACAACCCCCGTTGTTTTCATCATGGATCTCCTGAAGGGGCTCGTCCTTGCATGCATCCTCGGAGGACCGTTGCTCTGCCTCGTTCTCTGGTTGTTTCAGGCAGCCGGGAGCCTGGCCTGGGTATATGGCTGGATCGGCGCAACAATGTTCATTTTCTTCGTTCAGTTTATCGCACCAACCTGGATCATGCCGCTCTTCAACAAATTTACGCCGCTCGGCGAAGGGGCCCTGAGGTCGGCAATCCTCACGACGGCAGAATCGTCGGGATTTCCGGTGCAGGATGTATTTGTTATGGATGGCTCAAAACGATCAACCAAGTCCAACGCTTTTTTTACCGGCTTTGGTCGAACCAAGCGGATCGCACTCTACGACACGATCATCGGGAATCACACGACCGACGAGCTCGTATCGATCGTTGCTCACGAGATCGGTCATTACAAACTTCATCACATCGTTCAGGGAATTGTGATCGCAATCCTCCAGAGCGGGGTCATGCTTTGTCTCCTCTCCATGTTTATCGCCAGCAAAGGTTTATTGGATGCGTTCTACGTGGAGCATCTTTCCGTGTACGCCGGGATGATTTTTTTTGGCATGCTCTTCGGCCCCCTCGAGTTTTTTCTTTCGCTCTTCATGCATTCCCTTTCCCGGAAGAACGAATTTGCAGCCGACCGGTTTGCAGCAGAACAGACAAAAAATCCCCGGGCGCTGATCGCTGCTCTGAAGAAGCTTTCTTCCGACAACCTCGCTCATCTCACTCCCCATCCGTTCTACGTGGCACTGCGCTATTCGCATCCAACCATGATCGAACGGATACGGGCACTGCAAAAATTCGTGTGAATCCGGACGAACCGGGTTTACGATGATACGGAAATCTTCCGGAACGGCCAGTCGTGCGTTTTCCACGACCGCGCAAGAAAGAGGATACTTCCCAGAGCGAGTATTCCCACCGCGTAGCGAATTTCCGTGAGCGACTTTTCCCGTACGATGAGCGTGTAGACAAATCCGACCGCTGCAACGAGAGCGGGAAGGGGATAGAACCACATCCTGAACGGACGATCCATGCCGGGTTTTCTGATACGCAGCATGATGACGCCGATTGTCTGCGCGAGAAATTGCACAATGAGGCGAATGACTGCAAGCGCGGTAATTGCCTGACTCAGGGTCAGCGAGCAAAATGCCATGGCCAGGACCCCGAGCACGACAAGCGAGACATTGGGAAATTGCTTTGTGGGATGAATCCGCGCGAAGGGACGGAAGAAGTCGCCTTCCCGGGCGGCTGCGAACGGAATACGCGAGTAGCCGAGGAGCAGTGAAAATACCGACGCAAAAGCGGTCCACATGATAAGTATCGTTGCGAGATTGCCTGCCCATTGACCGTACAGCCGTTCCATGAAAACCGAAACAACATACCGGCGCGCGTCCGAACCGGCGGTCTCGCTGAGCTCCTGCCAGGGTATCACCCCGAGAATACTGATGTTCATGATAAGATACATCACCGCTACCAGGGCAATGGAAATGATGATCGCGCGCGGAATCGTTTTTCCGGGCTCACGGATCTCATCACCCAGAAAACAAACATTGTAATACCCCCAATAGTCGTACAGTGCCACAAGCATTCCCGTGCCGAGACCCTGGAAAAATCTGTTCGAGAGGGTGAACGCACCGGGGGGAAAGCTGAACGCACGCGAGCTGTCGAAATGTGTTACACCCGCGTAGATGATCCAGCCGATCGACAGGAGAACCCCGATCCAGAGGTATTCAGAAATGCGCGCAATGATATTGATCCTGCGGTACAGGAGAACGATCGCCACGGCACAAATTCCCATCGCCACGAGCACCTGTGTGGCAAGGGCCATCTTCAGTTCGAGGGTGCCGAGGAGCGGGAGGGCTAATTGAAAATCATGCTGGAAGAATTCGGTTCCGAGGCCGGGAACGAGGTACTGTGCATACTGTGCAAAGCCGATACATCCCGAAGCAATCGATAACGGTGCGCTGAAGGTCAACTGCCAGATGAACAGAAATGCCATGAATTTCCCGAAGCCGGCGGGATTGTAGATCTCCTTGAGGTATCGGTACGATCCTCCGGAATGAGGCATGGCAGCCCCGAGCTCGGCCCAGACGAGGCCGTCGCACATCACCAGGGCTGCGCCGACAATCCATCCCAGCATTGCCTGCGGACCGCCCATTGCCGCAACGATCAGGGGAATGGTGATGAACGGGCCGACGCCGATCATATCGATCATGTTCAGCGTCGTGGCGCCGAAGAGCCCGATGCCGCGGATGAGCTGCGGCGGAGCGCCATCGTTCGCCCGGTAGGCGGATGTAACCATTCAATGCTGGTGTTGTGAGATCAGGTTGAAGAAGAGTTTCACGGCACCCTCGTTCGCAATCCTCAACTGTCGGTAGAGAGCGAGCGAAATGTAGGTGTAGGTACCCTTTCCATACGCGCACCAGAGCAGTGACGTCGGCGGCTGGGTTTCACTTTCGTCGCTCATCGCCAGTATACGCAGATACCGGGGTGAAGTCCTGGAAGTATCGTCGCTGGGCAGGTAAATGCTTCGCTCCTGAACCCAACCGTTCCAGTCATCCGGGAGAATTCTGTTGGGCTTGTTGAGAAGCGGCTGATCCGGAAGCAACGACGTGACCAGCGCATCTTCTTCGGTAACACGTTCGGATGTCAGGGCCAGAGGATACGGAGCATAGTTCTTCCCGTTCCAGTCACCGAGTTTATGGTAGCAGCAAATGAGGTTGCCGCCATTCCTGACATATTCCAGGAGCCGATCGTTATACCGGGCGGCATCGGAACGAAACTCATACGTCCGAAGATCAAGAATGATCGTCGAGAACTGCATCAGATTCCCGGCAGCCAGAGCGGACGAATCGACCAGGCGATACGGAATACCGCACGAGGTCATCGTCTCCTCGAGAGTGCTGTCGTACGTGAAGACAAGGCCGATGGTGATACCGGGAGTGAACACGGCGTTCCCTTTATACGGTCGGAATTCGTCCGTTGACCCGCGGGAAGAAATATTCCACGACATGATTGCAGCGCGGTTTCGCGCTGAGGGTTCTATTCCGGAAAAGAGATCGTGCTGATCGAACGGGAAATTCCCGTTGCTGCAAAGCAGCCGGTACCGGTGCATCCGGAAAAACGGCGGAATATCTTTCATGACAAGTTTGTCCATCCCCTGCGACCGGTGCTTTCTCAGCGCTTCGAGGGCAAGCTCATCAATGGGAGTTCCACCGGGATCGCGGACGGACATGTCGAGCACGACCTCATCCGTGCTCGTATCCGCCGATGCACCACGGCGGAAACTTCTGTTGTAGAGCTTTCTGACCTGCCAGACGGTGATGCTGTCGTTCAATTGTTCCGGGTGGAATGACGGATCAGCGGCCTTTGCGAATGCCTCATATGCCGTAATCCCGACAACCTGGTGGTTGCCGTGCTGCCTGTTCGGCTTCGTCGTCACGGTGTCGTGATTGGTGATAATGACGTCCGGCTTCAGTGCACGAATGACATAGACAAGCCGGGCAAGCACGCTATCCTTGCCTCCCCACTTTGCAAAGGTTTCCTTTGCTGTTTTCGAAAATCCAAAATCGGGGAACCCTAAGAAATATACTTCACTCCCGAGTATTTTGGCCGCCTCGAGAGTCTCCTTCGTCCGTACAATTCCGAGATCTCCGTACAACTCCGAGCCCGTCTCGTTTTGTCCACCCTCACCGCGGGTGAAGAATATACTGTAGGTCTTCACTCCTTTCAGCCGGGAGTAATAGGCAAGCGTGGCTCCGTCCTCATCATCGGGATGCGCAGAGAGGCACATCAGAACAAGATTCTGATCCTGCCGGTGATTCGGAAACGGAGACGACCTCCCGGCTGATCCGCCCGTCAGCAGCAGGACGAGGGCACAGACAAGAACGGCACGGCAGAAATGGAATGTGTGGATTCTCATCGCTCGAGCATGTATGGTGATACCGTTCAATGTAACGAATCAGTGAGAAATTCCAAAGACCGGAAAATTCGACGGGCATCTCTTTCGACTCTCAATCAGACTCACCGGCAGGAATTTTCCAGAACCCGATGGATCCTGCCATCGAACCTGAGAGCATTTCACATCAAAAATCCCTATCTTCTATGATCACGGGATACCGTTCTTATGAAACTCCTTTATTCCTATCTCCGAAACTACTGGAAACTCCTGGCGCTGGCGCTTTTTCTGGCGACGATTAACCAGGTGTTCTCCCTTCTCGACCCTCTCATTTTCCGGCACATCATCGACGAGTACGTCTCACGGTTCAAGCAGTTCAGTTCGCAGGATTTTTTTCGGGGCGTCGGCATTCTCCTCCTTGCGGCGGTGGGGGTGGCATTCATTTCGCGCGTCGCGAAGAACTTCCAGGATTACTACATCAACGTCATAACACAGAAGCTGGGCGCACGTATTTATTCCGACGGTATCCGCCACTCGCTCGATCTCCCCTATCAGGTTTTTGAAGATCAGCGAAGCGGGGAGACACTCGGCAAGCTCCAGAAGGTGAGAGACGATGTCCAGCGCCTCATCAGCGCCTTCATTAACATTCTCTTCACCACACTTGTGGGAGTCGTGTTTGTGATGATCTACGCCTTTACGGTACACTGGCTCATTGCGCCGGTATATTTTTCGACAATACCGATTCTGGCGGTCATCAGCTCCACCATCAGCAAGAGGATCAAGAAGATCCAGAAGGTTATCGTTGGAGAAACCACCGCACTTGCCGGCTCGACCACGGAGTCGCTCCGGAATATCGAGCTTGTCAAGAGCCTCGGACTCGCGCAGCAGGAAACCGACCGGCTCAATTCCACCACGGGAAAGATCCTGGAGCTTGAGCTGAAGAAAGTGCGGTACCTCCGTCGTCTCAGCTTCATTCAGGGAAGCTCGGTGAATTTTCTCCGAACAAGCATTCTCGGGCTGATGCTGTATCTCATCTTTGTCCAGGAAATTACGTTTGGTCAGTTCTTCTCGCTCTGGATTTATTCCTTCTTTATCTTCGGCCCTCTGCAGGAACTCGGGAACGTCATCAATATTTACCGCGAAGCGGAAGTTTCTCTTCAGAATTTCCAGACAATACTGGATACACCCAAGGAAGCGAGGCCGGCAAATCCCGTTCCCATCCGGAATATCTCGACGCTGGAGTTTGATCGTGTCTCCTTCAGGCATCAATCAGGAACCCGCAATGCGGTCGATGCAATTTCGTTTGGCGTCAGCCTGGGTGAGACAATCGCTTTTGTCGGACCTTCCGGAGCCGGGAAAACCACTCTCATCAAGCTTCTCGTCGGGCTTTATCAACCCCAGTCGGGAAGAATCCTCTACAATACCTCTGCGAGCACAGAGGTTGATCTGGATCAGCTGCGGGAGAAAATCGGATTCGTCACACAGGATACCCAGCTCTTTTCCGGAACGATTCGTGAGAATCTCCTTTTCGTGAATCCGGGAGCAACCGACGGAGAATGCCTCGAAGTGCTTCAGAAGGCAGCGTGCCAGGGATTAATGGCGCGTGCCGAGAAGGGGTTGAATTCCGTCATCGGGGAAGGAGGGGTGAAAGTTTCCGGCGGTGAGAAACAGCGGCTTTCCATTGCCCGCGCGCTCCTCCGCCGTCCCAACCTCCTGGTCTTCGATGAAGCAACTTCGTCTCTGGATTCGCTGACGGAAGAGGAGATCAGCCAGACGATACGCGATGTCTCCACACGAAAGGATATGATCACAATCCTTATTGCTCACCGCCTCTCGACAATTCTTCATGCAGACCGGATTTACGTGCTCGAGAAGGGGCGCATTGTAGAATCCGGAAAGCATCAGGAGCTTCTCGACCTGAAGGGGCTCTACTTTGCCATGTGGCGACAGCAGATCGGAGAGGGGCAGGACGGAACCGCCTCGATTGCTCTCACCGCCGCCCGTGACATGATCCTCGACTGATCTTCACCATCCGGATACCCTGCTGTTTTCCCGCCGGATGATCGGCGCAGAGACCGCCCTCCACCTGAGCGAAGAACTTTCCCGCACATTTTTCGTATTGCATGAAAAGACCACAAATCGGCTCAGTTGTTTTTCGTTACACGATTTGTAATATTGACGGTAATTCAATCCGAAAATGCTGAAAACTTCCATTATCGAGGACACTTTATGAAGCGAAGCACAATCATACTTCTTGCCGTTGTCGGCGGGTTACTCATCATCTGCCTCAGTCTGTTCGGCTGGGGGACTGGAATGTACAATTCCCTGGTCAAGCTCGATGAGACCGTCAACCAGGCATGGGCACAAGTTCAGAATCAATATCAGCGCCGTGCCGATCTTGTTCCGAACCTTGTGGAAACGGTAAAAGGGTACGCGCAGCATGAGAGCCAGGTATTCACGGATGTCGCCGAGGCCCGCTCAAGTGTCGGTAAGCTCCAAATCACACCCGACGTGTTGAACAATCCGCAGGCCTTTCAGAAATTCAACGAAGCGCAGGGAGTACTCTCATCGGCACTCTCACGGCTGATGGCTGTCGCGGAAAATTACCCCCAGTTGAAGGCAAACGAAAACTTCCTCCAGCTTCAGTCACAGCTCGAAGGAACCGAAAACCGCATCGCTGTCGAGCGGCGGCGCTTCAACGAGGTGGTGCAGGATTACAATGTAAAGGTTCGGACATTTCCGACGATGATCTTTGCGGGGATCTTCGGCTTTTCGCAGAAACAATACTTTCAGGCAGAACCGGGATCGGAGAAGACGCCGAAGGTTCAATTCTAGATGTCTCCGCGCTATGCATTCATCGGGCTTCTTGCCCTCGTTATTTTTTACTCTGCCGGCGCGTTCCAGGCGAGAGAAATTCCGGAACTTCATCGCCGGGTCACCGATCTCTCCGGAACTCTCTCGGAGTCGGATGTAAGCGCGCTCGAGCAGAAGCTCGCCGGTTTCGAGCAACAGACCTCCAACCAGGTCGTTGTCCTTATGATTTCCTCGTCGGGCGATCAGGGCATCGAGGATTACTCGGTGGCAGTTTGCGAAAAGAACAAGCTCGGGAAGAAAGGGAGAGACAACGGCATCCTGCTCCTCATTTCCAAGGATGAGCATAAAGTGCGCATCGAAGTCGGTTACGGCCTGGAAGGGACGCTCACCGATGCTCTATCGGATCAGATCATCCGACACGTTATTGTTCCACGGTTCCGGGAGGGCGATTTTGCAGGAGGGATCGATGCAGGAGTAGACGCGATCATCGCCGCGACGAAAGGCGAATTCAAGGGAGAAGGAGCCCGCCGTCAGGGACCCCAAATACCCTTTGTTCTCGTATTTCTGTTCTTCCCAATTTTCTTCTCGGTGATGCGTGCAGTACTCGGAAGCCGCCGGCATTATGTCGGTCCGGGCCGATATGCTTCGAAAGGAGGATGGTGGTGGTGGACCGGCGGAGGTATGGGAGGGGGCGGATTTGGCGGAGGAGGGTTTGGTGGAGGAGGTTTCGGCGGTGGTGGCTTCAGTGGCGGAGGAGGAGGCTTTGGCGGCGGCGGTGCGACGGGGAGCTGGTAACCTTGATCCGGGATTATTAAGAGGAATCGCGTGTCAACAATCAAACGATATTTTTCCAAAGAGGATCTGAAGAAGCTGGCGCAGGCTGTTGCCGATGCCGAGAAGAACACCTCGGGGCAAATCCGCGTAGTCGCTCGTCACAGCCGCCACTGGAAAGAACGAAAGCTGTCTCTCCGCGATTTGGCGCTGCGAGAATTTTATCGTCTGGGAGTACAGAACACGGGCCATCACACCGGCGTCCTGCTCTTGGTGCTCTTCTCCGAGCGAAAATTTGAGATCGTTGCAGATGAGGGCATTCACACCAGAGTCACCGAAGGCACCTGGGAACGCATCGCGGCAGGAATGTCGATTCACTTCCGCAAGGAAAATTATGTGGAAGGGATTTCAGAAGCGGTGAAGACTATCGGGAACGAACTCGCAAAGTACTTTCCTCGTGATCCGGAGAGCACGAACGAGCTCCCCGATGAGATCGTTGAAGAATGATCCCCAGGATATCGCCGTGATCGATAAAATCCGAGAACTTGAAAAGCTCGCCCGCCTGTTGGAACCGCCCGAATCGCGCAGGGAGATTATCCGGAGCCGTGTCGTCGATTACACAGAAGAATTTTTAAATCACATCGACACGCTTCCCGCATTCACCACATCCGCGGATCAGGGCATCGGCATACTCGACTCGCCGATCTCCGATGACACCCTCTCGATTGATTCGGCTCTTCAACTTGTTCATGAAAATCTCGATGTGCCGGGACTCAATCCAGCGTCAAGAGGTCACCTCGGGTATATACCGGGAGGAGGCATCTACTATTCCGCGCTCGGTGACTATATCGCAGATGTCACAAACCGTTACGCCGGCGTGTTCTATGCGGGCACCGGAGCCATCAGAATGGAACAGATGCTGATCGACTGGATGGCATCTATCGCCGGTTTCCCGAAAGGAACCGGTGGTAATTTAACATCAGGAGGAAGCATCGCAAACCTGGTGGGCATCGTGGCAGCTCGGGATGCAACGGAGCTGAAGCCGAAAGATATTGAGCAGTCGGCCATCTACCTCACAACGCAGGCACATCATTCAGTCGACAAAGCCATCCGCATTGCAGGACTCAAACATTGTGTCATACGCTCTGTCGATATGGATGTGCATCACCGGATGGATCCGGATGCACTCGAACAGCTCATCCTGCACGATAAGGAAATGGGATTGCATCCCTGGCTGGTCATCTGCACGGCGGGAACAACCGATACCGGTGCGATCGATCCGCTCACTGCCATAGCAGACATCTGTCAACACCATCACCTCTGGATGCATACCGATGGAGCGTATGGAGGATTTTTCGTGTTGTGCGAGGAAGGAAAGACTCTCCTCGAGGGAATGTCCCGCTCCGATTCCCTCGTGATGGATCCTCACAAAGGGCTTTTTCTCCCGTACGGCAGCGGTGCCGTTCTCGTCCGCGAGCAATCGAGGCTCTTCAATGCGTTCTGGTATCAGGCAAATTACTTACAGGATGCCGCAGCGGCCTCGGGGGAACTATCTCCGGCAGATCTTTCTCCCGAGCTGACAAAACATTTCCGGGGTCTGCGGATGTGGCTTCCCCTAAAACTCCTGGGTATTGCTCCTTTTCGCGCGGCATTGGAAGAAAAACTCTGGCTCGCCCGGTATTTTTATGAAGAAATCCGAAAAGTCCCCCGCTTCGAGGCAGGAACGTACCCGGATCTTTCAGTAGTCACGTTTCGTTACGTCCCCGCACGCGGCGATGCCGACCGATTCAACGAACGATTGCTCCAGGAAGTTGTACGGGACGGCAGGGTATTTCTTTCCTCAACTCGTTTGAACGGTCAGTTTGTCATCCGCGTCGCCGTTCTCTGCTTCCGCTCTCATCTCGACACCATTGACCTGGCACTCTCGATCCTCAAAGAGAAAGCACTGCTCCTCGAATCATCGCTCTGAATCCTACCGGATGTTGATAATCGGTTCGAGCTTTTCCAATCGCCGGTCTCCTTTATAGTAAACACGTTCCAGGAAGAGCCCGGACGGCGGGGCGGTGAATCTGGCGGGTTCATCGGAGGGTCCACTCAGGAATTCGCCGATCTTCTCTTCTCCGTATTTTCCTCTCCCCACCTCGACGAGCATTCCCACAATCTGACGCACCATCTTCCACAGAAAATGAGAGCCGATGATGCGGATCAGGACGAGCGATCCTGCTTCTGCGCATTCTACACTTTCCACGAGAACGGTTGTCGATTTGTCTTCCGGATCGTCCGCGGTGAATGACTGGAAATTCCTCATTCCCTCAAAGAGTCGTGCCGCCCGCTTCATCCGTCCGGCATCAAGCGGATCCTTGATCCACCAGACAAACCTCTTGCCGAGCGCGGTCCTCCTTCGGCAAATCTGGTAGCAGTAACTTCGCGCAATCGCATCGTGACGCGCATGGAAGCTGGGGGTGGATTTTTCGACGCCGAGTATGTTGATATCTGCCGGAAGCTCGTCGTTGAATTTCAGCCGGATAATTTCCGGGGCGAGAACAGTTCGAACGTCGAGATGGGCTACCTGTTGAGCGGCATGGACTCCTGCATCCGTCCTCCCGGACCCCATAAATTCCAGATCGGTAGTCTTGAATATGGTCCGGGCGGCATGAAGGAGTTCTCCCTGAACTGTCCGTGCATTCTTCTGAACCTGCCAGCCGCTGTAGCGCGTTCCCTCATATTCGAGCGTGACCCGGAACCGAGGCATTTTCACTTGGAAGCAGAATGCAGAATGGCGGTCGCCCGTTCTATCGTTCCGGCAAACTTCTCGAGAACCGATGCGGCGACTGGTATTTGTTCACCGGCTTCGCTCCAATTACGCTGCTCGATTGCCTCACGAACAGCCGGAAATGTCTTCACGCCATAGCCGGTATATTGCCCCGGAGCATAAATTTCATGGATGAACCATGGCCGTCGCGGCAGACCTTCCGGTCTGGTCAGCGCACGTTCTGCATTGATAAACAACTGGTCAAGGCCATCTCTTGACTCACTCGACTCGGGAATCCCGTCGGCAATGCCGTGCATGGCCGATTCGTAGCCGGATACCGCCGTCCGAAGTCTCGCGATCGCATTCTGAATCGGCGAGAAATCAAGGTACGGAACAGGATCCTTCGGTCTGGGAGGAACGAACGTTTGTTGCGGATCAGCAGAGAGTTCAAAGTAGTGGTTCGAGATCTTGGCATTCTGATCCTCGGTTTCGGTGCGCATATCATCAACCTGCTTGACGAGACTTTTCACATACTCCCCATAGGTATCAATTGCGTCAGAAAAATCAAGCGGGACGACATCGGCATCGGCCAGCCGCATCACCATGCGACCGCCGGTTTTTGCCAGCGTGACACCGTAGGCAAACGTCGGATCACCGAATCGAAGATAGTGTTCATACGAATCGTAGATGGAATGATATTCTCCGCCGTCGCTCTCGCCGCCATATCCAATGTTGCAGGATGCGATGCCGAGATGCTGGAGAAAGGGTGTGTAGTCGGAACCGGAACCGAGCGCCCCGACATGCAGATCTGCCCGGCCTTTGAGATCCTTCTGTTCCTCCGGGGAGTTGTTCACCATCTGGCGGGCAAGGGATCGTTGAAATACCGAGACGTGCGTTTCCGGATCAGTGACATCGCGGGCAACTTCGCTGACAAATTTCTCGAGGGTATGAGATGCCCCCGCGAACAGAAATCCTCTGTCATTGGAGTCAGAATTAATATATGCGACTGCTTTTGTTCTGAGTGCGTCTGCATGGGTCTCGGCCCATTCCGTCGAGCCGAATAGTCCGGGTTCCTCTCCATCCCAGACACAATAGACCAGAGTTCTTCGGGGCTTCCAGCCCTGACGTGCCAGCTTCGAGACTGCCTTTGCTTCTTCGAGGAGGCAGACCGCTCCGCTCAGCGGGTCGTTGGCTCCATTTACCCAGGCGTCATGGTGATTGCCGCGTATAACCCATTCATCGGGTCGGTCGCTTCCTTTCATCTGTGCGATAACATCATAAATGGGTTTCAGATCCCAGTTGCTTGTCACCTCCAGATGAACGCGGGCCGGTCCGGGCCCCAGATGATAGGTGATGGGCAATGCGCCTCGCCACGGTTCCGGTGCAACCGGGCCCTGAAGTGCTTCGAGAAGCGGCTGTGCGTCGCCATAGGAAATCGGCAGAACGGGAATTTTCGTAAAGATCTTGACCTGATCGAGGGGGAGTCGCTTTGCATCCTTTGTCGCCCCGATCCCGGGCGTCAGGGGATCGCCGGAGTACATGGCGATATCCGCAACCGATCCCCGCTGCACGCCTTCAGCGCTTCTGAAGGCACCCTTCGGATACACATCGCCGTCGTAATAACCGTCGTCGTTCGGGTCGGAATAGATGATGCACCCGACCGCACCATGTTCTGCCGCAACCTTCGGCTTGATGCCCCTCCACGATCCACCGTATCGTGCAATCACGATTTTTCCCTTCACGTCGATCCCCCGCCGATCCAGTTCATCATAATCTTTGGGGATTCCGTAGTTCACGTACACGAGATCGCCGGTAACGTCCCCGTCAATCGAAAATGCATTGTACGTCGGCAGCTCTTCCGAAGTTTGCATCGATGTGGAATCACCGGGAACGGGTGGTTCCTCGAGACGCGCAGTATACATTGATGGTGAGATCATTTCCAGCTTTCGCGTCTTCGGGGTCGGGTAGAGAACCTGAAACTCCTCGATCGAGGTCTCATATCTCCACGACTTGAAAAGCGATGCAAGAAATTCGGCATTTTTCTTGTCGTACGGCGAACCGACATTGTGCGGATGAGCGCTGAGCGTCTTCAGCCATGTCCTGAGATCACCCGCATCCAGATATGAATCGAATTTTTCCTCCAACTTCCGTTCATCGTTGGCATGACGGCGTTCGAATCCGAGCAACGGTGAAGAATTTTCCTTCCCCTGCGGATGAAGTAATCCGGGAAGAAGGAGAACGAAAAACAGCGATACGATGCGAGACTTCATGAGGAGCACCCATTCAGACGTGATTGGTATCGAGTTGGAATTCACTCAAAGTAGAAATATTTGATTGGACTGTCAAGATTGCCCTAGGGTTGCATGAAGAATTTCCCTCCCCGCGCAGTCCAGACACCGATAATGGTGATGACCGCTCCGACAAGCTGTACGACGGAAAGCTGTTCGTGGAGCGTCAGCCACGATAATATGAGCGCAAGTATGGGGACAAGATTATTGAAATTGGAGGTGCGGCCCGGACCGATTTTGCTGATACCCCGGGACCAGATGGTATTACCGATACCGATGGAGAGCGCCCCCGAGAGTATTGCAGCGGCGTAGCATTTCCAATCGATAGACCCCCAGACAAACGTTGTCGCAGCCGGTATCGCACAGAAGGAAAGCCCCACAGCCCCCAGACAGTTCATCATCACCGCGAGCTGGGATGGAGAATATTTCACGAGTACCGGTTTCTGGAGTACGATATTCAGTGCCCAAAGCAGTGCGGCCGCCAAAGCGATGAGGTCGCCGAGCACTTCATGGCTGTCGAATCGGTGTTTCGCGCCGCTGCCCGTCACCACCAGGATGATGCCGATAAGGGATATGCCCATGCCGATCCACATCTTCGCGGGAATTTTCTCGCGGTGGATGCGGGCGTCGAGAACGAGCGTCCAGAGCGGAGATGTTGAGAGAAGAACAGCCGCATTCCCTGCCGTCGTCATGCTCAGGCCGAGGATGAATGCAATCTGATAAAGAATATGACCCTCCAGTCCGATGAGGAGGATCGATTTTCTGTCCGTTCGTTCGATCGGTCTCCATTCCGATCGAACATGGAAGAGGAGAACGAGTACAACGGCGGCAACAATGTACCGGATGCTGTTGAACACGAACGGATTGAGCTCGGAGAGAGCATATTTCATGAGCGGATAGTTTGCCGACCAGAGCAAAACGACCCCCAGAAGCTCAAGCTCAATCCTCAGGAGCGGTATCCGACCTTCACGACTCATAATGCCTGAAAAGGGTATCCGGAAAATGAGAAATGTATCCAAAGTCCGATTCATTTTCAATTGTGAGATGAGATCCATTGAATGAGGTATTGGACCCGGTATTGATCTTTACCTTGATATTCGTCAGAAGAACTCGTAGATTTTCCGACACGTGACGTTTCTTCTCACATTCCGGTCCCGGATCAGTTCGGGCAGCGATTCTGCGGTATCGGTGCGGATGAGCGAACCATCCGATCTTGTGGTCCTGACATGGAACTCATAAAAAAGCTTGGCAGAATATTCCTTCCGAAACCGCTACGAGCGTCGCTCCAGGCGAGGTACCGGGAAGTCATATTCCGCTCTGCAATGAAGAGCTTTATGAAGGATCCGTCCGCAGCCATTCGCGGAGATCGCCGAATACTGACCAGACTGATTTACGGCTGGGGGAATGAGGGGTGGTCGGCTCTTGAAGAATATCTGACGGCCTCTCTCCAACGGGTATCAACATGCCGGGGCGCGATTCTGGAATGCGGATCGGGTTTGTCGACGATCCTTGCGGGTATCGTCGCTCAGCAGGCAGGCAATTCCATCTGGTCTCTTGAACACAACAGGACCTGGGGAGATCGGGTACGAAAATGTCTTGAGCTGTATGGAATTCGCTCGGTTCTCCTTCTTGACGCACCGTTGAGAGATTACGGCAAGTTTTCCTGGTACGATGTGCAGACGGAACAACTGCCGGAAGAATTTTCAGTCATCCTCTGCGACGGGCCTCCCGGTGAAACCCGCGGGGGACGATATGGATTGGTCCCCGTGATGGGAACGCACATTAAAGGTGGAACGGTTATCCTGCTTGATGATGCCGGAAGGGCGGACGAACAATCCATCGCAGCATGTTGGGAAAAAGAATTGAACGCGACTGTCCGCCGAATCGGCGAGCAGAAACCGTATTTTGAGATTGTCGTTCCGTAAGTCCGCGAAGAATCATTTGATGAACGAGATTCTATGAACATGCTGAAAACCTACCGCATTCCTCGCACCGATCTGGATGTTTCGAATATCGGATACGGCTGCATGACCATCGGGGGAAGCTGGAAAAGCTCTTCTCCTCTTACTGTTGAAGACCGCAGCAAAGCGACCCGCGCCGTGATGACGGCATACGAGAGCGGAATCACGCTCTTCGATCACGCAGACATTTACACCGCGGGAAAATCGGAATCGGTGTTTGGGGAAATCCTCAACGAGCATCCGGGAATGCGGGAAAAGATCATCCTTCAATCCAAATGCGGGATCAGAATGGCCGACACCCCGCGTCCCGGTGATCCCTTCCGGTACGACTTCAGCAGGGATCATATTCTCAACTCTGTGGAAGGAAGTTTGCAGCGGCTGCAGACCGATCATCTCGATATTCTCCTCCTTCACAGGCCCGATCCGCTCGTTGAACCCGAGGACGTTGCAGCTGCATTTGCGAAACTCTATGCGGACGGGAAGGTCAGGTACTTCGGAGTAAGCAATCATACAGCCGCGCAGATTGAACTGCTCCAGCAAGCAATCGATTACCCGCTTGTGATAAACCAGGTCGAGCTCAACCTGCTGCACTCCTCGCTGATCGAGGAAGGAGCTCTTGCAAATACGGAGGGAGCGCGATTTACCGCATCATCGGGCATCCTGGATTACTGCCGACTGCACAGGATCATGGTGCAGGCATGGTCTCCGGTGGCAAAGGGGACCCTTGTTCATCCTCCAGAACATGCGGAAGAGCGCATCCGCAATACCGCAAGTCTTGTCGCCAAACTTGCCGCTGAAAAGAAGACGAGCAAAGAAGCAATTCTCCTGGGATGGCTCCTCCGTCATCCCGCGGATATCCAGCCAATCATCGGCACGACGAACCCCGATCGCATTTCCGCGAGTGTTCAGGCAAATACTATCGAACTGACCCGCGAGGAATGGTACACACTTCTGAGCACAATCCGGGGAAAGCACCTGCCGTGAGCTGCTGTCGAACGAACCCCCCAACCGGATAAAATAATAAAGCCCGAAGCCGAAGCCCCGGGCTTTCTGTCGCGGCAACTGGGAGGGTCGCTTGTCTACGAAGCGCCAGCTGCCTTTCTCAGAGAGATTAGTCTTCCAGTATCATTCCTTCGACGGTCTCGATGGAGGTGATTCCCTCTTTCACCAGGTCGATTGCGGACTGCCGGAGCGTCTGCATGCCGTTCTGGAGTGCAAGAGTACGGAGGGCGTCTTCATCAACGAAGTCCTTCGATTTGAGTATAATTCTCCTCATATCCTTTGTCATCGTGAACGCTTCGAAGATCCCCATGCGTCCCCGGTATCCCCGGATGCAGTGAACGCATCCTGCCGGTTTATAGAACTTCCCTTCGTCGAGATCCTTTTCCGTAAACCCGGAATCGAGCAGAAGGTCGCGGTCGACGGCATCGTCGACGACCTTGCAGCGGTCGCAGAGCTTGCGCACAAGCCGCTGCGCCACGATGATATTGATCGTGTACGCAAGAAGGAACGGCTCGATGCCCATATTATAGAGACGCGTAATCGCACCGACCGAGTCGTTCGTGTGGAGTGTCGAGAAAATCAGGTGACCGGTATTGGCGAGCTTGACGGCAATTTCGGCGGTGACCCGGTCGCGCATTTCTCCGACCATGACCACATCCGGATCATGGCGCAGCAATCCGCGAAGGGCTCCTTCAAAATCGAGCTTGTGATTGAGCTTGACCTGCCGGCATCCTTCGATGAGATACTCGACGGGATCCTCGATCGTGACGATATTGATCCCCGGATCCATGATCGTCTGGATGGCGGCGAACTGCGATGTCGTCTTTCCGCTTCCCGTCGGACCGGTGAAGATGATCATGCCCTGAGGTTTACGTATGGCTTTCAGGAACGTCTCTTTCGTGCTCGGCGGCATCTGGAGAGTTTCGATACCCTGGGCATTATCGGCGCTCCGAAGAATCCGGATCACAATTGATTCAAGTTTATTCCGGAGATCTGCTCCATAAATCGGCATCGTGGAGAAACGGAACCGTACCATTTTGTTGTCGATAGTCCGCTGGGCAAAGCCGTCCTGTGACTGGAGCTTTTCGAAACGGTCGAGATTTTTCGCCCGGTCCTTGATGACGGTCAGAATGGCTTCGGACCGCACATCAGTAATCGCACTCCAGAGTGAAAGCCGCCCGTCGATCCGGAAATGGAACTCGGTCCTGTGGGATCCTTTCGGGATCACGTGAATATCGCTCGCACCGGTCCTGACGCCGTCGATCAGCATTGATTCGATCACGTCGTTCAGTTTCCCGCGTCCGATCTTGTCTTCAAGAGCGAGCTCGATTTCTTTTTCCGCCTCATCCTTGTCGTACTGGGAAAAGCCGTCTTCACCCTCCATCCCCAGCTGTTTCGCGCTTTGGTCGAATGCCAGCTGGCGCCAAAGCTCCTGCCACGATTCGGTCGGGACGAACTTCACCTCGTATTTGGGAAACCTGAAGGCCCTCGCGATCAGATGAACATCGGGGTGCGTCGGATCGGGAGTAATGAGGACTAGTTTGTCGTATCCGTTGACGAACAGTTCGTACGGAATAACCTTGTGCCTTACCGCCGCGTCATAATAAAGGGGCGGGAGCATTTCCAACATCTGCCGGATGAACTGGAGCTTGTCCTTGTTGCCGAATGCGGGTGTTGGATCAACGGTCTCAAACGAATAATACCGGGCGACGATCCGGAGAATGTCTTCCCGGTTGGCGTGGAGATCGTCAATGAGAATATCGATCACCCTCCGTCGATCGGAGGATTTTTCCTGAATTTCGAGTGCTTCTTCAAGCTGTTCGCGGGTGATGACCCCGCTGTCTACGAGGAGCTGATTCAGCCGCGGCATGAGAGGCCGCTTCTGTTCTGTGCCGGTCTCGTCAAGAGACGAATCGGGTTGGGACAAGGGCGGGGAAAGAGGAATGCTTTCCATAACCACATGCGGCATTCCTGCAGATCCGTTGCCGTCGTTCATTCTTGCCTGCTGGTCGTTCTCCCAGAGGAGCTGTGCGGGTTCGTCGGTCGCAGGACGTTCCGGCCGTTTTCCCACGAGATTACTGAACGTCAGAAGAACGCTCTTCTTCGTAACGTTGTTATTGACGGCATTCGTAGACATATGACCCTCGTTGTACGTGTATGTGATAAACAGCTGATGGGGTAGAAACAGAAGCTTACGGAACAGTATACAGCATTCCGCAGATGCCGTTGGTGACAGTCCTCAACGGTTGTGATGCATATCAAACGAGCGTTTTTGCCGGAAGAGCTTTTGCTGGAAGGAGTTGTGCGGTGTTCGGATGGAAGTTGCCCGGAATGTCGACCGTTATTGAAGCGGAAGAATCCCGATGAACACCAACGGAGAGAGATGTTCGGGGAAATTTATCGCGAAAGGCGGCATCCCATCGGCCGGGGAGCCGCCTGGAAACTCGCGGACAGTCTTATTTTGCGGCGGCTTCCTGTTTCTTCTGCTGTTCGAGGAGATCTGCCGAGGATTCTATCAATTTCTGCGCCTCGTATGCCTGAAGATCACGGATAGTATTGTGAATGCGCTTCATGGCACCTTCGATCCGATCGAGCCACCGGATGATCTCCGTGTCCGTCTCGAACCGCCGCCGGATTTCCTGCGTGGTTACTGAAATGATCGCGAGAGGGTTATTCACGTTATCCTGCAGCAACGCGGTGATATCTTTCACGAGACCGCTGTACATTTTCTGCCGGTCGAGCACACGTTCAACGTCCCGCCGCTGAACCTCCTCTTTCTTGAAATTCTTCCGGACCCGCTGAAGCTGAATGAGTGCTGCGGCGGCCAGCCAGAGGAAGAACAGGGAATCAAACTGAAAGAAATAATCAACGAGAGATTTCTTCTCGGTCCCGTGACGGAAGAGATTCATGGAGGCGAGAAGATAATAGATATAAATAACCAGCGCGGCGATGAGGACGGGATAATCCTCGACAATCTTCCGCAGAAAATGGTAGATCTTCTTGAATATTTCCTTCACAGCATATCCTCTCGTATAGTCAATGTGATCTCGAATCCCCCGACATGGTGTCGGGTATCAGTTTTATGTGAGTGATCCTTTTTTGAGGATGATGTTCCACCGTTTCGTGTTCACCGGCATCACCGAAAGGCGCGAATTCCTCAGTAAATCAAAATCGGCGAATTCTCTGTCGGTCTTCAGTTCAGCAAGCGTTACCGGTCGAACCAGCCGCTGCAGGAATTTGAGCTCGATCTCCGCGTTCCCCGCACCTGAGCCTGATGCCTCCGAACTGGAGGCGCGCACGACGCCGGCAGTGCCAACGATGGCCTTCTCATTCCCGGTGTGATAGATGAAGACCGAGTCTCCTCTCTCCACTGTCCGGAGGTGTTTGAGCGCCAGGTTGTTCTTCACGCCGCTCCAAATGGTGGTTCCCTCTTTTTCCAGATCGGAAAGAGAGTAGTCGCCGGGTTCGGTTTTGAAGAGCCAGTGTCCCATCACTCAGTTTCAGTGCCGCAATGAACTGATGTCCGTGTGTTCATCATAAAAAAATCATTTGACAATACGAAAAGTGGACGAGATAAGCAAGGAGGGGCGGGTCTATGTCACAGGCGTTTTGCAAGTTCCTGCAGAAGTTGGGGGATTTTATCGGAAACTCTGGTTGAACGGACGCCTCCATTCCATAAGTAAAACAATGAGATAGCATACGACACCCGTCAGGAAGAGACGGTAGGAGTAGTCGAGGGAGTTCTGGGAATACAGGGTGGCATTGACGTTGTTGAGAAACGTATAGAGGATGATTGCCGATCCCAGAATCGCCGCTCCCCAGGAAGACCTGAGTGGTCGGAATGAAGGATGAGTATGCGCATGCCGGAGGATGACGATTCCCCAGAGGATAGACATGACCGAGACAACAATCGGAGCGATAACGGGAGCGATCCAGGGAATCGGGACGAGAAAGAGAATATCCCAATCAGTGAGTGAAGCGGGCCAGTGGAGGAGAACCTCCAGCCAGGCATAATACAAGATGTCCCAGAGACCGAACGCAATAAGGAAGAAGGCAAATCGCTCCCAGCGCGACCTGCCGGAAAGGAAGCCGATGGTCAGAAGCATGATGATGGTTGCGATTTCGCGGGCCATTTCCACAACGACATGCTGCGGCATCATTGCGTGGAGGGGAAACCGGAATCCTCCGGGATAGTAAAGTGCGCGAAGGTAGACAACGACCGAGGATTCGACGAAGGCGAAGGCGATGGCACAAACGCAGACGAGGAGAATATTCCTGGTCAGGTCAGTTTTTGCCACCTTCTCCTCATGCTGTCATTATCAGTGGGTTACTTTAATGTAGCCCCACTGGTCGCGTTGTTTCGACATGATCTCAAAAATTCCGTCAGGAACAGTCTGCACTCCCGGGAAAAGCTGATCCGGTTGAATCTTATTGCTCTTCATGGCAATGCGGCAAACCTTGAATGAGACGTTGGGAATTTTTATGGCATCGCGCACTTCGTCAGGGAAGGCAGAGCGATCCGGCATCACGAGCTCGAATCCTTTTCCATACATGACGACTTCCAATTCCGCTTTGGGGTTTTCGTTTGTGATTTCCCTGATCCAGCGCAGCACGGCCTTCTGTTCGAGGGAATCCTTTGCGGTAAGATCAAAAACGACGCGATACGGCTGATCGGATTGGGCGGAGACGAACCCATAGACAAGGAGCGTGAGGGAGAGAACGATGAACGAATGTTTCATGATGGTTGCCTTCCAATATATGAAGATACGATTATGTGAATGGTAGAGAAAAAAGGAGAATGAAGCAAGAGGAAGTTCTGGAAGAAGCAATATCGGGAGAGGGATGGAGAGGAGGGGAATGATAGGAAGGAAAACAAAGAGCCCGACATCTTACGACATCGGGCTCTTCAAAAAATTCCTGGCAACGACCTACTCTCCCATACAGTCACCCATATAGTACCATCGGCCCTGCGGGGCTTATCTGCTCTGTTCGGAATGGGAAGAGGAGTGACACCCGCGGTATAATCGCCAGAAAACTCTGAGAAGAATCTGATCCACTCGTGGGAGCGGATCTACCAATCATATAGTGTTCGATCCTTGCTGATGCATCGAACCGATCAAAGGCGAGCGATCTCGGGTGAATCAACAAAGAATAATGGTTAAGTCGCACGACCGATTAGTACCACTCGACTCATACCTTACGGTATTTATATCTGTGGCCTATCAACGTAGTAATCTCCTACGGGTCTTCAGTCCCGCCGTAAGGCGGGAGGGACATCTCATCTTGGGACGGGTTTCGCACTTAGATGCTTTCAGCGCTTATCCCTTCCGGACATGGCTACCCAGCGTTTGCCATTGGCATGACAGCTGGTACACCGTCGGTCCGGTCACTCTGGTCCTCTCGTACTAGGAGCGACTTCCCTCAAATGTCCTGCGCCCGCATAGGATAGGGACCGAACTGTCTCACGACGTTCTGAACCCAGCTCACGTACCGCTTTAATTGGCGAACAGCCAAACCCTTGGGACCTTCTCCAGCCCCAGGATGCGATGAGCCGACATCGAGGTGCCAAACCTCGCCGTCGATA
>DATIXJ010000030.1:0-32020 GCA_035518715.1 Bacteroidota bacterium | reverse complement strand
ATTTCAGCCGATCGTTGTAGTCCTGGATGTTCCTCACCCCCGCAGTTGCGAGCCGGTCATATCTCTTCTCCATTTCCAGCTCGACGCTGCGCAAGACATTTTTCGCATTGTCGGGTGTCGTAATAATTTCCTGGTCAAAATCAGGCGAGACGGCGAGGAAATGATGCTTGAGTTTGCCGTAGAGCGTCAGCTCGATCTTCTTCGGATCGATGATCACAAATTTCACTTCCGAAGGATGGAGCTTGAAGAGGAGACTTGCCAGTATGGTATTGATGCCAACGCTTTTCCCCGATCCGGTCGATCCCGCGATGAGAAGGTGCGGCATTTTTGCCAGATCGTCGGTATAGACTTCGCCGGCGATGGTCTTGCCGAGGGCGATCGGGAGCCCCGCTTTGGTCTCGCGGAATCTGGCAGAATTCAGTGCGCTCCGGAGATGGACAATCGACGGGTTGCGGTTCGGGATTTCGACACCGACAGCGCTCTTGCCGGGTATCGGCGCCATGATGCGGATGCCCTTTGCGGCGAGTGCCAGCGCCAGATCGTCAGCCAGGCTCACAATCCGGCTGATCTTGACTCCCGAGGCAGGAACGAGTTCATAGAGTGTCACCACAGGACCGGGTGTCACGCTGACACTTTCGATCTCGACACCAAAGTTGGCAAGTTTCGATCGGACGAGCTCGGCGTTTCCCTTCAGCTCCTCATCGGGAAGAGAATCTGCTTGCCGGGGTACATCGAGCAGATCAACGGAGGGAAATACGTAGTCGATTTCCTCGCTCTGGTTCTCCACGACAGGTGGCGAGACTTCCCTAGGCTCTTCGTGCACAGGTTCGGGAGCCGGAGGATGCATCTGAACAATAATCGGTTCCTCTTCGGGAACTTCAAGTTCCGCCTCGACTTGCGGAACTTCCCTCTCCGGTTCGCCGGAAGTGTCGTCAAAATATGTTCGCTGCGGCTGAACAGCCGGTTCGGTCTCCTCGTCGGCTTTCCGGATCAGCACCTCCGCGGGCTCCTCCTGTCCGGGAAGGTATTCTCCGTTCCGGGATCCAACCATCCGGCTGTAAAGAAAGATCCATGCGGATTTCCCGCGCTCGATCGTCCGGTGAATATCGAGGTCGATCGCGAGGACTGCCGTAATGAAGAGTGCGGTCAGCACAACAATCGACGACCCCACTCTCCCAAGAAGATGTGTTGACAGTTCGGCGATAAATGCGCCGATAATACCGCTCCACTCCTTGGCAATGCCGCCAATGATAAGATTTGCCAGCCCCATCGTCGTCGAGAAGAGCAATCCAAAGACGAGCGCGTAATTCGTGAGGACCATTTCCTTTGCATAGGGTTTCTTCCGCAGAAGCACCCAGCCCCAGACCACAAAAAGCGCAGGGATCAGGAGCGATGCATACCCGATTGTACCGTTGATGAGGAGATTGGAAATGCCGGCACCGATGAGACCGAGGTGATTCTGCAGTTCGCCGGTGAGCGCTTTGAGACCCGCATTGAAGGGGAGTCGAAAAATATCAAGAAGGGAGAACTGCCGGAGTACCAGCTCATCCTGAGAGGAATAACTCAGGATACTCAGGAAGGATATCAGCCCCGTGACAATTATGAGGATCGCACCGATCTGGCGTTTCCGCCCGCTTTGAGCCCGTCGGTTTGAACCGTTTCGTGGCGACGATTTTGATGGTGACTTGATCTTCTCAGCCATCGGGATCCCGGAAGTTACGCCGTCGATTTTTTCCAGATACGGATAACGTTTCCGGAAAGCGTCGGGAGCGTTTCCATCGAATCGACCTGCGCACAGACGGGAATATCCTCTCCGAATCCGATCGAGGCAAGATACTTGCCGTGCTCGGAACTCTTGAGCATCCGTACGATGCTCTTGCCAAATGTCTTGTCAAGTGCTGCAGCAGCGACGGCACCATCATCGAGAACATATTCCGTCGATCCGCCCTTGCCGAGCTTATTGATGATCCTTCCGGCACAGACTGCATCCTCGATACAGAAGTGTCCTTCCTTTCCGGCACAAATGATCATGAAATCACTCTTGAGCTCCGTGAGAAACCGTGTCACCGCACTGATATTCACAAACGCCGCCACGACAAGATGTTTGGCATGTCTTCCCTTGACGATCGCAACGGAACCGTTGGTGGTCATGAGAATGATGGATTTTCCCTTCACCACCTCATTGGTGTATTCCAGAGGGGAATTGCCGAGATTGAATCCCTCGATCATTTTCCCGTTCCGCTCGCCTGCCCTCAGCGTCACCTCACCAAACAGGTTCCCGGAAATTTTCACCGCATTCTCGATAGTGCTGACAGGAATAATTTCCTTCGCGCCGCGCTCAAGCGCTGTCGCAATTGTCGTGGAAGCACGGAGCACATCAATCACGACAATATTCTTGTCTTTCAGCTGCATCTCGTCGAGCTGGTCGGGGGTAAAATGCACTTCAATATGGATTTGCTTTTTCGGCAGCATTGATGATCACTTCTTGATAAAAGGTACCTTGACAATATGAGCCCGGACGTCTTTCCCGCGGATGTTGACGCAGATCGGGGTTTCGGCAACAGAGGAATCGCTCTGGACATATCCCATCCCGATTCCCTGCTCGAGCTCCGGAGACACGGTGCCGCTTGTGACATAGCCGAGGTTTTTGGTGTCTCGCCGAATTTCATACCCATGGCGCGGGAACGCCCGTTCCTCTTCAACCACGAATCCTACCAGTTTTCGCTTCACGCCTTCCTGTTTGACACGCTGAAGCACATTCCTTCCGTTGAATTCGCCCTTATCGAGCTTCGTGATCCATCCCAATCCCGCTTCGAGCGGATTCGTGGACTGGTCGATATCGTTTCCGTACAGGCAAAATCCCATCTCCAGCCGCAGTGTATCACGTGCGCCAAGACCGGCGGGCTTCAATCCGAATTCCTTCCCTGCGTCGGTAATGGCATTCCACAATTTGGCAGCAGCCGGCAGGGAGGCCTCGCAGTACAGTTCGTAGCCAAGTTCACCGGTATACCCTGTCCGTGATACGACCATATCGATCCCCGCTACCGTCGCATGGGTGAAGGTGTAGTATGCGAGTGAGCTGAGGTCGGTTTTTGTCAACTTCTGAATCGTGTCGAGAGACCGAGGACCCTGGACTGCGAGGAGCGCTACATCGTCGCTCTTGTTCACCAGAATTGCATCCAGGGAACCCACCTGAGAGGCGATCCACTCGAAGTCCTTCGCAATATTCGAGGCATTCACCACAAGCATGTAGTGATCCTCAAACCGATAGACCAGAAGGTCATCGACGATTCCACCTTCGGGATAGCACATCGCCGAGTACTGCACTTTGCCGGGAGCAAGTTTGGAGGCATCGTTGGTTGTGACTTTTTGCACGAGTGCCAGCGCATCCTTCCCGCGCACCTCAAACTCCCCCATATGTGAGACATCGAACAACCCAACTGCGTGGCGAACGGTCTTGTGCTCATCGATAATGCCGGAGTACTGGACCGGCATTTCGTAGCCGCCGAACTCGACAAGTTTCGCTCCGAGTTTCTGATGAATGGAAAAAAACGGGGTCCGTTTCATACGGTCACTTCTGGACTTTCTTCCAGTCACTCAGGAATCGTTCCAGTCCGATATCCGTGAGCGGGTGTTTGATGAGATTGATCAGAACACTATACGGCATGGTGGCAATATGTGCGCCCATCATTGCCGATTCGACGACATGCATCGGGTGTCGGACGCTCGCTACGAGAACCTGTGTCTCGAATCCATAATTCCGGTAGATCGTGAGAATCTGCTGAATGAGATCCATCCCGCTCGTGCTGATGTCATCAAGCCGGCCGACAAACGGGCTGACGATATATGCACCCGCTTTTGCAGCCAGAAGTGCCTGATTGGGGGAAAAACAGAGCGTCACATTAGTGCGTATACCTTCCGCCTTAAACTGCTTTACCGCTTTCAATCCTTCACGGATGAGCGGCACTTTCACAACGATGTTCTCATGGATCTTTGCAAGTTCCCGGCCTTCCTTCAACATACCCTCATGATCGGTTGCGACGACCTCGGCACTGATATCGCCGTCGACAACGGCACAAATTTCCTTCAGGAGAGTTCGAAAATCCTTCCCTTCTTTTGCAACGAGACTCGGGTTTGTGGTGACGCCGTCAAGCAGACCCATGCTCGCGGCGTCCTTGATTTCATTGAGATTAGCCGTATCGATGAATATTTTCATATGCTATGCCTTGGTCTTCAGGAAGTGTACTGATCGGTGATGTCTTTATTTTGTTTGGGTGAGAAGAACCGAAAGTCCGCCAGAGGAACTTTGGGATCACTCGCGAGCTTGATCATGACGAAGTACTTGAACTTCATCTTTGTCAGTCTGCTTGGTGTTCCCTCGGTCAGGTACGAGGCAATGGTCGGATGCACCGTAAGACGCAGCCGGAGTTCCCGGGTTTCCGACTTGAACCGCCGGACCCACCGCTCGATCTGGTTGACAATGCTCGATTTAGACTGGACGACACCGCCGCCGCCGCAAACAGGGCACGGTTCGCTGAAACTGTGGAGGATGTTCTGACGAATACGCTGTCTTGTAATCTGGACGAGCCCGATTTCCGTCATCGGGATGACGGTCACCTTTGCACGGTCGCGGCGAAATTCCTTCCGGAGCTCATCATAGATCTTCTTCTTGTTCCGTTCATCTTCGAGATCGATGAAGTCAATCACGATGATGCCCCCGTTATCCCTCAGCCGGAGCTGGCGGCAAACTTCGCGCGCTGCCTCGAGGTTGGTTCTCAGTGAGTTCAGTTCCTGCTCGCGCTTGGCGGCATAGCGCCCGCTGTTCACATCAACCACAAGCATCGCCTCGGTCTGTTCCAGAATGATATACCCGCCGCTCTTCAGCCATACTTTCCGTGCCAGGGCCGTGGAGATTTCCTTTTCGACGCCGTACACATCGAAGACCGGCTCGCGCTTTGAGTAGAGCTCAACTTTCTCCACAAGTTCGGGAGAAACCTGCTTCACGTAAGCGCGGATATCCTTGAACAGCTTTTTGGAATCGACCACCACGCGTTCGACGGAATCGGTAAAGAGATCACGGATCACGCTCGACGTCGTTGCCATATCTTTATACAGCAAAGACGGGGCTTTCTCCGTCTTGAGACTCTTTTCAATGTCGCGCCAAGTCTGGATGAGCCCCTCGAGATCCTGCTTCAGTGAATTTTCATCCTGATCCTGTGCAACAGTCCGGATGATCACTCCAAATCCGCTTGGAAGGATACTCCTCACGACTCTCCGCAGACGGCGCTTCTCCTTGAAGTTCTGAACCTTCTTGGACACGCCGATCTTCCCATCGAACGGGAGAAGAACGAGAAAACGACCGGGGAGGGAGATCTCCGAAGTGACGCGGACGCCTTTTTTGCCGACCGGCTCCTTCGTGATTTGAACAATAATATCCTGCCCGCGTTTGAGATCGGGGATTGGCGCGTTTCGACCGTTGTCGCGGTGATTTTGTCGCTGGGGAGGCGGGGGTGCCGGCTTCGGAGGAGGCGGGGGTGCAACTTCCGTTACCGCAGGTGCAGTTGAACCTTCTCCTTGTGAGGTTTGCTGCTGGCTGGAGCCGACATTTTCATCTTCATCAACATCGTCATCGAGATCGACGTCGGAATCATCATCACCAACAAGCGATGAATACTCGCCGAAAGAGCTTCCGATATCGGAAAAATGGAGAAATGCGTCTTGCTTCAGTCCAACATCAATAAAGGCCGCCCGGATTCCGGGCATGACCTTGGCAACTCTCCCCAGATAAATATCGCCGACCATCCGCTCTTTTTCGGGGGTTTCGACATAGAGCTCGGCAAGCCGCTTATCCTCCGTAATGGCGATACGGATCTCGTTCGCCGTGGCATTGATAACAATTTCTTTTCGCATACGTGGTACTTCGTTCCTTTACACCCGTCCGGGGGGTGGCAATGAGTGGCACTCCCCCGGCAGGGATTAGTAAGAATTGAGTAAAACTGCAACGACGCAGACGGACCGATGCCGTAGCGAAGTCCCGGAACGAAGCGAGCATATTTCCTTTTGGAAGGGAAAAAATCGTGAAGAATGGAGCACTCAAAATCGTTGACCAGAGACCTGTTGCAAAATGAATTAGCATGAGGAATTACAGCATTTCGTGTAATTTCAGGTAATCTCTGAGATGACCTTCCCTAACGTACGAAATTTCCGCCCGGATTGCAAGCCACCGTCCCTACCGGTTCATTAATGTGACCTGAGCGGTCGTACACATGTGAATTAGGTCACAAGCACCCTTGAACCCCTTGTAGAATAACGCTATCATGATTTATTAATTTTACGACATCAACAGAGGAAAATCATGAACTCTGGTCAAATGCTCTTGTCGGTGGGGGCTCTTACTCTTTTAATGACAGTGTTACTGTCATTTTATCGCGGTTCCGACTACACACAACAGGCGATCGTCCAAACCAAACTCGGCATCACGGCGGTGTCTCTTGCCACGTCCGTTATCGAAGATGCCTCCGGTCAGGCATTCGACCAGAATACCGTTACAGCAGCCGATACTGCATTGAGTCAACTGACAGCAGCCAACAAGTTGGGATTTGAAACGGGCGAAAGCTACCCCGACTCCATCAATGACTTTGACGATTATAATAATCTGACGTATTCGGTTTCAGATACCATGGGCGGTACGTTCACGGTCAAATGCTCAGTTTGCTATGTCAGCGCAACCGCGCCGGATGTTGCTCTGAGCACACAGTCATGGCATAAGAAACTCACGGTGACCGTAACAGCCCCGCAGATGAGGGACACCGTCAAGGCAAATTATATTTTCAGTTACTGGTACTTCAGGTAAGGAGACCTGGTCCATGGGAAACATTACACTCATTGATATCGTCGGCTCGTACATTATCGCCGCGTTGCTGTTCATCATCATGCTCAAGATGGACGGCAACCTCTCCTATGCGAACTTCACGGCCATTAACGACCTGACGGTCCAAACAAATATTGTCACCGCGGCGCGGATCATCGAGGAGGATTTCAGGAAGATCGGTTACTGTGAAGTCCCGAATAATTTCCCGGATCCATCAAAGGGTATTGTCGCAGCATCGCAGCACAGCATCACCTTCATCACGGACATACCGGATGCTACACATCCGTACGGCGATGGTATACTGGACACCATCTCGTATACCGTCGGAACCGCGGCAGCGCTCACACAGACAAAGAATCCAAACGATTTCGTTCTCTACCGGAAGGTGAGTTCTCCCTCGAGCAGCAAAACGACAAATTTCAGCATTGGTTTAACACGGTTCGATTTTACTTTCTATGACGCGCAGGAAGACTCTCTGAGCTTTCCGATCACTGTTCCAAGCGCAATTTATGAGATGCGTCTCACGATGCTGCTGCAAAGTCCGTTCGCGTACGATACAACGTATTCCTATTCATATTGGCGTCAGATGCGGCTTGCTTCGCGCAATCTGAAGGCCCGGTAAGGAGATTTACTATGGGTAAATGGTCGCTGTTGATGGTAATGGGATTTTCACTGATCGCTCTGCAGGTCATGCCGACGGTGAACAAGCGCGTCAACGATGCGTATTCCAATTACATGAATTATTGGGATTCCACGCAGGCACATAATCTCGCGGTAAGTGCTGCAAACATGGGGGCAAATATCATATTTGAAAACCCCACGAGCCCGAGTACCTGGGAGGCCGGGATTCCTTCCACCTCATTCGCGGGAGGAACACTCAAAGCCACGATGGCGTACATGACGGGAGCAGATTCCGCCAAGATCAAGATTATCGCGAGCGGCCTCTTCCTTGGAGTCCCGGACAGTGTGTTTGTCATCCTGGAACCTGGCTCCTTCGCACGCTTCGCCTACTTTTCCAACGTCGAGGGAGGAATCAATTGGGTAACCCAGGATACGATCTGGGGTCCCCTGCATACGCAGGACGTCATGACTATCAACGGCACGCCGACATTCTGGGGCAAGGTATCCGCATTGAAAGGGACCAGCCCTGCGAAATCCAGCGCAAAATTTTACGGAGGATATGCTAGCGGAGTGAACATTCCACTCCCCGGTGATCTCAATGGTGTCACTTCCGCGGCAACATCAGGAGGCAAGATGTTCACGGGCATGACTGATGTATGGCTGACATTCCAGAACGACAGTGTGAAGTATAAAACTTCTAAAACTGGCGCATGGACGATCACGCCATTCAGGACCCTCGCCCCAAACGGTGTAATCGGCATCAGCAACGGGAACCTTCACGTCCAGGGAACATTCAAGGGGCAGGGAACCATTGTCGCAAATGGATCCGGGAATGGAAACGTCTACATCGACGATAATGTGCTCTATAAAACTGATCCCAGCGTGACTCCGTCATCCACTGACTTGCTGGGAATCTGTGCATACAACAGCATCATCGTCAGCGACAGCACAGCCAACCACACAAACTGCACAATCGACGCGGCGATGTTCTGCCTGAAGCAAGGGTTGACAGCACAGGATTATTCGAGCTTACCGATCTGCGGTAACCTCACTATTATGGGCGGGATCCAGCAATATCAGCGTGGCGCGGTCGGAACTGTCAGCGGCGGTGTGATCAACCATGGATTCCAGAAGAACTATAATTATGATAACCGGCTCATGACAGCGTTTCCACCGTATTATCCGGCTACAGGGACCTATCAGATTATCTCGTGGCTTGAGTGACGTGCGGCGAATGGGGAAGCGGGACCCTCTGAAAAACAACAGAGGTCAAGCTTCCCCATGTCACACGAAAATTACTTCCTACCGTTGCTTCCTTCCGGACCTGGCGGGGTTTGAAAGATCCCCGTTGCATGGGACTTGACCTCTGAACTCAAGGTACGAACCCGGTGACGAAGATGCAATTCACCGTGTCCGCCGAATCACTACGCTACATTCATCACCCTCCGGATTGATTTCAGCAACGTCTCCAGCTCATACGGTTTCGTGAGATAATCGTTCGCACCCTGCTTCACTGCCTCCATTGCGATGGCCAGGTCGTCGACTGCCGTCAGCATGATGATGCGGCACGAGAGTTTTTTCGATTTTATGAATTTCAGAACCTCGATGCCGTTCATCCGCGGCATGCGGATATCGAGGAGAACAAGATCGTATTTCTCGCTCTTCAGCTTCTCGCTCGCCGTATCGCCATCATCCGCCGTGTCGACATTGTACCCTTCTCCCATGAGCTGTTCCTTAATAAGCTGTCGAAGATTCTGTTCATCATCGACGTAGAGAATTCGGATTGACTTAATCATATGCATTCCAACCAAGTGATAGAATCATGAATTCCGTTCATGCCGGCTAATAGTTTTCCGCCTGTGTCGGAAAATGATGCGGAGTTTTTTCCCACCGGAGCTGTTTCTTTCCGATGGCGGCCTTGAAGAACAGGTACACCGCACGCCCCGTGGCACTAAAGTTAATAATATTTGAGATAGGAAGCCGGACGATGCTCAGCAATGCCGCCCAAAGTCCATACACCCGCCGAACCGTGATGAATCTGTGCGAAATTCGCCAGATCATCAGCATGCTGTCGATAACGACCAGGTACCAGAGCACGGTCCCTTCTGCCACAATCGGGGGGAGCTGTGAATATTGCGTAAGACCAAATCTGATCGCTTCGTAAACCATCAGGTAGGCGATCACAACGTACGCGCCAAAATTTATGGCGTTGGTAAGGATTGCCTTTCGATCCCGGTACAGGATGAACCGGAACCTCGCATCACCAAGCCAGCCGATTGACTTCCACGACTGCAGACAGATACCCGTCACCCATCGGCTTTTCTGACGGATCGCCGCACGCATAGTATTCGGAAAATACGCGCGTGTGGCACAATTGATCCCGAACGGTTTATACGCGAACAGGAGATTTGCTTTCCCGAGGGCGAGACGCAATGCCAGATCGTAGTCCTCCGTGAGAAATTTGGACCGAAAGATATTCTTCGCATACGAGCTTCCGACAAATTCGACGATCCAGCGGTTGACCGCAGTGCCGACTCCCGCAGACGGTACAAAGCCGCTGAAATGCTGTCGCACATACAGGTCTTTGGTGTGGTATTCCGCAAATTCGTCGGAGTATGTCCAGTGAACGAGATTCGTGTGGTGCATGTGCAGCGGAAAGACCGGCAGCTGCACCATGTCGTATTCCGGAATGAAGACGTTGTGGATTTTCAGCGAAAGGGGGTGAATAACATCTTCGGCATCATGCATGAGAATGATGTCGTACCGAATGCCCGTTTTGTTTTCCCACTGGAGCATGCCGTCATGAATCTGGTTCAGATTATCGGCCTTCGTGGTAGGTCCCTCGTGATCGGCAACGACGGCATGGACATTCGGATACTGCCGGCTCACTTCCTCCACTTTCGTGATCGTTGCGGGATCGTTCGGATACACCCCCACGAAAATGTCGTATGACCGGTATTGAATCGTCTGGCAGGCATGGATCAGCATCTTATCGATCACATCCGCCTCACGCCACGCCGGAACGTACAACGCAATCGGTTTCTCCGGCGTGTCCATGATGATTTCAGGAGAATCGTAACGGTACTTGTTGAAGTTCTTCCTCATCAGGAGATGGTGAAACCAGTAATACATATCCACGAAGAGATCATCGAGCCCGCTCAGGAAGAGGAATGCCGCGATGAAGAATGTCGCGATGTAGAGCGAAGGATACGAAGCCCGGAAGAATTCAATAAGCCAGTCGAGCATAATCTAAAACGTCTTATCCAGAATGATGAAGAACCGGAAACTCGAATAGAACTGGTCGTACGGCCTGGCTGTTCCCCCCACATCCCAGTAGGAACCCCGGTGAAACTCTCCTGCGAGATAAAGCCCCCAGAAAATATTGGGTGATATCCTTACGCCGACGCTTCCCTCGACGAGATTGTTGTAGTATTCCTTGTTTCCATCCCGCACGACACCAAGGGAAACATAGGCATCCATAATGGCACGGGAAACTTCGACGGTACGAATGCCCGCCCGTCCCTGAAGGTACCCGATCGTATTCGAATACCGCGAATAATATCCCAGCGATGAATAAAAATCGAGAAGAGGCGCAAACGGGAACTGTACGTCCGGATGATACGTGTATGACGGGTAAATCCCGTTCCCGTAAACGGCAACCGCCCGGAAATCTCCTCTCGTCGAGGATTGATCCGTTCGCTTGATCAAATCGACCGAGAGGCCTTCCTGCACACTTGCCTGGAATCCCGTGAAGGGCTCCGCCTTCACTCCCAAACCCGTCACAACGGCGTTGTCCGAAAAAATGACCGGAGCCAGTCCCCCGCTTGATCGGGCATCACCCGAGACGGAAACGAAACCGTAGAGGCTCAACACGTGGGAATTATCGACGTAGTGTCCTTCCTGGAGCAATGCCGAGTAGAACCAAGTTTCCCATCGCGAGTCATAGTACGGAGCCGCATAGATCCGGGTATACCACGACGCCGGCGTTGATGCCCTGTTGCTGTACTCGTTTGCTGCCTGCTGCCGGACATCCGGACTGCCGCTCGCCATAAGTCGCTGGAAATACTGGTCCGATTCTTCATTCCGACCGATGAGCCGCAGCCAGTACGCAATCTGCATCTTCGTCGTATCCGAGGGCTGTAAACTGTCAGCGATCATGAATTCACGTACCGCAAGATCCGTCCGGTCATGATCGCGGTAAATATATCCGAGCTGTTTGTGGACGAGGACGTTGGAGGGATCGAGCTTCGATGCTTTCTCGAAGAGAGACTGCGCTTCGGGCAGGCCTGCTTTCAGGACGGAGTATGCCCGGACAAGAACTTCATCGAGTGTCGAATCCGACGGAACATGAGACTGAGCACATACCTGCGCACCCCAGAAGGCAGCAATCACGAAGGCATACCGGGTTATTTCTGGTATGGAAAATCTCATGAACCTCTATGAACGTGGACAGGTGTGCCCATGCAGGAACGTTGGTGAACCGTGCAGGCATGATAACTTACGAAAATTACGAGCCCCAATCAACTGATCTGGCCCCGGATTCCTTCTCTGTTTGCGTTTCGATGCAAAAATTCATACAATGGCACTCACACGCAAGCAAAATCCGTTACCGGATTTTCCCGATTTCCACAACCCACAAGGATACGACCATGAAGGAATCTGCCCTCGATCGGCTGCTCCGTTACGTCAAGATCGATACCCAGTCGGATGAAAATTCACAGAGCTACCCGAGCACATCAAAACAGTTTGATCTCCTGAATCTCCTCGTACGAGAGCTGAAGGATCTCGGCCTCTCGAATGTCGGCATCGATTCACACGGTTACGTGACTGCCGCCCTGCCGGGGAATATCCCGAAAAGCGATAAGGCTCATGGTAAAGTGCCGAACATCGGGTTCATTGCGCATGTTGACACTTCACCTTCAGCAAGCGGCACCAACGTCAAGCCGCATGTTATCACCTATAACGGCGGCGACGTCGTTCTCCCGGGCGACTCCTCGATCGTCCTCCGGACTTCCGAGAACCCGGAACTGAAACGGAATATCGGCAAGCAGATCGTGACAACCGACGGGACCACGCTTCTTGGTGCGGACGACAAGGCGGGAATCGCCATCATCATGACCATGCTCCAGACGGTGATCGGGAATCCGTCCGTCGTGCACGGTGATCTCAAGATTGCGTTCACGCCGGATGAAGAGGTCGGTGCCGGCACAAAGTACTTCGACGTCAAGAAGTTCGGCGCCGATGTGGCGTATACCGTCGACGGCGACACGCCGGGGGAGCTCAACAAGGAAACCTTCAGCGCAAACAGCGCCATCATCACCGTCCACGGCCGCAACATTCACCCGGGATCTGCAAAGAATATTATGGTGAATTCACTCCGGTGCATGGCGGACATCATTACCCGCATGCCAAAGGATATTGCTCCCGAGTCGACCGAAGGATATGAACCCTACATCCACCCTCATCTTCTGAAAGGCGAAGAGGAAAAATCCACGCTCAACATCCTTCTGCGGGATTTCAAAACAGAGGGGCTCGACGTCCTGAAGAAGAAGCTGGAAGCCATCATTGCGGAAGTCAAACCTCTCCATCCAAAGGCAAGGATCGAGCTTGAAATCGTTGAATCGTACCGGAATATGAAAGAGGGGGTGCTCAAGGATCCCAGGATTCTGGATTGTATGTGGGAAGCCACCAAACGTGCGGGACTCGAGCCGAAATGGGTGCCGATTCGGGGCGGCACTGACGGCTCCAAGCTGACGGCGGCAGGCCTTCCCTGCCCCAATCTTTTTACGGGTGGACAGAACTATCATGGCAAGACCGAATGGGCTTCCGTCTGGGGAATGGAAAAGTCGGTTGAGACGTGCGTGAACCTCGTCCAGGTCTGGGTCGAGAAGTGCCGGTAAGTTGCTCCGTATCACATCGACCCTTGTTCGTGACGCGAAACCATCGTATACTGAAAATGCAGTCAATCGTTGTTCCACGTCGATGGTTCTACTGGAAGTCATGTTCGGGGAAGTTGTTCACAGCAGTTTGCCGGTATTCCTGTTCTTCCTGAGTACGGTTCTCGCAGTTGCTCTTTCGCTCTATCTGGAGAAGCACCGCAAGTAAGATCCGGTTTTGTATTCCGGGAGGAAGAAGTACCAGTCATCGGGAGATCGAGGGCCATATCCGGCGAAGGATTCTCTATTGGAAATCCCGCCCGGATTAAGTACATTTGCAGCATGTCCATCCTCCTCGCAGCAAGTTCGTCCAAATGAGACCTCTCAGTTCGTTTATTTTTCTTTCCATTTTCATTGCTCTTCCTGCGTTTTCGCGCCAGTATTCCCAGAGTGTCGAGCGATTAACGCTCAATTCCGTGGCGGTTCTGAGTACGTCTGCGGCTGTCGCCGTGGGTGAATCCGGTGTTATTGCACGTACGACTGACGGCGGGGTGCACTGGCTCTACGTCCCGGGAGCCGGGGGACAATCGAATGAGCTGTTCTCCGTCGTATTTTCCGATCAGAAAACGGGCTGGGCCGTCGGAGCAAAGGGAGCGATCGTCAAGACCACCGACGCAGGAATCTCGTGGACATTGCGGGACAGCACGTCCAACAAAGACTATTTCGGCGTCAGCTTCGTGTCCCCTGCCACCGGCTGGATCGTCGGAACAGACGGCATCATCCTGAAGACCACCAATGCCGGAAAATCATGGATTCGCATGCACGGCGATATCACCGACAATCTCTGGAATGTACAGTTTGTGACTTCGAAGAACGGATGGATCGTAGGCGCTTCCGGGAGGATTATCCGGAGCGTGGACGGGGGAAAATCCTGGACCGCGTCAGATACGCGGCTCTATAACGCGTATCACTGCCTTCATTTTATTGATGAAAGAACCGGATGGATCGCGGGCGGATATGGAGCCGTTTTGAAAACCACCAACGCCGGAAAGAGCTGGGTACGCCAGAATCTGATGAAGGATTACTATCTTTTCAAGACAAAAAATTTCCACTATGGGATCGATTTCTTTGATGCGAAAACCGGTATTGTCTGTGGAAGCAAAGGCACGCTGATGCGAACCTCCGACGGCGGCAGCTCGTGGATCGAGCTCGAGAGTCCGACCAGCGAGGTCCTGCGCTCGTTCCACAGGGCGGATGAACGGACGGGCTGGGCGGTTGGGGCTGACGGGATTATTCTCAGGACCACGGACGCAGGGAAAACATGGAAAATCCAAAGCCCGGCATCGTGAAAAAATTCAACCGAAATCCCGTGATCCTGCTCGCGTTCGCAATCCCGATGGCGGCGTATCTCATCGGATGCTCGAGGCACCAGGCATCTGCCTTTCATCCAACACCGGAAGACAGTATCAGCATCGTACGGGAAATTCTTGCACATCGCGCCGAGGCCGACAAGTTCTTTCGCACCGATCCGGCATCACCTTTCGTGCGCGACACCGCCATTCGCTATACGGGTATCAAATGGTTTCCCCCCGATCTGCGGTACTGTTTCAACTCACCTCTCTTCCGCTATGATCGGCCGGCACAGACGACAATCTATGGAACGAAAGGAGAGCCGCGCCCATCCCTGCGATACGGATATTTTGTGATCTCGTTTGAAGGAAAGGAATACCGGCTGGATGTTTATAAGCCGGCGAAAGACCCCAGCGATCCGCATCTCTCCATCTGGTTCACCGATCAGACAAGCGGGCATGAAACGTATCATGTCGGAAGATATGTTGATATCGGCAACGAGAATCCGGATGCCAGGTATGTCTACTTCATCGACCTGAACGATGCGTACAACCCGTATTGTGCGTACAGTGCGCTCTACTCCTGCGCCGTACCGACAAAGGATGATCATCTCGATTTCCCGGTTCGCGCAGGCGAGATGAACTATTCGGAGTAATATTTCATACCGTCTTCCCTTCCGAACGTTGTTTTTTTCGGATTTTCAAATTACATTGTGATGAATTTTCGCCAAACATGACGAAACAGTATGCAGCTTCGTAAACTCTACAGGACCATTGAGAATCTCGCCTCACGCCACGTCGAGAATGAAGAAGACCTCCTCAAGCAGGTGATCGAAGAAATCGTTCAGAACGAAGAGGTCAACGTAAAAGGCGGGCGCGTCTGGAAATTCGACGCAAAGACCGGCTGCTATGTTCTTCTCCACCAGACGGGCGACATGGAGGCGATCAAGCAGGGTTATGCGATCAAGGTGAAGGATTACCCCATCTTCTTCGAACTTCCCAAAGCGCGCACATTTCTGGGGAGTGAGCAGGACCAGTATCTCCGCAAGCGCGGGATATTGAGGTATTCCGCGACCGGTGTGGGGGAAAAGGTCAAGTGGCGTGATCATATCCTCTACCGGTATGTGTTCGCATTCAATGCGGAACATCTTGACGAGTCTCTCACCTCAACACTCAATATCATCAGCAGTGCCCTCACTTCCGTCCTGCGCTCGAAGAAATTGGAGCGGAAAACCCGGGTCCTCGAGAAGGACCTCGACAGAGCCAGCGAGATACAACGGAGCATCCTCCCGCAGCATGAGCTCCATTTTCAATCGTACGAGGTGTACGGCGTCTCGATCCCTGACAGAATAGTGGGCGGCGATTTTTTCGATTACCTCGTGGGGGAAGGAGATGACGAACGTGTCGGCATCGTCATCGGGGATGCGGCAAGCAAGGGATTTCCCGCCGCCGCTCAGGCGCTCTATACTTCCGGCGCTCTCCGCATGGGGTTCGATTATCAGACGAAGATCAGCTCACTCCTTTCGCGGGTCAACAAACTTCTCCACCGGACATTTACAGAGGATCACTTCATCACGCTCGTCTACTGCGAGCTCACGGACGCCCGGAACGGCCTCGTTGTCTATGCAAACTGCGGTCACAACAATCCGATCCTGGTTCGGACAAACAGTTCAGTGGAAATGATCGAGGCCACAGGACAGATTCTCGGACCTTTCCCCGATGAGAAGTTCCGTACGGACAATTTCTCGATGCGCAAGGGAGACGTTCTCCTTCTCTACACCGACGGTGTTTCGGAGGCATCGAACGAGCAGGGGGATTTCTTCGGGGAGGAGCGTATCGTCCGGCTGGTCAACGATCTGCGCCATCTCTCCGCAAAGGACATTACGGTCCGTATACTTGAAGACGTCCAGAAATTCAATACGATGGGGCTGCGAACCGACGATAAGACTATCGTGACCATTAAACGAAACGATTAACCTTCAGAGGACTATCACCGTGATAGACGAATCTAAACGCCTCGGAACGATCTCGGGTGTAAATACGAGCACCATTCATGCCATTTTCGACGAGGAGGTTTTTCGCAATCTCGACCTCAGCACCGATCAGACCGGCAAGATCGGATCGTATGTGATTATGGAAGATGATCTTCGCTCCATTATCGGGTCCATCTCCGCGCTCGAAACGATTGAGCCGCCGGCAGGCAGCGATTACAATGGGGGCGGGTCTCCGCGACACCAGATGCAGATACAAATGCTCGGGACACTGCAGGAGGGGCAGTTTACGCGCGGCGTTTTTTCATTCCCGAAACTCGGCAGCGGCGTGTATTCCACCACCCCCGAGGATATTTCTTCGATCTTCTCGACGTTCCGCGAACATGACTTTTCGCTCGGGACCATAAGTCAGTTTGAACAGGAACGCCTCTTCCTCAATCCGAACAAGCTTTTTGCCAAGCACATTGCACTCTTCGGTTCGACGGGCTCCGGAAAATCTTGCACAACCGCTTCCATCCTTCAGAAGGTCGACTGGCTGGAAAACACCCACGTTGTTCTCCTCGACCTGCACGGAGAATACACCCCGGCGTTCAGCGGATCCGGCAATATTGTCAAGATCACCGAACTGGAGCTTCCCTACTGGCTCATGAACTTCGATGAGATTTCGGAAATGTTCATCGACGACAACGAGCATTCCGCTCATAATCAGATGATGGTGCTCAAAGACGCGATCATGGATTCCAAACGCGGGAAAAATCTCGCCCTGAAAGACTACCTCACGGTGGATACACCGGTCTCGTTTGATTTTATTGAAGTGATGGCAAGAATGCGGGCACTCGATACGGAACGCACGCTCGCCGGCAAGGAGGGACCGTTCTTCGGGCAGTTCACGCGGTTCCTCGTACGGCTGGAGAGCAAGCTGACCGACCGGAGATACGAGTTTCTCTTCAAGCCCAAGCTCTACAAGAGCTCGGAATCTCTCGAATCGTGGCTGACGCGCCTCTTTGCGCTCGATACCGGTCATCACATCACCGTGCTCGACCTCAGCCGCGTACCGTTCGATGTCATCAACGTGCTGGTTTCGCTTCTCGGAAGGATCATTTTCGATTTCAACCTGTGGAATCCCGCCCGGCAGGACTTCCCCATTCTCATCGTGTTCGAGGAAGCACACACCTATCTTTCGATGACGGGAAAAAGTACCGCGGCAAGAAAGACCGTGGAGCGGATTGCAAAGGAAGGAAGAAAATACGGCGTGAGCGCCATGATCGTCAGCCAGCGTCCCTCCGAAATCTCCGAAACGATCACTGCACAGTGCAATAATTTCATCGCCATGCGGCTGCTGAACCCGAACGACCAGAACTACGTCCGGAATCTTGTCCCGGATTCGATGGCAAATCTTGTCGACATCCTGCCGACGCTTCAGCAGGGCGAAGCGGTGGTGATCGGGGATTCGGTGGCAGTACCGGTTCGAGCCATGATTGATCTCGCATCCCCGGCTCCGGCAGGTGCGGATATCAAGTTCTTCGAGAAATGGGAGCGGAAAGATTCAACCACGGACGTTCCGCACGTCGTGGACAATTGGTGGAAGCAGATCAGGATTTAATCTTCTCGCAGTTTCTCCGGGAATTACACTGCGGGCGGTACGATGATCCGTACTGCCCGCAGCCATTTTTGCCGGTTCCGGTCAGTTCGAGGGTTCTGGCGCTTTTCCAAGCACATCTTCGACCGTCAGATTCTCAATCGGGCCGAGATTCAGCGCGCTGATCCCCGGTTCGATCAGCTTCCTGTCACCGACAATGATAATGGCGATCTTATCGGGATCGATATACTTCTGCGCCACCCGCTGGACATCCTCTTTTGTCACTGCAAGAATCTCCTGCACATAGTTGTTGAAGTAATCATCCGGCAAACCGTAGACATTTAAATCCGACAATTGTCCCGTAAGCTGGGAAACTGTCTGGAAGCTTTCGGGATAGCGGAGCGCGAGGTAATTTTTCGCACGGGTGAGCTCGTCGTCCGAAACCGGCACCCGGATTCCCTTCAGCTCATTCATGAACTCCGTGAGCGCCTTATCGGTCACGTTGGTTTGCACGTCCGCTGCCGCAGTGAACGGCCCCGGGGTGGGACGAAAATCGAATCCCGATCCCGCACCGTAAGAATACCCGTGCACTTCCCGGATATTATGATTGAGCCGCGACGTGAACGATCCGCCGAGAATCGTGTTCATCACGAGGAGCGGAAAATAGTCCTTCGTCATGCGGTCTGCACCGATTCTCCCGATGCGGATGACGGATTGCGCGGCACCCGGCTTGTCGACCAGGTAAATCTTCCGAGATTCCACCTGACTTACCGCGGGGAGCTTCGGAATCTCGACATCCCCCCGGCTCCATCCGCCAAAAAGCGACTCGAGTTTCGGTTTGATCTGGTCTTCCGTGATATCACCGGAAACAACCATGAATCCGTTATTGGGATAGAAGTAGGTCTTGTGAAAATTCTTCAGATCTTCGACCGTGAACGACCGGAGACTTTGCTCGTTCCCCATTGACGGAATCCCGTACGGATGATTAGCCCCAAAAAGCGTGCGGTTGAAGATCACCGATGCGATTGCCCGGGGCTGATCGTGCCATTCCATCAGCGACGTGAGCCGTTCCTTGCGATTACGCTCCAGCTCCTCCGCGGGAAATGTCGGACGGAGCGCCATATCGGCAAAGAGCGCAAGCGCGGAATCGAGTTTCGAGAGGGGCGTATGAAGCACGACTCCCGACGTATGGTTCCCGGCGAATGCCGAGATATCTGCGCCGAGGAAGTCGATCGCGTCAGCAAGCTCGAGCGAATTGCGCGAACCGGCGCCCTCTTCCATCATCGCGGCAGACATACTGGCGAGACCGCTCTTGCCGGGCGGATCATTGACCGATCCGCACCAGACCACCAGTTCGGTCTGAACGAGAGGGACGTTGTGCTTCTCCATGAGCGTGACCTTGAGCCCGTTCGACAGCGTGAAATGCCTGATGGGAGGAAGCTGGAGCGACGGAGGCGGTCCGAGCTTCGGCGGCATTTCAGGAGCTGCCTGGCGCGCATGTGCAGTTGCGAAAGTGAGTACGACCAGAGCGATGCCGAGGGCGCTCAGCACGAGACGGCGAAAATTCAGAATGGCGTTCATGGCTATTTCCCTCCTTTTGCGGGAACCGCGAGATCGGTCTTACCCTCCGGCACGACGCTCAGAATGACGTTGGCATCCTCCTTCAGGTACGACTGAGCCGCCGCCTGGACATCGTCGGGGGCGAGGGCTTTATAGCGGGCAAGATCTTCGTTGAAATAATCCGGATCTTTCGTGGTGACCAGATACTCATTGAGCTGATCGGCAATCCCGCCGAACCCGCCGACAACCTCGAGCCGGTTCAGGAAGCTCGACTCAAATTCATTCACCGCACGCTGGACTTCGCGCTGTGCGGGCGGTTCGTTCTTCAGCCTGGCGATTTCTTCCCATATCACCTTTTGGATTTCGGGAAGCGTGTGTCCCGAGCGGGCGGTTGCCACGATGGAAAACGTCGAGACGAGAGGACTTGACGCCTCAAAGGCAGAAACGTCCTGGGCAATCTGGAGATCGTACACGAGCCGTTTGTAGAGGCGCGAGTTTTTCCCGCCGGCAAGGACATTTGCGACGATATCGAGCTCGGCGTCACCCGGGCAGAACATTGCGGGTGTAAGCCAGGTCATATAGAGCCGCGGGAGCTCGACCTTGTCTTCCATGACCAGCTTTTTCGATTCGGTGAGATACGCCGAGGGACCGCTGAGCGGCGGAATGGGATTCCCCGCGGGAATATTGCCGAACCATTTTTCCACAAGGGCTTTTGTTTTCACCGGATCGATGTCACCGGCAATAACCAGGCTTGCATTATTCGGGCGGTAGTATTTCTTGAAGAAATCCACCACATCCTGATGGCTCGCTGCGGTGAGATCCTCCATGTAGCCGATTGTCGGCCAGTGGAACGGATGGTCGGGTGGATAGAGATTCTCGTCGAGCTTGATCGACACCATGCCGTACGGCTGATTCTCGTACGACTGGCGCCGCTCGTTCTTCACGACGTCGCGCTGCTGATCGACACGTCCGGGCGACATGACATCGAGGAGCGTGCCCATCCGGTCGGCTTCGAGGAAGAGCGCCAGCTCGAGCGCATTGCTCGGGACGTTTTCCCAGTAGTTGGTGCGGTACGTCGTGGTTGAGCCGTTGTTATCGCCGCCGGCGGCTTCGAGCCACTCATCGAACTTCCCTTCCGGCACGTTCTTTGAGCCCTCGAACATGATATGCTCGAAGAGATGGGCGAACCCTGTGCGTCCTGGCTTTTCCATCCCGGATCCGACATGGTACCAGCAGTTGACGGAAACGACCGGGACGGTATGATCCTCGTGGAGGACGACATCCAGACCGTTCTTGAGCTGGAACCGGGTGTAAGGGATATTGAGCTGCTGGGCAGAGGCGAGCGAGAAAAGGGACAGAACAAGGCACAGATATCCGAGCTTCGATCTCATAGAATCTCCGATATGAAGAGGATTTTGGTTTGAAGAGTGTACGAAGAAAGACGGGACAAGATATGAAAAAGCGGAGCGGAACTCAAGTAGACGAATTCAGGTCGTGATAAGTCCTACGTATTGAAGCATCGAATTGAAAACGCTATTTCAGGATGACGATCTTGCGTGAAGATTCGAGGACTTTCTTTCCATTACCGCGGATGGCAGAGATGTGGAGCAGATACACTGAACCTGCCATATCTGCCGCATTCCACCGGATCTCGTGGTAACCGGCCGATTCCTCATTGTCGGCAAGTGAAGTCACTACCTTCCCGAGAATGTCATAAATGCTGATCTGCACATGAGCGTTCTCGTGAAGCTGATACGCAATAATTGTTTCCGGATTGAATGGGTTCGGATAATTCTGGAAGAGAACAGATTGCACCGGCGGAGAAACGGAAAGTGCGATTTTCTTATTCCATCGTTCCCCCCAGGGCGTTGTCACCACGAAACCAACGGTTGCCGCCGCATGGACCGGAGCGGATTTCAATACAGAAAAATGAAAGCGCACGATACGCTCAGTTCCTGCCGGGAGCGATGATACGGTCTCGAACCCCGGGGACATTTCAAGCCAGGATGGGATGGATACCGGTCTCAATTCTGCCGACTCGATCGTATGGCCGAGCTCGTTCGCAACAGAAATTTCGAATATATTATTGCTGGAATTGCAGGGTACTTCGTACGTCGTTTGCGAATGTCCAAACGCACCTTGAATCAGTGTGAATGCGGTGACATATATGACAGTTCTCCCTCTCATGGTCGTCGACATTAATAGACGGGAACAAAGACAGCTCGAAGAACCATGTTCCGATTCATGATGATTGTGATTGGGTTCTTGGACCCGGTTGCATCGAGCTCCCAGCTGCTGAATCTCCAGCTTTTCGGTTCGGGCTTATTGGGTGATTGGGCCTGCAGGTTCTGGATTTTCTCCGTATTGACTCGCGCCGCCAACCTAACCGATGTCCCCGGCAAATAAGCGGCCAGGTCAGGTGAGCGGGTGACGCTACCTTCGCCTTTTACGATCACCGTAAGCCGAAATTTATCAGCAAACGTGACGTAGAGCGTGTGGCCCCGGCTGACATTCTCAAAAGTATATTTTGACAGCGGGCCTTGATCGACCCCGTCGACGACAACGCTGTCGACATGAAATCCCATCGTTGGCGAAAATGTAAACGTCTGACTCTTTCCTGCAGCGACCGACACCTGGCCCGTGGGGAAAATACTCCCATGGGGCCCGGATGAGGCATTAATGATGTATCCCTGCGCCACAAACGTCGCCACGATATTCCTGGGTCCGCTCATGATAACAATGACAGGATTTGCCGAACAGTTCGTATCGCCGTTCCAGCCGGAGAAGATAAAGCCGGCCCGCGCCGCAGCCGTGAGCTCCACAGTCGACCCGCTGTCGAAGTATGCCTGCGCGGGTGAGAGCGTAACTGTACCACTTCCGACAGTATTGACGCTGAGCATGTACTGCGGCGGGGCCTTATTCAACTGAGCCGATGCAAATTCACTATTGAAACGAATGATTGCGAACGCTTCACCCGAGATTACTGCAGGATAATCGCGTTTCGACTCTTGAATCGCAGAATCGAGCATGTTCCTGGCATCGTGCGTCCGATGCTGGCTTACGTACGATTGAGTTGAATCGACCAGAGCCTCATATTTCACCTCATCACTCCAAGATGATATCCAACCGGCTTCCAGAGATCGATGAATGGCGGACTTCAGGGTATCGAGGAACCTCTTGATGTCGAAGGGAATCGGAGAATCAATAGGGCCGACGGCAATCCCCTTTGCCGAGTTCCGTTGGAGTTCGAGGTCCCGATCCGGTACTGAATAGACTGGCGACTGACCGGGTGGATTATTTCCCCTGGCATAGTACGACACAATCCCAGGGAGCCCTGTGCTCTGGAAGGCAAAGCTCGAATCGCTTTCGCCCTGGGAGAGGTAGAATGGATAGAGAAACTCGTTCTCCCATCCGACAATAGACTTGAGTCGGAAGAGAAAATTCCAATGACTTCTGCCCGTCGCATTCGATAGTGATGCGGTTCTGCGATCGAATTCCAGATCATCGAGCTTTTGCAGGCTGGTTTGCCGGTTCGCAACAGTATAACGATAGGTGAATACAGAATCCGACTTGAATACAGTCGATAAAATGTCGACCGCGATCCGGTCGCGCGGGGGTGTGTGTCCGGGAGGGATGGTAAAGTGCCAATTGCCATATTGCTCACCGTTCCAGGAGTAGATCACGAGACTATCAGTCTCCGGATCCCTGGCATGGATTTCGAGAATGCCGTCGCCATCGTCATCCACAAATGTCCAGGAGTACATATATCCTCGGAGGACTGATTCATGATCATCCGTTACCGCGTTGATGACATGTCCTTCATGACCATCCCAGCTGAATATCCACATGTCGGCAGTTTCGCTGCGCATGTCTTGGAAGTGAGAGACGAGGAGGTCGATTCTCCCATCTCGACTCGACATGAGCGCTCCATAGAGATCCATGGAGGTGATGTACCGGCAGTTGATTATTGGTTCCGAGTCCCACTGAATGACTCCATTCTTATACAAACCGAAGAGTCCTCGGCCAGAGAGCGTGTCATCCAAATCATTGCGTGCAATCGCGAAGGCGATACATCCACTGAGCAATCCATTTGGATCCGTTATACCCGCATCGGAGTATTGGACTCCTTCATGGTGAGAGCTGTCGACGTTTATTGCAAACTCGATTTGAAAGTCGACCCCATACCGAACTTGAATCTGTCGTGCCAATTTTTCGTACGTTGTCTTATCAACACCTCTTCCGCCGTATCCGCAATCGCATAATATGACAATCCCAATCATGAGAATGGAGAGTTTACTCATCGCCTCCTCCGAACAATTGCAGATGCACCAATTCTCACAAATGGGCTATACGCAACCGAATTTTCCGCGACTTCAGTTGAATAGCTCTTCCCACGGTGACCCATTCCAGGGTGCCAGATCCGATAGACGGAAGCTCTTAAAGTCTTCTCGAACCCTGCTATCCAATTACAATCAGCGTGGTCATGTTCGTTTCCCAAGAATTTGGAGAGCAGAAATGATTGGTGCTCGAGTCCAACTCTAATTCCAATATCAGATTCGTCAATACCCTCTGGCAGACAGTATACGTCTTCGTGATAATCAACTTCTTTCCACTGTGCGATGATATTCACGTACAATGGCTGGAGAAGTCCGTAGGACGCAGCAATCCTTGTTTGTGCCGAAACGTTTGATAGGCCTCCTCTCCAGGAGGTCCTGAGAAATTCAGCAAAACATACCCGGGCCTGATCGAGCAAACTGTCTGATAATTCGTCATCGGCTACATTTGCAAACCCATACTCCGACTTCACTTCATTCAACACACTATCATATTTCGATTGGATCGTCAAATAATTACCAAAATCCATCCTGCCGTTCACTCTCTTCCCGTATAATCGATAATGAAGCGGAGAGGGGGAATACACCAATTCCGACAGCCCCTCCACCACATCCCACACTGTGACAGGGTTCATCCAGTATGGTCTCACAAACACATTAAGGTGATTTGGGACCGCCGGCATACCCATCGTTTGATCCGTAACAACGTACGGATTACTTACCATACCGTTGACGCGATCGGTGACTCTCGGGTCAAACTGGACCGTATAGGGCTCGTACAGATAAGTCGGTGCAAATCCGAATGAAGCAAGCTGCGCTTCTTCTTCAATCTGACCCTTGATGAACTGCGGAGGAATCCCATATCTCCCTCCGTACACGATGCATGAATCATCGATGCTGATGGGATTATTCCAAACATCGAGAGACGTCGAGTTCGTAAGGCCCAGCGATCCGGGCTTTGTGACACTTACCGTGATGCTCGTCGATCCTACTGCAGGCTCACCCGGCACGGAAGCTGATAATTCGACGCTGAAGTGCTGGTCTCCTTCCTCCCAATACCTGCCAATGAGACGAATCCATCCAGCGGGCAGAGGATCACCGTCAGGATCGAGGAATTCGTAATACGTCGCGAGCTTGTCTGTCGGAAAAATATTTTTGACATCCCAGTTCGGCGTGATCACTGCGGGCTGAACGGGCCAGTCCTTCGTTTCACCGATAATTAGCCGCGGCTGCGGACCTTCGTTGCAAATCGATGCATAATAGTACTTCGTTTCCCCGAGGAGAATTGATCTTGATGCAATATTCAGATTCTCGTCCCCCTCGCAAACTCGGTCCTTCAACGGAGGTTTCTCCTTCCGCTCGGCGTGAGATCTTAATTTCTCTTGTCGACCTTTACGAAATTGAGCAATGGTTGAATCTCTCGCGACGTTTGGATCCTTCGTTGAACTGGAATACCCGGCCATCTCAATATGCGAACTCTGATCAAGATGAAATTTGCGCTCTGCGCAGGTAATCTGCTGACACATGTCCTCTGAGAGGGGCTCGATGGTGAAACTGATTTTGTGATCAGGGTCTGAAGGAAGGGTATCCCTCGAGGTGATAAATTGGAACGGTGGACGTGCACACCATAGATAAGAGCCCGTCGTGCTTGTCAGCGGGTCCAGAAACGCGCCAAACGTATAATCATCATAATTACAAAAGTCGACGTAGAACCGCTGGTCATCCGAATAGTCGAGGATTTCACAATCCCACGTTTTCCTCCTCACCATAATTGACACCGTATCACCAGGAGAGGCCGAATGAGGGCAGACACTGATCAGGACGGTATCCGGTGGATGGTTAAGCGTGATCGTGTCGATTGAGCCAATCGCTCCGGGAGTTGTTGCGGTGAGCCCAATTGTGACGACGGAATCGGGCACCTGACCATCTGCATAGAATTTGATTCTTCCCTTTCGATAGTCCTTATATAACCCGGTGAAACTGTATCCTTGCACCTGTTGTTCGTTCGTATCGATGAGATGCCCGTAGGGATTTGGATCGAGGCAAAGTGTGATCAGACGGTTATCATCGCACTGGCGTTCATTGCTTTCACTATCCAGTTCAAGCACAGTAAGAGGAGCAGAGTTGAAAGAAATGAGATTTATCGGTACTGACCAGAATGCAAGAGCATGTGGTGGCGAGCTTCCGATGGCAGTCGCCGCGATGAAATGTGTGAACGTCGTCGTAATTTCGACAATTACCGAGTCGAAATCGGTGCCGGGGGGTGGATATACCCCTGTGGCCCGGAGATCAATCCGGTCAGTTTTTCCCTCACTGGTCCAGACGGCAATACTGTCGACGCGATTGTCATCCGCATCGATAAAGGCAGCATACTCTTTCCCCCGGATAATTCGCATGATGATCGGATCAGTACTGATGTCGAAAATGTCCGTCGAGCAGTTCTGATAATACGGCTGCATTGTCACCGTTCCAATGTCGCAGGGAGTGATGGTCGGCTGCATGCTGAAGTTGTAGCCGCTAAAAAGGAAGACCCCGTTCTCCCATGTTCCGGAGGCATAATATCCCAGAGGCGGGGCGTTCCTGTCGTCTTCGAAGCTCCGGATAAGCAATCCATCAAGATCAATTTCGAGATACGCGGCCCCTGCAGTCACGGTATTCATGCCGACATCAATTGTGTACCACCCGCCGCTCAGCGCAGAGACTTCAATCGTACCTGAACCAGCATCAACGTTCACGCTTTCATCGACACCGCAGGCGACGTTCCTGATTCGCATGATGTTGGTGAGCTTTTGATATGGCCAGTAAGTTTGTTGGGTAATAAGGCCGGCTTCACGGGAGAAGAAGAAACGGAGTTTGTGGACATCTGTAGTGGTATGTTCGTGGACAGTCGAGAGAGTAACTTTCTCGCGAACAGTCACCTGGCAAAATGCCGATCCGACACCAAGGACGATGAACGCAAACATCGCCCCGGCAGAAACCCGGTTGAAGGACATTATGAACGCCCTTAAGATCCTCTTTCAGAAGATTTACGTCGGAAGGCATACTCTTGATTACTTGTGTACGAAATCGGAAAGAACCTGCCGTACCCTCACCTCCTGGTACCGGCGAATGATGTGCGTGGCGGGAATATAAAACTTTATTTGCTATTTGTCAAGGAAAAAATTTGCTGTCATTGAAATATTTTTAGGGTTGACTTTTGGGATGGGTCAGACCGGCTTGATTCGCCTGAATCAACTCGAGACCAGTCAAATTGAGGGGTTTTGCTCTGCACTCAATATCGGAGCCGGGCTTGTTTATATCGGGCCGCTTTGGTATCTTTCCGGCTCGCAAATCAGCGGACAACCCCATGGCGCATTGCTGAACGAGTTGTATGCCATGGACATCAGGAAACGTTCAGGGAACAATGCGGCACAATACAACAACTGCTCAAGCCCCTCCTTCGGCCGAGCTGCATCTCGCCGGGCTCATCGCCAGATTCGAGCCGGAACAACAGAAGCTCATTAAGTCGGTTCGCAGAGCCCTCCGAAAGAGATTTTCCGCGGTGAACGAGCTGGTCTATGATTACACCAGATCCCTCGTGATCTCCTATTCACCGAACGAGCGCGGATCAGACGGAATCGTGGCACTGTCTGCCGACGCCGATGGAATCCGCCTTTTCTTTAATCACGGAGTGAGTCTTCACGATCCTCAGAACATCCTCCTGGGCGAGGGACGGGTGACCCGCTATATCCGCATCAAAGCAACCAACGTTCTGCTCCGGCCTGAAGTTGAGTCGCTCCTGACCGCCGCCGCCGGCAAACTCAAGACCCCGCTTGGCAGATCAGGCCGCAGGGAGGTCATCATCAAGTCTTCGAAACGTCGGACAAGAAGCGGGCACGGGCGCCCGACCGTCAAGGGCGGTCAGCCCGCAACTCCTGCCAGGAAAGCGCGTAAGGCGCAGTGACCGGCCGCGGCATAGAACTGCGGCAGGCGTAACGACCAGAATTGCCATTACCGGAAAGGTTCAGAGAAATGAAAAAGACATCGTTCTTCATACTGATTATTGCGATATCATTCTGTTTTGGGTTCGCGTTAAGGACTCAGATGGCAAACCAATCAAAGGAGCAGACCACAATGAAAAAGGTAACGGGTATCGGCGGCATTTTCTTCAAATGCAAAGACCCCAAAAAGGTGCGGGAGTGGTATAAGACAAATCTCGGCGTGAACACCAATGATGATGGCGCAAGCTTTGAATGGCGCCAGAGCGACGACAGTACGAAGAAAGGGCTTACACAGTGGACCCCCTTTGCGGAAAAATCGAAATACTTCGACCCTTCAACAAAGGACTTCATGATCAACTACAGAGTCGATAACCTGGAAGCCCTTGTTGAAGAACTGAAGAAGAACGGGGTAACAATTGTGGACACGGTTCAATCCTTCGACTACGGAAAGTTTGTTCATATCATGGACATCGAGGGAAACAAGATCGAATTGTGGGAACCGGCGGGCGAATAAGGGAAATTGCAGATCGCCATCAGGACCTCCCGCGCGCATACAGTCCCGATCATTTCATCGTGTGCTGATCCGACCAAAAGCCCTCTTCAGGGAAGAATGCAATCATAATCCCGCCACGACAATAAAAAACCCCTCGGCCTGAGGGGTTTTCGGTTGAAGAATGTGTACTCGCTCTCAGCGGTTCGCACGCAGGAACTCCAGCCGCTCTTTCAGCTTCTCCGCGGGAATCAACAATTTATCCTTCCCGAATATCGCATCCTGCTGGCGTGTGAACGTCAGCTCGAAATCCTGGCTCATCACGATCGCTTCTTCCGGGCAGACCTCCTCGCAGAATCCGCAGTAAATACAGCGGAGCATGTTGATCTCGAATTTTACGGGATAGCGTTCTTTCCAGTATTCGCTTTCGGAACCCTGGACTTCGATGGCAAGAGCGGGACAGACACGGGCGCAAAGCCCGCACGCGACACACCGCTCGACGCCGTTCTTCTCTTCGACAAGCACCGGCCTGCCGCGGAACGAGGCGGGCGGATCCCATTTCTCCTCGGGATACTGGCGCGTGAACTTCGGACGGAAGATCTGCGCAATCGTCACCGTCATCCCCCGCAGGATCTGCGGGATGTACGCCTTGTTCCACCACCGGAGATCCTTCCGGTGTATGATCGGCTTCGTCTTGCTGTAATCGATCTTGTTCTGCGTTTCAGCCATCAATCTTCTCCTCTACAAGAGCAGCATCACCACGCCGGTGGCAAAGAGGTTCACGATCGCCAGCGGCAGCATCACCTTCCACCCGAGATTCATCAGCTGGTCGTACCGGAACCGCGGTATCGTCCAGCGTATCACAATATAAAAAAGCACCAGCCCGAGCACCTTCACACAGAATCCGAGAACCTGTATGATCGCAATCCAGAAATCCGACAATCCAAAATTGTGAATGAACGGGACCTGCCATCCTCCCAGATAGAGCGTCGTGATGATCGCGCTCGAGGTGAGCAATCCCGCATATTCGGTGAGATAAAATAACCCGAACTTGAGTCCGCTGTATTCGGTGTGATACCCGCCCACGAGCTCCGGCTCGGCTTCCGGCAGATCGAACGGCAGACGGTTCGTTTCCGCAAACGAGGCAACAAAAAACGTAATGAACCCGACCGGCTGGAGAAGGATGTTCCACTTCCACCCTTCCTGCGCGCGGACGATCTGGTCGAGCTGTAAGCTTCCCGTCACCATGATCACGCCGATGAGCGAAAGTCCCATCGAAATCTCATAACTGATCATCTGTGCAGACGAGCGCATCCCGCCGAGCAGCGAATATTTATTATTGGATGACCAGCCGCTGAGCGTCACGCCGTATACGCCGAGAGATGTAAGCGCAAGGATGTAGAGTATCCCGACGTTCACATTGGCGATCTGCAGGCGCACATCATAACCCCAGAGGTTGATATGATCGCCGAACGGCACCACGGCAAATGCCGTGAGCGCAACGCTGATCGAAACGACGGGCGCGAGATCGTGAATGAACTTGTTGGCTTTTTTGGGAACGATATCCTCTTTCATCACGAGCTTGAGGACATCGGCAAACGGCTGGAGGAGCCCCTGCCAGCCGACGCGGTTCGGACCGATCCGGTTCTGAATTGCCGCGGCAATTCTCCGCTCGGCGAGAACGATATAGGCAACCGCCCCGAGCATGATCCCGAGAACGGCGGCAATCTTTATGACGGTGATGAGCAATTCCATGGGAGATCAGACGCGGACTTTTTCAGTTTGACCGCTCAGCTTCATTCCCCGGGCACCGATCTTCAGGTAGGTCATCCCTTTGAATGCGGGAACCGCGGCAGAAAGATCGTGGAACACTTCCTCTGCGGCAGTGTATTTCCATTTCGCACCGAGCGCATTGGCGATGGCGCCGAGGATTCTCCAGGAAGAACGCGCGTCCCGCCGCGGACCTTTCGTCCAGCGGTCGTTATGCGCCCCGAAGCGGTCGAGACGGCTCATCGAAAAGCCGTCGAGCGCACGGTCGAACTCGATCGTGGTGATCGCGGGCTTCAATCGTTGAACTGTTCCCTGGAAATTTGTCATGGTGCCGTGTTTCTCGGCAAAGGTGGAGCTCGAAAGGATCACATCGGCAAGCTTCGTCGTCTCGTTCTCGTGTGATGAATGCACGATCAGCAGGTCGACCTTCGGAAGGACTTCCGCAACCGCCGGATCCGCAGCAATATCATCTTCCAGGACATAGAGCGCTTTGATCGCACCGTTCCGGATATCGCTGAGTATGGACTGGAATCCTGCATCGGGTCTTTCCGGTTTCACGCCGACTTCCCGCGCACCCGTCGAATTGGGTGTCTTATCGGACCGGATCAGAAGATCATCCTGGTCTCCCTCCACAACATGCGGTACGATATCCAGACGCTTCACGCCCAGATACTGCATGAGCTTTACCAGGAGATAATTATCCTCGTTGGAGGCAAATGGTGAGCCGATGGCGGCGATTTCAGTCTTCTTAAACGATTTCAGGTCGAATGCCGCCTTGGCGATCGCTTCATCCCAGGCAACCTCAACAAGCGCCCCCTCTTTCCGGATCATCGGCGCTTTCAGGCGAGTTTCGGCGTGGACCTGCCTGAAAGTATCGAGCCGTCCGTGATCGCACATCCAATAGTCATTTACCGAGGGATTAAAACGCGGCGTGAGGCGAAGGATCTCGTTGTTTCGCACCCATACCTTGGTGTTGCAGCCGCGTGCACAGCCGGTGCAGATTGAATCGGTGGACGACATTTCCCAGACGCGCGCTTTGAAGCGGAAATCGGTGCTCGTCAGGGCTCCGACCGGACAGATATCGATCGTATTCATCGAGTACGGGTTGTCCAGCTTCTCGCCGGGGAATGTGGTCAGCTCGACATGATCGGCGCGCTGGATAAACGTGAGCTGCGGCTTTTTGGCAATCTCATCGCAGAACCGGATGCACCGCGAGCACATGATGCAGCGTTCGGTATCGAGCGTTACTCTGGGGCCAAGCTCGACACGTTTCGGCTTACGGACTTTCTCGAATTCGAACCGGCTGGCTCCTTCGCTGTACCGGTAGGCATAATCCTGCAGCTTGCATTCGCCGGCTTCGTCGCAGATGGGGCAGTCGAGCGGATGGTTGATCAGGAGAAATTCCATCACCGCCTCGCGGGCATTGATCACTTTCGGGGAATCGGTCTTGACGACCATCCCGTCGGCAACCGTCGTGGAGCAGGCAATGGCGAGCTTCGGCATTTTCTCCACCTCGACAAGGCACATGCGGCAGTTTCCGGCAACGCTCAGCCTGGGATGCCAGCAGAAATGGGGGATCTGGATTCCCTGCTCGAGAGC
>DATIXJ010000029.1:0-6794 GCA_035518715.1 Bacteroidota bacterium | reverse complement strand
TCACGGAGCAATGGAGAAGACACTACAACGCGGTCAGACCGCACAGCTCGTTGGGATACAGACCACCAGCTCCAGAAACACACCCCTTTCCTCAGGTTGCCAATGCCTGGAGACCGGGAAAAACTAACTCAACATTGGTACGCACACGGGGGGCTGGTCAGTGTATGCAAAAGCCAACACAGAAACTCTGCGTACTGCGGTTGAAAGGTTGAAGAATTGATGGACTGGTTTGGTAAGATTTTGGTAAGATTTTTGTCCCTCCACGATTTCGGAAGGCAAAACTGCTTAATACGTGTGCGCCCAGAGGGAGTCGAACCCCCAACCTACAGCTCCGTAGGCTGCCGCTCTATCCAGTTGAGCTATGGGCGCAGTGAATGTTCAAGACAGCGTGTGAATTCCTCCCAGCACACCTCAAGTATACGAAAATCATTGGAGAGTTTCAACAATGTTTTGGCATTCAAGAATGGAATTGTCTACATTCCGTCATGAAAGCAATGCTTCTCCGGCATCTCGGACCTATACAACTGAACCGGCCGCCACTCAACCTCCAGAACGTTCCGGATCCAATCCCTGCCGAAGATGAAATCCTGATCAAAATTTCCTGCTGCGGCGTCTGTCATACGGAACTCGATGAGATCGAAGGGAGACTTCCACCGCCGAAGCTGCCTGTGATTCCCGGTCATCAGGTTGTTGGGACAGTGGCGGAGTGTAGAAGGAGCGGAAAAACGTTTCGGATCGGCGAGAGAGTCGGCGTTGCATGGATCAACAGCGCCTGCGGCAAATGCTCGTTCTGTCTGAGCGGACAGGAAAATCTCTGCCCGACGTTCCGTGCAACCGGAAAAGATGCCAACGGCGGCTACGCGGAGTATATGACCGTCGGTGAGGATTTCGCTTATCGCATCCCTGATGCTTTTTCCGATGCGGAAGCTGCTCCGCTTCTCTGCGCGGGTGCTATCGGGTACAGGTCTCTCCGACTCGCACAGATCAAAGACGGTGAGAGCATCGGCCTTGCCGGGTTCGGTGCTTCTGCACATCTCGTAATCAAAATGATCCGGTCCAGATATCCGAAGTCGCGCGTCTTTGTTTTCTCCCGAAGCGATACGGAAAAACAATTCGCACTCGAACTCGGCGCATCATGGGCTGGAAATTATGACGAGCGTTCTCCCGAAAAACTCCGCTCCGTGATCGATACGACGCCCGCCTGGATGCCGATCGTCAAGGCGCTCGGAAACCTCGAGCCGGGCGGGCGGGTCGTCGTGAATGCCATCCGGAAAGAGGAGTCCGACAAGAATGCTCTTCTTCAGCTCAACTATCCTTCCGATCTCTGGATGGAAAAGGAAATCCAAAGCGTTGCCAACGTTACCCGGGCCGATGTGCAGGAATTTCTGACACTTGCCTCAATTATTCCGATAAAGCCGGAAGTCGGGCTCTATCCACTCGAAGAGGCGAATGAGGCACTGACCGAACTGAAAGAGCGAAAGATTCACGGAGCAAAGGTCCTCACCGTCCGTCATTCCTGATCCAACTTCCGGGCATCGCATTTTCCTCTTGCTTCGGAAATGAGAATTCTCTATCTTCCGAAAAATCATTCCACTTGCTCTTGCGTGCAGCCATGGACGAGGCGAAAGACATTCTGATCATCGAGGATGAACGGGAACTTTCGGCGACTATCGCGGAAGAACTTGCTTCGGAGGGATTCACTGTCGACGTCGCAAATGACGGACAGGAAGCACTCTCCATGCTCGGAAAAGAACGGTATGAGCTTGCTGTCCTCGACCTCAAGCTTCCCAAGGTCGACGGATTTACCGTGCTCAGGCATGTCAAGGAACATCTCCCGGATACCAAGGTCATTGTCCTGACCGCCTACGCCGATCTGAAAAACGTGACGAAGGCGAAATCGCTCGGTGCCGACGACGTGATCGAGAAGCCGTACGATCTCGGAGATCTCATCGACGCGATCCACTTCGTGCTCGGCGGGAGAAAAACGGGACCCTGATTCGGTAGAGAATCTGCTTCCTTACATCCTGACGCGAAATCAAAGGGTCTTGCGGTACGGCGTATTGCCTCAAACTGGCGATTCCGCCATGTCGTCATTCCCAAAAAAACGCGAAAATCGGCCCTTCCTTGACCCCCCTCATTTGAGTTTTTCCGACTTCTGGGTATCATTCGAAGGTAGAATATCAAAGGGAGTTACAACGTGATTTCAGTAGCTGATATCTTCGTGTGGAGTGTGGTCATCTTCTCGATCGTGGTGCTCGGATTCGGTGCGCGGAAATTCTGGAGTTTTCGCCTACGGCAACGGGAAGCGCGGGCAAGCTCGGCCGAGCGGGAATATTTCTAAGCCAGGGGTGGGAAGAATTCAAATCCGCCTGAGGCGGACAAAAGGAAAAAGTCGTAAAACTAATTCCAGACTCCGGGAATTACCGTTCCGCAGTCGCTGCATTTTCCCTTCAGAATCGAATTGCTCAAAATCGCAAACCCTCTACGTTCAATGATCATCTTGCCGCAGTGCGGGCAATACGAGTTTTCGGCGGGATGCGCGGGGACGTTGCCGATGTACACAAATTGAATTCCCTCCTTGATCGCGAGGTCACGGGCTTCTTCGAGCTGTGACACCGGCGTTGTGGGAAGCTGATTGAGTTTGTAGAGCGGCATGAAACGATCAAAGTGAAGCGGACAATCTGCCAATCCGTTGTCCTTCAACCATCTGCACATCCTGCGGATCGTCTCCATATCATCTGTCCATGTGGGCACGATCAGGTTCGTAATTTCCAGCCAGACTCCTTCTGATTTGATTGTCTTCAGCGTTTGCAGAACGGGTTCCAGTGAGGCACCATTCAGCTTCCGGTAAACCTCATCATCAAATCCCTTTAAGTCGATATTCGCGGCATCGATTGATTTGCATAATCTCCGAAGCGGTTTCTCGTTGATGTAACCGCTTGATTTCCAGACATTTTTGATGCCTCTCTTTCGTGCCAGATCAGACGTGTCGAGGGCGTATTCGTAAAATGTGTTCGGTTCGGAATAGGTGTAGGCGATCGATCTGCAGTCATTCCCGATGCATTCTTCCACCACTCTTTCCGGCATGAGATCGATATTCTCGGTTTCCTTCGGACTCACCTGGGAGACCTGCCAGTTCTGGCAATTCAGACAGCGGAGGTTGCAGCCCGCAGCGGCGATTGAGAAGGCACGAGTGGAAGGAAGGAAATGAAAAAGCGGCTTCTTTTCGATGGGATCGACGTGCACGGCACATGGGTTGCCGTACGCGATCGTGCAGAGCTTGCCGTCGATGTTCACGCGGTTCCGACAGATTCCAGATTCATTCGGACCCAGGATACAGCCGTGGGGGCACTTCTCACACTGGACGCCACTTTCCGTTCTCTGATAAAAGAGCGCTTCTCGTGTCCAGCGTGAAAAATCATCGGGGTTAGAAAGGCGGCCTGTGAGATGATCCTCCTGATCGGAGAACACTGCGAACGCATGATTACAGAACAGGCACCCTCCCAATCCTGCTAGGGAGAGTCGGAGGAACTCTCGCTTGTTCATCATCCGGATTTCATGATCAGTCATCATACCTTTCTCCGTTTCATTCATTTCTCATTATCCGTTCGCTGTAGTATGAACCCGCCTCTGTTTCATACGTGCTGCAGTACCTCCGATAAATGTCAACGCGCCGGTGAGAAAACCGGAATTCAGTAGGCCCAGGAGCGGAATCAAGATGGTCGTGATCAGCAATGCCCCGATCGCCGACCCGATCAGGTCGATGCAGTAGAGTCGTGAGGCCACTGAAGCAGCGGATCCCTTGCGCAGCGAGGCTCCAAGCGAGAACTGCATCCCGATCAGCACCGAAATCATGAACATCAGCGCAAAAAATATGGTCTCGGTCCATCCCGGAGAAACGATGCCGGCCTTGAGCATGAGCACTATTCCCGGTACCAGGATCGCATAAAGTGTTATCACGAATTGAAGAACCGAAAACTCGGCCAATGTGCTCTTGGCGAGTATCCGGGTGCGGAATTGTGAACCGACTGCAAGTCCAGCCATAAATATCGTAATGATGATGCCAAGCGCCTTATAGATGAATCCGAATGTCATCTGGAACGCAAAAATCAAGAGTAGCTCAAGTGATGCAGAAGCAAAACCTCCGACGAACATTCCCACATCGATCGTATCGAACCGGATAATAATGAGAATGATGGCGGTCACCCCAAGCAGGAAGAGGAACCACGGCCGGGATTCAAAATAGCTCAGCCAGTATTGCATCTGGTAATAACACGAAAGCGGAGACAAATCGCGGTTGATACCCGCACTCCGATCGAGCGAACACATCACCGCGCGGCTTCTTTCCTGCAGGGCATTCTCGTCGATGTAATACGCATTGACATACGTTGTAGGTATGCCTCGTTGCCGCACAAGAGTTGCGATATCCATTCTCAGCGGCTGAGATGATGCGAGAAAATAATCCTTTGTCGAGCCGGGAATGAGTGCAACGTCTGTAAACTGTGATGAAAGCGAATTGTAGACGACAGATGCTATCGAACGTGCGCGTGGACCGTAGTAGTCGAAATTTTCAAGAAGATTGACAGACATCAGGCCATCCGGCGACAGTATGGTTCTGATATCCCGAAAGAACTCCACCGTGTAAAAACGACTATTTTGAACGGTGGTTGGGTCCGGAACGTTCATGAGCACGACGTCATAATGCTTGCCGCAGTTCCGCACGTAGACTCTCGGATCCTCGTTGATGATATTGACCTCCGGATGATCAAGTCCGGGAGTGAATTCGTGCATGAGCGAGATCATCCACGGATCGACTTCAACAAGATCGACCCGTTCGACATGGTATTTCAGGATCTCCGCAACCGCCCCCGGCGTCCCGGCACAGATGAGAAGCACCTGTTTCGGGTGTGGGTGCTGGATCATCGCATAATGGACAGATTCCTCGCAAAGTGCCACATCGTTTGTGGACGAGAGGAGTGAACCGTTTTCAAAAAAATTCCTCTGATCTCCCTGCGAGGTTACGACGAGATTGCCGTACGGCGTATCGCGGCTCGAGAGAATCTTCTGGCCGGGGTAGAGAAACTCCTTTGTCAGGGCATCCGGATTGGTAAGAATCATGATGAATCCGCCGACGAGAACCACAGACACTGCCGCAGATTTCCAGATAGATTTCCCTTCCTGATCGGATACGAAAAAAGCTATGAAGGCATTGAACAGAAATATCACGAAGAGCGTCTGGAACGCCGAGAGGAATAAGATGAAGATAAAATTCCAGAAGAGTCCGCCCAACACACTCCCGAGCGATTCACCGGAATAGGCACGGGCGGAAAAGTCCATCCGCCGTTCCTCCGAAAGAAGATGTGCAAGGAGCGTGAATGATGCGCCGGCGAGGATACAGTACGGTATCAGGAGGATAAACGAGGCGGAAAAAATCTGCACGATACTGAGCATGCTTCCGGCAACAAAGACTCTGTCTCTCAGGAAGCGGAGTAAACATGCCGTGCCCATCGGTATCACCCCAAGGAGGAGGAACAGCGGGGGAAGGAGCGACCGGGGATGATTTCCTGAGACAAGGAATTGTCCGAGGTAAGAACCTGCTGCCGTGAGAATCATCCAGTTTGCAAGGATGATCCCGATGACCAGCTCGTTACCGTCGACAACATTGAGGCATTCGCGCAGGAGAACGATCTGTGTGGTAATGGATGAAAACCCCAGCGCAACAACACCCCATGCTGTCAATCGTCGGGCGCTGTCACTGTTCTCCATGATCCAATTCCGCCGTCAATCTTCGCGGAAGACAATTGCCTGGTAGGTGTAGAGTTCGGCATCTTTCCAACCGTCCCAGCCGATGCCGGCTTTATCTTCGGCACAGTGGCCGAGAAATTCTTCCTTCGTCCAGCCCGTCTCGGTCGCAACCTCCGGCAGGAATGTCCCCGTATGTCCCTGCTTGCGGAGATAAATCCCGTCCCTTCCGAGCTGGAACTCATTGATAGAGCTGATGCGCTTCAGTGGTGTCAGAACAGAGATTTCGATATTTAGCTTGTCCACCTCGTCCGGCTCGACCGCGGTAAATCGGGGATCCCGCATGGCTGCAGCCGCGGTCATCTGCTGCACGATGCGGTACAGGGGACTCTTCGGCTCGAATTGTCCGATGCAGCCGCGGAGATCATCGTGCTTTCGGAGCGTCACGAACGCGCCGCACGGCTGTTTGAGCGCGGCTGGGAAACCCGCCGTATCAACCTCCGGGAAATGACCTGATTGAACATACACTTCAAGAGTCTTTCGGGCAATCGCAAGGAGCCGGGATTTGTCGTGATCGGACAGAAGGAACGTGTGGTCACTCTTCGCCTGCGCCCGGGACACGACGATGGAATAATAGCCGACGACCCTCGACTTGTCACCATATTGCGAATCACCCGAATTCTTGTTCGTGATTGCCTGGAATTCGAACGCCGACGTTGATTCCGTGATGCAGAGGAGCGTGAGAATTCCCGCCCATCCGCACGCACTCGTCTGGAGATTAGGTATTCCCTTCGATTCATTCTGCTGCAGTGTTTCGAGGAATTTTTCCGAGGAATTCGAGAGAATCGCATCGGCTGTTGCCTTGTCCGCACGTGCGGCATCATCATAATTCGGATAATGCGAGAAGTCGCTGCTGATGACAAAAAGATTGTTGGAATTGAAATATTGCCTGAGAGCGTTTCCGATTTTTGCACATGTCTGTGGATCCTGAGTTCCGAGGACAATGGGAACGATCCGGAACGGAGTTTTCAAAATGTGCTGTAGAAAAGGAA
>DATIXJ010000028.1:0-31623 GCA_035518715.1 Bacteroidota bacterium | reverse complement strand
TTGCGGATACTGCGTCTTTGTGTCCTGAGCGGAAGCACAAGAGAGATTGTGATGCATGAGCCGCTCGGAAACCAGGGACTGGGGCTCGATTCGCTGGCACTCGTGGAATTTGTTTCAGCGGTGGAGAAGAGTTTTCGGGTGGAGATCCCCGATTCGATCTGGACGGACCGGGGCGCACTCTCGCCGGATGATTTCGTCGACCTGATTCTCGGGATGCAGCCCCTCGCGGTGGTACCGCCATCCACAGCTTCAGTGCGGATATGGCATGATGATCCGGCGAACCGGTCGTATTTCCAGAAAGCCGCTTCAGAAGTCCGCCACCGGGGGATACTCCATGGCGGGTGGTGGCTGGGCAAGCTCGCAGGGTCATATTTGGTTGAACGACTCTACGCCCGCGAAGCACACTACATCCTGATGAAAGATCTCACGTCCGGAACACGTGTTGACGGACAATCGGCCGTATTGAAATTCAGGGAGCTTCGCGTTCAAGACGAGCACCTGCTTGGTGACCTCTGGCCACCACACCGCAGGGGAAGAATGAAGCGGCTGTTCCGGAAGCGGCTCCAGGCGGACTTCATCTGCCTCGGTGCCTGGAGTGAAGAAGAGCTGGTCGGAATCGATTTCCTTTCGGGGAGCGGCGACACCGATCCCGATACCGGACTGACGATCAAGACAGAGCCGGGAACCTGCTATGCTCTCGACCTCTACGAAAAGTATCGCGGCCGCGGCATCGGTTTTGCCCTCCTCGGGTATTCTCTGTATGAAGCCGGGCAAAGAGGCTTCCGGCGGCAGGTAACATTCGTCAGGAAAAATAACGAGCGGATGCTTGCCGCTTCAATGCAGCTGCATGGATTCAAGAAGATCGGTGAGGTTGAGACGAAGAGGGTCTTCCGGAAGGCATTTTCGGAGTGGAAGATTGGAACCAGAATGGGGAGTAAGGGGATTATACAATTAGCGGTCTTGCTATTTGCCAATCTCATGCTGACTGTTACGCAATAGCTGAGAAACTTGATTTCCGGCAATTCTTGCAGAACTATCGGTACTTGACAAGGGGCTTCTGATTTAGTATATTGTAGACGAAATAAGTTTCAAGAGTTTCCACATCGCCAAAGCAGCTGATATTTCAGCTTTTTTATTGGATAATTGGAAACCCTTAAGACGATTAAAGTTTTTTAAAGTTTTGATTAGGGAATGATTATGACGGACACACTCAGAGAGAGAATTATCGAACACGCAAGGGGGAGATTCTTCTCATCGGGTTTTTCAAAGGTCACCATGGATGAACTTTCCCAGGAACTTGGTATCAGCAAGAAGACGATGTATCAGCAGTTTCCCAGCAAGGACGATCTTCTTGACCAGACAATCGAGTGGCAGATCATCGAGATGACCGGATCGATCAGGCAGATTTTCGAATCCTCCGACGACTTCATAACGAAACTTTCGGCGATGTGGGATGCGTTCGGGCACATGGCTTGCCGCATTAACAAAGCGTTTCTCGACGACGTGCGCCGTCACCGCCCGGATCTCTGGAAGCGCATCGAAGAAGTCCGGAAAAAAAATATCATTGAGAACTTTGCGCTGATGATTGACGAGGGAATTTCCCGCGGGCTCATTCGTCAGGACGTAAACAAGGAAGTCGTCATCCTCATGTACCTCAGCTCAATACAGGGCGTGGTGAATCCGGAATCTCTTGCCCAGTATTCATTCTCGACGGAGGATGCCCTGAAAACCATTTTTCGTGTCTGTCTCGACGGGATCCTGACGGACAAGGCACGGGAGCTTTTTCATAGAACCATTTTACAGAATCAACAAACGGTGAGACAATGAAATATCTTCTCGTTCTCTGCTTCACGGTGCTTTTGATCGGTTGCTCGGGCGGCGACGGAGCGGATATCTCCGCTTCCGGAACAATTGAGGGAACCGACGTCGACATCAGTGCCGAGGTGGCAGGGATCATCAATCAGGTTCGCGTCGATGAAGGTGCGCGGGTTGTAACCGGAGATACGCTCGTCGTCATCGACGATACGGAATATCAGATCCAGCTCCGCCAGGCAATCGCCAACGCTGAATCATTCGAGGCCGCATACAAACTTGCCGTCGAAGGATCGCGGAAGGAGGATATCGTTCAGGCGGAAGCGGAGTTCAAGACGGCGGAGGCAGACTATCTGCGTATGAAAGATCTCCTTGCCTCGCAGACGATCACCCAGAAGCAGTACGACGATGCGTACACACGGTATGTTGCAACGCAGCAGACCTTCGAAAAGCTCAAGCAGGGTTCCAGAAAGGAAGAGATTGATGGCGCCCGGGAAAAACGCGACAATGCGGAAGCCCAGGTCGATCTTCTGAGAAAGAAGATCCGGGATTCTCACGTGCTTGCACCATCAGCCGGGACGATCACCCTGCGCGCCGTCGAGCCGGGAGAATATGTCACCGTCGGTGCAAACCTCCTGCGGCTCACCTATCTGGACAAGGTGAAGCTTATCATCTATGTGAATGAAACGGAGCTCGCAAAGGTTCATCTCGGTCAGGAGGCGAAAGTATTTATCGACAGTGCGCCCAAGCGGGCATTCGAGGGTTCGGTTACCTATATCTCCTCGATTGCGGAATTTACGCCGAAGAATATTCAGACGAAAGAAGACCGTACAAAACTCGTGTTCGGGGTGAAGATCGAAATTCCGAATGCTGACCAGACATTGAAGCCCGGTATGCCGGCAGATGCATACCTCTATTCAGCACCTCATTGACCAATGAGTATCATCGAAATACAATCCGTCTCGAAAAAATTTGTCTCGCGCCCTCGCAAGGAGGAAATCGTGGCGGTAAACGATGTGTCCCTCGAGATCGGGAAAGGTGAGATGTTTGCGCTGGTGGGACCCGACGGAGCGGGGAAGACGACGCTCATTCGCATGCTCTGCGGGATTACAGTTCCCTCATCCGGTGAGATACGCGTTGCCGGATTTGATGTGAAAAAACAGGCAGAGGAGGTCAGAAAACGCATAGGATACCTTTCACAGAGATTTAGTCTCTACGGCGATCTTACCATCGATGAAAATATCGAGTTCTTTGCCGAGATCCATGGAGTCTATGATTACCAGAACCGGCGGAACGAGCTGCTGGAATTTACGCGGCTTACGCCGTTTAGAAACCGGCTGGCCGAAAAACTCTCCGGCGGTATGAAACAGAAACTGGCGCTGGCGTGCACGCTTATTCACACACCGGAAGTTATTCTCCTGGATGAACCGACTACCGGGGTCGATCCGGTCTCGCGGCGGGATTTCTGGAAGGTTCTCTCCAGCCTTCTCAAAACCGGCATCACGATCATCATGAGCACCCCCTATCTCGACGAGGCGGAACGGTGCTCCCGTGTTGCGCTCATGAACAATGGAAAAATCATGAAGATGGACACGCCGATCAATCTGAAATCTTCCATGAACGGCGAGGTCGTGGAAATTGTCTGCGATCATGTCCGTGACGGCTTCCTCCTTCTCAAGAATAATCCCGAGCGGCTCTCACGCGAGGTTCAGGCGTTCGGAGACAGGTTGAATGTTATTGTGGATGATTCATCGAAAGACATGCTCCCAATCGAATCTCTTCTCAGATCGAACGGTATCACTGTTGAAGGATGGCGGGTCATACCCCCGTCCCTGGAAAATATTTTTGTATCCCTTCTCACACACCCGGAACATGCCGAGGGTTCATTATGAAATGGATGATGGTTCTGATATTGATGCCGGCCGCGCTTCTTGCCCAGATGCCGCAGCAGCTGACGCTCGATGGTGCAATTCAGATCGGTCTGGAACGAAGTAAGTTACTCTCCGTTTCCCGTGCAAAGGTCGATGCGGCCTCGGCGCGTTCAGGTGAAGCTCACGCCGGCCTGTTGCCGTCCCTCAGCGTCTCGGGAGGATATTCCCGGCTGAGCGATGTTCCTCCATTTGAGATCCCCGCCGGAGAATTTGGAAATCCGCAACCGATTGTGATCTCGCCGGTTGTTCTGGATAACTATGCTTCGCGGGTAACCTTGCAGCAGCCCCTCTTTACCGGATTCAAATTGCACAGCAACGCTGCGGCCGCGGAATATCTGGCCAAAGCGGGAGAATCGGATTACAAGAATGACGAATCCGACGTTCTCCTGAACATCACTTCGGCATACTGGTCGTTGTATCAGGCGCTCGAAACAAAGAAACTCTCCGATGAAAATGTCACGCGCCTGCAGACCTATCACAAGGACACGGAAAACCTGATGAAGGCAGGACTGTCGACGCGCAATGACCTGCTGAAGATCGAAGTGCAGCTTTCGAACGCCCAGTTGACGCAAATTGATGCAGCGAATGACGTGCAGGTTGCCATGATGAATCTGAACAATGCCATCGGACAGCCGATCGAGACACAGATCCAACCCGCATCGGTGCCGGGTGACACGACCATGATAAACGACATCGCGCAATATTCGAACTTGCTGGCACAGGCATTCAGCGCCCGGCCCGATATGCAGGCGATGCAGTCGCGCCTGGAGGCCTCGAAGGCCTCGGTGACGGCAGCCCAGGGCAATTATTTCCCGCAGATCTTTCTGACCGGCGACTATTACTATAACCGTCCTAACGCCCGCTACCAGCCAACACTCGACGAATTCAAATCTACCTGGGATATCGGCGTGCAGGTACAGTTCGATCTCTGGAACTGGGGAGCCACATCATCGCAGGTCGATCAGGCAAGGGCCGCTCTCTCGGAGAACCAGATTCTCTATGAGCAGATGAAGGACAATGTATCGCTCGAGGTCAGACGCAACCTCCTCGCGATTCGGCGTGCAAAGGAAAAGATTGCGGTGGCGAAAGTGGGAGTCGATGAAGCCGAGGAGAGTGTCCGGACGACCGGGGATAAGTATCGATCCGGCCTTGCAACCTCGACTGAACTCCTGGATGCGGACGTTGCGCTTCTGCAGGCAAAAATCAATTACACCGGCGCGCTGGTCGAGCAGGAACTCGCCAGGGCAACATTGAAAAAATCTCTCGGCGAGCGTCTTTCGGGAACGGATTCTCCAAGATGAGCTCCGTTATTGAGGTAAAAAATCTGACAAAGCGCTTCGGCGATTTCACGGCTGTTGACCATGTCATTTTTGACGTGAAGGCGGGCGAGGTCTTCGGATTTCTCGGTGCAAATGGTGCCGGCAAGTCGACCACGATCCGGATGCTCAGCGGTCTCCTTCAGTCGTCCGACGGAACAGCGACGGTAGGCGGTTTCGACATCAACAAGGAACCGGAAAAAATAAAATCCGCTATCGGGTACATGTCCCAGAAATTCTCGCTGTACGAGGATCTGACCGTTGAAGAGAATGTCAATTTCTACGGCCGGGTGTACGGCATGACGAACGGGGCCATCGAGGAACGGAAACAATGGGTGTACGATATCGCCAACCTTCACGGAAGAGAACAGAGTATTACCGGAACTCTCTCCGGCGGATGGAAACAGCGCCTTGCACTCGGATGTGCGGTTCTGCACAGACCCAAGATCGTTTTCCTGGATGAGCCGACAAGCGGTGTCGACCCGGTCATGCGACGAAAATTCTGGGAGCTGATCTATGAGCTTTCTGCAACCGGCGTTACGGTGCTCGTAACGACGCACTTCATGGAAGAAGCGGAATACTGCAACGATATTATTCTCATTAACGCGGGAAAGATCATCGCCGGAGGAAGTCCGAAAGAGCTCAAGGAAAATTACATCAAGACCCCGATCCTCGAGGTGCAGTGTTCGAGAGTCATCGAGGCGATGTCGTTGATTGAGAAGGAACCCTGGGCGCTTGAGACATCGGTCTTCGGTACATTCCTCCACGTAAGCGTACCGGATGAGAAGTCGGCAGTTGCCCGGATCGGCACATTACTGAAGGAAAGCAACATCGAATACAACAAGATCGAGCGACGAAGTCCTTCGCTCGAAGATGTCTTCATCTATCTCCTCGATCAGGAATCGAAGAAAGCGGCTTGAGAGATGAACAACCTGCGGCGGTTGAAGCCCATTATTGTCAAAGAATTTCGACAGATCAGGCGCGACAAGAGGGTCCTTGCCATCCTTACACTTGTCCCGGCTTTGCTCCTCCTTCTCAACGGGTACGCGTTGAACTGGGATGTTCAGCACATCAGAATGGCGGTGTATGACGCTGAAAAATCAGCCGCCAGCAGGGAATTCATCAATTCGTATATAAATTCGGGGTACTTCGATTACGTCGAAGTGCTTTCTTCGTCGGATGAAGCAACGAAACTTCTCGACGAAGGAAGTGTAAAATGTGCACTCATCATCCCGTACGATTTTTCACACCAGCTGCTGTCGAATCAGCCCGTCAATATCCAGGTGCTTGTCGATGGCATGGATGCAAATTCGGCGACGACGATCGTCGGATATGTCCAGGTGGTTGCGTTGCAGTATTCTCAGCGGATTGTTCTCAATAATCTCGCGAAGATCGGGAGGGGAAATTACATCCCGGTTCAGCTGCAGGCGCGCATCTGGTACAATCCGGAATTAAAAAGCGCGAAGTTTCTCGTTCCGGGATTGGTAGGGTTCATTCTCGCAATTACCGGAGTGATCGCGACCTCGCTGTCGATTGTCAAGGAGAAGGAAAGAAATACCGTCGAACAGATCGATGTTTCTCCCATTACGCCGATGGAGCTGATTGTCGGCAAGACAATTCCCTACGCGCTCATATCTCTCGTTGCTGCGACGCTTGTCCTGACCGCCGCGTATGTTCTCTTCGATGTCGTGATCAAAGGAAGCATCATTCTGCTCTTCTTTGCGACGCTGCTCTTCATTCTCGCGGCATTGTCGATCGGACTCTATGTCTCAACCATTTCCGACAGCCAGCAGGTTGCCTTCCAGCTTGCGTCGCTCTTCTCGATGCTGCCGACGATCATGCTTTCGGGATTCATGTTCCCCATCCGGAGCATGCCGTGGTGGCTGCAGGCAATATCCAACATTACTCCCGCAAAATTCTATCTCGTGATACTTCGGAGTATCATCCTCAAAGGCGTGGGAGTCGGAGCATTCTGGGATCAGGCGCTCTATCTCTCGATCTTTATCTCGTTTATGCTGTTTGTGAGTGTGAGGCGTTTCCATAAGACTGTGGGGTGAAAGTATGAGCTTCCAGCGGATACTCGCCATATTGAAGAAGGAATTCGGTCAGCTGTTCAAAGACAAGAAACTCCTGCCGATTGTCTTCGTTGCACCGGTGCTTCAGCTGACACTCCTCGGGTTTGCCGCGTCTGTCGATGTGAAAAATATCGCCATGGTTCTGTGCGATCTCGACAAGACCGAAGACAGCCGGCAGCTTGCGGAAAAATTCGTCACGTCGGGATATTTCACCATCGAATATGCCACCGATGATTATAACGCGGTTCAGTCGTATCTTGACGACAACAAGGTGAGCATGGGGCTCATCATCCCGCATAATTTTGGAAACAAGCTCCTCCGAAGGGAACAGGCAAATGTTCAGCTGCTTGTTGATGGAAGTGAGGGAAATACCTCGGCAATAGGATTGAATTATGCTACCCAGATCGTAGCGCAGTATTCGAACAGAATTCTCACAGAAGTATCCGGCGGTGCAAACCGGGCCTCTCAGGCAGGTATCGCCACACAGGTGCGCGCATGGTACAACCCGGACCTCAAGAGCAGAAATTATATGGTTCCGGGGGTGCTCGTGCTTCTTCTCCTCGTCACGACGATGAACCTGACCTCGATGGCCGTTGTTCGTGAAAAAGAGATCGGCACGCTCGAACAGATCATGGTGACGCCGATACGACCGTCCGAGATGATTATCGGGAAACTCATTCCGTTCACTCTGATTGCCATCGTGAACGCCACCATTGTTCTGCTCGTCATGGTCTTTGGATTTGATATCCCGATCAAAGGAAGTGTTCCGCTGCTTATCGGACTGTCCACGTTCTTTCTCCTCACGACGTTGGGGCTCGGACTCTTTGTTTCGACCATCACGCGCACGCAGCAGCAGGCGATGATGATCGGTCAGTTCTTCATTCTCCAGCCGATGATGTATCTTTCGGGCTTCACCTTCCCGGTGGACAACATGCCCCCCATTCTCCAGTTCATCTCGTTCGGCATTCCGATGCGTCACTATCTCGTGATCGTACGTTCACTGATCCTGAAGGGCGTCGGGATCAGCGACCTCTGGCTTCAGGCGCTTCTGCTGATGGGCATGGGCGCAGGTGTACTCGGGGCGAGTATCCTGCGGTTCAAGAAAAAACTGGATTAAATCGGGTCCGGATCAGTTCTCGCCGTGCTTTCGCGGCGTGTAGGATGTTCCCGGTTTGATGAGTTCCGTGTACGGTCCGGTCCAGTCTTTCAGAAAAATTCTTTCCAGTGTGGATGTGATGCGATCGTTGTGAACGACAACCCCCAGATTGCGTGTAGTATAAAAGTAGCTTTTCTCCCAGTTTGCCGTTCCAATCCAGGATGATGATTTGTCGACGGCAAGATACTTGCAGTGCTCGACTCTCGCGAATGGAATGTATCCTTTCGACCACTCGGGGATATCGCTGAATTTAATTTCAATATTCCTGAATTCTCCCAGGCTGATCAGTGAATCGACCAATGGGTGATCTTTCGACCAGTCCGACACGATCATATGAACGTGCACGCCACGCGCCGCGGCGCGTTTGAGAGCTTCATTGAGAACGGGATAATAATGATCTTTCTCCCGTGTGATGGGTGAATAGGTGAGAAACTGACAGTAGATATTGTCTTTCGCCGCGTCGATCAGGCCCACAATGTTGGTTTCATCCCACATTGTCGAGTCGGGTAACAATCCTTTCGGACTCGCAGTCGGGAAGAATGTGAGTGTGTCATCACCGCCTTCCGGTATGCGGAACGGGAGGTCATAATGTTTGTACGTCAAGAGCTGACTGATCAGGGCCGGGTCATTTTTTTCCGCGAGCGCCCAGTCGAGATTGAAGATATCCTCATAGATCTCTGCCGTCGGTTTGTGTTTGATCCGGAGGCCCAGTTCGTGAATATGCTCCAGTGACCGCCAATCAAAATTCTGGCTTCCGACAAATGCCTCCTCACCGTCGACGACAAAATATTTAGAATGCTGGACGCCTCCCGCGAGCCTGCCATAATTGATGATCCGGACCGAGATATTCTTGGATTTCCCCAGGGAGTCGAGTGTCTCGGGATATGTCCTGTACATCCGTGAATCGGCGATGAACCGGATTTCGACACCGCGTTTTCCCGCCTCCAAAATTGCTCCGATTATATCTTCCAGCGGCTCACCGTGTGCATTCGAAACATAGAATTCCTCGAAATCGATCGTCTGTCTGGCGTTGTGGATCATCCCGAGCCAGACATCATGTGGATTTCGTAGGCCGGGGTCCCCGAGAGCAGTTTCGACGGGCACAGTCTCGACAAGTTCGAAGTCCGGGTAGCTTGGTGCCTGGGAGGCGGCTATGAAACTGAATGCCGCCGTGAGTATCGCCAGAGCCGGCAATATCCGCAGATTAAGGTTTCCGGGTTTCATCATTTTCCTTTCCATGTCGGTTTTCGCTTTTCCACAAATGCTCTCATTCCTTCCTTCTGATCTTCGCTCGAGAAGAGGAGATAGAAGTTCTTCCGTTCAAATTCCAAACCTCCTTCAATAGTCGTATCGAAGGACTTGAGTACTGCCTCCTTTGCGAGACGCACGGCAACCGGCGGTTTTGAGGCAATCTCTGCCGCAAGAACTTTTGCCTCGGTAAGACATGCTTCGACGGGCACCACCATTGTCACAAGCCCCCACCGGAGCGCTTCATCGGCAGTGATCATTTTACCGGTGAGGATCATTTCCATAGCTTTATATTTGCCGACTGCCCGCGTGAGGCGTTGTGTTCCACCTGCACCGGGCATGACGCCGATAGTAATCTCCGGCTGTCCGAATTTGGCGGTCTCGGCGGCAACGATGAGGTCACAGGTCATTGCAAGCTCGCATCCACCGCCCAGGGCGAATCCGCTCACCGCCGCAATGATCGGTTTCTTGATCTTCCGGATCCTGTCCCAGCGCGCAAACTGATCGCGGATGAGCATCTCCACCGACGAGGCATCCGCCATTTCCTTGATGTCGGCTCCCGCGGCAAATGCTTTTTCATTGCCGGTGAGGACAATCGCACGGACCTCGTCATCATGATCGAACGATTCGAGTGTCTCGACGAGCTCTTCCATGAGTTTCATGTTCAGCGCATTCAAAACCTCCGGCCTGTTGAATTGGATAACCGCGTACCCGTTCTCTTTGGTCGTGAGCAGAGTAGTGAGAGTCATGCTTCCTTCTTCATATTATTTGATGATTGCCAGTTTTTTCGTCTGATGGATATTTCCTGACTGAAATGTACACAAATAAATCCCACTGGCAAGTCCCGATCCGTCCAGCGGGATCCGATAAGTCCCGGGTTGTTTCTCCCCGTTAACGATCGTCATGATCCTGTCGCCAAGGATGGTATAGAGCTCGATTTTCACATGAGAAGGATGTGCAAGCTGAAAACTGATTGTCGTGACAGGATTAAACGGATTGGGGAAATTCTGGAGGAGCTGCGTCATGAGAGGACGTGTTTCTGGAAGGTCAGAAACTTCCGACAGCTGGACAGTTGTCTCTTTCGTGACCATGGCGACCGGTGTGGATTTTCCACGAGAATCCCACGATGCATAAAGTTTTGATCCCCACGAGTTCCAGTCGAACCCGTTGGACGTATTCTCATCCCGCAGGAATGAAACATACTCCCTGCTGATTGTCTGGTACATCAGCGATGCAGTAATTGTTACAGCAGAAGAGGGCAGGACAAATCTCGTGTCGTCCCAGTTCTGACCATCTGCATACGAAACGCCGATCGGCGAGGCGTTTCGCTGAGCAAATCCGGCGTTCGTAAATCCCTTCGGCGGGATCCGGTTATCAACGATTGTTGTATCGTTCAGGACAAAATGGAACGACACGCCTTTTGGGACTCCTGAAATAACGGAAAGCGAGTCGCTGATTCCCTGCAGAACCTGATAGACTTTGAGCTGGGAATCGGAAATGAGCTTTGCGGAATCCGGATCGTACACCCCGGAATGAAAGATCGTATCCCCGTTGATATCTTTCCCGATTAATTCAATCCACATTCTCCGTCCTTCCGGATAACCGGTGGGGAGTTTGTGGCCGGTGAGGTTGGTGATGCGTACATCAGCAAGAACGGAATCGCCCAGGTTGACCGCATTCACGTCAAGTGAAGCTGCACGATGAAGTGTTGCAGTCGCGCGCTGCCGTGAAAACGAAAGTGCACTCGTGTCCAGTCCGTTCCAAAAGTCCGGCAGTATTCCCTGAACAAATGTGTTCCCCCCGGTGAGATCATGCCGTGCGAGATGCTCACGATAATCCGAGGAATAGAGACAGGCATACCCGGAGGTATCGCCCATATGGCACGACTGGCACGTGCCGGAATCTCCCTGAGTTGCGTACCAGCTTTCAGCCCACTCGCTGTAGGTGCGCTCGAGCGGTGCATACGCGTACGGAGGCTGCTGAGTCTGGTCGGCTGCATAATATGGGTTGCTCACATCGTGACAGATCCCGCAGAGGGAGCTGGATTTCTGAAAGGGGTCGTACAGCGTCGTGTGCCACCCGGAGAGAGAATCGAACGGGCCCCGTTTAGGATAAACATACTTCTGTACCGCATGCATTCCGTTTCCATACCCCGGGACCAAATAATTCGAAACCATGGAAATGGTACTGTCGGGATTGAGCGGATCGCCGGTCCGGTGGCAGTAGTCGCATTGCACGCCGTCGAAATCCGTTCCTGCCAGTGACTGACCGGTAAAGTCTTCTGAATGTCCGGAAAGCCATCCCATCGGCGAATGACACCGGATGCAAAATTCTCCGGAAGATGATCGGTCTTTGTTGGCGATCGCCAGAGCCGCATAAAAGACCGGGTCCCGAGCCGCCTGGGCCATCATGCTTCCCGACCATTCATCCTGAATTGGAACACGGTGAGAGGAAACGTTAGACTGATGGCATTGCTGACAGAAGGAAACGCTCGTGGCAGAATCGACAGTGCCGACTTGTGTACCAGGGAGAAAAACCTGAATGTGCCGTGGCCGGGGAGTGATTCCAAACCCGCCGAAGAGGAACGGTATAAGTGCCAAAACAACTGTCCCGATCGCTGGCATTGCCGCAGAGAGCGAGCGGCGGTGTTTTCTTCCCCGGTGGGTCATAGAACGAGGTCACTTACTTGCGGCGCCGCACCGGCTTCTGCGACGTTGGCTGTGCGGTATGATGGCGGAGTTTCTTGTAGTCGATCGGCCGTTTCTCCACGAATGCCCGGATCCCCTCCCGGACTTCTGCGGATCCCGTGTGGATAGTCAGCCATTCCTTGGCATGTCCGATCGTCATTCCCCACGAGAGATCGCGCCAGAAGTTCAGCTGCTGTTTTGCATACCGCGTGCACTCGGGAAGTTTGTTGATCAGTTTTTCGGCAATCTCGTTTACCGTACGGTCCAGCTCCCGTCGCGGGACAACGCGGTTGAAGAGTCCCCATTCGAGCGCCTGCGGAGCGGGAACATTTTCACAGAGGAAGAGGATTTCGCGCGCTCTTCTGTCTCCGACGATGAGCGGAAGCCACTGCGTTGCGCCTGCTGCAGGAACACTCCCGCGCGAAACCCCGACATGCCGCACAAAAGTATCGTCAGCCGCGACTGCCAGATCGCACGACATCTGCAGCTCGTTGCCGCCTCCCACAACCATCCCGTTGATCCGGGCTATCGTCGGTTTTCCGATGTTTCTCAGGCGCTCAAAAGTCTCGACAAACACCCCCATCCATTTGTGAAAATCGGCTGGATTTTCCCAGAAATCATCATTCCATTCCTTCATATCGGCACCGGTACAGAACGCACGTTTGCCTGCGCCTGTCAGGATCACGACGGCGACATCATCATCCCACGCAGCGTCCTGAAATGCAATTCCCATTTCCCGGAGCATCGCGAGGTTGAGTGCATTGTGGACTTCGGGTCTGTTGAGTGTGATCGTTGCGCGCAGATTCTTCTTCCTGTAGACAATGTTCTTGAACCTGAAGGTCTGTTCCTTCTTACCGGAATATTTGCTCATCCCTGGACCTCGCCGTAAAAAAGCGTCAGCACATCGGCGGCAAAGCTCATGACGTCCCGGGCAACTGCTTTTCCTTCGGGTGATGCGTTTCCGGCATTCATCGCATCGACGGAATCGAAGTACATTTCCGCCATGAGATGAAACTTCGATTCACCGATAGGTGCCCCCGTGATTCTGGTGACCTCCACCTTTCGCAAACCTGGAACTTTCTTCACGAGTGGAATATGGATGTCGAAATAATGCTTGTCGAACGTTTCGGCATCCGAAGGATTGCGATACAACGCGATGATTTTAACCATACTGTTCTTCCTCCGAATTCAAAGTGTTCATCGTTATCGTGTTTCAATGCCCCTCGCGATCTCGACGTGCAATTTCTGCGACGCCTTCGTCTTTCCAAAACTGAAGTTCAGAGTGTAATCCCCCGAGGGAACGAATTTCTGTCCCTCACCGCCGTAATTGTTCAGAAACTCTTTGGTCGGTTTCAGGTCCCAGGTGATCCGGTTGAATCCCGGTGTACCGGCTCCCGAAAGATTTGCGACCGTTCTTCCCGCCGGATTTGCGACGCTGATCTTCACGCCGTCGCCCGTGTATTCCTTCACATAATAATTGATGATAGCGCCGGTGGGCGGATTGCTTCCTCTGTACGTTTGAATCCCATCCCAATCAGCGCTTCCGGAATTTGGAAAATATCCATAGGCCGGTCTAACCGGAAACAGCACAGCGGGTTTTGCAGCCGAATCGGCGTTGAATTCCTCGAGAGGACGAATATCATCGAAGATGAATATGCTCCGCCCGTGCGTTGCGATCGCAAGATCACGGTCACGGGGGTGGATGACGATGTCGTCAACTGCGACAGTGGGGAGTTCGCCGAGTTTCATCCATTTCTTACCGCGTTCGAACGAAACGTACAAACCGAATTCCGTTCCGGCAAAGAGAAGATTCGGATTGGATAGATCTTCGCGGACAACCTTCACCGGAGCATCAACCGGAAGATCACTGGAGATGCTCTCCCATGATTTCCCTCCGTCTTCCGTCCTGTACGCGAGCGGTTTGTAATCGCCCGTCCGGAACGCTTCGACCGCAAGATACGCGGTGTTGATATCGAAATGACCCGGTTCGATCCGGTTGATCCATTGTCCCTTTGCTTCGCGGGGAAGATGTTCGGTGAGATCTGTCCATGTTCCACCGTCATTCATTGTGATCCACAATTTGCCATCATCCGTTCCTGCCCAGAGCACCCCGGCTTTCAGCGGTGACTCCGCGAGAGTGTACACTACACCATACGTTTCTGCTCCGCTGCCGACGGTCATGATCTTTTTCGGATCCTGAGCCGAAAGGTCGGGGCTAATCATCTTCCACTGTTCCCCTTTATTGGTCAGCTTGAAAACGTGGTTCCCCGCGAGATACAGCGCATCAGGGGGATCTTTCGCATTGATCAGTGGTGAATCCCACTCAAACCGGAATCCCATCTGTCCTTCTGCTGGTGCGGGGCGGAGACCTTTCCCTTCACCCGTCCTCAGGTTGTAGCGGTGAACGTATCCTTCCTGTGATTCAGCGTAGACAATCTCGGAATCTGTCGGATCGAACGCACAGTAAAATCCATCACCGCCGCCGATATCAATCCAGTCACTGTTCAGAATGCCGTCACCCTTCATCGTGTTGCTCGGACCTACCCAGTTCTGATTATCCTGCAGCCCCCCGGCGATCCGGTATGGCGTGCTGTTATCAAGTGTGATCCGGTAAAATTCTCCCGCTGCGAATTTGTTGAGATGAAGCCATCCTTTTCCGGCCCCAAAGCTCTGATACGCTCCGCCGTCGGTCCCGATAATGAGCCGTTTCGTATTCCGGGGATCGACCACCAGTGCGTGACAGTCGGGATGTACTTTATCAAAAAAATCCTCCTGGAATGTCTTACCGCTGTCATCGGACACATGGAGCATGTAGCCCAGCACATAAACACGGGCTTCATTTGAAGGATCGACACGGATCTGGCTGAAATAGAAGGGACGCGGGTCGAGCGGACTCATTCTTCTCCAGGAATCGCCGTGATCGTCCGAGCGGAACACTCCGCCGCGCTTGCTGTGTGGATCATCGATGTCGCTTGTGCCGCCCTCATCACTCTGGACGACGGCATATACGATGTTTGGATTCTTATGATAGATATCCAAACCGATCCTGCCGGTGCTTCCCGGAAGACCGTTGGTGAGTTTTTTCCATGATGACCCGCCGTCCGTGCTCTTAAAAATTCCTCCGAGATCGCTGCCGCCAGTTACCTCCATCCCGTAGCTGAATGACCACGGTGTACGCAGCCGAGCGTAAAGGGCCGCATAAACCGTGTTTGGGTCGTTGGGATCGATAGCAACATCACCACAACCGACTTTATCCTCCTGACTCTTCGCCGCCAGAATCTTGCTCCACGTCTTACCGGCATCTGTCGTCTTATAGAGACCACGTTCGCTGTTTGGTGTCCAGAGGTCACCCATCGCAGCAACGTAGACCGTGTTGGTGTCGGTGGGGTGGACCACAATCCGTGCGATCGTTTTTGAATTCTTCAACCCGACATTTGTCCACGAGCCGCCGCCGTCTGTCGAATGATAGACGCCGTTTCCCCAGGCAGAGCTGTTCCGGTCATTTGCTTCACCTGTTCCGACCCAAACATGATTCGGTCTGGAGGGGGAGACCGCAATCGCACCGATCGCAGCCACAGCTTCCTTTTCGAAAATTCCGCCGAACGTTCCGCCGTCGTCCGATGTTTTCATCACACCGCCGGTGCCCAGGCCGACATAAAATGTGTTGATATCTTCCGGATCGAGGGCGATGGCTGAGACGCGCCCGCTCATGATGGCGGGCCCGATGCTCCGCGCCTGCACAGACTTGAGCATCAAAGGATCCGGTGTTGCGGATTCCTTCTCGTCTGAAGAATTCTTGTGTTTGGAGGATTGAGAAAAAAGAGGTGAACTGAGCACGAGAGAGGACACTAGTGCCGCGAAAAAGAACGTGCGAAAAAGGTGCATGGAACGCCTTTCGAGTGATTGGTGATGGAGGTAAAACAATATACGTGTTCAGGCGTGCAGATTCAAGGTGAACCCATCAGGGTGATCCTGTGGACCGGGTTGATCCCTTGAGGAGATCAACCCGGAATTCCACCCACCCATCGACCTGGTAATACTGAACCCTCAGATTGTGCTTTCCGCCGGTCAGCGATGCGTAATCGATTGTTGACCCGTGCGGTGTCCAGTCGTCGATAACGAGGGTTGAATCAACCCAAATGCGCGCGGCATCGTCACTGATGCACCGCAGGGAATATGTTCCCGAATCGAGCATGAGGGTTCCCGTTGCTTCCATCGCGAACTTCTCCTGCGGCAGTGCTGAAATGAGTGGTCTGTACCACTCAAAATCCAGATGAGATGTTTGTGTCGAATAGATCGGGTTTGTTCTCAGGAGCGAATCGAACCTCCCGGATCTCGTCCTCGGGTCTGTGCTGTCGTTCCAGACAAAGAACCTCTCACTCCAATCGATAACCGGGTCGAACACCTTGGATTCAAAAGGTACCGCAGCTCTCTTTTCCGTCACGATTCCCCGCGGCGAGACTGTTTGATCTCCTCTATACTCGAGTGAAATATTCCATTCTCCCTGGTCACCCGGGATCACTGCAAGGGTATCGCCGACCCTTCCTGACTTTCTCGAAACCGATTCCACGCCATTCATTGAAATAATTTTCCACGTTCCGGCCGGGCCCACAGCGCGGAGTCTCAGCGGAACTGCGCGGGAGCTGTCGATGGGAGTAAGCCGCGGAGATTCATAATCGAATGGTCCCCATTCATCCACGAGAATTGCCGATCTCGGCATCTTTGAGACCGCCGATTCAGGGATGCGGTCCATCCCGCGATCGACCTTTGGAGCAAGCCGGGAAAATGCCCCGGGAAGGCGGGGCAAGTTCGGAGCTTTCGCTCGAGGAGATGTCGTGTTCATTCCAAATGAAACATGCAGCGTGTCCCGAAGGACTGAAACCGTATCAACTCCCGAAAACGTATTGCCCTTCGCTGTAAGGCTGTCGGTATTTGTTGCCTTGATCCCATACCGGTTCCTGGAAAACTGGTTTCCGTCTATTGTATACCCAATGCTCCGGGTATCACGGTACTTCGGATATCCCCAATCCGACGGCTCAATTGGATTTGCCCACAAGCTGATGGCTGTCGTATCACCATCAAACAAATTATTCGAGATGACATTCTTCTGCCCATGTTCGATGGCAACGCCGAAGCGATTGTGACGAAACGTGTTTCCGACAATCTTGGACTCGTAACTGTATCCGCCCCAGACGCCGTAGTCGCATCCCTCGGCGATATTTGCAACGAGGGCATTTCTACTGAAAGTTGCTTCCATGCCGTTGGCTGGCGAGTAACTAAAATCGTTGCGGAAGAAAAGGTTGTCATTCACGCCGCCATTACCGGAGTCCATAGTGGTCTGTCCGGCCCAGATGAAGAGTCCGTCGCCGCCGTGAGTTGCGGAATTATATGCCACGACATTATCGAAGCACTGCTCGAATATCAGCAGGTCCGCGGAATCCTGCCCGCGGTGGTAAAATTTGCTGTAACCCCTGACGTTATAATCGAGCCGGTTATGTATGATGTTATTGTGAGACGACCGGTAAAGACCGATCCCGAGTCCTGAATTAAACGAGAAGTTGTTGTTTTCGATTTTGAGATGATCGCACCGTGTCATCATCAATGCGTTCATGTTCTGAACGGAACGGTTGCCGGAAATCAGGCCGCTCTCGACATCTACCAGGAAAATCGCCCCGCCGTATCGGAGCCACTCGTCTTTTTCATTATGGTGGAATGAAAGCCAGTCGACCAGACTCTCATGCTCAATCTCGCTGAAAAGCCGCGGCTTCCAATTGTAGCTGATATCATTATCGATCAGCTGGAGATTGACCGTATGACGTGCGAGGATGCCGAACTTGAAGCCGCGGATGTGTGCGTGGAGAATTGTGATATTTCTTCCGCCATCGACACGAATCGCAACCCCTGCACATTGATCAGGATCGGTTTCCGGCTCGACTCCCTCGAGCGTTGCACCCTGAAAATCCACCGTGATATTTTCTCCGCGTACCGTGATGACGCCGGAATCGAGAGAGGAAGGGGGCGGGTGTAAATATATTCCTTTTTCGATGCGCACGGATGATGCAATGATCATCCCCGGAGCGAGCTTCACAGTCGGGAGTCGGAGAGGCCCGGAAGCCATCGCTTGACCGGTAAAGGACAATAGCATCCACGTCATAAACGTGGTGAGACTTCTGCGAAAGAACATGTTCCAGCTTGCAGCCAAGTGCTTCATGTCGTTAGTATGTGCATCAACGTGGCGTGAGGAATACACGGAGAAATCGATCACGCTATCCTTTTCATAGATACCAAGCGGTACTTGCTATGGCGTGAAAAAAGTAAGAAGATCTTCCAACAATCTCAAGTGAAGGTATGAAAACAGAAGGAGGGAACGATAGTTCCCTCCTGACACGAATGTGAGATGAGATGATGCCTGCGAAACCCGCCGGTGAGAAGATCTATTCTCTCCCTCTCTCTCTCTTCTTGCCCCGCGCTTCTTTCTTCTTACCCCGCTCCTTTGCATTTGGATGTGCCGCCGGGCGTTCCCCGGATGGCGTTTTCGCTCCGAGTTCTTTCTTGGATTGAGGACTGCGGTTTGGACGGTTCTGCTGGCCGAATTGCCGCGCCGGTCTATCCAATTGCCGGGCAGGGGTATTAGGTGATCGAAGCGAGCCTGCAGGCCGTCCCCGGTTCACAGCTGATGATCGGACAATTCCAACCGTTCTCTGCTGATAGAGCGTCGGTGGTCTCGTGGCAGCATACCGCGACACCGATGCGATCGAACGTCCCGTCGCAAACGGTCTGCGTACATATGGGGCTGGTCTGTACCCTGCACGGTAAATGTGTCCGCCGGTATGATAATACCACGGCCGATATCCCACCGGACCCCACCATCCGCCGTAATGAGGACCCCAGTTGTACGCGAACCATCCGTAGGGTCTGCCCCAGACCGTGCCGATGCCTATTGTCCAGCCCGACCAGGGATTGTAATGCACCGCGAAACCCCATGTGTATGGACGCGGATAGTACCAGCGGCGATGCCACGGACGGTAGTAGAATCCCGTTCCGTAAATGACCGTGCGGTTATAGACATAACATCCCGTATAGCCGGCGGTGTATCCAACGTACACGACGCTTGGTGTGAATCCATAAACTCTGACAAACCGCACGTGATAGAGAGGTGACCGCGGCGGTATAGTATAGATTTCAGGCGGCACACTCACACAGACAGTCCACGGTCCCGTCGGGCTGCCTGATTGGAACCAGATTCCGCGATCACAATCGTAGTATTGTCCGCCGATGAGGATGACCGATGAGGAGGTGTTGACCGCATACTGCATTCCGGTGTTTTCGATCGGCTGGAATTCGGGATCGCCGTCATACGCGACTTCCGTCGTAGCGGAGTTTCGCTGAACGGTCGCTGCCTGCGGAACCTTCGCATCGAGAACCGCATCGGTTGCGGGAATCGTCCCGGAGACATTTGCCAGGACGGCGTCCTTTTCGGAGTTGGGAGGGATCTTCGCAAAATCTCCCGGGAGCTTGTCGGATGAGACAAAGCTCCAGGGTCCGTCGAGTGATTTCGACTTGTACCATCTGCCGGAAAGGAGAACGAAATAGTCCTGGCTCGAAATTTCCATAAACACATCGGCCGGCGTGTTGCTGACGTAGAGAAGTCCGGTTCCTTTGATCGGTGTCATGGCAGGTTCGCCGTCCGTTGCGATGAGCTCTGCAGGCTCCGTACTCACGATGATGTCCGGGATCTTTCCGGATTTTTGCTGGAGGTCGGATGCCTGAGCCATTTGAGCGGAATCCTCATTGGTCCGGTACTTTTCTTCCAATCCGACGACATCGGCAGGAGGTTCACTGATGGATTTCCACTCGCCCTTGATGTCGGAAGCTGCATACCATGTATCACCGCCCTTGAGGTAATATGTCCGCGATCCAGGGTCGTTTACCAGAAAGAACGGAGTGTTGGATACACGCTTGAGTGTCGATCCGTCCACATCGGTGAGTATCGGTTCGCCGTCGATAACCACGAGCACTGCCGGATGCTTTGCCACAATGACCTTGGGAGCAGATGTTCCGTATCCGTTATCAGAATCATCCTGGGAGGAGATTGCGTTCTTCACCTCGTCGTCTGGAAAGTCGGGACGGTTTGCCATCAATCCGTTCTGTATATCTGCTGAGTATGATTCAACCTGGGCGGGAGAGGCGGAGGGAAGCTTCAGTTTCTCCACCACAATTCCCTGTGCGGTCAACATGTGGGATGCACCCTGTGCAACGCGGAACTGCATCCGCGCTTCACCGAAGCTCGGCTGAGCATCTCCCGGGGCGAGGACGGATACGGCTGCATCGGCGACAAGGACATTATCGGCGAGCGAAACGTATTCGGGTTCGTAGACCGTAATTTTGGAATCACCCGAGGTGAATTCCTGGGGCCACTGCGATCCAAAGAGCGGTCCAGCCAGGAGCAGGCTTGCAACGAGCAGATTCTTCATCATATCATTGACTTCCTCAAATTTGACCGATCATTTTATGGGGAATGCATCCGGGCATTCCTCGCTCATTCTGTCAATTATCACGCAAATCACGACAGAGTCAACCTCACTGTGTCCTTGATTGGACTGTTAGAACGTTAACAGGTTTAGTGGGATGCAATTTCGAAGAGAATCCGGAGGCGGATCTTCTTCCCCGAAAATATTAAGAAAGTTTCATCCGCTGACGAAGGCATGAAGGGTCCGGATCCCCAATGGTATGAACTATCTGATCGGCTGCCCCGGGCTATACCCCGTACCGGTCCTGAAGGATTCTCGAGTGATGGCGGACATGCCCGGCCATGATGTATGCCAGTGCGCGAACTGATACGGGATAATTATTCGCCTTACCAACTTGCTTCCAGCTCGAAGTATCGAGCCGTCTGAGAAACGCCATGTTGGATTTCCGCACAGTCGTGAACTCTTCAACAAGATCCGGCAGAGGGACAGAATCAGCGTGAGATTTCGAGGCATATTCGTTCTCATCAAAGCTGGGAAGTGAGGTGGATTCACCCCGGCTGATGCAGAACGCCCGGTAGGCGAAGACACGTTCGGCATCGATGATGTGACTGATGACCTCCCGTACACTCCATTTTCCAGGAGCATAGCGAAAATGCTCGCGCTTGCCGGTCACACCTCGCAGAAGCCGGCGCAACTCTGCTGGCTGTTTCGAGAGAATCGAAAGAACATCTGCTTCCGTGACGAGCGAGACGTACGCGGAAAATGAATCCGCATATTCATTCTTCAGCGGCCTGGAAGCCATGTGCTACTTTCCTTCTGCAAGAGGAAACGCCGGTGCAATATCCACAGGCAGATCGGATAATTTGTCAATCACCTTCTGCATCTGCGGGCGGACAACGCCCAGCGACTCCAGCATGGTCTTTGCCTTGTTGTAATCTCCCTGCGCCTGCGCGGTCATGATGTCGTGCGTCAGATTTCTTACCGCGTCCTTGATCTTGTCGAAGTTGACCTTGTAGGTGCCGGTGGCATCATCGTATTGATACGCGCCCTGGTCCGTAAGATAATTGAACTGCATCGCCATGCCCTTGCCGTGTGCATCGTTCGTGCCGAATCGCACTGATCGGAAGGTGCCGGCAAGATACGTGACATACATTTGCTGTTCGAACGACTTATCCAGCACTCCCTTGTCGATCAGGTACTGAAGGAGGAAAAGCCCGGAGATGTCGGCTTTTGCTTCCTCGAATGCGGAGCTGAGTTCCTTCATTGCCTGGCGGGCAGTTGTCTGCTGTCCATTTACCGTGATGGTATGCGGACCGAGACCGTGCATCAGCTCATGCGCGAGAATGTGTGTGAAGAATCGGTCGAAGGAAACGAGCTGCTGCTGGTTCTTATCCAATACCACCGAGGCGATGGGGAGGAGGATCTTGTTGAATTTTGCTTCCTGCACATTCTTCAGCATGACCCGCTTGCTTCCTTTTTCTGCAGTCACGCGCTCATCGTTCGGCAAATTGATTGCCGCTGTTTGCACACCTTCACGCGCCTCACCGCCGATCACGACTTCATCGATGACACGGATCGGTGAGAGTGCGCCGAGCTTCGGATTGCGGTAGGCGGGGTCGATGGGAAGATTGTTTTCGATCTCCTGGAGGTAGGAGGAAAACGTCGCAAGCTTTGCCGTCTCCGCATCATCACGCAGTCCGATGAATACCTCAAATGCCGCCTTATAATTGAAGAGTTCGTCCATATACACTTCGTACGGACCGATAGTCGGTTCGATGGGACTATCGAGATCCATCCACGCCACATCGCTTTCATAATAATCGTTGCTGAGAAATGCGTCAGCGCGCTTATTCAAAAAATCTTTCAATGTCTTGTTATCGGTCAACCCTGCAGCTTCTTGGAGCAGTTTCGCGGCGGGTTCAAGATAGGTTTTGTATTCGGTACTGTACGGGACAGTGGTGAGTTTTCCGTTGGCATCGCGCCGGATCGTATAGAAAAATCCTTCCGCCTGGTTCTTTTGGTCGCCGGACAATGTCGAATCCCACGACATGAACTCTGACTTGGTCATATCTGCAGGATAATAATTGGCGCCTTCGGGATGCGGCGGCACGCCGTCGATAAACGGTTCATCCTGATCGAGCTTTGACCACGGTCCCATGTTATTCAGAAAATACTTCAATCTGTCCCGGCCATCTGGAGAGCTGTCGGCGCGGAGTTTCGCCAGGAGATCCATATTGCCGCTCCATTTCTGAATAAGGAAGATGGAGTCGATCAGCTTTGATGCCTGAATGAGCTTGTCGAGTGCCTGCTTATCGCCGGCAGAGAGCTTGGAAATGTCGGCGGTGATTTCCGTCGGTGCGAATCGCTTCGCCTTATCTGCAATTGTCATGGCCGGTTTTTGGGGTTTGGTGCATGATGCAAGAGAGAGAAGAATAACGCAGGCAACAAGACCTCTCAGGAAGTTCATAATGGACCTCGGTTATTGGGAGATGATGGAATGAAGCAAGATAGGACGTGTGCCGACAAAATGCAAACCGATTCCGCGGGCTGCTGACAACTCCCGATTTCCGGAATCTGATGAGAGACCTCTATCTCAAAATCACCGTGAAATTAGCAGTGGTCGTAGATTTCGGGGAAACCGTCACCTTCTGTGTCATCTCATATGGCTCTTCATACTCGTACTTCTTCACCTTGTTGTGCTCGAGCTCTTTTTTTGTGATTGCCACACCCTCGTGCCAGAGATGAAGCGTATAGGAACCCGGTGGAATGTTATCGAGAGAGAAATGCCCGTTCCTGTCGGAGATAACGTAATACGGATGCTTTGCCACCATGACGTATGCCGACATCCACGGATGACCCGCGTCGCACGAGAGCGAAAGAAGTCCCGGATTGTCCAGTGACTTCGTGCAGGATTTCAGACCTTTCACCGGTTGGGCGATGTTGAAAATCGTCCTCAGATCCTTTTCGCAGTCGTAACAATGCGCATTATGAAGGATGGCATCATTATTCACGATGTTGAGCTTCGTCCCGACCGGAACAATCAGCGTGTGAGGCGAGTACTCGCAGCTCTGCTGCGTGAGGAGGAAATCTTTCGGACCCGCGAACTGTTTGCCCGCGGATATCCCCTCAAGATAGATGATAGCGTCCGCAATGCCGCGATCCTTTCCGATAAGAAGTCTCGGGGATTGTTTGGTTTTTCCGCAGGTCCTGTTGTCCTGAGCGACTTCCATACGGTCCGGGATGAAGGAGCACACCCCGAGTGAAACTGTACCGGTAATCCAGCCGCCATCATGAACGTCTGTAGGTGTGTACCTCGCCTGCGCGAGCGTCAAAGTTGTGCTGCCCGTCCACATCATGAGGAACACGCAGAGGGCGATAGTCATCGCCCTCATGCACGGATGAAGTTTCGTCATCATGTAATGTCGTCGAAGAAACAAGCTCGTCTACTTTGAAGGCGCCTTCGGTGGGATCGGATCGGGGACCGCGTTGGAAATTGGTTTCAGCGTCTTCAAATAGGCAAAGATGGATTTGAGATCAGAATCGGTCAGCTGCCGGAACGACTGCCATGGCATCGGCGGCAAAATGTCGCGCCCGGTTCCCATGTGTTTTCCGGTCCGGATTGTCTTCAGGAACATCTCTTCGGTCCAGCTTCCGAGCCCGGTCTCTTTATCGGGAGTAAGATTGGCCGTGAATGATGTGCCCCACGGTCCCGTCCATGCCGTGAGATCACCGGTTGTCACTGCACCCCAGGTATCCGGCGACATCCCCACAACCCCATCGGGAAGTTTGGGAAGAGATTCATTGGCAGGGTGACCTGAAAGCGGACGGGTGCTATCCGGGACAGGGCCTTCCTGGGTGAAAATCTTTGGCGAATGGCAGTCGTCGCATGCCATGGTCGCGACGAGGTACTTGCCTCGTTCTGCCATTTTCATGCCCGGCATTCCCTTCTTGGATTGAGCCGATGCGGTCGTCAACCCTACGACGACACAAAGCAGAGTGGAGAAAGCGGTGGTGGTTGATGTGCGTAAGAACATAGTACTTCCCCTGAACAATGAGATGATGATGGATTTTAGGTGTTTTGTTACTTCAGTTTCAGAAGTGTCGAATGCCGATTTGTCGAGACTCAAATCGCCATTCTTCGGCAAGGAGTATTCAAAACGCAAAGATAATAGAGAAAATATCCCTCATTGTCAAGAATAATCATTTTTTGGGGGAAGGATCCGGCTCCGCGCCGCGAGAAACAATGGCAGATCACCCGGGTTGTCCAACCAGACGAATGCAAAATCAAATCCCGCGATCAGGGAACCGGGCAGTATCCCATCGCAACCTGCAAGAGAAATGACCCGATGATGATAATCACGATACCTGCCACAAACAGCACTACGGCGCGTTTCATCAATCATCCTCAAAGATGTAACTTCTGGATTGTGTTAGAAAGGATTTCTGCGGAATGACGGAGATCGCTCATTTCCTTTTCACTCAACTCGAGAGGGAGGACACGGTCGACACCCCCGCGGTTGATAATCGTGGGAAGACTGAAGCAAACGTCTCTCAAATCGTAATAATCCCGGATAAGACTCGATACGGAAAGGACCGTGCTCTGGTCGCGCAGAATGCTTTCCAGAATTTGCATGATTCCTGCGGCGACCGCGTAATATGTCGCTCCTTTTCGCTTGATGATTTCGTATGCAGCATCGCGCGTTTGCTTGAAGATGCTTTCTTTCGTTCCCTCATCATACTTGAGATTCTGGCGTGATGCAAAACTGGAAAGATGCATTCCTGCGATGTTTGCGAGCGACCAGACGGGCACTTCGCTGTCGCCATGCTCGCCGATGATGTAGGCATGGACACTCCGCGGATCGACGCCGAAGTACTCGCTGAGGAGGTACCGGAACCGTGCGGTGTCGAGGATTGTGCCTGTTCCGATGACGTGATCAGCCGGGAGACCCGACATCTTCCACGAGGCATAGGTGAGCACGTCGACCGGGTTTGTGGTAATGAGGAGGATGCCTTCGGGGTTGTGCTTCGCGACCTGAGGAATGATCAGTCCAAAGATATCCGCATTCCGTTTGACGAGGTCAAGGCGGGTTTCGCCGGGCTTCTGCGCAGCTCCCGCCGCCACAATGGTGACGGCTGCCCCGGCACAGTCGGAATAATCACCCTGCCATATACTTGTCGGATGCGTCAGAGGGACCGCATGATTGAGATCCATCGCTTCTCCCTCAGCCCGCGAGACGTTCACGTCGATGAGAACGATCTCGGCGGCGAGCCTGCTGAGAAGGAGCGCATAGCCAGCCGTCGATCCGACATTCCCGGTGCCGACGATGGCAACACGCACAGGTACATGGTGTGCAAAGAGCATAAATTCTTCCGGCTTCTTCGGATATTCCTGATGTGTAACGCGGCGACGGAACGGGTATTGCCCGCCCCATCTCACGGCGCCGTACTGCCTACTTCACAAATTCCTGGTTGCGCATCATCTTCGTCATATCGTACGGCGCAGGATCCCCGCCCAAATACGTGTGGAACCAGTCGAGATGAGCGTTGTAGTAGAGCGGCATCGACTTGACCGCATTCGGCCAATGTCCGTCATTCGAAAAAACAATCAGGCGCGAAGGAACGTTCATCATCTGAAGATCGGTGAAGAACTCGAGACTTTGTGTGTAGGGGACCCGGAAATCCTTCTCTCCGGTAATGACAAGGCATGGCGTTTTGAAATCGGTTACATAATTGCTCGGCGACCACTTCTGGTAGAGCGGCGACGTCCAGGGTACTCCGGCGAGTTCCCATTCCGGGAACCAGAGCTCTTCAGTTGCTCCGAACATCGCGGTGAGATCGTACACTCCCATCATGCTGGCGATGGCTTTGAAACGCGTTGAATGACCTTCCAGCCACATCATGAAATATCCGCCGTACGACCAGCCCATTGCACCCATGCGGTCCTTATCAACCCATGAAATGTTTGAGAGAGAATCCGCGACCGCCATGACGTCATCATACACCTCACCTCCCCAGTCCTTTGAGATCTCAGCGGTGAATTGTTCCCCGTAACCTGAAGAACCGTGTGGATTGCAGAATGCGACGATATAGCCGGAACCGGGATACATCTGCCAGTCGCCGCGGAACCCGTCGGACCACTGCTGCTGCGGGCCGCCGTGTACATTGAGAATGAGGGGGTATTTCTTTGATGGATCGAAATTATGTGGCGTGATAATGAACGTGTGAATTTTCGTGCCCGTGGGTGAGGGAATCCACTCCTCCCGGGCGGAACGGAAATCAACCTCTTCGAGAAGCTGTTTGTTGAATGTCGAAAGCTGCTTCACGTCTTCACCCCGGGACGAGCAGCTCCACAATTCCGTTGGCTCTGCAATTCCCCGGTGCACAAAAACAAGCTGCTTGCCGTCGGGAGAAAGATCAAATGCATCGATGGTCTTTGAATCAATGATCAACGAGATCTTCTTCGACTTGATGTCGATCCTGTAGATTGGGACATGTCCCTTGACCGGTGCCGAAAAATAGATGCTCTTCGAATCCGGTGACCACCTGATATCTCCGATCCAGTTGTCGAATGCATCCGACAGGATAGTCCGCGTTCCTGTTGCACGATCGTAGAGAGCAAGCTTGATAAGATCCGATTCGAATCCCGGAGTATCCTGCACATGATACGCAATATATTTTCCGTCGGGTGAATATTGCGGACCTCCGTCGTAGGCCTTGTTGTCAGCAGTTATATTTTTTGCCTCACCCCCGGCGGAGGAAACGATCCACAAGTCCTTGTTCGTCGAAGCTGCTTCAATGGGATCGTGGTTGGAAACATAGCAGACTTCCTTTCCGTCGGGCGAGCCTGTAAATCCGACGGACCCCTGTTCCCATGCCGGTGCATCGAAATTCCCCGGTGTGAGATCGGTGTACTTTCTGGAATCGAGGTCGTAGAGGAATGTGTGTGTCTGCTTTCCATCCTTCCATGCCGTCCAGTGCCGGTAGAGGAGCCGGTCTGCAAGGTGCGCCTGGAGGGGTCCTTTGGTCATCGTGCTGTCGTTGTATGCATTGCACGCATCATCGGCCCCGCAGTCCGGGAAGACATCGGTCGAGAAGAGGAGATGCTTTCCGTCCGGCAGCCATTCGGCATCGCTGACTCCCGCGGAGAAATTTGTGAGCTGTTCCGGCGTCGGCGTCCCGCTGTCTTCGGGATGCATGAGCCACGCCTGTGATCCGTTCACCCGGGTTGAAATGAAAAGGAGTGATTTCCCGTCCGGTGACCATCGCGGATGATTATCGGCTGCGGCATTGCTCGTGAGATTTCGCCATTCCGTGCCATCGCTGTTCACACTGTAAATTTCCTGATTTGTCCTTCCTTTCTCCAGAAGGCTGGCGCCCAGGACGAATGCGATCTGTTTTCCGTCCGGTGAGAAATGCGGATCGCTGACCGCCCATATTTTGTACAAATCGGGAAGTGTGAAGGGTTTCTTCTGACTCTCTGACGCGGTGACAAGAAGACAGGTGACAACAAGCATGAGGGAGAATCTTTTCATGGCAGTCTCCAGTGTGAGAAAGTGAATGCGTGAATATACTGATTCGGAAGACATGTTTCAATCCGTAGGGAAACCGAAGAACAATCAGTGAAGAAGACCGCTCGCCCTCAATTGCCCGGCAATAGTTTTCGCAACGAGCATGTGTGTCGTGTCCTGATAGTGCACTTCATCATAAAAGAACCGGAGCGATTTTGGCACGGTCTTTTCCAGATCGACGAGAAGAAGATGCCGTTCGGCGGCTACCTTCCGGCATACATCGTCATACGCGCTCATCCCGCGAAGTGCCGTTTCGAGGCTCCATTCCTTTTCCGGACCCACCGTTTCATGATGGAGCATGTAGAGGGAGTCATTCTCCTGATCCGTGATCGGTTTTTTGAAGAGGAATGCTTCGGTCATGACGACAACCGCGGTCGAATCGTGTTGAGCAAGATCGACGATCGTTCTGAGTTTGTTCTCGTATGCCGGCAGTCCCGGAAAGTGATCGGTGTCGACAATGGTCCGGGGTTTGTGGTACCAGCAGCCCTTCACCATTGTCCAGCAATAATCGAAGAGCGACTCGCGTTCAAGAACGCGGTTGATAGGACCGTAAAAATGTCCATAATCATCCCTGAAACTTCCATGGCTGAAGTACGCAAAGTCGGCATTCTGCGCGAGGTCATTGATTGCCTGCATCACAATGATCATATCCGGGTGCTTCGGCCGGATGTTGACCTCATAATTAAAGAGCGAATGCTGCATGGTATACCACTGGCGCCCCTGGTCGTATACCTCGACCGTTTTTCCGGGAATCGCGTCCCGCAGGAGCGAATCGAGCATATCACACCACCCGATTCCCTGGTGGTCTTTGAATTCCGTCGTCGATCCGCCGAGGCAGACGATCACATACTTGTCCTTCCTCTCGCCGGATCGTATCGTGAAATCATGCGGAGCAAGCTGAAGATAAGGGTGGAAGAGTGCCACATTCTGCAGGTAGTGTTTCTGGAAGAAATTGTTCGCGAACGGATATATGATAATCGCGGCGAACAGCATCGAACTCGCGGCAAGAATGATCTGGGAGAGCTTGAATTTCCCGCGCCGTACCCCGATGATGAGGAAAACGAGAATTGCGATGATGATCGGAAAAAGGACCCTCAGCAGCAGGAGAACAAGTTTGGCACGCGGTACATAGATATCGTCGACATAATACGGATCGGGATGGAAGAAGCCGATATACACATACGCTGCGAGGACGAGAAGGAAGAAGAGCCCGATCAGTTCTGCAATGCGCCGGCGATTCATGGGGATTGGCCGACGGTCACAGATGGTTGAGGTTGTTCTGAAGCTTCAGCATTGTGGCGCGGAATGTCTCAAGCTTTTCGCGTTCTTTTTCAACCACTTCTTTTGGCGCCTTGCTGACAAAGCTCTGGTTGGCGAGTTTTGCCTCAATCCCGTCGACCATTCCCTGAACACGCGTGAGTTCTTTGCGGATGCGTTCACGTTCGGCATCAAGATCGATCAATCCCTCAAGCGGAATAAATACCTCACCGCCATCCACGACCGCGCTGGCGGCATGCTTCGGTTTCGGGCCTCCGTTGAGCGCTCCTATTTTTACGACACGGGCGAGCCGCTGAAAGTAGCTCCCGTATTTCCGGAGAATTTCTTCTTTTGATCGGTCAGGGAAACTCACCACAAGCTCAATTTCTTTCGACGGCGGAACGGCAAGCTCGCCGCGGACATTCCGAATGCTGTTGATGGTATTCTGGACGAACGCCATCTCGTCTTCGGTGTTCTTGTCGATCCATTTCTTTTCGCCGACCGGAAATGGCGCGATAATAAGTGATGCATCAGGCTTTCGTTCTTCCAGATGCTGCCACAGTTCCTCCGTGACAAACGGCATGAACGGATGGAGCATGCGGAGCGCCTGATCGAAAATACTGATCGCCCGCGCGACCAGAATCGTCTTCACATCCGCCGGCTCATCACCATAAAACCGCGCTTTGATCATCTCCACATACCAGTCACAGAAGTCGTGCCAGATAAATTCATACAGGATCTTTGTTGCCTGATTGATTTCAAATCGGTCGAGCGCTTTGTTGAGGTCCTCGATGGTCGAATGGAGACGTGAGAGGATCCAGCGGTCGGCCAGATCGCAATGAAGGCCGGCAACGTCGGAAGCGGACGTTGTTCCGATCTGATCCTTGTTCATAAGGAGGAATCTGCCGGCATTCCAGATCTTGTTGGCAAAATTTCTTCCCATCTCACACTTTTCGTTATCGTACAGGACATCCTGACCAAGAGGAGCGAGATACACGATGGTGAAGCGAAGGGCGTCGGCCCCGTACTCGGCGATGACGTCAAGAGGATCCGGAGAATTGCCGAGCGACTTGCTCATCTTTCTCCCTTTGCCGTCGCGGATGATGCTCGTAAAATAGACGTGTCGGAACGGTATCTTGTCGGCCAGCTTTGTTCTGGGAGAACCGTCGGGGAGAGGAATTTCTCCCATCACATCGATTCCCGCAATGATCATCCTCGCAACCCAGAAGAAAATAATATCCGGGGCGGTAATCAGTGTGTTGGTCGGGTAGAAGTACCGCAGATCAGGATTATCGTTCGGCCAGCCCAGCGTGGAAACGGGCCAGAGCATCGATGAGAACCACGTGTCCAGGACATCCTCATCCTGCCGGAGCTCTTGGCCGTTGCAATGCGGGCAGGAAGAGGGCGCGGCTTTTGCAACGATCGGATCCTTGCACCTCGCGTCCTTCGAAGATGGATTGGTGCAGTACCAGACAGGAATGCGGTGACCCCACCAGAGCTGACGGGAGATGCACCAGTCGCGGATGTTCGTCATCCAGTGTTCATACACCTTCGTCCATCGATCCGGATAAAACCGGATTTTTCCGTCGAGCACCACGTTCAGCGCCTGCTCGGCAAGCGGTTTCATTTTCACGAACCACTGATCCGAGAGATACGGTTGAACAACCGTATCGCAACGGTAACAATGTCCGATACTGTTTACGTACGGTTCGGTTTTCAGAAGAAGTCCTTCCGCCTCCAGATCCCGGACGACGGCTTTTCGAGCATCAAGGTGATCCATTCCCTGATAGTTCTTCGGTACGTTTTCGTTGAGGCGTGCAGAGGGGTCGAGAATATTGATAAAGGGCATCTTATGCCGCTCACCAATACCCGCATTATGCCTCTGGCCGATCCAGTAGTCGTTCGGATCGTGAGCGGGTGTCACTTTCACCATTCCGGTTCCGAATTTCGGGTCGACAAATTCATCTGCGATGATGGGAATCTTCCGATCGGCCAGCGGGAGAGTCACAAGTTTCCCGACGAGGTTCGCATATCGGTCGTCGTTCGGGTTGACGGCGATTGCTGTGTCGCCAAGCATCGTTTCGGGGCGGGTTGTTGCGACG
>DATIXJ010000027.1:0-169516 GCA_035518715.1 Bacteroidota bacterium | reverse complement strand
CGCCTGAACTCATTCCTCACCGGTCACCAGGCAACCGACTGGCGCATGTTCAGTGACAACGGCCAGGCAGTGAATTACCTCTCCGAGCTGTCTGCCAATTCCTTCCTCCATACCGGTGTCGGATACTGGTTCATCCGGAAGGGAACTCTGAACATTCCCACCTATCGCATGACGATGCCACCGCTCGACTCAACAGCGATGTTCTCCATCCCGCTCCACAGCGGATGGAATATCATCGGCGTCCCATTCGATCAGAGCATCCCGTGGCAGGCGGTCATTGCGGCTAATAATCTCCCGGCAAACACGGGGGTGTTCGGATTTAACGGATCATACGCTCAGTCACAATCACTCGCACCGTTCACGGGATATTATTACTTCAATACTCTGAATTCCGGATCGCTGCGCCTCCCCTATCCGTTCGGCATTTCCGTTTCCCCGGCTGTGCAACTCCAGACGGAATGGGCCGCCCAGATCGCCTATTCATCCGATTACAATAAGGATGAGGAGAACTTCATCGGCATCGGATCAACGATGAAGGCGGGTACGGAATCGACATTCAATCAGCACAAACCTCCCTTCTTCCAGGACCTGGGACTTCTCTACTTTGAGCATCCGGAATGGGACAACACGTTCAGCAGATTCAGCACGGACATCCGGCCTTCTCTTGGTGAAGGACAGGCATGGAATTTCGAGGTCTCGAATCCGCGGAAATCCAAATCCACGCTTGAATTCCGGGGACTTGACAGCATTCCCGCTAGGGCGGAGGTAGTGCTGATCAACCTCGACAATTCGACCCCGGTCGATCTCCGGAAGGCGCCGAAGTACACCTACCAGCAGGTGGCGCCGAAGATGCAATTCAGGATTCTCGTAGGAAGCAAAGAATTCGTGCAGAAGCAGGTCAAGACATTACTCCCCTCGACCTTTGCACTTGAACAGAATTACCCCAATCCGTTCAACCTCTCGACTTCCATCAGCGTGCTGTTGCCGCAGAGCCAGAAGGTACGGCTGGATATTTATTCTGTTCTCGGACAACACGTCAAGACGCTGGTCGACGACCAGCTCTCGGCGGGCATTCATACCTATATCTGGGATGCCCGGGATGCGTCCGGTGAGGTCGTCGCCAGCGGCGTCTACTTCTACCGTCTGTCGAACGGAAGCAATGTGGTCTTATCAAAGAAAATGCTACTTCTCAAATAGGTGACGCCATGATTTTCAACATCCTCTTGCGCATTCAGAAACCGGTCATTCTCGGTTTGTTGCCCGTTCTCGGTGTATTCCTGATGGGCGATCTCTCGATCGCACAGCAAAAGGCATCGGACGAAGAAAAAACGAGCAACATCAAGTGGTCGACGAAGGAAGACGTCATCACGATCAATTATGATCTCAACAGCCCCACGGAAAACAGGTATGATGTTTCCATTATCCTGAAGCGTGAGGGTGACGACACCTTCTCAATCGTTCCCGTAGCAGTTGAAGGAGACATCGGTATCGGACCTTTTGCGGGACCGGGAAGAGAAATTCGCTGGTATTACCGGCGTGATTTACCGGAGGGATTACAGGGAAGCGGGTACTACTTCGAAATCCACGTCAAGATGGTAAAAGAAGGATCAAACCTCATCTATTACATTATCGGAGGGGCGGCTGTAACCGGCGGAATCATTGCGTTACTCCTCGCGCGGGGCCAGAACACGACGGTTCCCCCGCTGGATCTTCCGACACCACCGGCGCGCCCGTGACCCGAATTCGCAGCTGAGGATGGCGGAAATGAGGTCATCACTCCAACGGTCCGAAGATTATCGGCAGGACTGCGGCATGTGTTCCCGCAAGCGAAATGAACTTCCTGTTGCCGGCAAGGAATCCGACGAGAAAATACACGGGAATTTTCAAACAGGTTCCGGCAAGACAGAGAAGGCGGGCACAGAAGACGTATACTGAGCCGTGATATTTCCGGATATACTGGAGGCGCGATTTCCAGATCCGTCGAATGAACTCCGGAAAATTTTCGGATGAACTCGAACTTACCGTGTGGCGGATTTTTGCCTCCGCAAGAAAGTACACGTTCATTCCTTCCTCTCCTGCTCTTCTGCAATAGTCTGCGTCTTCATAGAACATGAAGAACCGCTCGTCGAATCCCCCGATGCGCTCGTAGACCTTCCGGCGAAACGCCATACAGACACCGGAAACCATTTCTACTTCGCACGTCGCATCCGGACTCACGGTCACTCTCGGTAACGCCAACGAATGCGGGAGGAAACACTCAAGAGCAAGTGTCCGCATCGAGGGAAGATCCCAGCATGACGGCTGCCGCACTCCCGACATGTCCGATACCATGGCTCCCGCAATATCCGCTGCTCGTTGATTCTTGAAAAACTCAAGGAGCTCCCCAAAGAAGGAGTGATCAACGACAACGTCCGGATTGACGAGAAGAATAATATCCCCGGATGCTTTTTCGAGCCCCTGATTCACAGCCGCCGAGAACCCCCGGTTCTCCGAATTCAGCAGGATCGTCTCTCCGGCAAGTTCATTCCTGAGGATATCCCTCGTCGAGTCACGCGATGCATTGTCGACGACCAGAATCTCGATGAAATGATCCTCCGGCAGCTGACCGCGCAGTGATCGCAGGCACGGAGCGATTGTGTCAGCCGAGTTATACGTGACGATGATGACTGAAAGCCGCGTCATTCCTGGTCACCGGACAACTGAATCGATGATCCGCCGGATCTCGCGGGCATTTTGCCGGAGGTCGAAGTGGCGTTCAACCCGTGTACGTCCGTTTGCTCCAATCTCCGATCGTCTGGCGGAATCCTTCAGCAGACGGACAACAGACTCCGCCATCGCGGGGATATCAAATGGTGTGACCAATTCACCCGAGCTCTTCTCAAGAGCTTCGGGAATCCCTCCTGTGGAAAACGCTATAACCGGCACCCGGGATGCCATCGCTTCGAGAATGACAAGCGGGAAGGGATCCTCCCGTGCCGTCGACACATACACGTCCATCAGGGAGTAGTACCGTGCAACATCGGGAATATTTTCCAGGATCACGACATCATTCACAAGGCCTGAGGTTTCCAATCGTTCACGAAACCGGGAATACGCCTCACGATCATCCGTGGAACAGATCACCAGAAATTTCAATCCCTGTTCCGGCGTGAACATCGTTCGAATCTTCACGGCGAGATCAAGAAAAAGGTCGCTCCCTTTCACATGCGTTATTCTGCCGACGGTCCCGATGACAAGACTCTTGCCGAGATCGAGAGAAGTTTTCAGCTCGCCGGCGGGGCTTCCGGTAAAGCGATCAACCCGGATTCCCGCCCGCACAACAGTAATGTGCTCCGGATCGAATCGTTGCTCTCCGACGAGATATGATCGGACGGCGTCTGAAACGGCGATGATGCGGCGCGACAGTTTGCGCACAAGAAGGTGTTCGGAGAAACTCAATTCGGCAAATCCCCCCGCGAGTTCGTGGATATGCGTAATGGTCGGAATTCGTCCGAGGCGGGCATACAGAAGCCACTTTGCGGAGTGGATCGTGTTACAGTACAGCACTTCGGGTCGAATCCTGTTGAGGAGTTGAATCCTGCCGATCAATCGCTTTGCCTCCCGCCAGTATGGAAGTTCATCCGGATAGAGAGGGTCGACAACAACAGACCCGAGGGTCAGGAAATCGGGCTCGAGGGAACCATGATCGGGGATCACGAAATGGAACTCGTCTCCGGGTTCCAGGATGAGCGAGGCAATATCCCGCAGGAGAAGCGGCGCACCGGTTCGGGAAGTACTATGGGAGACGAAAAGTATTTTCACGCGGAGCGGTTTTCAGAAAAATTGGCCAGATATCCGGAGGCCGTCGCCGGTTGTGAACGATCATTCCCCACGATCGTCTCATCACCCGATCTGCTGCAGAACGGCAAGAGCAGATGATGAGACAATAAGCAGGAGCGGAAAGAGCTTTGCCACGAGGCTCACATGGCGGAGTTTGATCTCATGTTCTTCACCGGGATCGGGGCGGATAACGATTTCGACCATGGATGTTTTCTTCCGCAGATAGTTCCAGGGTTTCGCCCGCGTAAACCCGAAATCACCATTCCTCGGGAGGCGAACCCCCTCGCCCCGCTGATCGACCTCACCGTTCTGATAGTGCCAGTTCACCTGGATCCAGGCAAGAGGATTGATGCCATCCGTATGATACTCCACCTTGCAGTCGATCGCATCAATATCGGATGGACTGTCAAATGCAAGCCGGGCAAATTGATTGTGCGTGATGATGCCCTCATGGGAATCTTCACCGCCTCCGGCAGCATCGGCCTCGGGGACATATTTCTTGATGAAGGCACCCTCACCCGCAGGCAGAAGGTCTCCGGACCAGGCGTAGCGCACCATCTGGGAACCGCCGGGTTCCTCGTCCCTGTATCTGATTGCATCCGGACGAGCATAGAGACGAACTTCGCGGTCCCGTTTCGCTGATGGCCACGAGGCAACGCAGGGCCGGTCATAGTACTGCGAGGCCTCTTCGGCGATAGAGAACTTGTGCGCCGGCAGTTCGATCAGTACTCGTTTCGCCTGAAACAGCCGCGAGTAGAGATATTGCGGGCTCGGAAGATGATGGGAGACGGAGAGACAGACTGCAAGATCAATATCCTGATAATTGAAATGCTCGCCCTTCATTTCATAAAAACTCGCGGAGGAACTGAAAAGTTTGGCAAGTTGCCTGGCATTGTCAATGCAGCGCGGGTCAGTATCAATACCGATAACCTCCCGGCAACCCCACTCGGACAGTATGAAACTCGCCACGCCGAACTCACAACCCACATCCACTACCCTGCGCAATTCGTTGGGATGGGGGAGAAAACGCATCGACTGTCGAACGACATCCTCGCTGGCATGCGATCCTTCAATCCTGCCGCCGAATGGAAGCGTAAATTCCTGATATTCGAGAGGTCTCAGCCGGGCGAGCAGCTGGTCCTCGTCGGCTTTTTCAGGGTCACGGTTGTCTTTCAGCCATTGCCGGTAGTCCGTGATCACACCAAGCAAACCGTTCCGAGATTCTATCATCCGAAGGGGGTTCTTGCCCTGACCATATTTTTTAAGCCAGGAAGGGAAGACTTCGCGATAATGGTGCCAGTATTCTGAGGTGTCGGGTACCCGGAGACCGCGTGATCGGGACCGTGCAAGATGTCTCCACGGAGGCTCACAAAGGAGAAACACGACATCACACCACCGCGTTGCGTTCTCGGGTTCATCTTCGTACGGCCAGCCGTCGAAAATAAGCCGTGCGTGACTTTGCTTGATGAAGAAACTGTAGACGTCCATCAGTTTCTCCTGATTGGCACTGGTAATGTCGAGGGCGTCAACGAGCCCGACGATGCGCGACGGTGGATCAGATCCTCTGGAAGTGTAGTAGCCGTGGAAAATGTTCGCAAGATTGGATTTCCCCGCGCCGGGGAGACCCAGGATACAAACAGATTTCGATGCATCGAGGAGTGTGGATATTTGCTCGGAAATCATTGCATCTTCTCCTTTATCGTTTGAGAACCTTTTTCCATGCCTGAATCCGTACGGACTGAATAGTGAACATGAAGCCGGTGTTCGGGCGGAAAACAATGTTCACGTAGCCCTGACTTTTTGCAGCTTCCGGCGGAGCCGGTGCCGTCACGTAAAGTTCGGTCGTTTTTGAGTCCAGGAGGCGTCCAAATCCCTGCATCTTTACGAGCGACCATCCCCGGTCGTGCCAATCAAACTGCACATGCACAGTTCCTTCCGAATGAAATGCACACTGCATCAGGCAGGAAAGCCGTTCGGTGTCGCGCGGATACCGATACCGGTAACAGATGAATCCTTCGAAGGAAGACTCGGGGAGCCGACCGGAGTTCGACGGATGAAGAAATTTATCCTCCTTCCCTCCGATCCGCTGGAAGAATCCCTCGCCGCCGTTTTCCGTGAGGAGGGTTCCGGTATTTTCGCAATCATCGAGGAGATCCCAATCGACGATGGGTCTCCGCGCTTTCTTCATCACCGCATCATTCACCGCCGAGCGCACATCCGTCAGGTGGGTGTCGGGAGAGAAGAGCCGCTCGACAATGTCTCTCCCTTTCGGGAGACGGTATCCACCCTGAACATCCTCGATCTTTCTCGCGAGATCATGCTCATCTTCCGACCGGAAGAGGAGGATCGGCTCGGGCAAACCCTGGGCTTTGGCCAGCCGGTTAATGACCGCGTGTCCCTCGATATCCGATGCGATAACCGGAATATTGCACGCAAGCGCCTCCAGGACTGAGAGCGGCAAACCCTCGATTCTGGCAGCAGATACGTAGAGCCCCAACGCGTGATATGCTTCGAGAGGCCGCGACGTCGGCGGATTGAATTTCGCATCCACCTTCAGAGATCGGGCAAGCGCGGCATATTTCTCCCGTTCCGTTCCGGCTCCGAACAATTCAACGGGGATATTTCTGAAACGCCTGCCGACGTATGCGAGAGCCCTGATGAAAACATCGATTCCCTTCGTATCGAAGTAGCTTGTCACGCTTCCTATTGCGCTTCCGGGAGTCTCTGCGGGATAGAACTTTTTCAGGTCGACGACATTATTCGTCACCCGTGCGTCGACACGGAATTTCTCCTTAAGAAAATCTGCAAGATACCGGGAATGAGTGATCACCACGCTTGCCGCCGACTTATCACATTCAGCAGTGTCCTTTCGATGAACATATTCGACCGAGGGAAGGCCCGAATCCTTGATCGCTGCCACTGCCCAATCGAGCGGCCAGTGGTAGAGTACAACATCAAATTCGTTGAGCCGTTTCCGGAGTTCTTCATAGCTTGCGACATAGGTGTAGAAGAACGGGCAGGTCCGCTGAGGATCGTCGAGTCCTCCGGCAACGATGACAGGAGCATTTAAACCGAGAGATTCCATGTGGACAAGGGTTTCCACGCCGCCGTGATATCCGTTGCGCGTGACAATCACGATACGGGGTTGTGGCTTCAGATCCGACCGGGTGGCGGCTCCTTTCCCCGGACCTGCGGTCGGGCGCTGCGGTTCGATCCACCGAAGAGACTGCAACATGGTTCTCCAGCGTTCTCTCCAGCGATCGATCGAAAAATTCTGTGCCGACTCAGCACCCCGAAGCGAGAGTCTGGTACGAAGTTCCCTGTCCCCGATGAGCTCATTGATCCCATCCGCAATGGCTTCTGCAGTCGGATCAACGAGAAGTCCGTTCGACCGATCCTGAATAATGTCGGGAAGCCCGCCAACATTAGTGGAGACAATTGCGCAGCCGGAGGCGAGCGCCTCGAGACAAGCGAGACTGGTGCCCTCGCACGCGATTGTTGGAATCACACAAATATGAGCGCGGGTGAACCAGTTGGGCATATCTTCGAACGATGCGACCGAAAATTCCAGCCGCCGGTCACGCACGCTGAGGTCTTTAATGATCTTCGTATCCGGATCATCACCCTCGCCGACCCAATGGAACTGCACATCATGGGAAACCCGATGCAAAATTTCTTCAAGCAGCCGGCTTCCCCTGTTGATCTGGCTGCGCCGGGGGAAAAGCACGACAAGAGGTGATTCTGGTCTGGATTCGGGGGGTTTAAACATTGTGGTGTCGACAAAATTTGGAATCCAGCGCATAGTTCCGGCGGCTTCCGGCCAGAGCGTCCGGATGACATTGATCGAGTTCGTGTCGACGCTGACGATTGTCCGGGGATTCGTGAATGCCCGTTGAAGATGCTGATACCAGAGCGCCTCACGAAATTTGACTCCGGAGCCGTAGTTATTGTGATCGAACCAGATGCCGTGGCAGACGCTCACCGCATCGGTCCGCATGGGACCGGCAGAAAGCTCCGGCATATTATAGATCACATGATCGTAATCACGGGAAAGTTCATAGAACGTCCGCGCCGCTCCTAAATTGAATTCGGAATACCATTCTCCGCCGGGGATAGCTCGGACCTTGTGCCCGTAGTACTCGCCTTCGAACGAACTCGCAGCAATCTGGTAAAGATCGACATCGAATCCCAATTCATTCAACAGGGTGGTGAGCATGAGGCAATACCGCTCGCCGCCGCCGTGGCGCGGCCGCCGGTCGTACCAATCGAGGAGTTGATTCGTAAAATATGCCACCCGTTTCTTGCTGGTTGACGGTGACGATCTGACGGCGCGACGGAGTTCCGGAAGATATTCCCGGCGTCCCTCGACCTCGGGCTGAACTGCCGGCGACGTCACCTGCGGAGTAAAGAACTTCTGGTATTCTTCCAGGTTCCGGCGGAGGCGCTGGAGAATTTCCCAAAGCGGATCAAGATAGAGGAATTCGGCCAAAGCACCTGCTTTTCCTCGCAGGCGCGCTGCCAGCAACCGGAAGAACGCCAACATGGTTTTCCAGCTTCCGCCAAACAGCGCGTGCCGTGCAACGATCACGAACCAGAAGAACCGGTACGATGGTCGTTCAAAGAGTTCCTGGCCACGGTTCACGGTCTCCCGCAGGCTGCTCACGAGACTCGATATCGCATTCCGATATTCTTCAAGGCGCACCTGCTCCCGCCGCGAGCTCTCCTGATGGGCAGAGAGCGTCGAGGCAAGCCGGGCGGAATCTTCCTGCATTTCCCTGATCTCGGATTGAAGTTCGCGGATCCGATCCCTGGCTGATTGCTTTTCTTCACGATCGACCGCTCGCTGGCCGGCGAGCCCGTCAATCTCTTCCTGAAGAGATGCGAGCTCTTTTTCAAATATCTTCTTCTGATCAAGTGCGGCTTGCCGCTCCGACGCCTCCGAGGCAATCGACTTCTCGAGCCGAGCTCCGAGAGTCTTGATTTTTTCGTCCAGTGAGGAAACTGTCGATTCGAGCTGTGCGCGCAGCTGAGTGCCAATCTGACGCTGAGCCGCCTCCGCGGTAATCGCCTGCTCATATTTTTGAGTCATGAGCTGGAGTTTTTCCCCGAGCGATGCCATTTCGGCCGCGACACGCCCCTGCTCCGCCAAAGCCGACTGTCGCATTTGAGTGCCTGTTGCCAGAAGCTCCTCGTGACGGGCGCTCAGCACCGCAAGTTTGGTTTCAAGCGACGCGATGGTCGCCTGGAATTTCGACTTCTCTTCGTCCGCTGAGCGGCGTTCAGTTTCCTGGGTTGCCCGAAGTTTGTCGCTCTTCTCTGTGAGGGAGCTGAGCTGATCTTCCAGCGATGACGAAGCCGCCTGTGATTTTGCGAGCTGCGCTTCAACCGTGCGTCGATGCTCAGTTTCAATGGCAAGGATGCGCTCGTACCTGGTTTCGACGAGTCCTGCCTTCTCGTTCAGTGCTGTGGCGGTCTGCTCAGACGCTGCCCTCTGGTCGAGTGCCGCCTGTCGGCCTGCCGCTTCTGCCGCAATTGCCTGTTCATACCGGGTTTTGAGCTCTGCAAGCTGCTTCTCAAGCAGCACGAGTGCATCCTTACTTTTTGTCTGTTCGTCGCGGAGCGCCTGACGAAGACCTTCCTGGCTGCCGAGATAACCGTCTCTCTCGGCTTGCAGCCGGTCTCGTTCCCGTCTCAGATTCAGAAGAGCACTGTTAACGGTGCCGAGAGCATCCAGATAGAATGTCCGGTCAAATGTCGATTGCTCTTGCGCATCCTCACTGACTGCAGGCGTTGTCGTGCCGGAGCCGCCGGTCGTAGAACAATAAAAATATTGAAGCACCTGAACATTCCCTGCGAATTGCCCGCTCTCGACTAGTTCGTCGAAGAGGGATCGGATCGCAGGATCCTGGGAGACCACGCGCACGGAGTGCCTGGTATACTCGCGGCCGCAGGGAGCTGATTGAACAAGATGCAGACCGCTCTTCGCTATGGCATGTTCATAATCCGTGCGCAAGAACTCGACCCCGACATTCCACCGTTCCTCATGAAGCATTTTCATCCGGTACAGGAGGTAGACCACGCTCGCAGGATTCGGGACAATGAAAAACACTCCCTTGCGGGCAACAGATTTCATTTTTTCGAGTGCCGAGACGAGGGTGGAAAAGTCGAAATGTTCGAGCACGCCGCTGTTCCAGACAATATCGGCCGGAGTGGATACGCGTTTTTCAATTTCGAAGAGATCCCCCTCGACAAACACGCCTCTTCTGCGGTGAGCCAGAAACGCTTTTTGTGCCGCAGCGATCGCCTTCGGCTCAAAATCGAAAAGCGTTGTTTTGTATCCGGCCTCGTTCAGCCGGAGCGACAGGTGACCGGACCCGCAACCGGCCTCAAGAAGTTTGCTCCCCGGCCGGAACCCGAGTTCCGTAAAGACCGAACAAATCTCTTTTGCCAAGCCCAGTTCAAATTCCTGGGGCTCTGCATCATATTGTTCCGAGACTTTTCCCCAAATGTCAGGCCGTGTCGTTACTGCCATAGGTATCTCATCCTTATGCTGCCTCTTCCATCGCTATCATTTTCCGGTATTCCTGGATGACCAGATCCGGAGATCCCATCGTTACAATCTGCCCCTGATGCAAAAGCATTGCGGAGTCACAGAATTCCTGCACACTGCCAAGGTCATGGCTCACATAGAGTATCGTTCTCCCCTCATTGCGGGTCGTGCGGAACCGTTCGCGGCATTTTTGACGAAACACCTCATCCCCCACTGCCAATATTTCGTCGAGCAGGTGAATCGGCGCATCTCCCTGAATCGCAATTGCGTACCCGAGACGCGATTTCATGCCTGTCGAGAGGTTGTCCAGCTTTGAATCCGCGAAGCGCGTCAACTCTGCGAACTCCAGAACTCTCGCGATGCGTTCGTGCATCTCCCTCCGGCTGAATCCGAGGAACGATCCGTACAGGTAAATATTGTCACGCACGGTAAAATTCGGCTGAAAGCCGACGCCGAGCTCTAAAAGCGGGAAGACCTCATCGTTCACCACCACCTCGCCCGATGTCGGCCGGTAAATATTCGCAATGATTTTGAGGAGTGTCGACTTGCCGGATCCGTTCTTCCCGATGATACCGACGGTCTCACCTTTCTGGACACGGAAACTTACATCCCGCAGCGCGTGAAACTCCTCAAATTGATACGCGCCTTTTGAGAAACTGAAGAATGTATGAAAGAGCGTGTTCTTCTTCTCATGGGGAATCCTGAAGACCTTATTGAGCTTTTCAACAATGATCATCAGAAGAGCTCCGGCAATTTGGATTCATTCTTCGTGAAGACCAGAAATCCGATAATGAACGTCAGGAACGAATAGACAACGGTCATCCCCATGAACCGGAACTCATAATAATTGTACAGAAGATAATGGCGGAACAAGCCGAAGATTCTCGTCAGCGGATTGAAATACACATACCGGGAAATAGATGGCGGAAGCGCATCGACGTCGAAAACAATCGGGCTCAGCCAGAAAATTGCCAGCAGAAGGACACCCCAGATCTGTCCCATATCCCTGAAGTACGCGTAGAGCGCTGCGAGCAGAAAGGAAACACCCATCGTGAACACCAGCAGACAGATTACCGGGATCGGAATGAGCCAGGCAAGACGGGGAATGCCTTCGAGCGAAAAGATGATGCCGAGAAGAACGACAAAATTGATAAGGTACGAAAGCACGCTCGTTCCGCCGGATGCAAAAACGATGATTGAACGCGGAAAGTAAATTTTCTTCATCAATCCCGATTTGTTCCCGATCGAATTCATCGCGCTGAAGGTACAATCCTGGAAGAACGCGTAATTGAAAATGCCGATGAGAAGGAAGATGGGGTAATTCTGAATGCGGCTCGGGAAGACATCGGTAAACACAAAATAGTAGACCCCAAACATCAGGATCGGGTTCAGCATCGTCCAGACATAGCCGAGAACAGAATCGTGATATTTCAGCCGGAAGTCGGCAACGGCGAGTGAGCGAACAATATTGAGATACTTGGAAAAGTTGCTGCGGGGCCGGGTTACGGCAACGGCTGAACTGCCTGCCTCAATCGGCATTTCGGGTCCGAGCGAGCTCACAATGCTTTATAAATTAGGAAGATTCCGGAAGATTGCAAGTGCAGAAAATGCGATGATTTGCGAGGGAATATTGGAAATGCCGGGTCACAGCGGGAAAGCCGAGTTCTCTGCCGGTATGCCCGCCAATGGGAATTCGCGTCTCCTGAACGCGCGACGCAGCCGGAAGTCCTTCTGCGACTTCCGGCTGAGAGGATCATTCGACTCTTAGATTTTGTCTTTCGGGATGAATCCGATCGAGGAGAGGAATTTGTAGCCCGGAGCAGCGTTGAGCCGCTCAATTTTCTGTTCAAACAGCGCAAGCGTCGCCTGAAGCTCCTGCACCCGGATCTGACTCTTTGTATACCGCTGCTGAAGATCCGACTGTGATTTCTGGTACGTGTCGAATGCGATGATCTGTTTTTCGAGCTCCGCCTTCAGCTGGCGCGCCTGGCTTGCATTTTCTTCCGATTCCCTCTGAAGATTCACGAGAAACTCGGTTTGATCTTTCGTTTGCTGCTCGAGCCGGGCAACCCGCTGATTGCGCTCATCAAGGGCTTTACGATTCATCTCTTCGTTCGAACGGACCTGTTCGGCTTCTTTGATTGCCGCATCGTGTTCGGTTGATTTCTGTTCAAGCACCCGCTCGATGTCGGCCAGCCGCGACCGAAGCTCGTCACGCTCGTTCTTCTGCTCCACGACCAGTCGATCACGCTGAGTCGCAGTCTTCTCGAGCTCCCGAACGCAAAGTTCGAGCTCTCTGATATGGCTTTCGCGGTCTGCAGAGGAAGAATCCACCGATTGAAACTGTTGTTCCAGCTCTTCGTTGCGGTGGTGGATGCGCTTCATTTCTTCGCCGACCTGAACCGCGCGCTGTTCATGCTCCCGGATCTGCCCGTGGAGAAGGCGAATCTCTTCCTTGTACGCCGAAAGCTCTTCCGTCGAGGAAGAGACATGCTCATTACGCTCGTCGAGCAGCGACTGGAGACTCACGACCTGTGCGCGAAGCGCCGTCAGCTCTTCCGCGCGCAGGCGGTGCACCTCGGCGGACTCGTTCATCTGGTCCTGCAGCTCTTTCAGATGAAGTTCGTCCTGGCGATGCAGCTCATTGAGCTGCATGATTTCTCCGGTGCGGTCGGCAACGGTGTGCTCGATTTCGCTGAGCGCGCTCCGCAGGCGCATATTTTCGGCCGCGAGGTTCTGCAACTGCTGCGTTCTCTCATCGAGAGATTGTTCTACTTCCTGAAGCCGGTTCGCCGCGCTCGACTGTTCCTCTTTCAGTGCGTTTGCCCGGGCTGTCCGGAGATCATAGGCCTGCTGAAGTGTATCGATCGAGGCATGTGCATTCTGCAGATCACTTTTCAGTGCCGAAACCGTGCGTTCCCGATCTGCAAGCGTTTCGGAGATCTGCTCAGAGCGCTTGCAGGCATCCGCCAGCTCTTCCGTCAGTCCGTCAAGCGATATCCTGTTCTCCGCGAGCTCGGCAGTTGCGGCATCCAGTGATTGCCGAAGGTTCTCCAGTTCGCACGGAAGCGCCTTCAGCTTGTGATCTCGTTCTTCTTTCCGCGAATTCTGGACCGTATCGAAATAGAAGGAATTGCTCCCATCAATGATATCGCGCGAAAGCGTTTCATCGGAACAGATCGCGATGAGCTGTTCCGGGTCGGCAAACTGCTCGTCTTCCGGAGGAAGCGTGAAAAGATTCTCGCGGGTGTGGAATCGGAAATAATCATCCTTCCAGCGATAGAGCGACCAGATGCTCGACACGGTGACTGCTTTCTGTCCGATAAAGAGCACGGTCCGGAAATATTCCTTCACAAACTCCGCAAACTCCACCGGCGTGAAGAGCTGTGAGCCGTTGCCGTTCATGGCACTGGAAACAGAGCGGACGGGGGTTGCAATGATCGCAACACCTCCCCGCGTCAACGCGCTCTTCATGGTCTGCATGGTACGGTGACGCGCCTCCATCTGAAGCTGATGAAGGAGTCCGAAACAGATCACGACATCCCTGTCGGCAGGGAGCGGAGGTTGATCTTCCGGTGAGGGAGACGCAAACCGCAGCCGGGTAAACTCTGAAAATGTCGTGCGCGCAGATTCGGCAGCCGGATCGCCGTCGGTGTAGGCGAGAACATCGCCTGCATTCAGTGCGAGAAACGCCGCACCATATCCCGGACCGCAGTGCAGATCCAATATGCGCTTGTTCTTCACGAAACGCGAAGCATAGAGGTAGAGATGATAATCCTCCGTTGCACGCACCGGATCATCCGATTCGGGAATTACCGGTATTGCCGGATGCCTGGTGGTCTGTTCTGTTTGATGTTGCTGTATCACCAATTCTTCCATGGTTGCTTCCTTGTAGTTGTTCAAGGATTCGTATTCATGCCTGTGCAATCTGCAAATAAAGAGTTTCAAACTTCTCCGCGAAACTTTTCCATCCCCCGGATCGAATCGCGCGATGGGCCCGAAGAGACGATCTGACGTTCGGGGAGGATGAAAACGCCAGTGCCTCCTCAATCGATGACGCAAATGCGTCTGTTTGCCGGGGTTCCGACAGAAACACTCCCTCGTGTGAGCTGAATACTTCCAACGCACCTGCGTGAGGACTCAATACGAGCGGCAGCCCGGCGAGATATGCCTCCACAATCGCCATACCAAATCCTTCATTCCGGGAGGGAGAAACAAATACGTCAACTGATCGGAGAATCTCGGCGACATCACTTCTCTGCCCCAGAAACTGCACTGCGTGTTCGAGCTTTTCCTTGCGCTGAAACTCCAGAAGCCGCTCGTGGTAACCAGAAATGACCGGCATCGAGACTTGATTCATCGGACTACCGACGATCAGAAAAACCACATCCGATCGTTTGCGGAGAATTTGCCGCGCTGATCGGAGATACGACATCTGACCCTTCATCGGATCAATACGCCCGATTGCACAGACGAGCTTCGTCTCCCGGGAGATCCCGAGATCGGCATGGAGGCGATAGCGGTCACCGGATTCCGCGTTGCGGGAGGGAAATTCTCCAACCGCCGGATAAATTCGCACAACCTGCTGTCCGGTAAGAATCGCCCGGCTACGAACATCACGCTCGACCTTTCCCGAATTCACCACAATGGCTTTCACTTGTTTGAGCGCAACGAGACTGAAGGCGAACATCCGGAGCCACGAGTAGAAGAACACCACGCTGTACACAACCGGGATGTTCCGTTGCCGGACCAATCGCAGGGCGAGGAGGAGCGCCAGAATATCGCTGCACTGCACAATATCCGGAGGTTCATGCTCGAAATGCTCGCCGATCTTCCGGGCGTCTTTCAGGAGGCGAACAAGTACCCAGGGATACACCAAACGACCGAGCATTACCGTCCTGAAAGGGATGATGTCGACCCGTACGCCGCTTGTTCTCAACTGCGTTGCAAACTCTCCTTCGCAATTCAGAACGACGATCGGTTCAAAGCGTGTTCTGTCAAGATTCCGGAGCAGATGAGCGGTCACGAGTTCATTTCCCCCCATCTCTCCGTACAGTTGGATGAAAACTACCTTTATCCGTTTCAGTGCTTTCGATCCCGGGGCATCCATCAGTTCGCCTGTTCATTGATTTCCGGGATCCCCTGCGAGGGCGGCCGCAACATAACCCGATAGAACGGCACACTGTGCCAGAATGATGAGACAGAAAAAGGCCAGTGCTTTGGGAAAGGGATTCGATTTGAACGGACGAGCGAGCAGACCGCGATACACGGCGGACGAAAAGCGACGCGGACGCAGAGCAGTCTGACGATGAAGCGTATAATACAGATGTGAGCCCTTCCCCTGATGGTACTGGTGCTTCACGAAGCTCAGGAAGTTCGAGTCATTATGGTGCACTACCGCAATGGCAGGGTCGTAGGTGACTGTTCCGCCGGCCGACACAACCCGCAGGAGAAGATCGCGGTCTTCCGCACCCATTCGGAACCTGCTGTCGGGTCCACCCACACCGTTGAGAAATTCGCGGCTGTAAGAAATATTGTTTCCGGTAAGAAAAGGAAGAAGGACCCCAGAGTAATTCACCGCAGATTTGAAATACTCGTTGATCATATCATTCGCGGCCGCAAACAGATTCGCAGGATTGCCAGTCAATGCACTTCCGCCGACTCCGGCGATCTGTTCACCCTGAAAATGACGGTCGAATTTCTGCAGCCAGTCCGGCGGCGTCACGCAATCGTCATCCGTAAATGCAACATATCTTCCGCGTGCAATTTCCAATCCTGCTCTTCGTGATGCGGCCAGACCGCTGTTCGGCTGACACACGTAGCGGATCCTGGATTCTCGAGAAAGCCGAGAGAGAAACTCGTGCGTGCCGTCTGTGCTCCCGTCGTTAACAACAATAATTTCGAACCCCTCATAGTTTTGGGATAACAGACTTTCCAGCGTCTTCTTCAGTAACTCCAAACGGTTGTATGTTGGAACGATGACGGAAAAATTCATTCCACTGGTGAATCTGCATCACTATCTGAGCGAAAGTCAGACCGCATATCGAACCATCTCTTTAAAACTCCGGCGGTTGTGTCCGAAGATTAAGAGATTGCTTGAGAAAGCGGGGGAAAGTTACATAATAATGTTGTGAGAGTCAAATATGAATCAAATTCAAAGATTATTTTGTGACCGGGGCGAAAGTTCGATCGCACACATCATTTTCACGGGAGGATTTCATAAGATTGCAAAATCGCCGTACTTTCTTGATATTTAGCTGGCCAATGACGAATTCCGCAAAATTAGTGGTTGCCTTATGCTGGATGTTGGTCGCTCTTCACATTTGGGGTGCGATCAATCCTCTTCATGCTAATTGGGGGTTTCATTTTTATGGATTCTATCCGCCGGTGGTTGGATGCCTCGCACTGTTAATCATGGTGCTCGCATCAATCCCATCGACCCAGAAAATCGCCTCCGAGAAAATTGAAAATCTGATCCAGAACAGTGCCCGCTTTCCGCAGCTTGTAAATTTTTCCCTTGCAGCCGGTCTGCTTGCGATTGGAATCTGGCTCGTCCCGGCAAAGCTCCATCTCCTGGGTGACGGGGCAATACTCCTCAGGTCAGTCATCCTCGGCATCAACGGACCGGAAATCACACAGAGCTTCCGCAATCAGCCGCTGATGTTCTGGATCTACCGGAATGCCCTCTCCATGCATTCATTTTCCTCCTCCCCGGATCCGTATACGGTGTATGCCGTGATCGATTGCTTCGCGGCCGCGCTCTTCCTGGTCTTCCTCTTCTGGGTATCCCGCTTCATCAACAGATCCCGGTTCGAAACGGTTCTCCTGGGATGTCTTCTCTTCCTCGGAGCAGGATCACAGTTCTTTTTCGGGTACGTCGAGAATTACGCACTCCAATATATCTTCACCATTGGTTATGCCGTTACGGGATGGTTGGCGCTCGAGCGACGCGTTTCCCTTTTGATCCCGATCTGCTGTTTGATTGCGATGATCCTCCTTCACCTCGGCTCGACCATTTTTCTGCCATCGTTGGGGCTCCTCATAATTTTCTACTACCGGGAGGGAAGAATTCGGGCAGTCCTTTTCCTGACGGGAATCGCTCTCATCGGGATATTCGTCCTGCTGGCCGCGGGCTTCAACATCCAGGATTTCACGCGACACGTGCAATCGGGAAGTGTGGATTTTCTCCGTCCGTTCTCGGCAGTGGGTGGAAATTTTCCCTACGCGATGTTCTCCTGGAATCATCTTGTTGACTGGTTTAACTCCCTGACGCTTCTGGCACCTGCGGGTCTTATCGTCACGGTCATCGGCATTTTTGCGATCCGCGGAGAATCAAAGTGGAAGGACGGGGCACTTGTCTTCCTCATCGTGACAGCTGCCTGCGGTCTGTTCTTCACGTGGGTTGTGAACAGTGCGCTGGGGCTTGCCCGGGACTGGGATTTGTACGCGGGATTCTTTTCTCCGCTTTTGGTCCTGCCCGTCTATCTGCTGAGCAGGGACCACGTTGAAGTTCATCCCCGTAAGTATGTTCTTGTGTTCCTCGTCGTCTTCTGCTTTTTGCATTGGGCAGCGTGGATTGGGGTGAATGCGAGCGCGCAGAAACATCTCACCCGCATGAAACTTCTCGACAGTCCAAACTATCTCGGTCTGACCGCGCAGATGGTATACGACGAGGCACTTGCAAATTACTATTTCGATAACGGCCGGTATTCCGATGCACGGGATTATTATCGGCACTTCATGTCGATTGATTCATCCAATACGCGGATCGTGGGAAATGTTGCTGATGTCTACCGATTGCTCGGAGACCGGGAGGATTATTTCAGGATGCTTCTGCGTGCCGTTGCGCTGGGGACGCAGGAGCCGGGGGTATATTCCAATCTCGGAGTCGAATATGCCCAGCGCGGAGATACGGCGAAAGCCATCGAGCTGAACCTCAGGGCCGTAGAGTTAAACCCGACGATGCAAAAGGCGCTCGCCAACCTGGGGATTCTCTACGCAACACAGAAGAAGTATCCTGAGGCAGCGAAATACTTCAAGGCGGCGATTTCCGTCGGCATGGCCGACCCGAATCTCTATCGTTACACGGGGGACATGGATGTTTTCCTCCATCGGTACAAGGAAGCCCTCCGGTATTATGACGTCTACCTCTCGGCAATTCCGACGGACGACCACGTGCGGCTTATCCGCGATAAGATCCAGAGTGCACTCGCAGACCTGAAGAAGAAATGAACGGTGAGATACCGGGGAGGGATCGGAGAACGGTCGTCCTACCGGCGCAGAAGTCGATAGAGAGGTGGGAGCGCAAAAAACAGGAGCGTGCTCGAAACCGAGAAACCGCCGATGACCGCAACGGCGAGGGGCTGTTGCATTTGGGCACCGGCTCCAATCCCGAGAGTGAGCGGGAGAAGTGCCAGGACCGCAGCGAGGGTGGTCATAACGATCGGCCGCCCGCGCATCTTCACGGCAGCCGTGAGAGCATCATCGAGCGTGGCGCCCTCTGACTGCAGCTGCTTCATCCGGTGAAATACAAAAATCGCATTTTCGGCAACAATGCCGATGATCAGAACGATTCCGACAAGGCTGGAGACGTTCAGCGTAACGTCGAAAAGCCACAGTGCCCCAAAGACTCCGACAAGCGACATGGCGTTGATGACAAATATGGAAAATGGAATCGTGAATTCCCCGAATTCAAACAGCAGAACGATGATAACAAGGAGAAGTGCGATCAGCGCCACGATGAAAAGCCCCGTAAAGGATTCCTGTTGGGTCTGGTATGTTCCTCCGTACGCGATCGTTACGCCGGACGGCAGACGGAGCTTCGCCGCAAGAAGCTTCTTCACGTCGGTCATCACGCTGCCCAGATCTCTCCCCGAAGTTCTCGCAGTCACGGCAACGCGCTGCTGAAGCTGATCGCGTTCGATCTCTGCTTCCCCCGCCACACGCTCGAATGACGCGATCGTCCGGAGCGGGATGATGTTTCCGCCCGGAGAGACGAGTTTGAGTTCCTCGATATGATTGATATCTTCCCGATAGATCGCGGGATAGCGGATATGAATCCCGATGAGCTTCTCTCCTTTTTGCACCTTCGTATCGACCCGACCCTGCATAATATTCTGGACCTGTACGAGCACATCCCGCGTGGTGAATCCGGCAAAGGCAGCTTTCTGCGGATCAACATGAATCACCAGCGAGGGGCCCGAAATGACGATGCCGTCGAACGCGTCCACTACGCCGGGCACTGACTCGATAAGCGACTTGACCTCTCTTGCCTTAGACCGGAGCACGTCGGCATCCTCGCCGAAGATCTTGATCTCAATCGGCTGAGGCGAGTTCGTCAGGTCTCCGATCACATCCATCATAAGTTGCCCAAAATCAATCTGCAGAGCCGGCTCCGTGTTGTGGACTCGCTCCCGCACCTCGCTGATCACTTCCTCGATACTCCGGGCGCGTTTCGAATGCAGTTTGACTGTATAATCTCCGACGTTGGGTTCAGTGATGAAAAAACCAAGCTGTGTTCCGGTTCGACGTGAATACGATTCCACTTCAGGTATGGATTGCAGGATATTCTCCACGTGTGTGAGTATCCGGTTGGTTTCCGCGAGAGACGTCCCGGCGGGAGAAATGTAATCGAGGATGAATGTTCCCTCGTCCATTTCGGGCATAAAGCTGGACCCAAGCTGTGAATAAAGAAGGAACGCCACGGCGAGAATGCCGATTACGAAGGGGACGACGAGAATTTTATGACGAAGCAATCTACGGGTAGTATCTTCGTAAAGCTGTGCAATGCGCGATCCGCGATGTTCATGCGTAATTTCCCGTTCGATATCCTCACTGCGGAGCAGGATCAACGCCAGCAGCGGTGCGAGCGTGATGGAGAGAAGGAAGGAAATGGTCAGGGCGCAGACCATGGTGATCGAGAGCGAAGTGAAGAAAGCGCCCGTCACCCCTCCGAGAAATGCGAGAGGAATATGGATCACGATCGTACTTGCGGTCGAACCGATGATTGCAGGCATGAGCGAGTGGATGGCTTGTTCGACCGCGCGGGCGTATCCCAGAGGTGTCCGATCCGCAGTCGAAAGAGACGCGAACTTCGTAAAGATAAATTCTATGATAACGATCGAATCATCTATGATCAGTCCGACCGCGGCAGCAATCCCGCCCAGCGTCATGATGTTGATCGTTTTTCCGAGTGCCCCGAGGCAGAGAAATGTCATCGCGATGGTCACCGGGACGATAATCAGCACAACCAGTGTCAGGCGCCAGCTCCTGAGAAAGACGAAGACGATGACCATGGCGAGGGCAATACCGATAAGCATGCTGTCACGAACACCAGCAATGGAGGACCGGATGAAATCCCCCTGATCATAGAAGATCTCAAGGTGAGCACCCCCAGGCAGGGTCAATCCATGGATGACATCCGAAATATCCGCGCCGATCCGCACGGTACTTGCGGTCGGCTGTTTAAGAACATTGATCAGTACTGCACTGCGGCCGTGGGCAGTGGTACGGATATACTGATCTGCGACCGATTTTTCGACCGACGCAACGTCGCTCACCCGGATCGGAACGCCGCCGCGGGCTGTTATGACGATGTTTGCAACATCCTCTCTTGTTTTCAGCAAGCCGGAAACGAGCGAGAGATAGAGCTGGTAATTATCGCTCATGAGGCCTGTGGATTCCACGAAGTTCGTTTCCTCCACGGCATCGGAGACCTGCTGGATTGTCATACCGTACGATGCGAGCCGGTCGGGGTTCACCTTCACCAGAAACTCCCGGGATTCTCCTCCGGTAATCTCCACACGCGCGACTCCCGCAACTCGAAGCAGCGCCGGGCGGATTTGATAGAGGGCGATATCACGCAGCTCGACGAGCGAAAGCGTGTCGGAGGTAAGACTGTAGCCGATGATGGGAAAGACCGCCACCGTCATCTGCTCGGACTGCACCGACGCGGTCGCCGGAAGTTCATTGCGGATATTGGCGATCCGTCCTTGGAGCAACCCCAGCGTTTGTTGAACGTCAGAACTCCAGTCGAGACCAATGGATATTTCCGTCGATCCGCGTGAAGTTGTGGATCGTACCGTGCGCACACCGGGAACGGCAATTGCGACTTCTTCGAGCGGTTTCGTGACTTCCACCATCATGCGTTCCGCCGGCTCTTCGCCGTTGTCACCGAGAATGACGATGCGGGGAAACGTAATATCGGGAAAGAGTGAGACGGGAAGATGCAGCATCATCGCCACGCCCCCAATCGCAAAGACTGCCATCGTGAACAGCAGTGCTTTCGCGTGACGCCTGCAGTAGGAAAACAGACCCATGTCTATTCGACCGTCACCCTCGTCGAATCGGCAAGAGCATACTGGCCGTGCGTAATGATCCGATCACCGGGATGGAGCATCCCGCTCTGGATTTCGAGGAGGGTATCCGACCGGATCCCCACAGTCACCGGTACAATCTTCGCCAGCGAATCCGGCGTCATGATGACGACGGAATAGGCATCGGATTCATCATCATGCAGAAGGGCTGAGCGTCCGATGACCAAGACATCACGGCGCACTCCGACGATGATGCGCGCGTTTCCGGGAACATTCACCTTGAGTACTTGTTCCTGCTTTGCCGTCAGGCCGGTAAACCGGAGGCGCACCTTGACGGATTGGCTTTGTGATTCTGCCTGGGGAGTCACGGCATCCACAACGGCATTCAACTCGCCGAGAGGAAGCTGTGCAAAATGTACTTTGGCGGGAAGACCCGGGTGTACGGAAATGATATTCTGGATCGGCACCTCGGCAATAAACATAATAGTCGCCGGATCGATCAGCGTCAGCAGCTCTGCCTGCTCCGAAACAAGCTCGCCTTCCATCACATTCCGGGAAGCCACGGTCCCGTCGAACGAAGCACGAAGCACCACCCGCGGCTGGAGGGAATCGGTGAGCACCAGCGTATGTTCGGCTTCCTCGCGCTGCCGGTCCGTTGTGGCAGACTGCAACAGCATCTTTGCACCGTCGACAGCCGCCTGTGCCTCACGCGTCCTCAGCACGACCAGCACATCGCCCTTATGCACCTGCAATCCTTCAAGAACATTCAGCGTGATGATTCTCCCCGCGACCGGCGAAAGCACCTTCTCTTTCCGCAGGGCTTCGGTCTCTCCGACGGCAGAAACCGCATCTTCGATATTTCCGCGGCTCAGGGATTGCACGTGTACCGGCACACGCACATTTCCGGAAACCGCTTCATCGTCATCATCGGCTTTGGGCTTATTGCATCCCCAGAGGCAGACGAGCAGGGAACATGCAATCACCGTGCTGTACAGTTGAATTTTCATTCTTCCTCTCTTCACCGGGCGAGAACCTGGTTGAGTTTTGCGACCAGCCGCTGGAGTGTGGCCCTCGTGTGAAGATCAGATATCCGGTTTTCCGCCAGCGACTGCTGTGCGGATAACACCTCCAGTGCACTCGAAGCTCCTCCTGCATACTGGGCTTTTGTCACCATATAATTATCCGCCGACACTTTCAGGATTTTCTGGATCATTCTCACCTGGCTGTACCCGCTCACCAGGTCGGTGCGCATTCGTTCAACATCACCCCGCAGAGCTCTCAATTGCTGCTCAAACGCCAGCCGGATATTCTGGGCATCAAGTTCCCGCTGCTGGATACGTAAATCTGTCGCCCCCCAGTTTGCGAGGAGGTTTTCAATCGAAAACCCTACAGAATAGCCGAGTGAATTGAAGCGTTGGTCCGACGGCAGGTTCAGGTTATCCCCCGATGAGAGAAATCCCACATCACCGGTCAGAACAACGGAAGGAAGCCGCTCGCTTTTCGCGAGATCGACATCGAACTGGCTCCGTTGTGCTGCAAGATCCGCCGACTGCAGATCGAGATTCGCAGATGAATCGGACGTTGCCTTCTCCAGAAGTGCGAACGTCCCGGCACTGTCGGGAACACCGATCTCTCCCTGCAGGGAAAATGACGTGTCTTGCGGGGTTCCCATCGCTGCGGCGAGTGCGATTTTTGCCCCCGCGTATGACTGATACGCCCGCTCGACGGCAAGATGCGCATTCTGGAGACTGAGATCTGTTTTCAGAACATCAGTGTAGCTGATTCCGCCACCGTGGTAAAGCCGGGTCACGAGATCGGAGTATTCGGCGAGTTCTTTTTCCTGATCCTGTTCGAGCGTAAGCTCTTCGCGGGATTCCAGTGCGTCGAGAAATGCAGATGTCACCGCGTAGCGAAGATCCCGTTCAGCACGCCGCTGTTCGATGCCGAGGCGGTCGATATCGACGGACAGCTGCTGCGATTTTGTGCCGCGCGCTCCCCCATCATAGAGCAGTTCCTGTAATTCGAGCTGTGCAGAAAAGATTCCGCCGTCAGTGGATGCAGGGTCGTACCCGTGCAGTTCGGAATGTGGAGCATCCAACGCCTTCCCTCCGATCCGCACTTCCGGGAGGGCGGTCTTCGCAAGCTCATCCTTTGCAAGCTGCGCCGATTGATGCTCATTCGAGGCGATGAGATAGGCAACATTGTGTTCGAGCGCCGTTTGAAGGCAGCCGTCAAGCGTTAACGTTTTCTGACAAAATGCGCCTGTGGAGAGAAGGAGGCAGGACACTACGGTGAGAGAATGCCGCATCCTGCGGTAAAGCAGGATGCGGCGGAACCCATCAATGATCTGTTTCCCCATTACGGTGACTTCCACAACAATTTCCAAACGCCGGCCCCGACGCCGGTGCTACCAGATCTTCACTCTGAGACTATCCGGTCTCCACATCGGGTCACCGGGTTTCACGCCGAACGCGTGATAAAACTCCGGTACATTCGAGAGCGGACCGTTCACACGGAGAAACTCGGGTGAGTGCACATCCGTCAAGATCTGCTGCTGCAGCGCTGCGTCGCGCTTCTGCCCGAGCCACGAATATGCGTAGGCGAGAAAGAATCTCTGGTCCGGAGTCAGGCCGTCGATGAGCGTATCCGTCTGACCTTCCTTTGTATGCTTGAACGCATCATACCCGATCACCACGCCGCCGAGATCAGCAATATTCTCTCCAAGGCACGCTTTCCCGTTAACATGAAGACTGTCCAGCACTATGTACGCGTCGAACTGATCAACCATTTTCTGGGCACGCTGGTTGAATTGTTTCTCATCGTCCTTCGACCACCAGTTGCGAAGGTTGCCCTCTGCATCAAATTGGCGCCCTTCATCATCAAATCCATGAGTGACTTCATGCCCGATCGTGGAAGCACCCGCATACCCGTAAATCAGGGCATCGTCGGCAAGTGAATCGGCAAGATCCGGAATCAGCAGACCCGCAGCGGGAAGAACGATTTCGTTGTTCGACGGATTATAGTAGGCGTTATAGGTCTGCGGCGTCATATCCCATTCGGTCCGATCGACCGGCTTCCCGAGTTTCTGGACGAAATACTGGTACAGCCACTGATTGGCGCGAAGCTGATTCGCAAAGTATGAGCTTCTGTCGAATTCCAGGGACGAATAATCCTTCCACTTATCGGGATAGCAGACTTTCTTCCTGACTGCCTCAAGTTTGGCAAGAGCTTTCGTCTTCGTTTCTTCTGACATCCAGTCGAGTTTCTTGATCCGGTCGGCGTACGAGGCGAACATGTTTTTCACGACTTCCTCATACCGTGCGCGCATTGCGGCAGGGACGTACTGTGCAACATACTGCTGACCGAGCAGGTCTCCGATGGCACGTTCCTCGGCATCGAGGGCGCGTTTCCATCGCGGACGCTGTTCCTTGACGCCGGACAGAACCGTGCCGTAAAAATGAAAATGTTCGTTTGCCAGAGCGCTGTCCAGTGTCGACGAAAACCGGTTTACCAGGTTCCACCGGAGATATTCTTTCCACTCATCCATCGGAACCGTCGTGAGTTCCTGTTGAACCTCTTTATAGAATTCGGGTTGACCGACAACAACAGAATCGATCTTTGAAATCGACATTGCTGGAAGGAGTGATTTCCAGTCAAGGGCAGGAGTAAGACGACCCAGTTGTGCAACAGACATCTTGTTATAGTTGCGGTAGGGATCGCGCAGGTCCTCGAGTTTACGCGATGCTTTCGCGAGCCGCGTTTCCAGCGCCATGATCGACTCGCTGTGTTTTCCAGCCGAGGCCGGATCCTCACCGAGAAGCGTCAGCATTTTTGCGACATGCTTGAGGTACTCGCTCCGGATGTTCTGCGTGCGCTGATCGGTGCGGAAATAATAATCGCGGTTCGGAAGACCGAGCCCGCCCTGATACAGATGATACGAATAGACCGAGCTGTTCTTTTCGTCCTGGTCGACGGATGGAAAGAAGAGTGGAGAAATGCGATACGTCTGATAGAGCGCAAGGACATTCCGCAGGTCCTGAATATTGTTAATTGATGCGATGCGGTCAAGCTCCGGTTTCAGAGGTGACGATCCGAGCGATTCCGTCCGGTTCGAATCCATCACGGTCGCATAAAAATCCCCGATCTTCTGCCGTATGCTCCCCTTCTGAGCAGTCGTATCTGCCGCGGCCTGCTCGCAGACATCCTTCATCTGCGTATAAATCTTTTCCTGTACCAAATTTCCGACTCCCCACATTCGCTCGCTCGGAGGAATCGGATTTGCTTTCAGCCATCCGCCATTGGCATAACGGAAGAAATCTTTGGCAGGGCTCACGGTAGTATCGAGATTTCTCACTAGAAAATCATTGGCAGGCGCATTCGATTTCGGACCGCATGATGTGAAGATTGTTGATGCGGCAAGTGTCAGGAGTACAAGTACGGTCGAGGGTTTCATGGAGTATACTCTTCCTCTGGTGAATGAATTGAGGTTTGATTGGTGTGCCCGGAGTTCGTACTGCGTGATGTTGCCCGTATCTTCCAGGCAGCGAGCATAAGTGTCAGACAAGATAGGGAAGATTCAGGAGAAGTCAAAACGAGAGAGGTCGACCGGGTTGATTCTCTCCCCGGGATTCTGGAAATTGAGTAGAGAATTTCACAAATTTCGAGACCCATGCGTGGCAGACTTTACGATTATTTCGCCAGTGACCATCGCCGCCTGGAGAACCTTCTGGATCGGGCGGTACGCGAACATGGTGAGTTCGAGATGGACCTCTATGCCCGGTTTCGCGCCGGCCTGCTGAAGCACATCGGCATGGAGGAGAAAATCTTGCTGCCGGCAGCCCAACGACGCCTTGGCGGTACCCCCCTTCCGATTGCCGCGAAGATCCGTCTAGACCATGGAGCCATCGCAGCACTGATGGTTCCGCCGCCCTCGGCAACGATTATTGCAGCACTCCGTGATATCCTGGCCAAACATGATCTGCTGGAGGAGCAACCTGCCGGTTTATACGAGACCTGTGAGAGACTTACAGAAGACGAAGTAACAACGCTCCTGGAAAAATTGCAGAAATTTCCCGACGTTCCCGTCATGCCTTTCAACAATAAGGCATATGTCATCGACGCTACGCGTCGCGCCCTGGCAAGAGCGGGGTACAATTTTGACGATTACATGGAAAGATGACCAAATGAATTCCCCCCAAAAATAGACACGCCAAACATGCTCGATATTTAGCGTGGCTTTCTTGGTGATTCATATCGATTGTGGGCCCTGCAGGACTCGAACCTGCGACCAGCTGATTATGAGTCAGCTGCTCTAACCAACTGAGCTAAGGGCCCAATACAATTCGACCATTCCCACTCCCTCCAGTTTGCCAATCTGCTATCTCTCATATCATGGAGGATCTTCTGACGAATATCTGCCGCAACCTTACGAAATGTATGAATATCTCGGAATCATTGCAATGCTGCCCCAGATAGAGTTGACACCCAGCTGGGCGGAGATTGTGCAGATGTGGCTGACCACCTCTCTGAAATGGTTCTCCCAAATTTGAAGGCAAGCCATCCAAAAAACTTCCAAGAGCGCGCAAGGAGTTGATTGCATTACACTCTTATTTTGAGTACAATTAAAGTCATTCCCGGAGAGTTTGAGAACATGGTTCGACCCGCTCTTGGGGAATCATCCGTTGAAATCGTAATTTTGATAGAAGAGCACACTATTTAAACAAAGTGATGGATCCTATTTCTTCATACAACGCAAGCAGGGATTTCACCTACAACCTCAAGGAGAGCCGTTTAAGGAAGTGCGTAGAACTCATGAGCGGCCTCCATCCGGGCAAGCTCTTGGATATTGGATGCACAAATGGCGATTGGGCCCTTTTCTGGAGAGAACGCGGATGGAACTCCTCGGGGATCGATATTAATCACGAAGATGTGAACACGGCACGTCAACGTGGAATCGATGCAAAATACTGCGATCTGAATCACGATCCATTTCCTTTTCCCGACGCCTATTTTGATCTGGTGTTTGCAGGAGAAGTGATCGAACATCTCATCGATACCGACCGATTCCTTACAGAAATTTCACGCTGCTTGAATCCGGGGGGACATGTTCTGATTACGACGCCAAATCTCGCATCTTTTGAAAATCGGGTTCGCCTTGCACTTGGGGTATATCCAAAGTGGCTGAATTATAACCTCGAAGGCAGCGGTCATGTGCGTTTATATACGCTCGGCGTATTGAAGAATCAACTGGCTGCGCATGGTTTCTCGACCGTACGCACACGCGGGAATTGGGTCCCATTTATTCCTCAGCATCTCGTGGACGATGTGAAGCTTCCCATGTTGGCGATCACCGGCGACATATTTCCGACCCTAGCAATGGATATATTGGTGCTTGCAAGGAAGCTAACTGGCTCGCATTAAAATGAGCGGCTCTAAACACGATGCCCCGGTACAATATGACCGGGGCATCGTGTTACATCACACTCCAAACCTTACTTAATCAGCAACATCTTCTTCAGATCGGTGAAAGTTCCCGCAAGAATTCTGTAAAGATAGATTCCACTGGGTAGATTGCTCATATTGACGGCGACCGTCTTGTATCCAGGGTTTTCCACTCGATCGACGACTACCATCACCTGCTCACCTAACATGTTGTATATAGAAATCTTCACATGCTGCTGCGCGATAAGTGAATATTGGATCACCGTCGATGGGTTGAATGGATTCGGATAATTTTGCGACAGAGCATAGCTCGCCGGGATCATCTCGCCAGATTCGTGCATACCTGTCAGCGTGAGTTGGATTTCGTTGCTCGATAGCCCGTAGTTGTCATGAATGTCTATTGGCCTGACGAGATAGAAGCCATCGGGCAGAGGTGCCCCATCAACAAACGTGGTATCCTTAGAGAAAGCATACGGCTCCATCGCGGCCGCATTTGTGATACTGTCCTGACTTCGATACACTGCATACTTTCCGAGGTCTGCATCGGGGCTCGGATTCCAGTGAAGAGTAAGTGAATTTGCAATGACCTTCGCAGCGAGATTATGAGGAGGCATCGGTGCAAGATTGTCCACCGAATATCCGCTATCGACCGGTGAATCATAGAATACATCCGGATCATAGGTTTGCGCCGAGACAAGAAAATACGTCATGCCGTTCGTACTGGGCATCGAGTCGTACAATGTCGGCGCGGTATAGGAGTAAGCCGCGAACCGGTGGGCCGGCTGATTGGCAATCCACTCCCAGTTGTATGCCACTCCATTCAAAGCCATCGTCCTCACTGACCGGCCGTTGAAGTCCTTTGTGATCCTGGCACTGCAGAGATCTGCCCGGGGCGGCAATGAATCGGGAGAAAGTGCTCGCCAAATGCTGTAGAAGGGAAGCGAGTTTACATCAACATCTAGAGTCGAGGCATTCCAAATCAACGTCACTTTGCCGCCCTGATCGTGAGGAACGTCCTCTACCGACCGGATGATCGGGTTAAGAGTTGGAGGCGGTGGTGGTGAGGTTGTATACACATAAACCCATGCAGCACCGATATAATTATGATCGTAAATTCCTCCGACAATCAATGTGTTTCCGTCGGCTGAAATGCCTATGTCCCAACCGTAACAGACAGGGCTTCCGATCGCCCCAGCACCGATAAGCTTGCCGCCAAATTGCTCCCACGCAGAACCGTTCTTCTTAAACACCCAAGCAGCTCCTGAACTATTGTTATCGGATACGCCGCCTGCAATCATTGTCTGTCCGTCGGCAGATATTGAAACACCCCATCCCATTTGCGCGCTACCTGCTTCATCCGAAGCAACTAGTTTGCTTCCCTGCTGCGTCCAGACCCCACCGCTCCGCGTGAACACCCATAACGCTCCTGAAAAATTATTGTCCCCAAGCGCGCCTATCACTGCAGTATTTCCATCCGCGGAAAGTGTGCCGCCACTTCCTTGCCATGCGTTCCCGGTCGCACCCGTGCCGACAAGTTTATTTCCCTGCTGGGTCCAGATACCGCTGGTATCTCGGGTGAAGATCCAGGCAGCGCCAAACTGGTCATTGTCCCCGCTTCCAGTTATGAGGGCGGTGTTGCCATCTGCAGAGAGAGCAACCCCGACTCCCTGGGTCGAACCGGAGGAACCGTTGACAGCCCCGGTTCCGACCAGCTTGTTTCCCTGCTGAAACCAAACACCCGAGCTTCTGACAAATACCCATGCGGCGCCCATTCCATTACTGTCTGTATATCCCCCCACCAACGCGGTGTTTCCATCCCCTGAAAGGGCGACGGCACCAGCCTGATGTGCAGAACCGGATGCCCCAGTTCCAACGAGCTTATTGCCCTGTTGGCTCCACACCCCGCTGGAATCCCGCACAAACACCCAAATCGCACCTGCACCATTATTGTCATCAGGTCCACCGATGATCGCCGTATTGCCGTCAGCTGACAGGGCGATGTTTTGACCTTGCCTTGCATATCCCGAAGATCCTGTGCCCACCAACTTTACCCCCTGTTGCGTCCAAGCATCCCCATTCCGAGTGTAGACCCAAACAGCGCCGGTATAATAATTGTCTGCGGGACCGCCGACGATGGCGGTATTCCCATCTGCCGAGAGCGCCACGGAGGCCCCTTCATTTGGCGTCCAAACAGCCCCGGCACCAACAAGTTTACCACCCTGCTGAAAGTACTGAGGTCCCCCATGAACGGGCAAGACAAAGATCAGCACCACAAACAGTAATATCGCAGAGAACTCTCTTAGCGTTGACATGGCAATCTCCTTTCGAGAACCGTGTTAAGACTCCATGAACAAATGACACAACGACCGCGTCATCATGGATACTCGTAAAATCGCAATGACAATTTTTGAGGAAAGAACTTCAGTACTACTGAATGGAAAAAATACCCCCAGCACTTCCTGATAAGGTAATCTATTTCTCAGAAATAATCAAACCCGCTGGCTTCTGAACTAGATCCCATTATCTATAGGGTTCAGATCGAAGGGCGAAACGGGTATATTCTGTGAGAACCGTCACACCTTTCCCCGCCTGCCGATTTCCTGATTTTTTCAATCTCCCTAACACACTCGGGTGGTCATTGCACGCTTCCGGTGCGATGACATAGCAATGTCACTTATTATTTTCACTATTAGCTTACTAAGATTGCAGATACATAGTATCTTTTTCATTTTTTTAGTACTTTCAGAGTCATGATCGGATGCTCACCTTATCGCGGAAGCTCTTCTTCCTTCCACAATTGATTGATCTGTGCCTTCCCAAACAAAGAAAATAACATTTGATACAGTCATCCTCTTTTCAGGAAAAGTCATCGGCCTCCTGCTTGGGATGATTCGTTTGAATTATCTTTCCCGGTTCCTGGGAGTCTCGAATTTCGGCATACTCAACTTTGCGCTCTACTTTTGCTCCCTCTTTCAGGTTCTCTTCGACCTCGGAATCGCTCAACTCCTGATCCGGGATGTTTCACGCGATCTCTCGCGAAGCAGAGAATTTCTTGGGAAGGCTACCGTCCTTAAGGGAATCATTGTCTTCCTTGCCGGGCTCGTCGTCGGGACTGCAGGAGCAGTGTCCCATTTTGCTCATGTCACCAACATGGCAATACTCCTTACGGCAGTCGTGTTTGCTATCAATGGAATTTCCACTGTCTTCCTTGCCGCGTTCCAGGCACACCGCAAAATGACCGTTGTCTCCCTCTACAATATTTTCAACGATCTGGCTCTTTCTGTGCTCGTAATTCTTCTCATCGGCAGGTACCCTTATGTCAATACGGTATTGATTTTTAACATACTCGTGGCTTTCGGGAACCTCCTCCTCCTCATCGTACTCTATTGGAAACAGATGGGCCGCCCGCAGTTCGAATTTGACAAAGTGTTTTGGAAGGAACTTCTGCAATCCGGCACACCGATCGCTATCAGCTCACTCGGCATATCTATGTACATGTTCATCGGCCCCACAGTATTGAAGTACACGCGCGGTGATTTTGAAGTCGGATTGTTCAGCGCAGGATACAAGATCATCTCCATTCTGACTCTCATTCCCATGACGCTATCACAGGTCGTGTATCCCATCTTCTCAAATTTTTATGCGACCGCAAGAGAGAAATTGCAGAAGGCCCTGGCAGATTCACTCAGGGTTATTGCTCAGATTTCCATCCCTCTCGGGGTAGGGACAGTGATCATCGCACCAAAACTTATTGCTCTCCTTTACCCGCCGGCATTCCACGAGGCCACAATTGTCCTCCAGGTCATCATCTGCGGCGACGCAATCGTGTACCTTGGATGGATCATCTATGCATTCTTGCTCGCCCTTGACCGCCAACGTACCTGCATGACGATTTCTCTTATTGGAGCAGCTGTTGCAATCATAGTCAATCTCATCCTCGTCCCTCGTTTCGGGTTTCAAGGGGCAGCGTATGCAATCATGCTTGTTGATATTTTTCTCTTTGTTTTGTACGTTTACAGCTCCTGGAGAGCAGGGTACACCATCGGGCGCCTTTCGAGTTTCCTGAAAATCATCGCCGCCGGGGCAATTATGGGGGTCGTTCTCCTGTTTACAAGCCGGCTTAATCTTTTCATGGATATCTTTCTCGGTGCAGTGGTGTACTTTGTGGCCCTGTATGCCATGAGCGGTTTTGGAGACCAGGAAAAAGAATTTCTCGGAAAGATTTTTCAGCTCCGCAGAGTGATGGGTTTGGAATAACAGACCCGTATGACGTTCCAAACCGCAGAGTTGTCCTGTTGAAAAGAATTGTACAATGAAAAGAAAAGTTGCCGTTGTTCGCGGATCAAATCTTAACAGCTGGGAGATGCAGAATTTCACTCCCCTTATGGATGAATATGACCTGGTTGGCATTGCCAGTCAACAGCATAATTTCGACGTCTCTTCGATTCCGTTTCCGGTTCAAAAAAAGTTTTCGCTCGGCCAATCTCTTAAAGCCCGGGCTCTCCGCGCTCCGGTTACGAGATTGCTCGGCGATTACCACGACCTTGTCGGACTTGCACGTGCCCTTCGCGGATTCGACATTGTGCATGCCCCCGACACGATGTACTATTTCACCTATCAGGCAGCACGTGCAAAGAAAAACCTGGGATTCAAACTGGTCCTCACCGTTTGGGAGAATATCCCGTTCCTGCACGATCTCCCGGTGACGGTTAAGCATAAGGAGCTCATCTTTTCGGAAGCCGACCTTTATATTGCAATTTCGGAGCGTGCAAAAGAGGTGCTGATCCTTGAAGGTGCGCCGCGGGAGAAGATCCGGGTGCAGATGCCCGGTATTGATTCCCGTCATTTCCACCCGATGGAGAAAGATCCTGAACTGCTGAAAAGATTCGGCTGCTCACGCGATGACCTCATTATCCTCTTTGTCGCACATCTCGATCGTGAAAAGGGAATCTATGACCTCCTCTATGCCTTCCGGGTGCTGCTCGATGGGTTACGCACGGGCAGGCGGCTCAGGCTCCTCATCGGCGGGAAGGGCAGAGAGGGACCTCTGCTGCATCAGCTCATCAGAAAATTGAGGATGGAAGAAGACGTCAAACTCATCGGTACATATCCGTACGACATGATGCCGCACATTCACAATCTCGCCGATGTCTTTGTCCTTCCGAGCATTCCAACTCCCGATTGGCAGGAACAGTTCGGTTATGTTCTTGTGGAAAGCATGGCGTGCGGGAAGCCGGTCGTATCCACATTGAGCGGATCAATCCCTGAAGTGGTGGGAGATGCAGGAATCCTTGTTCAACCGAACGACTTCTATTCCCTGGCGGGGGCGTTGGGATCTCTCGCCTGCAATCCTGACGAGTGTAAAAGAATCTCTGCACGCGGACGTGCGCGTGTCACCGAAGTCTTCGACACCGGAAAGGTCTCGGCAAAGTACCGCGAATTCTACAGGCAATTATTTCAAGGATGACGATGCCAAAATCCAATAATCCCGTTCTTCGTTTCGTTCGAGCATTTCGCGCACTGAGCTACAAACTGACGTATACCGGATACAGCGATCCGCTGAAGCACGTCAGGTCGCTCGTCAAATTCGGGAAATCCGGATCCGTTCTGGATGTCGGGGCAGGTCAGCAGCAATATCGGGAAGTGCTGTCGACACTCGGGAACTACGTGAGTATTGACATTGTCCCCGGCGCAGATCTCATCGGATCGATCTATGAACTTCCGTTCGAGAATGAATCTGCGGATACGATCGGTCTCTTCATGGTGATGGAGCACCTTGCAGAACCGAAGGCAGCCGTGAAAGAATGCAGCCGCGTCCTGAAGAAGGATGGGGTTCTCCTTATCACGACGCCGCAGTACTGGCATTTTCATTCGTGGCCCAACGACTATTTCCGATACACAAAAGAAGGTCTACGACACATCTGCACAGAAAACGGACTGGAAGTGGTTGAGATGCGCTCGATGGGCGGACCGTTCCTCGTCCTGTTTCATGTGATCAACGTAAACCTGAGACTCTACGGAGGTTCATTCCGCAGACTTTTGCTCTGCAACCCCCTGATCACGATCTTCAATTTCCTGGATTTTCTTTTCTTTCGCCATCAGGACAAGAGGGCCGAATCAGATTCTGTGGGATGGGCTGTGGCTGCCCGCAAGAAATAATCTTCGCGAGAAAAATTACCGCACAAGGCACCTGGACATGGGATCGGATCGTCAGCTCCGGAGACTTCCCTCTAATCCTCTAACACGCCGTCCTTGCAAATTCTCTGGAACCTCGTTCACATCGTGCGAAAGGAGCCAGAATTGGTAGATTCGGATCCATCGCAGGCTGGGGGGATTAGCTGAAACTCGCAATTTTGATGCCTTTTTTGTTGACTAAATTCGAGGATTTTGCTATATTTTATAAGTGAGATGCATCTCGTCCGGTTTCTCCGAAACGCTTTCCGATCCGGGTGGTAGGCATAAATCAAATTTCATTCTTCCGGCATCTCATCGGTAATTCACTATCCCTTGACATACTTCGTGAGGTCTTGCATGGCTCGAACAAAATACTCTGAACGATTTTGTGGCTATTGCAACAAGGCAACGAGAATGGAATTTGTTGGAGAGATGGGCGGGCAGCAGGATAAAATCTGGTTTCGCTGTACGCGATGCCATCATACAACGCTGTTTGATCTTTCGGCATCTTCTTTGAAAGCAGAACCCCTGAAACTGGATGCTTCAACGGCAACGCCGTACAACCCTCTTTCAACGTTTAAAGTGGGCGAGGCAATCTTTCACGTGGAATGGAACGACGTCGGCACCGTGCTGAGCAAGAACAAAACGTCCGATGGGAGCCAATCGATCCTCGTCTCATTTGAGAAAGCGGGTCAGCGGCGGCTCATCGAAAATCTGAAACCGGAACCAACAGATATCGTGACATCATAATGCAAATTCGACTGATGGAAGGAGGTGAAGGGCATGGTCGGCATCGTCATTCAAGAGAATGAAAACATCGACCGCGCGATACGCCGCTTCAAGAAGAAATACGAACGTTCGGGTATCCTGAAAGAAGTGAAAAAGCGGGCGTATTTTTCGAAACCTTCCGTCAAGAAACGGATGAAGAAAATTAAAGCCATCCGCCGCTCACAGCGGACGTTGATGGAGGAAATGTAACTCGTTGATCTCTTCAGACAAACAAAGGCCGGAACTTCCGGCCTTTTTCGTTTTACGTACCTTGCCGCGTATGTTCGTCCGGATTCTCAGGATCAACACGCTCCCCCTTCTTCCCCATCCCGAGCTTGCTTTTCACCCAGGGTGTCTGAAATGCTCCGGCGAGAATCAAAACGAGCGTTACCCCCCAGGCCGCTTCTGTTATGGTGTATCCCTTGTCGAGCGATTCCGGCGCAAAGCGGAACTCCACGGTGTGCTTCCCCGCGGGAACGACAACCGACCGCAGAACATAATTCGTCTTGTAGATCTCGGTTTCCGAGCCGTCGATGAATGCCTTCCAGCCTGCCGGGTAGTAGACTTCGCTCACCACGAGCAATGCCGGCGTTGACGCATATGCATCTATCGAGATATCGGCAGAAGTAAACTTTGTGATGGAGGCCGAAGAAGAATCGGGCCGTGAGACGGACTGCACCAGCGGGCGTTCGAGGTACGCCAGCTTCCTCGGATTCCACGAAGGATCGTTGAGCCGGAAAAACATGTCCCTGCGCGACAGCGTCACTTCGGCCGTATCCACAAACCACGTGCGGGGAAGATATGCCGGGTTTCGGTACGTCAGTACCCGCTTATCCGGGTCCGTGTTCACGAGCGTGAAACGGTCCTCCGGCAGTCTCCCTGCCGCAAGGAAATACTTGGTGTTCAGCATGCTGATGACATTCATATTGAGCGGAAATTTTGGATCCGCCCCGTGATAGAATGTCGAATCAATCAGCTCCTGGTACATTTTCAGTTTTGCCGGACTGTATCCGCCGATCGACGGGATCAGATCATACATATAGGTGTTGTCCTGAAACAATTCACCGATCGGGAAAATCCTGTAAAGAGATGAATCCGTCCAGAGGAACTTCACGGTTGCGTCCGGCTGGAAGTGTTCCTGCATGGCGACTGCGGGTTTCGGATTGATATAGTTCTCATCCAGAATGACAAGATCGACACACGTCACCGCAATGCAGAGAGCCGCAAAGACCGTGCGGGAAATCTTCTTATCGATCAGGAGAATGATTCCGTACAGGAATGCCCCCGCCATGATCGTCATCTTCACATAATCCGTCCAGAGGAGGTCGAACCGTTTCTCCTTGATGACATTCAGAGTTTGCTGCCCCATCTGCTGCAGATCACCCTGCTTCACGAACATGAAATCGGAAAGGTAGCTCTGCAATCCGCCTTTCGCAACAAGACCGACAACAAGTAAGCCTCCCAGCACGCCGACAATCCTGAACAACCGTTTTCGGAACTTCACGGTATCGACGGTCGTTTCTCCCGATCTCAGGTCCAGAAGGAAGGTCATGCCGAATGCGGCCAGAATTCCAAATGCCATCGGGATGAGAAAGAGGATCATCGACGGTGCGCGGAATTTATTGAAGTACGGGAAATAATAGAAGAGCAGATTGTAGAGCACGCCAAAATAGTTGCCGAACGAAATGAGAAAGACGACCCCCGAGAGAATTGCAAAGAACCATGTCAGCCGGTTCCGCTTGTACATGAGACCCAGAATCGCGAGGAGTACGGGGAGGAGTCCGATATACGGTGGTGCATCGGTAAACGGCATCCATCCCCAGTAGAGCGGCAGAGTAGCCTGCTGTCCCTGCCAGTCGGTGACATAGCTGCTCGAGAAACCGAAGAACGAAGGAATAACGTAGGTCGCAAGCTCGAACGGGTGCAGGGACCAGTTCGTAGCGTAATCGTATGTCAATCCTCCGCCGCCTTCCCCGCTTCCGCTCCCGCCGCGAATGGAAAACTTCGCATACTCCTGCGTCGGGAGAAATTCGCATGCGTAGACCGCGAACCCGATAACGACCGCCAGTGCCATCAGCCCTGTCTTCGTCGCCGCGAGAGCCGCCCGCTTCTCCTTCACATCGAAGATGATTTCGTAAAGGAGGTAGATTCCGATGGCGAGCAATGCATAGAAAGCCATCTGCGGATGGCGGTCTAACAGGGTCATCCCGATCGCAGCTGCGAGAAGGCCGAAGTTGAGTATTGTTCGCTTTTCAAAAAGCCGGTATGTCAGGAGGAACAGGAGCGCAAAATAGCTGTACACGACGAGCTTGGAACCATGCCCCGCCTGGGCGAGACCGATCGCATACGGGTTCAGGACGACAACAAAGGCAGCAAGAAGCGACGGGAGCGGCGAGAATTTCAGTTGCCGCGCAAGAAGATACATGAAGAGCCCTGCCAGGAAATAGTGCGGCACGAGCCACGGATCAGCACCGAAAAAGAGGAGACGTCCAAGCCACTGAATGATCGTCTCGAGATAATTCATCGTCCGCGGAAAGAGAAGCGGTCCGAACACCGGCATTCCGCAGAAAATGTAGGGAACCCAGAGCGGCTCCACATGTTCCGTCGTGGCGATGTGCGTCATCGCCTTCGCCCAGCTTTGCTGGGCGGCAGTGTCGGTATCGCTCGAAAAGATATACCCCGAGAAAACGATCTTGAAAAAGAGGATATAGACGACGAGCAGGATTGCACCGACGCAGACGAGATCCCGCTGCCGTATCGTGAGCCGGTCGAACCAGGTCGCGGATTCGTTCGACACTCTCGACTTTGTTCCCTTTTCTCTTTGTTTCATATCAAATTCCCATCAGTGGTGTTGTGAATGTGCCGGTTCCGTATGTGCAGGTTGCGCAAAATGATCCAGAAGATATTTCGCCTTCCGGTATACCTCCTCGACGGCGATTTCCTCAATGCGCGGTACATACTTCGGATGAATGGCTGTTGTGTCCCAGACCTCAAGAGCCGGATCCATCACGTGTTGAAATCTTGGATTTCCTGAAGGATAGATGACGCGTGCTGGTACGACGCCGATGATGGCAAGCGTCGGCGTATTCTGCGAGATCGCAATGTGCATCGGTCCGGTATTGATCGTCACAAAGAGATTCAGGCGCTGGAATAACGCCCCGAGTTCTTCCAGGCTGAACCTCGGACCGTCAATCACCCGGTCGCGGAATCGAAGCTGCCCGAGAATCCCCTGCTCATATTCTTCATCCGACGGGCCGCCCGTGAAGATGAATTTCGCAGGGTACGATTCCGAGATCTTGTCGAGAAGTTCGGCAAATTTCATCTGATCCCACCGACGGAATTCGTGCGTCTGACGCGAATTGCAGTGAACGCCGACGAGAAGTTCTGTTGCCGAAACCCCGTACGTTCTGAGAGTCTCCCCTACCCGCACTCTCACTTCTTCGGCAACATGATAAACCATGGTGCGGTTTGTAATTGTCCACCCTAATCCCTGTTCAAGGAGAACGAGCTCCTCATCGACGCGATAGATCGTGTGTGCGGTTCGCGCGGCGATGGGAATCCGGACATTATGGAAGCATCCGCGGTGCCGGAAATCATAGCCGATCCGAAACATTGGATGGATCAGCCAGAGAATGAAATTATTCCGAAGTGAAGTATTGACCTGTATACCAAGATCATAGTTCCTCTTCCTGAGGTTCCGGATGATCCCGAGTCCGAACCTGTAGAATCCATGAGGGTGGACATGTACTTGATCGACATACGGGTTTGTCTTCATCACTCCCGCATCGAGTGGAAAAACGAGCGCTTCAATTGACGCTTCGGGGAAGTGCTCCTTCAGATTCCGGTAAACGGGGGACGTCATCACCATATCGCCGACATAGGCAAAATCGAGCACGAGAATTCGGCTCGGAGATTGCAGCACGATCGGTGTCTTTTTCCCGGAGATCAGAAATTTAATGAACCAGAGAATCGGTCCGAGAAGAATGTCAGATATCGACATGGAGAATGGTCAGGTTAGTAAATCAATGCTCCCTTTTCCGGTCACGCCATGGAGCCCATCCATCAGTCCGGCCCAAACTGCCCGCGTTCCGGCTTTTGACTTCCATTTAATCCTCATTCGTATCAATTGGCGTCCGTAGAAGAAAAGAAAATAGGGAATACGCAAACCCCAGTGAAAAATTCCCGAATACCGCCGAACAAAGAGAATTTTATTCCGCATCGTGAAGTAGAGATAGACCGGGCTGTCGTGCCTCGTTGAAGAGGAGGCCTTATGCCAAATCACCGAGCGAGGATTATACACGATCAGATATCCGGCACGACGGGCACGCATGCACCAGTCAACATCCTCGAGGTAGAGAAACCATTGCTCGTCGAGAAACCCGACTTCGCGTATCACATGGCTCGCAATGAACATCATGCAGCCGGTCACAAAGTCGGTTTCCTCAATGTTGTCATACTGACCGGAATCCGGCTCAAGGAGTCCGCGGTGGTACCCCCTGCCGGAATGGGGTTTGAGGCATCCTCCCGCAAACCACAGCTTGTCGTTCGGATCAAAGAAATAAATCTTGCAACCCTGAACCCCAACCGAAGAGTTGGTGTCTGCATACCTGACTAACGGTTCGATGAAGCCGGAATCCACAACGGTGTCGTTATTGAGCAGCATGATGTAATCAGCACCACGCTCCAGAGCCAGACGGATTCCCACGTTGTTTCCGCCGGCAAAACCCGAGTTCGTTTCGTTGCGTATAAAGTGAATATCGGGGAATTTCATCTGAAGCCGAAGACCCGACCCATTCGTTGACCCGTTGTCGACGAGGACAATATCGACGTTCGGATACGAGACGTGCCGAAGCGATTCGATGCAATCAGCGGTAAGAACTTCCTGCTCCAAATGCACCAGGATGACTGCGACACGTGGAACTGCTGGAGCTTTCTCTTGTGGGTTGCGCGCCGGTACCGACATCAATGGAACTTCTTTACGGTCGAGACGATATGCTCGATATCGTCCTTGGTGAGGTATGGATGGACCGGAATTGACAGCACTTCCGCACTTGCGTTGATCGAATTCCCGCAGATCCGGTCGCCCTTGGGATCGCAGTCACACGTTCCCCGGTACAGCGGCTGCTGGCAGTTGGGGAGAGGGTAAACGATGAAGCTCCCGATCTGATTGTCTCCCAGATACTTCCTGAATGTATCCCGCCTGGGAGTTCGGAGTGTATATTGATGATAGACGTGCGTACTGCCTGCCGGGACATGAGGAACTTTTAACCATGGAAGCGCTGAAAACTCCCTCGTGTACCGGGCTGCAATTTCCTGCCTCCGTCGATTGTTCGTATCGAGCTTTTCCAGCTGACCGATCCCGATCGCTGCGGCAATATTCGTCATCCGGTAGTTGTATCCGAGGATATCGTGCTCATATTGTCCGGTTCTCCCGTGATTGATAAGTTTGCGGATGCACTTGGAGACCGATTCATCGTGAGTCACGATCATGCCCCCTTCGCCGGTGGTAAGATTTTTCGTAGCGTAAAAGCTGAACACCCCGATGTCACCGATCGACCCGACTTTCCGTCCGCCGTATGTTGCACCGTGCGCCTGAGCGCAGTCCTCGATAAGAAGCACGCCGAACTCCTTCTTCAGCCGGAGGAATGCATCCATATCACACGGGAGACCGTAAAGATGGACAAGGAGAATCGCCTTGATATCCCTTTGCTTCGCGAGGATCGCCCGGGCGGATTCCGGATCCAGGTTATAGGTTTTCGGGTCGATATCTCCAAAGACCGGTGTTGCACCGCAGTACGCAATCGAATTCGTGGAGGCGATGAAGGTGAAGGGAGTCGTCAGCACCTTGTCGCCCTTGCCGATCCCCAGTGTTTGAAGAGCGGCATGAAGTGCGGTGGTACCGTTGCTTGTTGCAATACCAAATTTGCAGCCGCAATAAGCGGAGAATTTTTGCTCGAACTCTTCGACAACTTTCCCCGAGGCGATCATTCCCGACTGAAGTACCTGATCGACACGGGCCCGTTCATCGGGGGCAATAACCGGTTTTGAAACCTGTATCGGATTTCTCATTTCGAAGCTCTTCGATTGCTGTTAAACCGCTATAATAGTGAAAAATACGACACAAAACAACGAAGCCCTGCTCATTCCGGCAGGGCTTCGGAAAGCATAATGGCTTTCGCTCGTGCGGGCTTTCACCGGGATATTGGAACGAAGCCCGTGAAGGCGATCATCGTTGGAGATATGCCTTTTTCTTTACAGTTGTTTTCCCTGCAAGTAGTTTATAGAGATATTCGCCATGAGGAACGCTGCGACCATACGCATCCCTGAGATCCCATTCCAGAACATGGCGTCCGGCGGAGAGGTGGTCCTCAACGAGCCGGCGGATGAGCTTACCGGACCCGTCATAAATCAGCAGCTTCACTCCCGCGGCTGATGGTAATGAGAATTCGATCGTAACGGTACGACTCAGTATTGCTGAACGAGAATTCCTGATTGTTAGGTCGATGACCCGGTGCGGCGATGGAGGATGGGCAAATTTTTGTGTCCCGGTCAATTCCAGATCGAACCCTGTACCTCCGCCGTAATCGATCACCCGCGCGGCGATCACGTTCGTTGCGTTCGCCGTAAAGATGGTGTTGGGAACCGGGATGGTTCTGTTCCACTTCGCTGCAAAGCCGATCTTGTCAATGCTGTCAATCCGAACCCCATTGATATAGAGCGACAGGATATTATCCCATCCGGCGTGTATTTCCATGTCATCGAAATCGCTTCCAAGGGAAAACACCTTTCTGACATAGAGCGTCGACCACTCGGGAAATTCCGTCGTATAGTGCCAACCATGTCTTGTGGCAAAGTAGTTTCCAAATGGAGCCTTGCCGAGGGACAAACTGGTATCGGAGAAATTTGCATCGAACCATCCGGGAATTTCCCGGAATGTATATTCCCAAGTCGAAGTATCTGGAACGAAGACCGCCTGACCAAACCCGCAGACATCCGAAATGAGCAATGACACCAGAAGACAAATCAATCGGATACTCCTGTCGCGATTCATCGTCAAACCTCCAATGCAAAATGGAAATTGAAACGGGCGAGAATGGTGATTTCAGATTGTGTAAAAGTCCTTCGTTACCGTAAGAAGAGCCTCTCTCTCATCCGTTGAACACGAAGATCTTAATTCTGATGTCAGAATGGTAGGAAAATATGACGGGAAAGTCAATGGGAGTTGCGAGGCATCACACGCGAAGCTTCAGGATTACTCCCATTCGGAACCAGACGGGGATGGAAGAAAATTACAACAGGACTCAGACAAGCCGGGTCCACCGGCGAACAACCATTCCTGCAATTGCCCCCGCAACGACGACCGGGACGACGATGAGAACTCCGGGCCCGTGCCATATTTCCCACAGTACAATCGGCCCGCCGACAAGGACTGACGCCAACCGCCAGGAGAGGCCGCCAAGGGATCCGCCTGCTGCAGTGAAAATCAGGAGCATCGCGGTGACACCGGCGTCATCCCAGGTTGGACGCGAGTCGATCCAGGCAACTGCCGTGGCAACAGCCACAGGCATCACAAGAAGAAGAATCGGACGGCGACGCGACTCCGCCTTCCCGGAATATTCGGATCCTTCAACCTTTAAAACTACGATGATCATTAGTTTCTTCTCTCCGGGAAATTACCCGCGCCCATTACCAGTCTATCTTCACTCCGTCGAACCCCGATGGGAATATCTTCATTGCCGCATAGCGAACAGCACTATCGGCATTCTCAAATACTCTTTTCTCAATCACGGCATAGCGTTGAACACCCACCTCCGCTTTCGTGACAACGATAAATGTGTTGTCGCTCCGGTAGAGCAGCGTTCCCTGGTAATCTGAATCCGCACTGTAATGCACAGGATATCTTCCCTCGTTCTCAATAATCTTCAATATCGCATCAAGTATTTCCGAGCCCGAAATGGTACCGACGGCTCGTCTCTCCTCAACGGAAAGGTGCCACGTATTGACGAACTTTCCTATCACCGACACCCTCTCGCGACTCACTGCTTTTCCCATCGTTCGATTCGCCCTCTTCGGACTCTGAAAAGCGGATGTGGCCGCGGTTCCCTCACACTCCTGAGGAGCTGAAAGCGTTTCGTGTCCCGCAGGCGAAGCTTGGCGCGGAGGTGTTCCAGCTCGAACTTCAACTGACCGGATGTCACCGGAATCCTTGGCACCTTTCGACGGGGCGCCAACTTACCACGGTCGAATGAGTATCCCCTTGCCGCAGATTCAATCCAGACTTCATGAAGATACCTGTTGATACCCGCAACCGGAGAGATCTGTTCACGAAATCGCATGAGCTGCGGATGATGCCTGTATCCCTTCGTTCTGCCTTCAAGAACCTTTTTCGCAAGGAGCCCTTCTCTCCAGAGAGCAACGAGTCCTTTCGCATCAAGATATCGGGGATGTATACTCCAGAGTCTCACGGTACGATCCGGATCTATTGCTTTACCGCTGCTAAAGCTGAGTCCACCCCGTGGAGGAAATCTCTCACAACCCTCACATTCTCCTCATGGGCATCCCACGGCGTGATGTGTGCCGCACCTTTCAGCACCACTATTTTCGCGCCCGGAGTCAGTGACGCAAAGCGCTCGATGAGCTGCGGACCGGCCTCGTCAAATTCACCTACCGTATAGAGTACCGGGACTTTGATCTCGTGCAGATATGGTGTTGCGTCATAATTCCTGAGCGTCCCGGTAATGGTGAACTCACTCGGCCCCTGCATGTAATTGTAGAGCCCTTCTGCCATGGTCGCCAGGGTACTGTCGAGATCTGCCTGAACAGAGTGACGAAAAACATATTTCCCATAGAATTCGCCAATGGCATTTTGATATGATGAATCATCAAACTTCTTTGCTGCCTCTGCCGCGCGGATCGCGCGCTGTGATGAATCCGACAACGTCTTCATGAGCTCCCTGGCGTTCTTCTCCCATGCCGGGATGTCGAGCGATGCGCTGCAGAGCGTGAGACTTGCCACATGTTCGGGATGCAGCTTATAGTATTCAACGGCGAGCATTGTTCCCCACGAGTGACCCAGGATATGCCATTTTTCTATTCCAAAATATGAGCGCAGCGAATCGAGTTCGCGCACAAAGTGATCAACAGTGAACATCGTGGTGTCGGTAATCTTGTCTGATTTCCCGCCTCCGAGCTGATCGTAACGTATCACCTGGCGGCTGTCCGAGAGATCATCGAACGGCTTCATATAGAAGCTAGAAAAGCCGGGACCGCCGTGGAGCAGGACAACCGGTATGCCGCGGATGCTCCCAGAAATTTTGTACCAGATATTCCCGCCGTGGACGGCGATGCGCCCTTCTCCAACGGGGAGAAGCTTCGGGCCCTGCTGCGCACATGAGCAAAGAATGATTGCAGTCATGCAGCCTACGAAAATTCGGGTTGATCGCACACGGCTGATGAAAGATCTCACAGGAATCTCCTTATAGTCAATTGACAAGAGGATATTGTAAGAAATCGCGGTGAAGCGTGCAAGAGTTTTCAGGAGGAGGATAGACGGGATATTGGACTATGCTCTTTCGAGGGGCTCAACCGGCTGGCGGCGATAACGATTGCCTCCACAGCTCGAATGTAAGCCACCAATCCACTGCAAGCCGTCGGCTGGAATCCCCTGAATAATACTGCGCCACGGCATCTGACACCTTCTGGTAGTCGTACGCCGGATTCTCCACCACATCTTTTGAATGGACCGTATCGAGAACGAATTCGCGGAGGTGTGTAAGGAGTAAATCGGGTTTGGGGTCGGTGTACTTTTTCCCAAGACCTGATTTGAGAATTGATGTGAACATCGCCCTGGCAGTCGAGGAACCGTAGGGATATGTGACACCGCCTTTCGACAATGGAAAATGCGTGAGATCGGAATTGAACTCTCGGATGAACCGGTGATGGAGCCCTCCACGCGATCTCACTTCGAGCGGAAGGCCAAAGACTTCACGCAAATATGAGGGTTGTAAGAATGGCATAAAGTTGAGAACCTCACCATCGATCCGCGCCTGCTCGTGGCAGACGTAATTCGGGAGTCGGGCGGATATCGCAAGCAGGTCTGCGAGGTTCTCGAATCCAATCTTCCCGGTATCCGGCAACTTGTCGAGTGTTTTTTCCACGTCGTGAACAGCCCCGCGTTGAAGTGCCGTATTGATCTCAGGCGAGAAGATATCTGCACGGTGGGCACTGACATAGCTTGCAAGGCGCGCCGAGTCTCTTCTCAAAAGCGCACGTTTCCTGAATCTCAGGAGTCGATTAAAGAACTTCCTTCGGGCAATCTCACCGAATCCGCCATCCACCATTATCTTGCCGTTGGCACGAAGCGAAGAATAATAACGGAGTTTGAGATATGATGATGCCGGCTCACTCAGGGCCGCCTGAGCGGCGAATGACTTGAGACCGGAAATGCACGTTTGAACATCCGGAAGCGGATCATTGAACTGTCGATGGGGAATTCCAAGCGCCATGGAGATCCGGTGTGCTACCTGAAGATCCGGATCACAGCAATCGCCGAAAGTGTGCGTCGAGAATCCATCCTTTGAAAGGTTTGCGAACAGGGCAAGAAGAAATCGAGAATCGAGACCTCCGGATAATCCGAGCGATGGCTGGTCGCGCTGGGTCAGGGCACATCGCACGAATTCTTGCAGGGTGCGTATTGCTATATCCGGTGTCGTTGGCTCAAAGGAAGGGATCCATCGTTTTCCAGGCACTGACCGAACCACTTCCCCGGCATTGAAAGCTGCGTGCCCGCACGGTCCCAGCCGCTCGATTCCGGAGATGCCGGATTCAAATGAAAACTGATTCAGCAGGAGCCATTTTGCGCCGAGCGAGGGATAGTCGATTCCCGGGCTCTTCAGCGATTGCGCGACCCAATCCAATCGCGTCGATATGCAAATTCCATGAGCACATTTCCCGAAGTAAAGAGTCCTGATCCCTAATTGGTCGGTGAAGCACTCGAGTCGACCTGCATTCCAGCGAAGGACGACAAAGTGACCATCGAGAAGAGCCGGATCGAACTTCTCTTGCTCGAGAAGGTGATGCCAATCTGCTTTGGTGAGGAGAGAGAAATCAGAATTCTTCCGGATGAAACCGACCCCAGCCACAATCCAGCCGCGGGAGCCGTCATTATGCCAGAAGGCAGTATCGGGATTTCCTCCCACTGCGAGATAAAAATTTTTTCCTGAACATACATGTAGGGGGGCATGACAGGGCACATGAGCCCCGGCTCGAGTATCAGCCTTCGATATCGAGAATATCCAGCTCACGGCATGGCACTACTATGGCGGGGAGATTTTGTCATTGACTCATTATGTCATTGGGTATGGGCCCGAAGAATTAACGATTAATTCATCGTCCGTAAGTACATTGTAATGACTCAATCTCGAAATGATTTATTAACGCCACATCCGAGCAATGGAAAATTGCCTGAATCATAAAATCAATCAATAGCGCCGCCTCTCATCAATGAATGAGAAAATTACCCATTCAAATCGCCAGTGAGGGCTTGAACGAAATTCTCCGCAGCAGTATCCCGAAGATCAACCCCTGAAGTATGTCGTTATCCTTCATGACAAATTCACCGACACCGGAGAATCCCAGCCCGTGAGAGTTTGCAGCAAAGAGAAGCAGAATGAGAAGAATAATGTTGAACCGGTTTGAAATTTTGTCCTTCTTGATCGAACCGAGGAAATAACCAGTCAGTCCGAAAACGAGTATAGCGATCACCTGCATGTACATGTCATTTCTCCTTATAAAATTGGCGGAGACAACGAACAATGTCATCCTGATATTTTCCGGTAATCAATTGCCCCCATGTTCTTGCCTGCATGAACCTGCTGCTTGATTCATCAATCAGAAAAATACTTTGAACGATTGCCAGCTGGTTATCAACTTTGTTGACGCAATGTGATAGGTTCATCTTCGCGTCAACGGGACCTTTGCAAGAGACGATGACCTGTATTCCTAGGCTATAGAAGAAAGGGAAAAAGCCGACCTTCTTTGCAATCCTCCATCCCCACCTTTTCACAACTTTGTGAAAATCTGGCGGAACCGCCTCGATCTGGAATACCCCGATTGCTCTGTTGGTGTTCCAGGTCTGTCTCTTGAGAATCCTCTGCAGCTCCGGCGCTGCGGCTCGATCGGGTTCGACCGGCCGAAACCCGAGCGGGACAAATGTTGTTCGCAGCGACTCGAGCAATGCGGGATTCATTCCCGGTCACGCCGTCTGTGAGATCTTTTTCTGTCCACCTTTGAATGCCTTTGCAAAGATCTTCGTGAGGACCTTATGGTTCACGTCGGCGAGAGAATCGATATACAGGCACCCTCCTCCTCTTTTGTGCTTGCCGAGCTTCGCGAGCTCTCCCTCGATTGGCTTCAGTCCGCCCATAAGGTAGATCGCAATATTCTGTTTCCTCGGGGAGAAGCCGATGATTACCGTATCTCCTTCCCGGCCGCTATCGTAGACGTAATGGTATGTTCCGAATCCGATAATCGCGCTTCCCCACATGACGGGCTCCAGGCGGGAAACTTCCTGCATCATCCCGACAATGGCGTAACAATCATCACGCCGCTGCTTATCCTTGATCTTGTTCAGGAATGATGTGACGCTGCTTTTTGTTGGCTTGGTTTTGTTTTCTGCCACTCTCGATCTCCTTGCATTTCACTGATGATTGATTGAGACTCGGCCACGATGACAGGAATACGCCTCATAGTACGCGTTACAATTGAATCGATGCGATACATCATAATCCCGTTCATGCCTACCTCTTGGATGAGTGCGTTAGGAACCGAAATCGAGAGCGCTGTGCGGTGGACAGATTCCATCCGAAGCGGTACAAATCCACTTTGTTTCTGCTTCTTAAAGCGGATTTGCAGCTGCATTGTGCGGAAGGGGAAGGAATCGCGCGTTTCGATTTCGGCCGCCTTTTCCCGCATCAAAAATACTTTTGAAAGAGCGGGATCCCGATCCGCGGGACTTTCCTTCATTTCTTTGGCGGAACAAAGAAATGAACACCCAGTCCATCGGTTCCGTTCAAGTCTGACCCTATTCATTACTGTCCGCTGGTATGTTTAAACAGTTAGGCACGAATATGTCTTCATCCTCGGATCTTCAATATCGATATCATTCATCGACTGCTCGCACGGCGTTCGTTGATCTCCCTCGCCATATCCCTGATCTTACATACCGTCCGCCAGTTGCGATCAGTCATCGGTACGCCAAGCAGCTTCTCACTGCTTGCGGCCAGTTTCGACTTGCCGACTCCCTTCGGTGCGTGCAAATAAAATATTTTGTCCTTCAGCTGAAATCGCTCTCCGTTCTGCTTCAGCGACTCGAGTTTCTGCAGATCGGGTTTGACCGGCTTCTGGAGGAGAAATCCGGCGTGCAAATACTCGGGCGTCTTTGCTGCTTCCGGGAATGGGTTGTTCGAGATTGCTGTCTCTAATTCCCGCGCTTCCAATAGCTTCAGCGTCGGATCAAATCCGAAGTTTGCCTTCACGTTCTTGCTGATCTGGACGGAAAGGCGTTCCGGACTCTTCTCCGCGGATGTCAGAACGACGTTGCCGCTCTGAATATACGTTCGGACATCCACGCAGCCAAGTTTCTGCAGAAGAACGGCAAGCTCTTTCATTGGCAGGGCGTTCTTTCCGCCGACATTGATGGCCCTGAAGAGGGCGATATATGTTTTCATGGTGAGCTTTTCCTAAGTCTGGATGTTAAAATCAAATCGCCTGGAAATCTTTGTTGTTACTTTCTTTGGAAGAAAGTAACCAAAGAACTTGTGCAATCGCAACACACGGCTTCGATGCGGCCGGCTTAGGTTCAGCGCGATTCCGACGCTCAAGCAATGAGCGAACACGACCTGTATGCTATTCCGTCGGAATCGCAAAGCGGGGATTGATTTCCAAACGCACAACGCTAGCGATTGCACAGCCCCGCATATTCTGGAATACTCAGTCCTCCCCATCTCAAGAGCGTAAAAGGTGTATGTTTAGGTGCTGATTGCATCGGTAAATGTCAGCTTGTTGCCGAAGGGGTCCTGGACCGTCATGTCCCGGGTACCCCATTCCATTTTCTGTATGCCGGGGCGGTAATATTTGTAATTTTTGGCAGTGAGTTCGGCGTGAAACTTGTCGAGTTCATTGGTCTGAATCCTCATTACTGCGCCCGGACATCCGTCGCCGTGATGCTCCGACAAATGGAGAACGCATCCGTCCTTCGAGATCTGCATGTAGATCGGCGTACCGGGTTCAAAGCGGTGTTCCCAATCGATCTCGAATCCGAGGAAACCGATATAAAATTCCTTAGCTCTGGCTTCATCGAATATGCGCAGAATGGGCGTTGTCTTTCCGAAGGACATAAATGAACTCCTTATTCAAATGAACGATGCCCCTCTGATGTGAGGGTGATATTATTTTCTATCTTTAAGACGGATAACGAGCTTCAGCGCCGACCAGGTTTCATCGACCGCGCAGACTTTCACGTCCACCAGTTTATTTCTGAGTGCGATGTCGCGTACGATATTTTCATTGAGGTCAGTCTTGAGGTTCGCGCTCAGCTTCGGCCAGGATATCCATATTGACCCGTCTTCTTCGATCTCATTCCGCAATTGTTTGATGTCCGATTCCAGCCGTGAAGCACTCGTCGTAAAATAGTGAATCAGATTCTTTTTTGATTTCCTGTCGGTCACAACCTTGAGATCTTCCGGCAGATCGGTAAAGAGATCGAAGTAGTGATCCGGCTGATTCACGAGTCGAACCCTGAAATTGCTCTTGATGCCGAGCTTTTTTGCCAAGGGTGTCCCGGAATAGCCTGAGGTTTTTGCTGATTGTTTCATTGTACTTTTTCCGGTGAGGAGTTGAGAATTTACGGCAACGTACCCGCCCCGATAAACCCGCATCAGAGCCTGAAGTATGCCTTGATTCCTGTCAGGACGTTCTGCACGGCAAACGAAGCGAGAATCAGACCCATGATCTTGCTGATGACGGTAATTCCCGTGTCACCGACCTTTTCCTGAATTTTTCTCGCGGCCAGTAGAACACCGCAAGTCAGAATGAGAACGAGGAAGAGAATGAGTGTTGTAATAAATTGCTGCCCGATGGAGAACGTATAGTTGTCGGTGAGAAGGACAACCGCCATGATGGCTCCGGGAGAAGCTATGGAAGGCATCGCAATGGGAAAAATCGTGACATGTTCATGATTTGGAACGGCCTGGGTTTCGCCATGCGCTTCCCCGTGCCCGAAAACCATGGTCAACGAAAAGAGGAACAAGATCGCTCCGCCGGATATCTGAAATGCAGAGAGGGAGATTTCCATCGCCTCCATGATGAGTTGTCCAGCAACGATGAAGAAGACGAGTATCAAAGCAGCGAACATCGTTGCCCGGATGGCAATTTTGCGTTTCATCGGCCTGTCGAACGGCTTCGTCGCTACCAGGAAGATTGGAATCGTTCCCAGCGGATCAATAACGGCGATCAGGAAAAGGAATGTCTTCAGGAGTTCCATAACTCATCCATCGAATCTAGTATCTTTTCAGGATATCCGCAATTGATCCAGAAAAATCTCGACCCGGGGGCAACGCAAATGCCACTTCGTGCAAGCGAGACAGTTCATCGATGCCGCTATTTGCGACTTGTCGAACGAAATCAAGGAAGGTAGATTTCATCTCTGGCATTGGTTTCTCACTTGCCCTAGTGGCAATCACTTTGTTTGTTACGCGATCTGAACGCCCGCCGTGCCGCCTCAAATCGCTCCCGGACACCGCAATAGGGTTGGGCGTATTTTTCAAAGTCGGACGGAGACAACTTCGCACAAATTTCAGGAACAGGATCCCAAATCGACTGCGCTCTCGCCAGGAGTTCACACGATTCTTCCGGACACTCCGCACAGCTCTTGAGGCCTTTGGTCAGGCAGCAGCGACGGGCAGAGCATTTGATACTCGTGTGAAAGATCTTGTCGTCGGAACCGAGGCACCCGCCGCATGACATTTTCTCCGGAGCCGTTTGAAATCCGTAGATTCTGCTCCATGCCTCAGCGGCCTCCTTCCGGTCATCAAGCCCTTTGGAGGCGGCAACGTATGCGGCACAATTCGAGCAGATAATGCCGCAAGCTGACATTACTTCATTCATTGTCATTCTCCTTCACGCCATGGTCCCCAGTCGCACCACATCGCTCAGGCGAACTATTCTGGAAATTTTGATTCGGGTGGAAAATCACTCTCATCTTCAAATTCCAAAAAACCGCTTTCAACTCGCTCAGATTTAAACCACCCTGACCCTTTCAACGAATCGCGTGTAAAAATCAACTTAAACGAATCTAGACCCTTGTCAAAATCCGGCCGACAAGCCGCTTGAAGCAGGTAGGGAGGATCGTTCTGTACTAACCTCCACTGCGTTTTGAGCGATCGCATGAGGAAGATCCTTTCTCGCTGATTGGTGGCAACATTGGAAACTTCCAGCCACTCTATTTTCGCATTCTTAACGCCTAGAAAGGAAGTAATGGGACCGTTGTATGAACCCATACCAGAGGAATAATCCACTGTTATTGCCATCCAGGTGGGAGAATCCGGTATTGAGTCTGTTATCTGAAACCAAGCAGATGGCCTCTCCAGAAGTTCAGTGACGATGGTATCGCCATCTTGACCGAGGATGATCAAGGCAGCATTTTGCAATGCAGAAGGATCTCCGACGGAATCGAGATAGTCCCAGGCAGGTATTTCCTCCGGCAGCCGGTTGTCGATAAGCAAGATGAGTTTGCCATCCACCCCATTTGAACTGAATGTAAGTCTGATTTCACCGGCACTGCGAAATCCATTGGGTGGCGCTTGCGCACTACTCTGTGAATCGGCAGAGAAGTTGAATTGAGCCAACGCGAAAATGAGAAGCACAAAGCTTCGGATCATAGGAACGCTCGAGATTGAAAAAATATTATCCATCGTCGTGTTGCTGCGTGCTATTCGCTCTTGCCGCGAATCTCACCTCGTTTGATTCTGCCAATGTATCTCGGAACCCGTTGATTGTAATCGTTCCATTTCCGCCCAAACCGCTGCTCAAGGAATACCTCTTCCCGGATGATGATCCAGTGATGAATGGCGACGGTAAGAACAAGAAGGAAGAGATTGATGAGATGCAGAGAGTACAGGCATGATCCGATGCACATGATGAACGCGCCGGTGTAGACCGGATTCCTGGAAAGACTGTAGAGACCGTGTGTCTTAAGTTCAGTATTTCCTGCGGGAATTCCTACTGCGGCAGATTGACCGAGTTGGAGAAGAGCGGCGATGACAATAATTAATCCGCCGACATAGAATATGAGGCCCATTTGTCGGGTAAAGGCGGATTCGAAGAGCATTGAGTCAACGCCAATGGATCTGATGAAAATGAAGAGTGCGCAGGCGAGAAACGCCAGCTTTCCGACAATAAACATTGGAATTGGGATGGGACTTTTGCCGAGGATGTCCATGAAAGACTTTCTTAAAATTCAGAACTGGAAATCTCTTTTGTTACTTTCTTTGGAAGAAAGTAATCAAAGAACTTGCGCAATCGCAAAGCGTCGGTTGATTTCCAGCCGCACTCCCCTGGCGATTGCACGGCTCCGGATACTTGGTTGAAGCCCAATAGAGTACAAAGTCTCGCCCGACAACACAGCACCATTTTGTTTGGAAAGACGTACGTGACCAAGCATCGTATTTTCCGCTGAAGGTCGCAGCAGTGGCAAGTGAATCATTTGTATGGCAATACACTTTCCAGACAGAAGCAAGTGAGCTCCTCATTCTTTCCCCACTGTTCACACACCTTTGGTAACGGGCACGATGCACAGAGTTGTCCGACTTGACTCTTGCTTATTTCCAGGGTGTGGCCTCTCTCGTGAACGGTCAGGAGCTGTTTCAGGTATTTGCCTGCGACCAGTCGATGCAGACGGTCTTTCTTTTCCAGTCCAAGCCACTCAAAGACACCTTTGTCTCCCCGTGAAGAATTGCAGGTCCGGCACGAGAGCACGAGATTGTCCGCGGAATCGTCGCCTCCCCGGTTTATGGGGATGAGGTGGTCGGTTGTAAGGTCGTCGGTCGTACCACAGAAGACGCATTCCTTCGGGAGTTGTTGCTCGCGCTCCCACTCTCGGATTGTGTCAGATATGGTGATTTCACCATCGCGGAGCTTCTGAAACCGTTCGGTGATGAAACCACGCTGGAGAGTTCCGTATGCGGACCGAGAGATCAGCTTCGCATATTCATACAGGATCTCTTCACGAATTGTTTTGACGTAGTGTGGAGGCATATGAGTCTCTCATTAAGTCCTGATGTTATAGCGTCTAGCGTTCGCGTAAGCACGCGGTCTCGCCCACCCTTGTTTGAGGCCGCGGACTATCGGTGCTTTGCGCGTAAGACGTTTTCACCATGCCGTGCGAAAATGCGGATCATCCAGCATTCCTAAAAAGAATAAATCGTCTCTCTAGAAATTCGCGATTCGGCTGGTGCCTGAGTGATCGCGGCAGGACAATTTTGTTTCCATTCAATCCCTGAAGGCCATGCAATAACATCGGGCCGTCGAATTCCTCAAGGATGTCGCGTCTCACTTGTATAATGTGGTCGGGTGTAATGCCGATAAATAATTCATCAAACGCTGCATGATGTAGCTTGCAGAGTGCGATGCCATTACTGACAACAGGTTCACCTTCAGGTTCTGAATCGGGAATGATGTGTGCAGCGTCCAGCAGCTGTTCGTGGCGTAATCTGCAACACGCGCATTGCTCTCGGTAAGCGGCGAGAACCCGGGCACGAAAAGCTTGCTGGTGAAGTCGTTGTCGGACTTGTTTCGTCACGTATGCTCTGCGGCTGAAGAGCGCTTCTTCATCGGGAACCTCCTGAATGGGCTGTTCTCCTCTTCGCATCGTAACGGTTGCGACATCGTCCACGATCACTGTGAATGTGAGATTCGTCGGATCATCACTGAAGATATAAACCGGCCAGGCCGCAATATATTTTCGGGGGCAATGCCATGGAAATAAATAAGTGGAATGTGATTCCTCATCGCTTCCCGCAATCCCACGTTGTCTCGATGACGAGGATTGGTACCGCGATACTTGTACTGCAGCAGGCCATCCAGACTGAAGCTATCATTGTACGGGCTGTCGGGAGAAGTTACGATCGAAAGAGGGGCATCATGGAGTACCGCGGGTCTGAAAATGCCTTGGGGAGAAAGCAAAGGAATCCGCTTTCCTTCGATGATGAACCCGTGCTGGAGGAGATTCCTTGGCAGAACTTCACCGTGAAGAGCAGCTTGCTTCGCAAGCCAATCAAAGGCGGCTGTTCTAACTTTGTCGTCTGTTAACATCTTCTGCTTTCATTTCAGCGCCGGGGCCTGACGCATAACGTTTCGCAACCACGCCCAGCGAGCACTATGCTTTTGCTTTTCTGGCGTGGGTGTGCGAGCCGATGAACGAACACCAACCATCGAGCCAAACATTTGACCCCACCACACCTCACCAGATGAGTGAGTGATGTGTTATGCGTTCGTGCAGCTCAGTGTCCGTTACTGTTCATTACCGCTCATTTCCTTTCCCTGCAAAACGATGAAATGATCCCCCGTCGAACGTGTAGATACCCCGTCCGTCCGTACCGAACCAGAGGGTTCCGGCCCTGTCCCGATAGATTGTCCAGACGGCGTCGCTCCCAAGTCCGTCCTTTGTTGTGAAATTCGTCAGGGACTTCCCATCAAACCGCCAGGCGCCCGCATCGATGGTACCAAACCAGAGATTTCCGTCTTTGTCTTCGGCGATTGTCCACACACGGGCAAGAGTTCCCGGTTTGCTGATGAGAGATTTTACAAAGTCCGGATTGCTCAAACCTCGTTCTTCGGTAAAATTGGATACAGTTGTTCCATCATAGCGGTAGACTCCGCCGCCATTATTGCCGAACCAGAGGTTTCCATGTTTGTCCTGGAAGATGCAGCGAACTGCGGCTGTCCTCAAACCCTTCTCCGTGAAGTACGTAAACCGGTTCCCGTTGTAACGGCACACTCCTCTCTGCTCTGTGCCCAGCCAGAGATTTCCGCTTTTGTCCTCCAATACACTATAGACCGAATAGGGAGTTGAGGAATTGGCAGGAGGAAACTTCTTGTCGGACTCAGGGAGCGAAAAGCAGGTGAGAGATCTGCCATCGTAGCGGCAAGCCCCGTCCCGGGAGCCGAACCAGAGTTCGCCGGGTTCATCCTTCCAGACCTTACCCGGGCTTTCGTTCTCCATAAACTTCGTGAAGGTGTTTCCATCATAGCGGCAAATACCGTCACCGGTGCCGAACCAGAGATTTCCCAGATTATCTTCTTGAATTGTCCGCACCTGATTATTACACAAACCGTCTTTCTCCGTAAGACAAGTAAGGGATTTTCCATCGTAACGACACACTCCATCGCCGTCAGTGCCGAACCAGTAGTTTCCTCTTTTGTCCTGCAGTATACAACGAATGGGTTTGCTTGTTTGCAAAGCGATGTCGCTTGACTCACCTGATGAACGAACAATCGCATTGTCGCCAGGCGCGGCCTTGTTCCCGTCCGGATTTTTGCATCCGGGAGCCGTGAGAATTGTCAGGGTCAGGAGAATCGTTGGTGTTTTCATTTCATCAGAGTGAATTTGTTGCACACAGTTTCAAGTCGACCGTTCGCCTCAGAGTGCAGCATCTGCTTGTTCATGTGCTCGCCGTACGTAATGGAGCATCAGGAAACCCGACAAAGCGCCTCAAAATGTTCACGATAGCAAACAGGGATAACCCGAGCGATAGGAGCAAGAGCAGCCGGATCATAAAGCTTCCGGTCAAAATCTCTATGTGGAAGAAGTCTCCTCTGTCGCCGGAGAGAAACGCGATTGTCTCGCAGATGAAATCAAATGCAGGCCTCAAACAGAGAAGCATGAAGACAAGACCAACGACAAAGGCCTTCTTCGAGAAACCTCGTTGAAGAACGAATATGACTGCCGTAAGACACGCCACATCCATGATGTACGGAGAAGCTGTCATGATGAGTTGCTGCCAGCCCTCCGTAATTCCGGCCGGCGTGATCCATGCGCGTCCATACTCGCCGAGCCAGAACCGGGGAATGAGCTTCATGTAGGTGACCTGGCCGCCTACCAGATATGTCGCGGCAGCATGGCTCAACTCATGTATCGGCGAGTAGGTCAGATACCACAGGATAGATATGCTGACGAGACACGGGATGGAAGCACGTAAATGCCAGGTTCCTTTGAGGTATAGAAATATGAGGGGTGCGATGACCACCGCCAGGATCTCGAGTGTGATCAGCATTGGGTTGTTCACCACCTACCGTTTCGCCCAACGACGCCGTGCCGCACTCCGCGCTCTTCTCTTAAATGAGTGCGGCATGGAGCGATATCCTTTAGGCTTTCGTTTTGGGTTGCCATCGCCATATAAAATGAGGGAGCGCCGTTGTTAGGCCTGTTATACGCTCGTGCACGGCAGCATCAACACTTACACCGCAACGTAGTGTGTTGATTGGTCACGTCCTGCCCGAGTTCTTAACTCCGACGGTCAGCAGAACAAATCTGGTAGAACTCCGCCTCTGCAATTTGACTATCAAACCAGCATCGGTGAGAAGACGAGCCATCTCCACAGGTGCTTTGACCTTGACGCGCCGGATTATTTTAGCAATCCAGTCAGGCATTGTAATGTCTGCAATACAGAGGCAACCGGCCGGACGCAGCACGCGAGCTATTTCACGAAGACCTTTCGTTTGATCAGCCCAGTGATGGAACGAGAGACTACTGAAGACGATGTCGGCTGAGGAGTCAGCAACCGGCAGCGAGTCGGCACTCGCGATACAGATTGTGGCACCTCGAGTTTGGCTGCGTGCAACCTCAACCATGCCTATCGCAGGATCCACGCCGACAAGGTACGCCGAAGGCCAACGTGCTGAAGCTTTGATTAGAAGCTGTCCGGTTCCGCATCCTATATCGATAATCGATTGCGGAGCCGCGACTAGATTACCAGCAACATCGAGCATGTCTTGGTGGACAGGGAGTGCGAACCGTTGTATCCATGACTTGTCATATGTGCGGGACCACCGGTTGAAATGTTCCACCTCGTTTTTACTATTGTCAGTTGACATCTGGTCGAATCCTCAGGATGAAAAACGGCCAATGCAGAACACAGCTGCCGCCGTTCATGGCGCATAACGTGCGCAGCTGCTTTGCGATGTTGATCGATTATCTATTTGGTTTCAGGGCAAATTTGATAATAAACACCCGAGTACCTTCGCTCGCTGTAATCTCGATTGGTTCCGGATTCGTTACAACGAAATTTTTTAATGCCGGATCAGGATTGATTGTTGCGTGGATCCAGCCTTTCTGGTTTCTCAATGCGGGGAGTGAGAAATGGCCAGTGGAATCGACGGCGCTCTCAGCATATTGTTTTGCTGCCAGAACCTTTGTTCTTGTTTCGTCAAATGTAACATAGCCACCTCGGACAGCGCTCCCATCGGAGTACTTGAGGATTCCTTCGATTTTTTTTACCGCATATTGTTGTTGCATGAGAATGTCAGTGGAATCTCTTGCATCGCCAAGTTTCATTTCAATCTTTCGTGCTTGCGATCTGTCTGTCACTCCAGGATAGAATGTTGGAGGGAAGGGCTGTCTTCCCCTGGGCTCATGTATCAAGTTCACCCCAACATAATATTTGCCTGGAGGAACTCCCCGAATCGTATATCTCCCATCCCGATTTGTGTATCCACGGGTACCAATGGTGTGCAAGTACGAATTATTTGAATAGCCAGAATCTACTGCCATCAGATCGACGTCGATCAGCGGCACGGATTTGCCATCGTTATCTAATACCCGACCACTAATGCGGCCATCGGGAACAAGCGTAAGGGGAATCATTGCACAACCCGATGGTGCCAATCGAACTTCAGTATAAGCATCGCCGTATTCCAGCATAAAATTGTGGGGTACGGTGATACTGAATTTGTAACTGTCGGGGGGAAGATTGACAAATTCGAAATTGCCGAGGCTATCGGAAAAGGTTTTGAGACGCTGACCATTGGCAACTGTACTGATTTGGACACCGGGTGAAGGTTTGAATTTTATGTAATAGTCAGTGAGACTATCAAACTGCATTATACTACCCCAGGCGTGAGTTTGCTCAGCTGATTTCGGCAAATTGTCGAGGTACGATAGGTCGAGAGCGGCTTCTCTTACTTGACGGGTTCGAGTACAGATGTCGGTATATAGCACACCACCCTGGATAGAATCAGCATATATCAAATAAGGAATTCCTTTCTCAAAAGGATAGCCACAATCCCCTCCGCCAAACCCTGACATGATCTTCATTTCACCTGATCGTTTCCCTTTGTACAATTTTGTGACCTTGAAAGAATAGAGAATTCCAATCCTCCCGCCGAAACCAGAGTTTTGTTGAGTCAGCAGTTCACCAATGAATATCACACCTGAGTATTTGTAGGCCTCGCATGGAGGGCCAGAAAAACACTGACAGGCTGAACCCCGATTCATCAATAAGCCATTGAGGAAAGCAACGAGTAAGATGATCCAAAGCTTCCAATGAGTATCATGTGTTGACTTCATGTTTTTTCCCTTGACCGCGAAGCAATTGCACATAACGTTTGGCATTTCGCCACACGGCGTGTTTGACACTTTTAGTTGTCCACGGAAGAAGCCTCATTATCGTTGTCGGTAAACTGAAGCAAAATCCCCGGAACAATGAAAATCAAAACAGAAAAAGAGCCAGATGATAAACGCTGTGGTGGTAACCCGACGGGAATCGCAGATCTGCGGTCACCGTCGAATTCATTTCGAAAGACCCCCGCACTGATTCAACCGGACATCAGTCGTCAAGGGAGCGTCGAATTTCATCCCCCAAAAATTCGACACATGAAGAATGGTAACGAATTATTTGCGAATCTTCAAGCGAAATTGAAGATGGGCTGGAATTATTGGAAAGAACGGAGATAAGAACTTACCCGAAGAGCTGTTTCACCGCCTTGACAAATCCCTTCGCCAGCGCGGGAATTGTGCTGAATTTGCCTTTGGCAAGCTCCTTGACCAGGAAGACAAGCGTCAGGAAGCCGATGCACCACGGGATCGTCAGCCAGTGGTACCAGCGGGCGTAGCGCTTGAAATAAATAAGATTGTACTCGATCTTCAGCGTCATCCGCTTCGGTGTGATGATACCGCCGCTCGAAGTCGAGACGCGGTGCCAGAGCTTCGCCGTCGGGACATAGACCACGCGGAACCCCGACCTCACCGCCCGTGCACACATGTCGGAATCTTCCGTGTAGAACGGATTAAAAATGGGATCAAACATCCCCACGGTTTCGAGAACGTTGCGGCTCAGACAGAAAGAGCACCCCACAACATACGCGGTGTCTTCGAACCTGTCGTATTTACCCGTATCCTTCTGCCGCAAGCCGCGGTGCGTCACCATGCCGGTCCAGTAGTTTACGTTTCCTCCCGCATACCAGAGTGTGTCCGGTTTCGCATAATAGAAGATCTTGGAGCCGAGTATTCCGATCTTGGAATCGGTCGCTGCGGCACGCATCAGCTCGCTCAACAGCTCCGGATCGACCTTTACATCGTTGTCGATATGATGAATCCACTCCGCTCCATGTTCAAGAGCGTACTTCATTCCCACATTCCGCCCGCCGGTGACGCCGAGGTTTTCCCCGTTCTCAATGAGATGAACCCACGGGTACTTCTCTTTCAGGAACTTCTGCGACCCGTCCGTCGAGCCGTTATCCACCACAAGCACTTTGAAATTGGGATAGGTCATTGCACGGATGGTATCGAGTGTCTCGACGAGGACGTCCCTGCCGTTCAGCGTCAGGACGTTGCAATAGACGAGAGGAAACTGCTGAGGCATCACGTTGCCTTTACTACGCTCCGGAGAAGTATGTCGACGATCCGCTCCGATGCCTTGCCGTCGCCGTACGGGTTCGCCTTTGTCGACATCTCAAGATACGCTTTGCGGTCGGAGAGAAGCTTGTCGGCCTCACGGAAAATGGGATCGCGGTCGGTACCCACCAGCTTTGCCGTGCCGGCTTCGATCGCCTCGGGACGCTCCGTCGTCTTCCGGAGTACGAGCACCGGCTTCCCGAGCGAGGGCGCTTCTTCCTGCACGCCGCCAGAATCCGTCAGAATCAGGTAACATTTGTTCATCAGCTGAACGAAAGGCCGATACTCCATCGGCTTGATCAGGTGAATCCGCGGAACACCGGCGAGGATTTCCTTCGCTTTCTTCTGCACGTTCGGATTCGGATGCACGGGATAAATCAATTCCGTGTCAGGATATTTTTCCACCAGCATCCTGCACGCCGTGAATATCTGTCCCATCGGGTCGCCGAAATTCTCACGCCTGTGCGAAGTGAGTACGATGATCCGCTTCTTCTCAAAATCGATCTTATCGAGAGGCGCTTCGGTGAACTTGTAATTCGGATCGACGATCATGAGCAGCGCATCGATGACCGTATTTCCGGTTACGTAAATCCGCTCTTTCTCGATGCCCTCACTTCGCAGGTTCTTTCCGGCCCATTCCGTCGGTGCGAAATGGAAATCCGTCAGGCGTGTCGTGAGCTGGCGGTTCAATTCCTCGGGCCACGGATTGAACTTGTTCCACGTCCGGAGCCCCGCCTCCACATGCCCAACGGGAATTTTCAGGTAGAATGCCGCTAAGCTTGCCGCAAATGTCGTCGTCGTGTCTCCCTGGACAAGGAGCACATCCGGCATCTCCTTCGCCAGGACCGGTTTGATGTGATTGAGTACGGCAGTCGTTACATGAAAGAGATCCTGGTTGTGCTGCATGATATTGAGATCATGATGCGGCGTGATGTTAAAAACGCCAAGCTCCTGGTCGAGCATCTCCCTGTGCTGTGCCGTAACAATGACGGCATGATCGAGCTTGCGCTTCTCCAGCTCTTTCACTACCGGTGCAAGCTTTATCGTCTCGGGACGCGTTCCGAATACCACGGCAGTCTTCACTTCGCCCGCCCTCCATTCCCCGCGGAGAGAAGATAAACGACACCGGACACGAGAAGCTCACGCAGCCCCGGTATGCTTCCGACGACGCCTGCACCAAGCGGTTTCAATCCGAAACGGATATGATTCGGACCGATCGTATAGAATTTCTTCTTCTCGATCCGATAATTTGTTTCCCGAAGCAGGTGCTCGAAGTTTCCTATCCCCATTTTCAGGCGTGCAAGTTTCTGAATCTCCTCGACGAGATGAGGCTGCTCGTTCTTCAGTTTTGGGATGATACCGGAAACTGCAAACGGCATAAGATGAAAGAAGGGAATCTTGCCGTATCGGGCGGAGAGAAATTGCTGATGCGCCCCGAATGCGGAATAATACGGCGGGAAGGTAATTACCAGCTGCCCGGACGGAAGCAGATACTTCTTGAGAGTTTCCAGGACGTACGTCTTCCGTTCGAGATGTTCAAACACATCGTGGAGTATCACCACATCGAACCGCTCACCTTCCAGCGGGATGGGATTCGCGTAGATGGAGCCGACAAACATCTCCATCTTCCTCCCTTCGCTCATGGCATGGGCAAGGTCGATGTACGGCTGTGTGATATCGAAACCCTTGCAGTGCATTCCCGCATCATACATCGCGCTGATGCCGCCGCCGTCGCCGCAGCCGACGTCGAGAACAGTGGCGCCTTCGATCTTCACACCCCACTCACGCATCAGCGGCAGCAGATACTGCGCCATCACATCATACTCATACTGCCAGTATTTTCTTCCCGCTTCGGTAATTTCCATTATGATCCCGATACTTCCGCTGCCAGTGCCTCAATATTTTCCACGAGTGAATCCCAGCTGTATTTCTTCTTTTCGGTTTTCACATGTTCCACAAACGCGGCTTCCTTTTTTTCATCATAAAATCTTCGTATAGATCCGGCAAGCTCCTTTGGAGAACCGGGGGGAACAAGAAAACCGGTTTTTCCTTCCACCACGACTTCTACCAGTCCGCCTGTGGTTGTTGCAATGACCGGCTTGTCGAAATTGTATGCGATCTGCACGATCCCGCTCTGCGTCGCGGAAAGATACGGAAGCACCACCACATCCGCGGCGCTGAAATATTCACCCACCCGATCGTTCGGAACATATTCCGATACAAACGTCACGCTCGATCCAAGCCCAAGGCCTTCCACACGTGAACGGTATTTCTGCTCATCATCATAAAACTCGCCGACGACAAGAAGATGGATACCGGCATCTTTCAAATGGCTCATCGCATCGATCAGGACAAATAGTCCCTTATATGCACGGACATATCCAAAAAACAACATGATCCTTTCAGCACGAATCCCCAGTTTCTTCCTGGCCGTTTCCTTCGGAATCGCCGTTCCAAAATTCTCATATACCGGATGCGGGACTTTCCGGTAATGCGAACCGGGAAAATGCGTCCGGAGATCTTTTTCGACCGCATCCGACTGGACAATAAACCCATCCGCCCGGCGGAACGCATACCGCGTGAATGCCACATCTCCCGGCCGCCGTTCGTGGGGAATGATATTGTCGCAGATGTAAATAACCTTCGCACCGCTTCTCTTCTTCACGCTTCCGGCAATCGTTCCGAAACAGGGGCCGAAAAAAGGAAGCCAGTACTTGAAGATGAGAAGATCGGGATGCCGTGCCGCAATCTGACGAGCAACACTCCACCAGTTGAACGGGTTAATCGAATCAACGAGCTGTGGCGCGGGCTCAATACCAGCCTGCTCTCCGGATTCCTCCTGCGTTTTTCCGGGAAACAGCAGCTTCGGATACTGGCGTTTGAATGTAACGGTCTCCACCCCATGCCTGAGTTTGAGGTGTGATGCAAGCAGTGCGTTGAAGTGTGCGATGCCGCCGCGGAGAGGAAACGCCGTTCCCACGATAATGATTTTCACACCGGTCCGGGCCGCCTATTTATAATATTCGCCGACATAAAACGCAGTGACGTCTTCCCGCTGGCGCCGGATCGCAGAGGAATCGGCGTGATCTGCTTCAAGCATTCGAAGGTGTGCAAGCTCCTGCGCAAGAACCAGCGCCCCGAAATCCCGGACGATCGGCCGATTGAGGTTTTCATTATAATAGTCCAGCATCTCTTCTGCGTCATCATAGCGTCCGTTCAGCATGGCAATGAGTCCGAGCGAGCGAATGGCAGATGCATTGGTTGAATCATTGGCATAGGCCAGCGTGAACGTATTCATTGCCAGGTCATATTGATGTGCCACCAGTGCCGCCTCGCCCAGTTTGTGATAGAGCACGCCCAATTCGAGGTCGGGATGCGACGCGGAGGGTTCCAGCTTCCGGATCTCTTCCTCGCGTCGCGTAATCTGCTCGCCGGGATCAGTGATCATTTTCTCGCCGACGTTGATAATATACGAAGAACCGGAATAAAAGCCATGATAAGCCCATGTTCCGGTCCCTTCGAGACGCCGGCTCACCTTCACGGGATCGGCATTGACAAGGAAGATCGAGCATGAGATGACTGCAAGAGCGACACCGATGGCAAGGATGGTTCTCTGATCCCCGGGTTCCTTGAACATCAGAAAGATCTGTTGCGAGAGTGCGATCGCAAGAAACGTGAGCGGATCCGCAGCAAGAGAGAGAAAATCCCAGTCCCGGATTGGCGTGAGCATCGGATTGATGGTCATGTTGAAGAGCAGAAAATAGAATGACGCAAGTCCATAGCAAAGAATTTTCGGATCTTTCCAGTCGATACGCCGGCGAAAGACGATCGCGAGAACGAACATGCCTACCGCAGCCGGCGAGACGGTGAAGAGGATCTCCTGGATCCAGTCAGAAACGTGTTTCCACGATAGGAGGGAATAGGAATGCGGCGGCAGGTGAAAATTGACCATGGGAAGAAAGAGTTTCTTGAAGACCTCATCCCGGTCGCCGACGACATAGTGATCTGCATGGAAATAGAAGAAATACGCCAGCGTGCCGGCCACTACAGTGCTGCCCACGAACACTCCGATCGCACGCGGTTCAATCCACCGCCGCACCCGGGAGGATGTCTCTTTCGAGGCGTGGAGAACGGCGTAGATGCAGGTCGGTATAAAAAATACCGCTTCGACGTGAAGACGTGCCCCCACCACAAGGGACGCGACCATCAGGAGAACGACATTTTTCCCCTCAAACGATACCCAGAGCACGATGAGAAAGAAGAGGGACCACAAATGGAAGAGGGTGTAATCTTCAACGTGCCCGAAATAGAGCTGATTGACACCCGCGGTGAGGCCCACAAGAAGAACGAAGAGCTTCCATGGCGCCGGACCGCGCACATACTGTACGGCCATGAGATAGGTCATCACGGCAATACCGCCGGCGAGAACTCCAACGACCTGAAATGTGAATTTCAAATCGAGATGAAACCAGTCAGCAACCGATTGGTGGATCATACGCGTGAGCGGCTCGGTCTCTTTCGGATCAAGAAGATCCACCAGGGAGTAGTGATATCTGCTCAACCATGAGAGAAGAGTGCGCGTATCACCGTAGATGTCCGTCACAATCCTCAACCGGAAAAATATCAGCATCGAAGCGGTTCCGAGAAGAATCGTCACGGCCGACCTGAGCATTTGCGTCCGCTGGACGCGTTCGAAAAGATTCTCTGCGGCGGAGAGGTAGAGCGAACTGACCTTCGGAATCAGGAGGACAATTGCAAGAAGGAGGATGCCGATCCGTTCAGCTCCGGGGAAGAATGCGAGGTGGTTTAATCCCCAGAGAGGTGAATCGGGAAGAAACGATGCAGCGGCATAGAGTATCACCCAGCAGGCGGCGGCAAGGTAGAGAATGCGGGATGTAGAAAGCTGCCTGATGTTGAAAGAGCCTGCGCTCACCTGGCTCTCCCCTTCCGCTCATTCAGCACACTGATTGAGATACCGGCAATGGAATCGCAGGAACAAAGCGCTCCGCCCATCCGATGACGGTGTGAGAGAAGAGTCATGATGCCCGTCAGCGTATCCCTGCAGCTGCTCACGATCAGATATCTGAAGACGAGACTGTCGGGGGAGGTGTTTTCGAATGTCCATCCGATACCGTACCGGTTCCTGTCTGCATCGAATCCGATCCGAGTCCATTGAAACGTGACGGATTGATTTCCGGAGCTCACCGATACGGGGTGCTGCGCATGCACGGGTATGGTGGCGAGGATGAGCGAGCCGAGAAGCAGAAGAGCAGGAGGCGTTTTCCGCAGAATTGGACTCATGTGTGTGCGCGGCGGGTCAACGCGGTGACGACTTATAAGCCGACCTTATCCTTCACAATATAGATCGGCCGCTGTTTGACCTCATCGTAGATCCTGCCGATGTACTCGCCGATGACGCCAAGTGTCAGGAGGATCATGCCGCCGATGAACGTGACAGCGGCGATGGTTGATGCCCAGCCGAGGATAGCAGTATTGGTAAAGAGTTTCGCGTACAGAACGTAGCCGGTGATGACGAACGACAATCCCGCGGTGCCGATGCCGACATAGATGGATAGTCGAAGCGGCGCATTGGAAAACGATATCACCCCGTCGAGCGCGAGATTGATGAGACGCCGGAGTGTCATCTTGGGCTTCCCGGCGAACCGCGCGCCGCGGTCGAATTCGATGCCGGTCTGTTTGAATCCCGCCCATGCGCGCATCCCGCTGATATAGCGGTTGCGTTCCGGCATTCTGCGGAATACCTCAACAACGCGCCGGTCGAGGAGCGAAAAATTTCCGGCTTCCATTGGAATCGCTATCGGCGAAAAAGCATGCATCACCCGGTAAAAAGTCGAGAACGCAAGGCGCATCAGAAAATGTTCCTTCCTGCTTCTCTTCACCGTGTACACAACCTGAAACCCCTCTTTCCAGCGGGCCGCGAGCTGTGGAAGGAGCTCCGGCGGATCCTGCAAATCTCCGTCCATCATCATCACCGCATCGCCGTTCGCATGATCCAGGCCTGCCGTGATTGCCACCTGGTGCCCGAAATTCCTTGACAGCCGGATTACCTTGATGCGCGGATCCGATGCATGAAGTTCTTCGAGCCGGAGAAACGACTCGTCGCTGCTGGCATCGTCGACAAAGATGAATTCGGCCGGAGCGTCGAGCGAATCCGCAGCCAGCTTCAACCGGCGGTAGAGCTCGGGGATAATATCGTTCTCGTTATAGATCGGAATGATGATCGAATACATATCGGTCCGTTGAAATCCTGTCCAATATACAATTCTCATCTGTCACAATCCAGAAGCATCCTTCAGGATTGTACGTTTGGGGACGTTTCATTACATTGCCTTCGAACCTTGTACCCGAATCATGGAAGAGCCGTTCAAATATCAGGGAAAGAGCGTTCTCGAGGTGATGTCGGACTGCGCCGTCAACCGGAATAACGCGGTCGAGGAACTTATTGTGCGGTATTTCGGATTGAACGATCTTCGCGCACAGGCAGCCGTTCTCGAATTCGGAGCAGGATCGGGAGAATTCATCGACCGGTTCGCCGGACATCCGAATATCAGGACCCTCGCGGTTGAGCTCGACGACGGATATCTTCAGCACCTCCGAAGCAAGCACGCCGCATACCGTACATTGTCGGAACTCCCCGCACCGGTCGATTACATCTTCACGATCGATGTTCTCGAACACATCGAACACGACGACGAAATTCTGAAAGAGCTGTTCTCGTCGCTCCAGTCCGGGGGCCGTCTCCTGGTCTACGTTCCCGCCCGGCCGGAACTCTATTCAAAGTTCGACGCAAGCATCGGGCACTATCGCCGGTACCGCCTGAACGATCTCCGCGGGAAAGTGAGAAGTGCAGGATTTGATATCCTGGTCAGCAAGTATGATGATTTTCTCGGATACTTCGCTGCGGTGTACAACAAATTCACCTCCGACGGTTCTTTGAACGAGCGCGCCGTGCGGCTCTACGACAGGCTCTTCGTACCCGTTTCCCGCAGCATCGAATCGCTCATCACGCCGCCGATCGGAAAGAATATTATTCTTGTTGCAGAAAAGCCGGGCCGTTAAGCGGGAGGTTTGGAGGCAGGGCGGGTTTTTCTTGAAGAATAGCCGATTCCAACGGCTGCAAGCACCACCGTTATCATCGTGATCCACAATCCGTGGCGGAACGAGTCCGGCTCGAACCGCAATTCCACACGATGAATTCCCGCAGGCACCGGTACTCCCCGCATGCACCAGTTTGTACGGAAAAGAGGTGCACGGGCTCCATCGATGTAGGCATTCCAGCCGGGGTAATAGACCTCCGCGAAGATGAGATAGCAGTTCTTATCGGCATTCACATCCACGGACATTGAGTTCATGAGGTACGACGTAATCGTCGCACTCCCTTTCCCGCTTCCGTCCAACGGCTCGCGTAAAGGAGCTTCAAGCACTGCAATCGAATCCGGCTGATACCTGTCGCCTTCCATAAACGCTTTCATATCTGCATCCTGCGGCAAAACGGTATCCCGGAAAACACAATAGACGCGCGGGCTGTACGTCGTGGAAGTTCCCACGTGTGCGGCGTGCGTTCTCTCATCCACCACTGTATGAATCTTGGCGTTCATCCTGTCGCACTGCTGCTGCCAGTCTTTCGCGGGCGGATAAATACGCTGAAGCGCTAACGGGGTGTATCCTTCCACCAGCCAGATCCGGTCGATCATTCCCTGATTGCGGTCAAGAATCATGGCACTTCCGCTGCGCGAGTTCACGCGGAAATATTCCCGCGTACCTTCGTCCTTCACCATATCCACGAGAGGTTTGGTCTGTTCAAAATATGCCTGCGGATTTTGCGGCGAATTGTTCTGGCTGAATCCAAACATGTGCATGTCGATGAACTGGACTGCAAGAAGCAGAATGACGGCTGCAGTCCCGGAAACCGCGGAACGATACCAGAGGAAGAGTATTCCCGCCACGACGATGATCAGCACCAGTGCGGTCGTCGCCTCCGACGAGACCATCGGCTGAAGCTGCTGCATGAACTGCGCGCTGTTGGTGGGCTGGAATGCCCCGCCGCTGATGATCAGGCGGAGAACAATGCCTGCCCCGGCGATCGATCCGACAATGAGCATGAAGCGTTTCGATTTTGCCGAGACCGCATGCGCAACTTCCTGCAGCCCGTATCCAGAAAGGATCGAGAGTGAAAATGCGAGAAGAAGCGACATGCGCGCCGGGTTCCGGAATTTGCTGAAACCCGGAACTACGGAAAAAAAGAATTTGTGAAGGAGACCATCGTCTCCCAGACTGTAAATGAGTGCAAAGAGTGCGACTGCGGAAAAGAACGCGATGGTACGGTTCTTCCGGAATTTTGTGACGGCGACGATCGCCAGCGCAAGAACGGCAATGCCGGCATAGACGCACGTCTCCCAGTATTCCCAGTATGGCTTTGGAAGCCAGAAGGTAGTCCCCTGCGAGTTGCTCGTTCCGAAAAATTTCGGGACAACCAGCGTGACAAGGCGATCCCACGACAATGAACCCTCAAGGGATTTTTGGTAGGTGATTTCCGCGCGCTGCGAAAGCGGTGCCAGCTCGATCGTGGGAAAAAGCTGCACGCCGGTGATTCCGACCGCGAAGAGAATGAATCCCGCTCCTATCAGGATTGCCGGGATACTTTCTTTCCATCCATGCGTGGAAACGGAGTGACCGAGTTCCGCCAGAAAATAGATGAAGAGGAAGAGAAAAATATAGAGCGTGACCTGCGGATAGCCGGCTAGGACGGCGTGACCCAGGACCAGCCCGCCGAGAATCATGTGCAGGAGCGACTTCCGATGGAGTGCACGGTGGAAGAGCACGACCACCAGCGGGAACCACGCAACCTGGCAGATCACCACCTGGTGGATCGCATGCATGACCATAAATCCGGACAGCATGAATGCCAATCCGGAAAACATGGCGTACAGGCGCTCAATGCCGAATTCCTTCGCGAGATAATACATCGTCACGCCCGCGAGGGCGTAATGAAGGATGATCTGAACTTCCAGCCAGTAAAAATTCAGATGCCCGTTGGAGACGAAGAACGTGAGAAGAAGATTCGGGATGTAAAAAAGTGCGGTCTGGATATCTGCCTGGAACGGCATACCGCAGAAGGTGAACGGGTTCCAGAGCGGAAGCTGACCGCCGGCAAGCGAGACCGCGGCAAGATTCCGGACGGGATAAAAGTAATAGAGAAAATCCTCCCAGAAATAGGCCTGCTGGAAGAGGATATCGCGGAAAAAGAATGCCGCAGCCGCAACCATGAAAAGGATCGCGTGCCAGTCTTTCGGCTGCCAGAGCGCCCGTGTGCCGGCTTGAGGCTGACCACGCTGTTGGGATTTAGCCATGAGCGGTCAGGACGAATGCGGGGCTTTTATCAGCCGCCGGCATGCGTCGAAAACGCGGTCAACCGATAGGTACTGCATGCAGTTGTTCGGACAGACCGGGGTATAATAGCAGTCGCAGTCGAAATCCGGTTCGAGGATCTCACCGCGGCCGTACAGCTCAAATTCATGCTTGTTGAAGATATTGTTGAAGAGGACGATCTTCTTCCGCAAACCGATGGTGAGATGCATCGCCATCGTCACGGCGGTGACGACGAGATCGCACTGATCGACTTCACTGATGAAGTGCTTCAGCGGGAAATGTCCGAGATAGAGCGCGCCGCTTGCCTTTGCGAGCTTCTTGTTCTTCTCGTGTTCCTGTTCTCCGCCAAGAAGGAGCGGCACATACCCCGCCTTCTTCAGTTTTTTCGCCAGTGAGACCCAGTACTTGTCGGGCCAAAGCCGCGATGTCCACCGGCCGCCACAGCCGGTGTTCAGTCCGACAACCACCTTCTTCTTCGGAAGCTTCCACTTGTACCCGTCCACGGGCGGCATGATATTTTCTTCACCATTGAACCGGAAGCCGCAGATCTCGAAGATCTCCTCCTGGTAGCTTTTGACGTTCGCCTTGCTGATATCATCAAAAACGCCGGTGAGATATTTGTGCTCCGCATCGGCATCGACCGGCACGCACTTGCCGTTCGCCAGCGTGTAGCCCTTCTTCACGCGCGCGGAAAGCGTGAGATTCAGCGCGCAGGCATCGCGGTCTTTATCCAGACAGTACAAGGTGTCAAATGTCGTCGCCTGCAGCGTTGCGAGACTCTGCGGTGTGAACGGGAGAAGGACATCGATCGAATCTTTCGGGAGCACTTCGGGCGTATGGGTCAGCCACCAGATTTCCGCGTGGGGCTCCACCTCTTTCAGCTTCCGGAGCAGTGGCGTCGTGCGGATGACATCGCCGATCGCACCGAGCTTGATGATGAGAATTCGCTTGTCGGTCAGATCATAATAGCTGCAGTCCTTGCCCTGATCATCGACGCAGTGAACCCCGTGCTGCTTATGCGGTTTGCATGGGAGATCTGCCCGGAAATGACGGCAGTCCGTCTTCAGGTCCTTAACTGTTATCGTCATGCAATGCGAGAGGTTCCGTTAACGAAAGTGAAATCATAAAGATCGCGAAAAACGTCGCGCAAGTCTGTGACGGATCGCAAGAGTGGGATTCATCGGATGACTTACGGGTATGCCCTATTTCCAGATTTCCCGGATGGAATATTCCTTCTCGTCGGTCGGGCGAGTTTTCGTCACAAGTTCGCCGATGAGGCCAACGGAGATGAACTGTATACCGACAATAATGAGCAGGATCCCGCCAAGGAAGAGCGGACGGTTGCTCAGCGACATCCCGTCGGCAAACTTCAAAATCGCGAGATAAAGGTCGATGGCAAATCCTGCGAGAAAGAAGACAATTCCCCAGAAACCGAAGAGATGGAGCGGTCGCTGCATATACCGCGTCGTGAAGATAACGGTCAGGAGATCGAGAAAGCCCTTCCAGAACCTTCCGAGGCCGAATTTCGTCTTGCCGAATTTCCGGGCATGGTGCTGAACTGGTATCTCCCCGATCTTATACCCCGCCCACTGTGCCAGCACCGGAATATAGCGGTGAAGCTCGCCGTAGATCTTCACGTCCTTCGTCACTTCTTTCCGGTATGCTTTCAGTCCGCAGTTGAAGTCGTGGAGCTTGATTCCCGTCATCACGGAGGTGACAAAATTGAAAAATCGCGACGGAATCGTCTTGGTGATCGGATCGCGGCGCTTCTTCTTCCACCCCGAAACGAGATCATACCCCTTCTTGATTTCACTGATAAGATTGGGAATCTCCGCCGGATCATCCTGCAGATCGGCATCCATCGTAATGACGATGTCTCCGGTGGCGTTCGCGAATCCCACGGAGAGAGCGGCCGATTTTCCGTAATTCCTCCGGAACCGGATAATCTTCACCCGGCGGTCACGCCGGCGCAAATCCTGAAGAACGCGGTGCGACCCGTCGGTACTTCCGTCATCTACAAAAATGAGCTCGAACCTTCCAAACCGGTTCAGGGCGGATCTGAGCTTGTCGTAGAGTTCCGGGAGCGACTGTTCCTCATTGAGCAGAGGGATGACCACGGAGATCTCTTTCTTGCCATCGCGCTGCTGTTGCTGCTGCTGACCTTCATGGCGGAAGCCCTGGTTGCGCTGGCGCTGATGCCGGAATCTCCGGTCCTTCGATTGCTGCTGGGGTTGTTGCTGGGACGGCTGCTCCTGCTCTTTCCTCTCCCCTTCGGAAGGACGAACCTGCTCGGAAACGGGGGATGGAGGATTTACCTGGGGCTCGGCTGGCGCGGAAGTTGGTTCGTTACGTTGATCGTCCATTTCACACTCAAGGATTTTTGTTCAAAATACGATATTATTGAGTGAGAATCAAAGGAGGTCTCCCCGTCCGATGCGAAAACTTCGTTGTGCGGGTCCGCCTCCAAAAAAATGAAGAGAGACCCCCGCTCGCGAGGGTCTCTCAAAAATCAAAACCGGCGATTACTGTGCGCCGCCTTCGGCTTCCTTTGCCTTCGCCTTGATCTCCTGGATTTCCTTACGGATCTCCTGCGCCTTCTTCTTTAACTCGTTCATTTGTTTCCGGACGCGTGTCCCCGCCGACTTGTTTCCCTTCTCGTAGAACTTGATGAAGTCCTTTTCGAAGCTGGTCAGCAAGTCGCGTAGTTCCGTGAATCTGCTCATGGTAACCCTCCATATGAATGTGAAAATATCCCGCTCATCGAGCGAGTCCCTTGTGGGATTGGTTTGTGAATTTGTCCTAACATCTCGTCTTTTTGTGCTGCGCTTTTTCGAATTCCACATAGAGCCGGTCGACCAGCTCACGGCGGCGGTCATAGAGACGCTTCAGGGGACGCGGCTTCACTTTCCCGAGAGCGTATGACGTCAGAATGGGAAGAGCAACCGTCGAATCAAGATACGCCACCACAGCATCCGGAAGGCGATCGGGATCGACTTTCCCCCAGGTCACCGCCTCGGCCGGCGTCGCACCCGAAAGCCCGCCCGTATCCGGACGAGCATCCGTTATCTGAAGGAAGTAATCGTGCCCCCGCTCATCAATCCCAAGTACCTCCTGAATCTGCGGTTCGGTCTGGAGCACAAAATTCTTCGGCGACCCGCCGCCCAGGATAATAACGCTGCTCTTTCCCCGTTTTCGCTTCGCGTTCAACACAATTGCCGCTGTTTCGTTCACATCGAGAAAGACATCTATCCGGAGTTTGTTTCCTGTGAGCGCGACTCCCGCAATATTCATCCCGATGGAACTGTCACCCGGCGATGATGTATACACCGGTACCCCGCACCGATATGCTGTTGCAATCAGACTGCTGTGCCGCATGCCGAGTACTTTTTCACGCTCCGCAATATATTTTCCCAGACGATAATGCAATTCTGCAGTCCCCATTTCCCGTTGAAACTCGGGGAGTGTCAGAAGCTGACGGAAAAACGCATCAGTTGAGAGAAGAACATCATATTTGAAGAGTATGTCGTAGATCCGGATGATCCCCTCATCACGAAGCACCCGGTCGTCGTTGAACGGCATCCCGCGGTGCAGCGAGTGGCCGATTGCAAAATGCGTGTCATGATAGAGATTTGCGCCTGTGCTCACAATCCAGTCGACGAACCCGGCTTCAATCAACGGAACAATGCATGATCCGCCCAAACCTGCCGGCGTCAGCGCCCCCGTGATGCTCATTCCCACAGTTGAGTCAGCAGCCAGCATTTTTTGTGAATAGAGATGAATTCCCTCACGCAATCTGCCGGAATTGTACGCCTGGAAGTAATCATCCACCAACTTCAAAACCGAAACGTTCTTCGGTATCGGCCTCGGGACGATCTTCTTTCCCTTTAAGAGATTGCGTTTAGCTCTATTCATCTAATCTGAATTACTATAAGAATTCCCTAATCAATAAACCGGCTGAAATATAATAATTTCGCAGAATTAAGCAAGGGAAATAATTGCAAAACGGAATGAATTTGAGGGGTGATGAAAAATCGCTGATTTCGTGCAGATTTATAGAGTTTTAGCCGCAGAGCACAGACCCACCGTTGACATTTATGACCTCGCCAACGATATGATCCGACAAGTCTGAAGCCAGAAAGAGGATTGGTCCGGCAATGTCTTCCGGAGTCGCGATTTTATTTCGGGGGATCGATTGTTCAATTTCCTTGCGTGCACGGCGGTTTCTCAACGCCCCGGCCACCATATCGGTGTCTACCCAGCCCGGAGCTACACAATTTACCCGGATTCCATCCCGTATCAGCTCGGCCGCAATGGATTTCGTGAACGCGATGATTCCGCCTTTTGATGCTGCATAGTGCGAATGAAACGGCTCGCCGCGTTGGCCCGCTGTACTCGAAATATTGATAATCCTCCCGTACTTTCGCCGCTTCATGATCGGAACAACCTCATTACAGAGGTTGAACGTGCCCGTGAGATTCACATCGAGTGTTTTCTTCCAGTTCCGTTCGCTCAGCTCTCCGATTTTCCCGAACTCCCAGATTCCAGCGGAATTGACTAGTATATCGATTTTTCCGAAATGCCTGAGAACCGATCGAATTGCCTTTTGGCAGTCATCCAATTGTTCAACGCGGCAGCGAAACGCCTCTGCATCCCTTCCATACTCCTCAACACTGTCAATAACATGGCCTGCTTCGCGTTTATTTTGTGAAAAAAGAATCGCCACACTGGCCCCTGAGCGGGCAAAAAGGCGTGCAGTTGCAGCTCCAATTCCGCGGGATCCGCCGGAAATACAGACAACCTGGTTGGAAAGATTGATCATCATGGCGCAGTCTTCGGGGTTTTTTTGATGAAAGAATGTACGGGATGGGAGAATGGGATACAAGCCGGAATCTTGACTCTGGAACAGGGAATTTATATATTTAGACTGATTCTAAATTTAAGGTATCTCGTGGATATCCGGGCTGCAAAGGAAACCCTGGCAAAATACCTCGCAGAGAAGAAGCTTCGCTCGACGCGGGAACGGCTGGTCCTTCTCGAAGAGATCATGAAGACGAATGACCATTTCGATGCGGACGAGCTCTTTGCGGCTCTGACCGCCAAGGGCCTGAAAGCATCCCGGGCAACGGTCTATAATACGCTCGACCTTCTCGTCGATTGCGGCCTTATCTCAAAGTACCGTTTCGGCGAGAACCACTCCAGATACGAAAAAGCGTTCGGGAAACCGCGGCACGATCACCTTATCTGCCTCGAATGCGGGGATATTATCGAGTTCGTCAGTGAGAAGCTGGATAAACTGCAGAAGGAGGTCTGCGAGGGGAAAAAATTCCTCCTGCAGAATTCGACCCTGCAGATTTTCGGCATTTGCGCAAAGTGTCAGTCGAAGAAAAAGTGAAGGAGAAGCAACTATGAAGGCAGGGATGACGAAATGATAGAATCCCTTATTATCGCACTTCGCGAAGGCATCGAAATTGCCCTCGTCCTCGGAATTGTCATTGTCTACCTGAGGAAGATCGAGAGGGAATCGCTGGTGATATCCGTCTACATTGGTCTGGTGCTGGCAGTTCTTGCGAGCTTTGGAGGAGCATACCTCCTCCAGAAACTTGCCATCGACCAGGAATCGCTCGAAGGATTCTTCATGATGGCGGCCGCGATTTTTGTCATCTCGATGATCGTCTGGATGTGGATCACCGCCAGAAAGATCCGCGGTGAGATCGAGGAAAAAGTCGGCACCATCGCGGTGCGCTCGTCCTGGAAGGCCCACGCCGGGATCCTCTCATTTACATTTCTGATGATCGTGCGTGAGGGAATCGAAACCGCAATTTTCCTGCAGGCGGTGGCACTGAGCACCGGCGCGTGGCAGAGCGCCCTCGGAACGATAATCGGGCTGGCACTGGCAACGGTCTTTGCCGTGCTCTTCATCCGCGGCAGCGTGCGCATCGACATCGGCCGATTCCTGAAAATCACTGCCGTCACGCTGATGATCTTCACCCTCCAGCTCCTCCTCAATGGCGTTCATGAGTTCTACGAATACGGTATACTTCCGGCAAGTCCGTCCATGATGGGAATCCTCGGACCCATCGTTCAGCACGACGTCCTCTTCATCGTCGCAATTCTGAGCATCCCGGTCTTCATGCTCGTCTTTCCGAGCAGAAAGAGGATGGCGTCCGGCACAATGACTTCACAGCGCCGCTGGCAGCTGAGTGCCGTGGCGCTTTCTGTCGTCATCATCTCCTTCCTCGGCGTCGGCGAGATCTTTTCTTCCGGTACGGCAATGGACCTCTCCTCTGTCCGGATTCCCATCCCGGCGTCGGGCCTATTCCAGATTCCGATCGGACAGGTTGGCGACGGCAACCTTCATCGGTATGCCATCGAGGACAACGGTCTGGAAATCCGATTTTTCGTCATCCGGACCGGTCTCGGAACGTTTGCAACTGCGTTCGATGCGTGCCATGCCTGCTACAGCTACGGCCATTATTATCTGAAAGACGGCGAGCTGGTTTGCTCCCAATGCGATGCCACTTCGCCTCTGAGCAAACTTCATCCCGCCGTTGAGGATACAACCGCCAACGATGAGAACAGCGGGTCAATGGAAGGGAACGGCTGCACGCCGATCTATCTCCCCGCGCGGATGCACACCGGCAATATCGAAATCCGGCTGGCCGATCTCCGGGCACAGCGGAAATATTTTGAGATCACACCTGCAAAATAAGTGATTCTTCGCGCCGGCAGCGTCAACATCCCGGCGAAGCTTTTCATCCCCCCGGATTGCAATCGATTTTCAAAAGGCGTACTTTAGTACAGGAAAGGATTTACCATGACCGAACAAACGATTCCTCCCGAAGCAAATATCAGCGAGACCGATGTGTATGGAGCCATGAAGCAGGTTTTCGATCCCGAAATCCCCGTGAGTATTGTGGATCTCGGGCTCGTCTATGATGTGAAGATCATCGACGACTGGGTCGGCGTGAAGATGACGCTGACGACACCCGGATGCGGCATGGGTGGCGCCATTGCCAATCAGGTCCGCGAAAAAGTTCTCGAACTTCCCGGTGTCCACGAATGCGACGTCCGCATCGTCTGGGATCCGGTCTGGAGTCCGGCCATGATGAGTCCGGAGGCAAAAAAGAAACTGGGAGTCAAGTAGTACCCGATCTCTGAGGAACCCGGCATGCGGTCACCGGCCAAAGGACGAGGGGCACGCTTCAATACACCGAACAAGTTTGAAGCCCTCCATCTCGAACCGATGGAAGTTGAATCGCAGGACGACGGCGACCGCCCCGTCCGGACCATCTTCTATAAAGACACCTCCAAATCCGTTCTCGCCCGCAACGACAGTCCCGACGTCCCCTTCACGTACAGTCTCAACCCGTACCGGGGATGTGAGCACGGCTGCATTTATTGCTATGCAAGGCCGAGCCACGAATATCTCGGATTCTCTGCCGGGCTCGACTTTGAGACCAAAATTCTCGTCAAGCACGATGCCCCTGAACTTCTCGCAAAAGAGCTGAACAGGAAAAGCTGGAAGCCGCAGTGGGTTTGCCTGTCGGGAAATACCGATTGTTATCAACCGGCGGAAAGATCGCTTCGTCTGACAAGGCGATGCCTCGAGGTCTTTCTCCGGTTCCGCAACCCGCTCGGCATCATCACGAAAAATTACCTCGTGACACGCGATCTCGATATCCTGAAGAATCTGAGCGCCATGAATCTTGTCGACGTGACGATCTCCATCACCAGTCTGGATGCAGACCTCGTCCGTCTGATGGAGCCGCGCACGACAACGCCCGCAAAACGTTTCGACGCGGTGGAGCTTCTCCTGAAGAATGGCGTTCCCGTCAATATCAACATCTCACCCATCATACCGGGGCTCAACGATGAGGAGATCCCGGCAATTCTGAAAGCTGCGGCTAAACGGGGAGCAACGCGGGCAAGTTACACGCTTGTGCGCCTGCCGGGAGCGGTCGGGACGTTATTCTTCGAATGGGTGGAGCGTTCGTTGCCGGGAAAAGCGCAGAAGATCCTCCGCCGCATCAAAGAAACACACCGCGGAACGCTGGATGACGGACGCTGGGGACTTCGCATGAGCGGCGAAGGAATGTGGTCCGAAACCGTGAACCGACTCTTTGAGCTCAACTGTAAAAAGTTCGGATTCGAGAAGCATCATCCCGTCCTCACGACGGAACACTTCCGGAATGACAGGGGAAAGCAGGCGGAGCTTTTCGGCTAACGGCGTCCGTTACACGTTGAACCGGAAGAAGATGATGTCGCCGTCCTGAACGACGTACTCCTTGCCTTCGAGCCAGAGCAGTCCTTTTTCCTTCACCAGGTGTTCCGATCCCAGGCGCTCAAGATCCTCGTACCGAACCACCTCCGCACGGATGAACCCGCGCTCAAAATCGGAGTGAATTTCGCCCGCCGCCTGCGGAGCATGGGATCCTTTGCGAATCGTCCAGGCCCGCGCCTCTTTCGGTCCGGCGGTAAAAAACGTGATAAGATTGAGAAGCGTATATCCCTCATGGATGACCTGATCGAGGCCTGATTCCGCGATACCGAGATCTTTCAGGAAGGCCTCGCGTTCGGCATACGGCATGGCCGCAATTTCTGCCTCCATTTTTGTACAGGCAACCACAACTCTTGCTCCCTCCTTTGCGGCAACTTCGCGCACTTCCTTCACGAAACGGTCCTCGCTGAGAAGATGCTGGTCATCCACATTTGCAATGTAGAGAACGGGCTTTGCAGTCAGGAGGTGAAGGTCCCTGAACCAGAAGACTTCATCGGGCGACTCAGGATGTTCATATACTGCGAGCCGTCCGCCGAGGAGATGTGCGCGAATCCTCGCAAGATAATCCGCCTCCGCACGCACTTTCTTGTCGCCGCTCTTGCCGCGTTTTTCTGCGTCGGCGAGCTTCTTGTCCACCGTCTCGACGTCTTTGAGAATCAACTCTGTCTCGACAACCTCGATATCGCGTTTGGGATTCACGTTGCCGTCGACATGCACCACATTCTCGTCCTCAAAGCAGCGGACAACATGGCAGACGGCATGAACATCCCGGATATGCGAGAGAAACTGATTGCCGAGGCCTTCACCTTTGCTCGCTCCCCGGACAAGGCCCGCGATATCGACAAACTCAATGGAAGTTGGTGTGATGGAGGGCGAAGAATAGATCCGGGCAACAGTTTCAAGCCGCGTGTCGGGAACAGGGACGATCCCCACATTCGGGTCGATCGTACAGAAGGGATAATTTTCGGCAGCGGCTCCCGCTGCGGTAATCGCATTAAAAAGTGTGGACTTCCCCACGTTGGGAAGTCCCACAATTCCACAGTTAAAACCCATGGCGAACTCAAGCTGCGAGGAAAAAATTGGATGAGGAAAAGGTAGCGAGATTTTCCTTCTCTTCCAACATGCCTTTCGGAGTCCGAAAAGGAATGTTACGTGCCGGCGGCGGCGTCCTGACGGATTTTCAGCGTGAGAACCTTTGCGCGGTGATGGTGCGCGTCATTCAGCTGGCGACGGATAGCCGTGAGCTCCTTCATCTGATTGTCGATGCGCTCAATATTGTCGAGCAGGAGCTTGATGAACAATTCGCGTTTCTCTTTTGCCAGCGTCCGGTTCTGGAGATGATAGAGGGCAAGACGGATAACGCTCAGCGGATTGTTGATATCATGCGTGAGCGTTGCAAGGGATGAGCTCACCGCGCGCAATCTCCCGTGAAGCACATCGTACTCTTTCGCCTTCTTCTTGAGGATGACCTCTTCCACGGTGCTGATAAATGACCAGGCGAAGAGCGGCGTCCCCATTTCCGATATCCGCATCATGTTATCGATCCCCGCTTTCTTGAGATTCCGGGGAACGTGCGCATCGTTCTTTCTGGTAAGAACAAAAATCGGGATGGCAAGATTGTACGAACGAAAGACCTTCGTCAGCTGCAGTATGGTCGCCGTCGGAATCGAATCGCCGAAAACGACAATATCGATCTGATTGGTGAAGTCGCGGACAATGACTTCCGCTTCATCGCTTCTGGAATAGGTAACCTTAAACCGGACTGACTCCGGATTTTCGAGGCGACGGCTGAGAAGTTTCTGATAGACGGGAGACCCGTCTATCAGTAACACACGGAACGTTTTCATGGTGGCGGATGTCGAGAATCAAGATTGTGAAACCTGAGAGTATGTGCGTTGTGCCGGTTTTCGGACCTCCTGAGCGGTCAGGAAGAACGACTTAAATGAGCGGAGCAATTCCCAGAGATCCTTTCCTTTCTCCCACACCTCGTCGGCAACGGTCTGGGCAAGCCGCTCACGGATCTGTTCATCAAGATATCCTGAAAGGACAACGATCTTCATGGAATTGTCTTTCTTCCGGTGCTTCAGAAGCTCGAGGACCTGGAGGCCGTCGATCTTCGGCATTTTGATATCCAGAAAAACGACGCGCGGCTTCCGCTCACCGATCAGGAGGAGCGCTTCGTACCCGTCATCCGTGATGATCACATCGGCATCGGGATACTGGGTGCAGATGGCCTCCTTCAGCGTCAGACTGAACGCTTTGTCGTCATCAATGATAAGAAAGGTGGTCTGCCGTTCATCCACAAACTGATACGGGACGTCGAGGCCGGCCTTCATCATGAATTCCTTGAGATCGCCGGGCCATACACGATAATGGCCGCCGTAGGTCGTGAACGCCTTCAACGCGTCCCGGTAGATCCAGTTCAGCACGGTTTTCTTGCTCACGCGGCAGATCTTCGCCACCAAACCGACGCTCATCGGTTTCCGGTACACAGTTGCGAGCTTCAATCCGTTCGGACTTTGACGATATTCAACCATTACTGGCCCTAATGATGTATGCAATAAGATCTTGTTTCCAATATACATGGTCTACTCATTCAGGGAGTGATAATTGTCACCGGCGCGGTAAGATTTTCCACGGACTTGGGACGGAAAAGAGCTGTTTTTGGAAGGAATTCGGGAAGAATTCCGTTGTGTGATTCAGAGCATGCGGATCTCAGAGATTCTTGATGACTCTGATGACTTTCCAGATAATCATGACGTCTCTCTTCCGCACGGTAACTGGTTCAAAAGTGGTATTCAGCGGTATCAGATGAACATAATGTTCATCAATTATTACCTTCTTTAACACATCTTCATCATTTACGCGAACTACACAAATATCACCGCTTCGCACCTCCTGCTGTGGGCTGACAACTACAATATCTCCATCCTCGATCCGGGGAGACATGCTTTTACCTTTTACCACAAGGGCAAAGGCATTCTGATCCTTGATATTATCGACTGTTACATATCGTTCCACATGGTCAGGATGGAAGATGGCCGCAGTCCTGCCGGCGGGAACCGAAGACAACAACGGAATATCGACAAGATTAACCCGGTGCAGCGAAGCATCTTTATGCAACGGGATGATTTTTCCCTGCGGCGGCGGCGTCGGGTACATTTCACCGATACCGGTCAACAGCCATTCGGGCCGCACGCCCGTCGATCTCGCCAGCCGTACAAGATAGTTGCTGTCGGGAACCTGCTCTCCTTTCTCCCAGCGCTGGAGAGTCCGAACGGCCACATCCACTCTTGCCGAGAGCGCACGCTGATCCATTCCCTTATTCTCCCGGGCTGTTCGCAGGCGTTCGGCAATCGAAATTGATTTCACGGCATTTTCCTTTCTCGCCAAATTTGTCTCCGAAATTCACACAGGACGACAAATTTGTCGCAATCAATATACAATAATGCCCCGAGGATGTCAAATCTTCTCAACAAGATTGTACGATTTGGTTGGATCGGTCAGGGAAGCGTGATGCCGTGTTTGGCAAGAGCTTCTGCGATCATTCGGCGTGCTTCTTCGCGCGGAATTGAAATGCGGGCGCCGGACTCCACAATAGTCTGTTCGAGCGTACCCTGTTTCGTGGTGAGCAGGCGCCAGACGTGATAACCAAGCCGGTTGCGGTCGTTCGGCTCCTGGGTAGGGATTTCGCTCACACAACCGTAGGCAATCTTCTCAATTGCTTCCGGGGCAAACTCTCTGACAGTTGACGGCGGTTTCGTTGTCATGTTCTAGTTCATTTGATACGTGCACAATATACAAAACCTCGTTGACTAATGAAAATTCGCGGGAGAGACGGGAATGAAACGCCGCGGACAGGGCCGCAGGCGCATCAGCGGGATTTTGCCGAGCTGGGGAATATCCGGAGATAGAAGTTTCCCTCATCGCCCTGTTCAGCGAGGAGTCCGATATCCTTGCCCGCCTCACGGTGTTCCGTGACCAGCCGTGCAATTTCTTTCACGAGAATCTCGGTCATCTGTATGCCGACGTACTTTCCGTCCGCGGAGTGATAGGAGCTGATAAGAGGAATCAGGAATTTGGGGAAGCTTCTTGAAACGGCTGCTTCGCTTACCTCTTCCGACCGGCTCATCTGGAAGGTGGGAATACGCGGGTTGAAACCGGATGCGATTTCCCCGTTCCAGCGAAACGTGGTTGCCGACGGTGCCAAGGATGCGAATGAGAATGTGGTGGCAAGAACGGGTTGTAACGGAATTCGGTGGACCTGGAGCGGTTCTTCGGCATTCCGTTCATCCTCGCCGACAAGAGAATCTGCATGCTGGCTCCTGGCAAATTTCCTGACGGAGGGGAGTATGGCTTCTCCCGCATCAGAGATTTTTGCCAACACTGATTCCGGATCCCGCTGAGGCAGAGGAATGCCGTTGCGATCGACGGAACCTTTCCCGGTATCCATCCGCGTGACGCTTGCCATGGATTTACGGGATCCCATAAAATCCATCCAATCCCCGAGGCGGACATCGATCGTATCGTTCCGGGAGTTCGTGGTATTGAACGAGATAATGCGATATGTTTCGAACGACGGCGGCGGAAAGAGCATGCGGTGGAGCGAATCGACACGCACGACGCGGGGCGAAACCAGACCGAATGCCCGGTTCACCTGCTGCGAGATTCTTTTTCCGGTGATATCGAGGGCATGATCCAGGGCTGTCATCAGCGGCTCATAAAGCACCGGCTGTGATCGAAGAGCGCCGGACAGCTCAAGGTAAAGCCAGTGGCCGAACCCGAGACTGTCGTTGGAGAAAACGCCCTGAATATTCCAGCCGCCTGCCAGCCGTGCGTATCCAGAATCGTACATCGCGAGCCCGCAGTGATAGCCGGCCCGGCGAAGCGTATCCCGGAACCCGAGACTGATCTGCGATATCCCCCATTGCTCATCGGAGGTCTTCCCGTTGCTCACGATGCAGTCCGACATACGGATCGGAAAAGGATATGTCGTCTCGTCGAAACCGTGAATCGAGAGTGAGATGTGCGTAAGATCGGAAGTCAACTCGTGCCACCGCTCATACACCGATCGTCTGAGTTTGCCCGCGTCCGCGGCACCGCGAACGGCAAGAGCATTCCTGCTTGTTCCACCGATCAACAGCCACTCGGCATTGGATCTCCGGAAGAACTCTGCGCCGAATTGAAGAACGTATCCGTCATCGACGGGGTGATTAATGTCGATGTTCAGTCGTTTCGAGAATCCCGGATTGTACACGAACGTACCCCATCCGCGGTGGATGGGCAGTTGCTCGCGGATGATCTGATAGACGTTTCCCGACTTGCTGTCCGTTAATGAAAAGAGCGTGTAGTCGAACTTCCGCAGGAGAGCTTTGCAGCTGTCATATTTCTTCATCCTGAAGAGAGAAAAAATCGCATTCCAGGTCTTGAGGTCATCTTCCGACGGGACCGTGTAGATTCCCGAATATTCGCGGGGAAGTTGTGTCCCGAGATCGGAAATAAAGGCATGAAAACTGTCACCGCGCAGATTGGGATGTGCACCGCCAACCTGCAGAACGATCAGAGAAAGGAATAGAATACCAACGATTGTTGTTCGCTGAGACAAAGATGACCTTTTGTTTTGAAAAAAAATCCGTCCCGAGATTTATCTGTGACGGAATTTTCTATGGGAGGCGTTTGCTCTCATTAAGGTAGTTCAAGACAACGATAAAGTCAAGCATCCAAATCACAACTTTCAGCGTCTTGAATCCGAAACAATACTGGTCGCATTTGAGGACATTTTCCTCATAATCACTCCGAAATGCATAAATATTGAGGGAATTTTTGAATGGCACAGCCGTTGCAGATGTCTGACCTGGAATACAGAATCAGGAAAATCGAGGAGTTTGGACATGAAAAAAATTCTTCTGGTGCTTTTAATGATCGGCGGGCTTGCTGTGACTGCCGAAGCCAAAAAACCCATCAGTTTTGCCATCAGATCGGGAAACGTGGGGTTTTTCTATTCCTCTCTTGCACCGTACGGAGAATGGATACAGATCAACGGCGGATACGTGTGGAGACCGCTTCACGTGAGCCACGGCTGGAGGCCGTATATGTACGGCCGATGGGCATGGACCGATTACGGATGGTACTGGATTTCGAATGAGCCGTTCGGCTGGGCAACCTGTCACTACGGCCGCTGGTATTATGATGATTATTATGGATGGATCTGGATCCCGGACGATACGTGGGGACCCGCATGGGTGGAATGGAGATACAACGATGATTATATAGGATGGGCACCGCTGAGCCCCTATGCAGAATTCAGCGTCGGCGTCGGAATCACTGTGAGAAACCACTGGATGAGCCCGGCACATTACTGGAATTTCGTTCCTTCGCGGTATATGACATCCAACCGCGTCGGCGATTATGTCCAGCCCCTCGACCGGTCACAGCGCATTTTTGGCGAGACCCGGGGATCTGTCGATATCGCCGTCGACAATCATCGAGTCATGAACAGGGGGATCGACGTTCACATGGTCGAGCAGAGAACCAACTCCCGCATCGATCGGACGGATGTTACAGTTCGGACCACGGGCGGTGGAGAACGCATCGTCCGGGGACGGGATCAGCTACACATCGAAGCATTTCAGCCGAAGCTTGAACGGACTCCCCGGCACGAAGCCGTCCAGCCCCAACAGTTCCGCCGCGACGAGCGCCCGGCCGCACCCGCGTTCCGTCCACGTCCTGCTCCTCAGATGAGGGCGCCGATGCATACGCAACCCCAGCGCCATCCGGTGCAAGTTCAGCACCAGCGCCCTTCACGACCTCCTCAGCCAAACACCCGCGGGAGAGACGAAGGAAATAAACGAGACCCGTATCACTGGTAATGAAATGATACAGGCGGCCCGCGTCAACGGGCCGCCTTTCGGTTCCTGCCAGGGCTTTGGACTCCCTGAAAATTACTGAGGACTCCCCCCCGCTTCGTTCAGCAAAATTTCAATCTGCTCCGTCAGCTCATCTTCCATCCCGGGACCATCAAACCCGATCGCTGTGAATGCAATACTCCCGCTCCGGTCCAGAATGAACTTCGTCGGGATACCGGTCACCCCGTATTTATCTACAGCGTTCTCATCGATCAGGACAGGAAATGTGTACTTGTTGTCCTGGATGAATTTCTTTGCGTTGCTGACGGTACTCGGATAGTCCTTCTGTCGCTCCCAGGTATCAAGCGCCAGAAATGCTACGCGTGGATTGCCGGAATATTTCTCGTACACTTTCTGAAGGTAGGGGAACGATGCCTTGCATGGCCCGCACCAGGTTGCCCAGAAATCCACAACAACAATCTTGCCTCTCAGTGAGCTCAGCGTTACCGGCGTCCCCTCAAGATTCTTCAGTGTGAAGTCGATCGAAGGTTTATGTGTGCGTTCGGCCAGGAGTTTCGTATGGAGACGCTCCTTTTTCACGGCATTGGCGCTCGACATGAGGTCGTCAAACTCTCTTCGCTTGTCGGTGGTAAGATCTGCAAATGCCTTCCCGGATCCCTCTTTGCCGGCAAATGCATTCTGCATCTGCTCCAGGAGTTTCGGGCTCTGCTTTCCGGATTCGATGCATTCCGTTCCAACGTTCATGGCGTCGCTGAATTGCTTGTTGCGCACGAGTGTTTCAACATATCGCGCATCCATGTCAGGATCGTCGCCTTTCGAGAGAGTGTAAACCTCGTGGTAGACCTTTTCAGCGTCGTCGGTTTTGTTCGATTGAAGAAGCCCGAATCCGTACGTGTCGAGGACCATCTCCAGCCCGTCGTTTGTTGCCTCTTTCCATTCTTTGTCCGTATAGAATCCCGGCCGGGCGGCGGGATCGGGTTTCCGTGCAAGTTCAACACCCTGTTTCGCCCATGCGGTTGCTTTTTCCAGCTGCTCTCCCTTCTCAATCAGCGGCCAGGCAAGTGCATTGTAATATTCGCCGAGAGGATGGCGGAGCGAGCTCAATGCCTCTGCTGCTTTGTCGGAGTTCTTCGCGGCCAGATAGCTCCGGTAGAGAGTGAATTTCCACGCTTCTTTCTGCTTATCGTCGATGTTCGGAAAATCTTTCAGGAGCGTTTCAATCAGCTGAGCCCGTGCAGCCGGGTCTTTCTCCCGGGTAGCAGCTTGTGACCGCAATGTAAATGAGGTGGTACCCTGCGGAAATTTCTCCATTGCCTGCTTGCCGAGAGCAATCGCCGAAGCAGAATCATCCAGTTTGTTGTACCATGAAATCAGATCACCATACGCCTTATCGACATCCTTGTCGGCAGAGGCGAGCGAATCCAGCCGATGATGTATCGAGGAGCGGGTCTGGTCATTATCATTTTCTTTCAGCTCTATGTCCCAGAGGGCAAGAGGGGTCTTCCACGAATCCGGGTAGAGTTGCTCTTCTTTGACGAGCGCTTCTCTCGCCGCAGACAAATCCGGCAAGTGGGTGTATCCGAAAAGCCGTCCGTTTGTCAGGAACCAGCCGTGCATATAATTCGATCCCCTGACGGGCTTCCCGTCCGCACCGCTCACGAGGGCATCCCAGTTATTGCCGTTGTTGTTGTCCATATCATCGCCCGAGGCAAATCGGAAGACGAGAAATCGGGCATTCGGTTCATTCACCGTGAAGTTTCCCTGCCATGTTGAACCGTCTTTTGTCATCGGGGTCTCGATCAGAACGACGTCCATATCCCCGCGTTCAACGAGCGTCTGACATTCGAGGTCCGTGGCAGATTTGAGGGATGCATCCTGGGCTGCGGCATTATAGGTGACGGTAATTTTCTCACCGACTCTGGGTGCAGCGGGAGTAATGGTGACATAGTGCTCCTGGGAAAACGAAATCGAAAAACTGAGGAAGAGCAGACACGCGAGGCGCTTCATAGCCATCTCCTTATCATCGATTGCGGAAGGAATTCGTGAAACTGCATTGCATCAATGTACCCAAATCAGGCGTCAAATTCAAAAGGCAGGACCCGGGGCGCCGCCCGGCAGCACCGGAGGGGTGATTTCCTTCCGGCTATTTTTCGGAGTGCTTCGCCATTTTCGAGATTATGATATCCGCGTTCGAGGTTTCGAGTGTTATCACGTCCCCGCCGCCGTTCAGGACGTACGTGGCACGGATCTCTCGGTCGTTCTTGTCGACGTCGTACGACTGCGACGCAAAATCGGAACGGACGCGATATTCATCGTGGAGTTCCCGCCAGTAACCGTCGATACGGATTTCGGCATGAATCGTAGCTTTGGCATTTTCGGGGATATCCAGCCGGATCTGTCCGCTGGCGGTTGAAATCCGGCTTTCACCTTTTCCGGACGGCATCAGCTCTGCATCGATATCGCCGCCGGCCGTGCGTGCATCGATTGTTCCCGTAATCCCAAGGAGACGCATATTACCGCCGGCAGTCTTGGCACGAACATCTCCCGAGGCGCCCTCGAGCTCCACGTCGCCGCCGGCAGTCGACATCCTGACGCTTGCGGAAACTCTCCCCACAGTGATATTCCCGCCGGACGTGGAGATCGTCGCTTCGCCTCCCACATCACCGACGATAACATCGCCGCCGGAAGTCTTCGCCATGAGCGTTTTCTTGACATTGTCCATGCGAATATTGCCGCCGGAGGTTGATATGTCGGCGGAGCCGCCGATCGAACCAAGCATGATATCGCCTCCCGAAGTCCGGACATCCAGATCACCCTGAACGTCGCGCGTCGTGATATTCCCCCCCGAGGTCGTTGCATCCACCTTTCCGTTGACGACCGACAGACGGATATCGCCGGAGGAGGTTTGGCAGGAGACCTCACCGGTGATCGTCCCGTCGACGGTGATATTTCCGTCGCGTGTCCGCATCCTGAGATTGAATTTCGACGGCACATCAATATCGTACCGCGTATTATTGTCCCAGTCTCCGGAGTATTTTTCGATGCGGACCGTCGTACCCTCCGTTGTCATGTGCAGATCGTCGGCTTCATCTTCATCAATCCCGATTGCGCGGACCGTCACTCTGTTCTTTTCAACGGGAGTAATATGAATATCTCCTCCATCCACCGAGATGTCGAGAGTTCCCCCCGGGCTCACGTCGAAGGTCTTTGACGTCGTACCTTCACCGTCGTCGTGCGAGGAAGCGACCATGAATGCCGTGAAAAGTAATCCGATAAGCAAGAAAGCAAAACGTTTTGTCATTGTGATATCTCCTGAACGACCGCCTTTGCACGCAGGCGGATGTAATTGTTATCATCATGCTGCATTTTATCGCGTAACACTTTGAGCGCATCTTTACCGATCGTCCGTCCTGAGACGGACGCGGAATCAAGCTGGTTGATGGCGGCAATCCGGAGGCCCGGATTCTGGTCGTGCATCAGCGTGAAGAGAAGCGTCGACTGGATTTCCTGGTCGTACTGATATGCCGACAGACCGCGGAGTGCTTCGAGACGGACGGCCGCGTTCTTGTCGTCCTTCAGCGCGGCAATGAGTGCTCTCTTCACCTGGGCATCGGCGGAGGGACGCGACGCCATAGCACTGACCGATTTCAAGCGCACGCCGGGGTTCTCTTCATTCAGCATGGCATGGGTCAGCACCTTCTGGATCTGCATGTCCTCGATGTTTCCCTGAAGGTGCACCGATTTCACCGCATCGAAAACAAAATCCACGTCGCCCGTAGCCGGATTGGACTGAAGGAATCGGACATTGGAAATTCGGATATCACTTTCACTTCCCGTCGCCGACGAGATCACCGCAGGATGTACGGGAAGAGCCCGCTCCGCCGGATGAAAGAGGATGAATCCGATCGCCACCCCGAGCGCAGCGGCAATTGCTCCGCCGAGCACGAGCTTTCCATTCGGCCAGATCAATGCAATGAGTTTTTCCTGCCACGATTCCCCGGGCTGCTCGTCATTCCGGAGTGCCTCCCGAAACTGGCGGCGGGCGGCTTCCAGCATCTGTTCCGGCTCCACCGCGGGAGCGACCTGTCCGAGAACATGATGAAGGCCCTTGAGAGAGGCGATCTCACTACGGCATTCATGACACGCTGCGAGATGCCGGTCGAGCTGTTCTTTCTCGCGAACCGTGAGCTCATCATACAGTGAGAGCACTATGAGCTTCTTATATCGTTTATGATTCATCGTCGAGCTCCTTCTTTTCCGTCTGTCGGCCTACGCATAACTCTCGAGCACATCGGCAAGCTGTTCCCGCATCCGTTGTGTTGCGGAAAAGAGATACCGCTTGACGGTGCCTTCGGTACATTTCATCATGGAGGCAATTTCCCGCAGTTTGTAGCCCTGATAATGACGCAGTGTGAATACCATTTTCTGTTTCGGCGAAAGAATTTCCAGCGCCTGTTCGACCCGCGATGCGACTTCTCTGTCGGCAGCGTGCTGCTCAGGTGACGGGTCATTCGAGACTGCTTCGATTCTCCCGGAGCCCTCTTCACTGTCACCGTTCCCAAGCCCGCCCGAACCGGTCCACTGCGAATGGTGCTTCCGTTGTGAATGATATGTGAGACAGACGTTCATCGTAATCCTGTAAAGCCAGGTTGAGAACTCGCTCTTCGACTCAAAACGCCGGAGCCCGTTGTACACGCGCAGGAAGACTTCCTGGTAAATATCCTTGGCATCGTCAGAAGACGTGACGAAGCGTGCAGCGATGCCGAACACCCTCTTATCATACCGATAAACAAGCTGTTCAAACGCGCGCATATCACCTTTTCGGGCATTATCGATTAATTCACGATCGCTCGGCGCCATGGACGATTGAGATCCAAAGGATTCACAAGATTAGACTATGACCTGCGGCAGATAGTTGCAGGCAGGTCGATCAAAGGTAGGGAGAAAGTACGGCAATTTCACCATAATCTCATGATCTGAGCATCTGGAACGCGGTCGCTTTTCGGTCGGAAGAATCGCTGTCGTGGACGGCGGGAAGTCGCCAACAGGTCAGATGCCTCCCACCGGAATTGCAGGTAATGGGGGCGCTGTTATTTTCCCTCGAGGACCTGATAGAGCGCCGCCCTGGCTTTGTCACTTCCGATATTGCCAAGATAGTAGATTGCCTCGCGACGGAGGTCATATTCCGAGCCGCCGCGTGCAACGCCGGCGAGAAAATCGACAGCCCGGTCATTTCCCACATCGGCAATGAAATAGAAGATCGTCCGCCGCTGATCGTGACGGTCGGAAGGAATCGTATTGAAGAGATCAATCAGCGCACCGACGGATTTGTTCTTGTCTTTGGTGTCAGTGCTGAGATATTCGAGCGAGAGATCCTGCATCGCCTGCACGGTGTCATGTTTCGCAATCTCGAGGTAAATCGGAAGAAGGTCGTGATCCTTGAAATTCGAAAGCGCGTCGATTGCCGCCTCTCGCAATCGGACATTCTGGCTCCAGTCAACCGCCACTTCCTTGAGCCGTTGAAAGGCCTTGTCGTCCTGATTCCCATTACCAAGAGCATAGAGCGCCTCGATCTTCAACTGTGTTTCCGGATCGACCGATTCATCTTTATCCGACAAACGTCCGTGGAGAGTATAGAGCGTCATCGGACCCATGGAGGGCATATGCGGCATGCTCATGATGCGTATTTTGTGTTCGAGGTCTCTCGTGGTCCGCTCCACCTCCGGTGCGCTGTAACTGTATGAAAACGCGCGGGCCTCGGGAGCTCCGGATGATTCTACGCTCGCTCCCGGCGCCGTACTCAGAACATTCAGCGAGTACGCCTCGAGCTCGCTGAGATCTGCCTGAGCATCATCATAATAGTTGCTGGTCGGATTTTCCTTGATAAACTTCTTGTATTCTGCAATCGCATCCTTCCGCGAAATATGCTTCATCGCATACGCAGACCAATATTCGGCATCATCCACATAATTGCTCTTCGGATAGAGCTTGATCATCTCCGCGAATTTCTTTCTGGCATCTTTCCACTGTTCGTCGAGCACCAGATTGTACCCGTCCTTGTACATCTTGTACCCGGGATCGTCTTTGCTGTCTCCGTCACCCGGCTCGGCAGGAGGTTCCGCGTCACCGAGCGTGAGAACAACGAACGGTTCGGATGGCAGAGCCGGTGAATATTCGCCGGCATTCGACTGACGCGCGGGTGCGAGCGCAACCGCAACCAGCATGCTTGCAATGATCAAGAGTGTTTTCATATGCTTCCTCGTTCAACGGTAATTCTGTTCGGACTGCGACGAATCGTAGAGGGATTCCGCAATCCGGATTTTGAATAAAAGGTTTTCCTGATGGATCCCGCTCCGGATGAGCTCGACATTGGGCGCGTCGCCTTCTTCCTTTGCGTTGGCAAGCTGAATGAGAATTTTCTTCAGATCGGAAACGAGTCGCGCGGAGCGGTAATCGATCGGCTGGCCTTCGAGATAGCGGGCTTCCTGAAGAAGCCCGCGGGAATAGTTCCGTTCTGAGCTCAGATCAACCGTCTGGTCTTCGTCGAGCTTCATGTTCGTTATGCCAATCAGGAGGATCTTCGATTTCCGGAGATAGTCTCCCATCCGGCGATCGACATTTGCCGAATCATATGCGGCAGTCTGTACCGGAATGTTGTTCGCAGTCTTCTCACCAGCCGGTGATCCGACCGTTACAATGTCCCGCCACAGGACGACAGTTACGAGAAGCAACGCGGCGACGCCGGCAAGGGACGAGACAACCATGGGGCGCCGGGTCACGAAGGTGGTGAGCTCTTCCCAGACCTCAGACCAGACCGACCGGCGTTTCCGGGCATTGCGCAGTTTTCTCTCGACAGCATCGGCGAAGGCGTTCCAGTACGCCGCCGGACGTTCGTCGCTCGGCAGCGGAAGCCGCGGACGAAGCATCTCGAGTGCTGCACGGATTGCTTCAAGATCGGTCCGGCAAAGCGCACATTTTTCAAGATGTCCCGCAATCTCCTCCTGCTGCTGCGGGGAGACATCCCCGGAGAGATACTCATACAACAACAGATGTATTTTCTTGTGGGAGTTTCGCATCATTCATCCTTCAAGTACTTCATTTTAATCTTCATTTTTTTCAACCCGCGGTAAAGATGCGTCTTCACCGTTCCTTCAGAACACTGAAGGATCGAACTCACCTGTTTCGTCGAGAGGCCGTTGATGTGCCGCAGGATGACCGCGGCACGCTGGAGCGTCGGCAGTTCATGGAGTGTTCGTTCAATATGCATTTTCAATTCGCTCACTTCGTGCAGTTCCAATCCATCACCCCGCTTCAGGAGTGATTCTTCGGCGTCATGCACCTCTCGGGCGGCAATCTGCTTTTTCTGGCGCACCCGGTTCAGCGAGAGATTCGTGACGATTCGGTACAGCCAGGTCCCGAAACCGGCCTCTCCGCGGAAGCTGCCGATCGACTGGTACGCCCGTACAAACGACTCCTGTGCGATATCTTCAGCGTCGTCATGATCACTCACAAATCCGTAGGCAACGTTGTACGCGTGCTTCATGTACCGCTCTACGAGAATACGGAATGCCTCATGGCTTCCTTCCTTCACGCGAAGGATTAATTGCTGCTCGTCCGCAGCGGTCATGCAGGGGATCCCCTTTTCCGGTTTCTATGCATTGGACAATAATTTCAGCAGTCTCGTTGACAGGATGGCACAAAATGATACGGAAATTGCGGGAAATAGTTTGGAAACGGGAGGTTCTTGAGTTCCCGACCAGGCGGGAAGCCAAAAGCTATCCGGGGATCAGAGACTCCACCAGTAGGAGATCTTGGCGAGGAAAACGTTATCCATCGGCACCCTGAATGCATTCGCAAAATCGGTACCGAAAGAAGTACCGAACACAGTATCCGTTGCATCGCGCGCCTGCGTCCAGACAAGATAGATGGTGCTCCCGGGAAGATACTCCCACCGCAGGACAAGGTTCGCATTCAGAACTTTCTCGTTGAAATCAGGATTGGCGTAGATTGGTGAGTCCTGATAGTCGTAGGGAGCAAGTGTTGTGGGATCGAGAAGCTGCTTGAAATTCTCGTAGTGTCCCTTCGCAAGGAAGACCTGCGTGAAGAACTGGAAGCTGAATTGCCGCGTAAACGTGATCGTCCCGCGCAGCGACATGCTGTACTCGTCGACGTCACGGTTGCCGAAGAGATTCTGTCCGTTTTCCGTGAGGTACGGAATGACCCACGTTTCCTCGTTACGGGACCTATAATAGAGCAGTTCCGGATCAAATTCCATCCACGTGCTTGGACGGAGCGTCACGCCGACATCCGTGTAGACCGTTCCCATGCCCCGCGTCGTGCTGAGATATCCTCCGACGAGTGTCACAAAAGCGGCATTGCGTGCATCGGTCTGCACTGTTGTCACAAGCTGGTTTCCCGAAGGACGCCGATACACTCCATAGACGATCCTGTTCTGATCGTCGTATGCGGGAAAGTCGTGGAGATAATCAATCGAAAGCGTCCAAAAATTTCTGAACTGCCATTGCGGCTCAAGTTCCAACTGTTTGACGGTATTGATGCCGTCCCAGTTCCACCGATAGTTGGATTGTGCAATGACGCCATACCGCAGGGCCGGATCAGATGCCCTGTCGACTTTGTAGATGATTTCGGTATATCCGCCATGCTCCAGCGGCTGACTGTAGAATCCGAGATTCGAAATGGAGAAGTTCCGTGAAGAGTAGTCGTATGCCGAGAAGAAGAGAACATGCTCACCCTGCGGTTTAGCGAAACCGATCCGACCCGCACTCCCGACCTGTTTCTGTATTCCGTTTTCCGGAAGATCCGATGAGCCGGCAAGATATCCGTCGAGAAGATAGTTCCCCTCATCCAGGCGCAGGTTCCAGTCGACTCCGCCGTTCAGCGCGGGGTAATTGTCATCCTTAAACGCTCCCGTCGCCATCATTCCTATGGTGGATTGGTCACCGATTTCCTGTTTCAATCGGACAACATCATAGCTTGCCCTCGGCTCTACAACCACCGGAGAAAGCGCAGTTCCCTGAATATTCTGCTCCTGGGCATCTTCCCTGCTGGTAAGTGCAGAAAGCGCCGCAAGTGTCAACCCGTTGTCGGTTCTTCCGGTCACCTTGGCGGCACCGAGAATTGTCGTGACCTGCGGCGGATCGAGATAGGCGTATCCCGAATCGGGGAGCGGAATTGTCGGCTTCACACCGATCCTCCGGGAATAGAAAAGCTGAAGCGATTTATTGTCGAACATGGTCCCGAATGCGAACTGCTGTGCTCCTTCAAGGAAGAAGGGGCGCTTCTCGGGATAGAACGTCTCGAAATGCGTGAGATTGAGGACCGCCTGGTCAACCTCAACCTGTCCGAAATCCGGATTGACGGCGAGATCAAGCGTGAAGTTGTTGGTAAACCCGTACTTCATATCCAGGCCGGCAGAGCCGCTGAAATTGTTCTGCGTGGAGAATGGCTCGGATTGTGACAGCGACGTGAGTTTTGAAACGGTGTACGGGAGAATTTCCATATGCAGCGGAGGATGGATGTCGGCGATGCCGGAGACATTCCCCATTTTTGAAACGCTCGAAATCGTCCCCTGGGTGGTTTCCCGCCGCGGCACCATAACCCACTCATCCGTTTCCTGCTTGCGGGCAATGAACCTTCGAAAATTGATTCCCCAGACATATTCGCTGTCCTGCGGAGCAAATCGCAATGCGCTGTATGGGATTTTAAATTCTGCCGACCAGCCGTCGGGAAGAATGGCGGCGTCAAAATCCCAGACCGCGTCCCACTGCACGTCATAGACTCTCCCATCCTGAGAGAGTACGCCGTCCGACTGGACACCGGAGGCGGAACCGCTGAAAAGGAATGCCGTGCTGTTGTCCCGGTAGGAGTCGATCATCACCGAGATGCGGTCTGCCTGAACGGTGCGGTCGCGCCGAGTCAGCTGTTCCACAATATCCGGGGCATCGGAATCATAACACATCACGCCGATATAGAGTGCATTGTCATCATAGAGGACCCGGACGGAAGTTTGTTCGGTTGGGAGTGCTCCCTCGTCGGGGTCAAACTGGGTGAATCCGGAAACGGGGATCGCTTTGTTCCAGACCTCATCCGTAAGCTTCCCGTCGATGCGAGGAGGCACATCTGTGCGGGCGGCAACAATACTTTTGGTCGATGTTCCTCCCAGCAATACTCCCGAGCACCAGAGGAGAAGCGCTGCACTGTACCAAAGAGTTTTCAGAGGGGGTTCTTCCCTAATGAAATTTTTTGAACTTAAGTGAAAGAATTCAAAAAAGCAAGTAATCGGCACTTGCATTTCAATACTGATTTGGGGAAATTCATGCCGATGTCCCCGAACAGAACGATCCGGCGTGATGCGCCGTCAAATATCCGCGCGATGTTCGATTCCATCGCTCCAACCTATGATCGACTGAATCACCTGCTGAGCTTCGGCATGGACATTCGCTGGCGAAGGAAGGCCGTTGCACTCCTTGCGGAGAAGAAACAGGGCGTCTTTCTGGATATTGCCGCCGGCAGCGGCGACTCCTCCCTCGAGCTTCTCTCCCTGCAACCCGAGCAGGTTATCGGTTCAGACTTTGCGCTCTCGATGCTGAACGTCTTCGATGATAAATTGAAAAAAACCGGGAAACGCGGGGTGATTGGGCTCATATCGTGTGATGCTCACGAACTCCCCTTTGGCGACGCCTCCTTTGACGGAACCATGGTCGCTTTTGGGATTCGGAATTTTGCCGACCGGCTGCTCACTCTGAAAGAAATGCATCGTGTTCTCAAACCGACGGGAATAGCCGTCATTCTGGAGCTTTCCACACCAACCAACCCGTTCGCACTGCAACTCTACCGCCTTTACGCGCAGCTCTTTCTCCCGCTCATCGGAAAGATCATTTCACGGCACCATTCCGCTTATCGCTACCTTCCCGAATCCATTGCGCAATTTCCCGATCCCGTTGAGTTTCTGCAGTTGCTCCGCACAGCGGGGTTTGGCGAGACGGATTCCCGTTCGCTCTCGTTTGGAGCCGCCACGATCTATCGCGGAAGGAAGAAATAATACTCACCGCGTAAACAACGCTACCGCTTCAATGTGATCGGTGTGGGGGAACATGTCCACCGGCTGAATGCGCCCAAGCCGGAATCCCTGGCCGGCAAGAAGTTTCGCATCCCGCGCCTGCGTCGAAGGGTTACAGCTGACATAGATGATCCGGCTCGGACCGAGCCTGACAATCTGCTCAATGACTTTCGCATGCATGCCGCTTCGCGGAGGATCAACAACAATCACCGACGGCTTCGGATGCTCACGGAGCCAGTCGCAGTTCTTCGTGAGGCGGTCTTTCAAATCTCCCTGCAGAAAATAACAGTTTGCCACATGATTCATTTCGGCATTTCTCTCAGCGTCCCGGATCGCGCTTTCCACCATTTCGATACCAATCACCCGTTCGACTCCCGCCGCGAGATAAATGGCAATCGTGCCGGCACCGCTGTAGAGATCATAGACAACATCGGAAGGAGTCAGCTCAGCCATCGACCGGACGACCCCGTACAAGCGTTCCGCCTGGAGTGTGTTTGTCTGAAAGAACGAGTTCGTAGAAATGCGAAAGAGGCACTCCCCGATTTTTTCCGTGATCGTGCCCGGACCGTAACAGACAATCTCGCGTTCCCCGACAGCGACCATCGACCTGCGCCCGGTGATATTATTGACAATCGTCGTAATGGCGGGGAAATGCTTCACCAGAAGATCGGTCATGTTCTTCATCCCCTCGGGCCATTCGTGCGAGGTGACGAGATTGACCATGACCTCCCCCGTCTGCTTCCCCTCGCGAATTACCAGATGCCGCAGGTATCCCTGCTGATCGTCGGATGAATAGACCGTAAGATTCCAGCCGCGTGCGACTTCACGTACGGTGTTCAGGATTTGTGCGGAAAGTTCGGACTGCAGCCAGCATTCCTGGATGTTGAGGACCTTGTCGTACCGTTTCGGAACGTGGAGGCCGAGTGCGACTTCCGGAGCTTGTTCTTCACCAATTTTCATCTCGTCGGTGCTAAGCCACCGATACCGCGAGAAGGTGAATTCCATTTTATTCCGGTAAAAAAACGGATCGGCACAGCCGAGGACCGGCAGTACCTCCGGCGATTCGAACCCCCCGATTCTCCGGAACGCATCGTCAACGTGGCGCGCCTTGAATGTCAGCTGCGCTTCATACGAAAGATCCTGCCAGGCGCATCCCCCGCAGACGCCGAAGTGCCTGCACCGCGGTTCGTCTCGAAGCGGAGAAGGTGTGAGGAGCTCCATCGCCCGCGCCTCCGCATAATTTTTCTGGAGCTTCCAGATGCGGGCACGTACCACATCTCCGGGGACGGCATCTTCGACAAAAAATACCATTCCCTCCCGGCGCGCTACGGTCTTGCCGTCGCCGGAAAGGCTCTCAATGGTGAGCTCGATATCACTTCCTTTGGCGAGTTCCATCCTCCAATATACAAAAGAGGCTGAACTTTATGAACGAAGCCGGAGAAGAGTACGGCAGCTACAGAGAGCGGATTCAGAACTGCGTGATCATGCGGTCGCGGTATTTCTTCCTGAGTGTGCGGACCATCTCATGAATGTACTCGGGAGTCGTACCGCAGCAGCCGCCGACGAAATCCGCCCCGAGGTTGGCGAGGACCTGAGCGTACATTGCAAAGTTGCGCCCCGTTGTCGGATAAACGATTTTGCCGTGGATGAGCGTCGGCTTGCCGGCATTCGGCTTCATCCAAATCGGAAGATACGTTGCAGTATGCAGGCGCCTGCAGATCGGGAGATATTGTTCGATGCCCATGCCGCAGTTCGCACCTATCACGTCGGCTCCCGCTTCCGCAAGAGTCAGAGCGACAAGCTCGGGCGACTGGCCGGATGCCATCCGGTCCATCCGGTCACCTGAATCGAATACAACGGATGCGACGACCGGCAAGTTCGTAGATTTGGCGGCATGAAGTGCAATCAGGAGTTCGTGAAGATTGTGGAACGATTCGAGCACAATTCCATCCACGCCGGCATTGGCGAGAATGATTGCCTGCTCGCGGAAGACATCCTTCAGCACGGCATCCGGCGGAAGGTTTCCACCCATCGTGAGTGTCGATGCCGGGCCCATCGTCGCAAAGACGAAACTCTTTCCCCCCGACGCCTTGCGTGATAATTCCACTCCGGCGCGGTTGAGCTGTTCGAGTTTTTCAACAAGAGCATGTGCATCGAGCGCAAGCCGGTTCGATCGAAAGGTGTTGGTAAGGATGATCCGGCTTCCCGCTTCAACGTATGAGCGTGCAACTGACTCCACGCTCTGCGGCCTGGAAAGGTTCCAGGCATCCGGACATTCGCCGGCTTCGAGACCCGAGCTCTCAAGCTCCGTTCTCCAGGCACCATCCGTTGCTACCGGTGCCTCCAGGAGCAATTTTTGAAGAATCTCCTTCATTGATTTCCCCAATCCGCTCCAAAATCATCAAAACATCATACCCGTTCAATCTTCCGTTGCGCAGAATCACAGACTCGGGAAGCCGGGAAGAGGATTTTGCGGCGGGCGATGGCAAATCATCAACCGAGCATCGCCGCATCAGTGCCTTGTGTGACTGCGAACACCCAAAAAAATTATTATCGTGCGTATCTTCGCCCGAGCAATTATATTGGGTGGAGTTCATTTCACACAGAAGCTATGAGCGGTTTGGATTGGAATAAAGTCGAGGCAAAATTGAAGGCGTTAATGGACAACACGAATCCAGTCGACGTCTACCTCAAGCTGAACATCGTTGCCCCGCTGCGCGATCGCTTCTATAACGGCGAACGCTCGCTCCGCCTCTACAATGAGGTAATGAATATCCGCGTGCGGTCGCAGCAGCCGTCAACTCCCCCGCCTGCCCGTTCAACTCCGTAGGATCGGTCTGTTTTTCTTGAATCCCGTTCTGATGGTTGGCTTCGCAATCCCACGTGGCCGCTGTTGGAGCGGGATCTGTATTTTCGGAAGAGCCCCGGCAGGATGAGCGGCATCTCTCCTGGAATCCCCGTCTGCCGATTTGTATTCACGGGAAATTATTGGTACATTCGGTCGGACATTTTACACATTTTCAGACAAACGTTCCGGAGGAAGGCAAATTATGTCTGCAGCGAGAATTTGTGTTGCAGATGATGATCCCGTTCTTGGCTCGGTGCTCAGCGAGGATCTTCAGGCATGCGGCTATACCGTTTCCGTTGTCAGCAACGGGGAAGATGCGATCAACCAGCTGAAAGAGCAGCCGTTCGATGTGGCAATTCTGGATATACGGATGCCGAAAGTGGACGGCTTTGGCGTGCTCAAGTTCATCAAGGAACAGAAACCCCAGACCAAGGTCATCATGCTGACCGCCTTTGCGGATCTCCGGCATTCAGTAATGTCCAAGGAATACGGCGCGGACGATTTCATGAGCAAGCCGTACGATTTTGAAATGCTCCGGCTGACCATCGAGCGCCTCGTCGCGAAGTAACCCCCCGGTTCACATGCCGGTGAAGATTCCTGCCGGCAAAACCGCGTTCTTTACACTCCCTGCAGCAGTTTTTCCATTTCTATCGGATTTTTCATTCCATCACAATAAATCCCGCCCGAAGCCCATGAAGCGGGACGTTGTAATTTTCCAGACTCTCTCCGTACCCGTTGAAATACTGAAAATAAAATGAGCCGTTGAGAACGCTGAGCGACTTCCAGTCAAGGAGCTCAAACGGCTTGATCACAAATCCGATCAGAACGGAAGATCGCGTGAGATCGAGATTCGCACCCTTCCGCACATCGATCTGAAAACTCAGAAGTTCCGGCCTGTGCAGGAGGTTCCAGTCGAATTCGAAGTCGGTATATCCGAGGTAGTTCAGGATGTCCGGATTTCCCGCAACGATCATGAACGGGACCCATGACTTGAGCCGTACCGCGGCGACGGAATCGGATGAGAGCGTTTTCCATTGCACGTATGCCCGATTCCAGCTCCTCGCGTCGAGACCGTCTTTGCCGTTTGATTCGTGTTCGAGGCCGAGCGTGACGGGCGGCAGGATCCAGAACGGGCTCTCGGCAAAGTCGTAAAGGAACTCCGGATTGAAATTCGTTTCGCGCAATGCGGACGTGAGCGGTGAACCCCAAGCATTCCAGAACGATTTCTGGGTATAGCCGAAATAAAAGCCGGTCCCGTCGAAGAGGCGGTACTTCAAACTGAACTGAAACTTCGTCTGGCTGTACTGATCAATCGTTGTGAGGAGAAAGTAATTTTCTTTATACGTGCTGAATCTCGGGCTCTGGACTGGCGCCCGTGTGGCAGTGGTGTCTTCCCGGCCGGCGGCGGGAGGAGAGAACACAAGGACCAAACCAAAAATTGATAGCAGGATCCGCATGGGCATTTTATTAATTTGATCTGAAGAGAATGCATTCAATGAAAAGAACGAACGGGAGATAAGCAAATGTTCCTTGTCTGCGGGGAAAGTGCCCGGATGGTCCTGCGACGAATTGTGTATGAGGTTGATGCTGAAGCGCAAGGACCTCAGGATTGAGCAGACGGGATCGCTTCGATGGAGAGATTCCAGATTCCCGAAGAATTCCGGCGGCAATACAGGTAAGGAAGGACAGGGATCAGAATGTGATGAAATAAGCTCAATTCCGCCGCATTCACGGGAGGAAAACCCACATGTATCCTCCCTCACGTTTTCTGTTGATTTACGATTGAATGTTTATTAGTTTGTGCAGGTTTTTTGACCGATGTGATGAATCGAAAGAGCGGGGTAATTCAGGTTGCGATTCGTATGCAGGGATGAATGAAGACTCATCGCCGGTTCAGATATCAATCCCTAACATATTCGGAGCAGAAGTATGGATGCGGACCAAGTCAACAAGTTGTTAGTCTCGTTGCGGCGTATCGAAGGCTGGTTGTCGTTCCTCGCCTGCCTCATAGTCATCGTGAATTTGCCGCAGATCATCGATTTCGTTTCGAATCACTACAAGGGTGTGAGTTTTGAAATCGCGATGTGGTCCGTGTTCGGTGTGGTAGCGCTCATCGTTGCCGTGCTCTTCGGATACTTCCGGCGAAAGGGACGGGCGTAAGAGTTCCTGCTGTATAATCAGCTTAGTACGCCACGGATCAGTGCCGGGAGTGGTTCGGGTAGTTGGCCGGGGACGTAACAGAAGTTCGTATCTGTCAGTTGACGCAGTTCAGTGCGATGACGGAATCGGCCTCCGCATATCCGAACGCCTTGGCTCTCTTCCAATCGTTGCACGCCCCTTTGTTGTCCTTTTCCGCGAACTTCACATTTCCCCTCCCGAAGTACGCAAGACCCGATTGAGGATTGAATCGGATTGCCATGTCGAAATCGCCGCGCGCGTTGCCGGTATCTGAAAGCGCCAACCGCGCAAGCCCGCGACAAGAGTACGCATCCGCATTATTGGGATTTTGTGCAAGCGCCTTATCGCAGTCACGTACCGCTTCTGCCGCTCTCCCGAGGATTCGCAATGCCTTTGCGCGCGCCACATAGAGATCAGCATACGTCGCGCTGTTGTTGAGGACAGAGCTATATCGTGCGTCGTTATATCCGGCGCGCGAGGCGATACAGACCAGAGCCGTATCAAAATCGTGGAGGGCCGTCTGCGTCTCGCCAAGATCCGTTTCGAGGTTTCCCCGGTGATAGTACCAGACCCAGAGTTCCGGCAAAATCCGGATTGAGGCATTGCAATCCCTCATCGCTTTCGCGTAATCCTTCAAAATCCATTCCACAATCGACCGGTTGAAGTACGACATCGCGTCGGTCGAATCGTAGTGGATGGCGTTGTCGTAATCTGACAGCGCGGACTGATACGCACCGAGCTGTCCGTAGATGAGTGCCCGACTGTAATACGCCCCCGCGAAATTCGGACGGATAGCGATCGCCCTGGAAACGTCTGTCATGGCGCCCTGGAGTTCGCCGTTAAAAAACTCCACTGATGCACGGTTGTAATACGCAACCGCATTCGTGGGATTTGCCTCGAGTGCAGAGCCGACAAAGGCCATCGGATCGTGATAGACGCGGGCGTGGATCATGGTAATCCCTGCAAACAGGATAAGAACTGCCGAGCCCAGACGTATCCCCGCCTTCCTGACAAATCCGGGATAACCGGTGAGGAGTTCCGCGAGAAGGATCATCAGTCCTATACAGGGTAGATAGGCCCGGTGCTCGAAGAACTGGAACGCCACGTCCGCCAATGGGTGACGATACAGGAGCGATGGTCCGACAAATGAGGCAAACCAGAATACCCCGAAGAGAGCCAGCCCCCTCCGGATGTTCTTTGTCCGAAATACCATCGCCAGCAGGAGAACAGAAATCGCGACTCCGATCCAGGCAAAGAGCGGGCTGATCAGCGGCATCGTCGAAAGCCCGAACGGAAGAAAGAGCTTGGCAACGAAGAGAAAAAGCACAGGAAGATTGAGCATAAGCGGCCTGAGGCCAACCTGTTCAGAAGGAACTGCGCCGGACAGGTACATGAACCTGAGAATGAGGTAGCTTGCGATGCAGGTCACCCAGACGAGACAGACGAGTCCTCCCCGTTGAACTGTCACATTCGTTTTGGTGATCAGTACGAAAACCACAAATACGAATGGAATCACCAGAGCGGTTTCTTTCGAGTAGACCGCGATTGCAAAGAAGAGCAGATGCAGGAGAAGTGTTATCGGTTTCCCGCTGTCAAGATACTGCATACCGGTCAGAAATGCCGCCAAGGCGAAACATGCGATGAGCAGGTCGCCGCGCGAAGGCACCCAGGCAACGGCGTGTGTGAACAGCGGGTGGACTGCATAGAGTAATGCAAGAAAGAACGAAAGTCCTGGAGCATACTTGAGCCGGAGGAGAAATGCCAGGAGAAGACAACAAGTCGCCGCATGCAGGAGAACGTTCACCGCGTGGTAGACACCGGCATCTCTTCCGCCGATCGCCGCATCGAACATGAACGAGAGCGTCTGCATCGGCCGGTAGAACATGGAACCCCCCAGCTGGACGAACGCGTCGGTGGTAAATGCCACGGATACGTTCGACAGGTTGCTCAGCGTGGGAAAATTATCCAGGATGATCTTCTGGTCGTCAAGGTTCGTGAACTGGAACGTCACGGTTTGACCATAGACCAGAATCGCGACAAGTACAATGAGGACGTAGGGAAGATAGGGCTTGTTGAAAATGCGTGCGCTGAAATCTCTCGACGGCATGGCTCTTCAATATACAGAAAGAGGAGTATCTGTCCAATCAGACAGAATCATGCGATTTTTGTCAGATTTCCCCGAGTCGCAGTTGAGTTGACGGAACCGCGGAGGGTTCCGGCATCACTTGACAATCTCACTTCTTTGAAAGATATTGGTACAGCCGCGGGGCACCTTGCTGGTTTCCTCCCACAGCAGGTACGAACATCATCGTTCTTTATGATCACTCTTCACCGGACTCGCAGACCCGGCCGCGATCAGCCCTCTTCCGTACGAACACAACGCTCATTGCACAATATTCTATGTACGACACCGAACGAGTATCATTCTGGGAATTTATCTCAACCCGCTGGGGACTTCTGAAATTTCTCGGCGTCCTGGTATTTGCCGGAGTATTCATCTGGATTCTCATCGACCGCATGCTGCCGAGGATGATGGAATCGTTCAACAGCCCCGGCATCACTTCGATCGAATCGAACCGAGGCGCTACGGTCATCGCCTTCAATTCCGGAATCACAATCGTCAATCTCCCGTCATCCGTGCCGTGGGCATCGACGCACATGGTCGTGAAGAAAGGTCAAACCCTGTCGATCAAGGCGAGCGGGACGGTCAATCTCGGGCTCCAGTCGCTCGTGAAAGCGCTGGATAATATTCAGACGGGCACGCGGCCCGAGCATCTCTGGCTCGACCCCGCGGGGCAAACGTTCGATAAGAAAGTCCCGGGGGACATCACGCCGATATCGGCGGGTGACGAGAATGGAAAGAAAGCCGACAGCACGAAGGGAGAACTTCGAAGATATCTCGTGCGTCCGGGAAGTCCGTATGGTGCACTGATTGCAGGGATTTCCTCACGTGAAGACTTACCTCCGGGTCCGGGTGATTCGACATGGGAGATCGGAACGGAATGGAATGGAGAGGTCCCCGCGAACGGGACGCTCTGGTTTGTGGTGAACGATATTCTCTTCACGGAAGGATCGCCGGCGCCGGATCCGAAGAGCTTCAGCAAATCGACTGTTGAGGTGATCAGGAAGGCAAAATACTGGAACGCGTTTTACGACGACAATCTCGGTTCATTTCTGATCACTCTGAAGAAGATGTAGGTCGAATACTCTCCCGGAGATAATTGTCTTTCGCATCGTGGGACGAGGCAGTATGTTCTTGCATTCTCTTCAGGTTTTCCAGGATCTCATCCAGCACCCCCTGCGTATTTTCGAGCGTTTCACTATTAGTAAACCTGAGTACGCGAAAACCCTGTTCGCCTAGAAATTTGTCACGTCTTCTATCGTATTCAAGCCCTTTGACGGAATAGTGCTGGCACCCATCGACTTCGACGACGAGCTTTTCTTTCCGGCAGACAAAGTCAACGATATAGTGCCCGATGGGAGTTTGTCGCTTGAAGTAATATCCCAGCTGATTCCCGCGTAATTTCGACCAGAGCTTAAGTTCTGAATCAGTCATATTTCGGCGGAGACTTCTTGCACGGCCAGTGAGTGCTGAGCTATAACTGAATGGCATTGTCATGGCATTGGCTTCCTCCCATCACTCTCCCCTTTGCAGGAGAGGGAGCGCTGATTACGGTGAAGTGATGCTCAGTGCGTTCTGCAGCCTGCGTCTTTAAATCGCACAACCTATGGTGGCATGGCTGTGACGGGAGGGCGTTATCTGAGGAGTGGCTTCCTCACCCAGACCCTCTCCTTATAGGAGAGGTGGTCTAGTGATCGATGTATTGACGCTCAGTTTGTCTTGCTCCTGCGAGGTACTCTCGGACGGCATTCTCTGTTGGTCAAGCTTCAGAAGGTCAGTACGTCTGGTGACTGCAAATCCCGTGAGTCCTTTCAACCGCCAGTACCAACAATCATCGTGTCCCCCTTTTAGGGGGACCACAGGGGATAGAGCGAGCTACGTCCCCGCAAGCCACAGCTAAGCGGTCACCGTATCCACTGGATGTCTCCCCAATCATTGACAAATGCTTTCGGATCTGAAGCAATATCCTTCAGTTTCCGGAAGCCCTTCCCGTCGGATCCTACAACGAAGAGCGCAAATGCCGAACTGGTGTCCGCAGTTCCGACAATTGCCACGTACTTTCCATCCGGAGAGCAGACCGTCGTCGGAACGGGCCGGAATCCTCCTGCAAGAAAGGTCGCGCCAGCCGGAGCGGAGACCAACGCCCGGTAAATCCCGTACCCGCTCAATGAATCTGCAACGCTCTCGCCAACGCAAATCAATTCGGTACTGGAAAGCCAGGAGTACCCCATTCCAATGACATTGACTCCTTGAATGTTGATCTTCTCCGGAATGCCTGCGGCAGCATCAACAACACACAGACCGCCGGTTGTGTCCGTGAGCGACTGCGGTGCGTTCCGGTCCGACATCCCGTATGTTCGCGCATACGCGATACTCCGGGAATCCGGAGCCCAGGCAGGAAGGGACGCCGGCAGCATCGATCCGATATCATCGAGCCGGAGTGCATGCGAACCGTCGGGTGAAATTGTGTAGAGCGAATACGCGGGGGAGATATTTCCCGACGGGTTGCCCATGAAAGCTATTTTGGTGCCATCCGGTGACCATCGCGGCATCGTAGCTGTTTGCAGTTGCGCAGTATCCGTGATGATGCGCCGATGCAGAGCGTCGTTTGTCACGATGAAGAGTTCCTCCCTGAACGGAGGATATGGCATAACCCTGGTGAAACAGACCGCCGAATCGTCCGGAGACCAGTCCGGCCAGCTGTCGATTGAAGTTGAATCTGGCGTCAGATCAACGATACCGCTCCCTGTGATGTCCGACCGGAAGATGTCGATCTTCCCCGCTTCTGTTCCCGAGTAGGCAAGTTCCAGACCCCTTGCACTCACCCTCGGCTCGATGCCGTTCGGTATGACGTCCAGTTTAGGTATCTCGGAGACGTTCAGATCGAAGAGGACAATGCCGAGATTGTTACCGTTTCCGCCGATAGCATTGAGGACGATCCTGCCCGAAAGGGTCCAGGGCGGTTCCGTGACGAAGGTCGCCGGTTCACAGCCGGAGAGTTCCAAAGCGACACCGGCGGCAAACGCAAGGAGTGTCAATCTCATCTTCGTGGGCAACCCTGAGGCCTTGAACGACTGCCGGACGATGGCTTATGGATTCGGAATGAGTTATCCGTACGAGTTTCCTTCACTTATGAAATGGAAGAACGGATTGGATGAACACCTCCTGACGCCGTAATATAGCAGATCAATTTGGAAGTGTCAATGGCGGTGGGTGATGCAGAAGCAAGGCGGGTTTTTCTTTTCGCTCTCAGTTTCCTATATTGTACTTGCAGTGTAACTCCGATTGACAAGCATTTGTCAGCTTGAAGCAGCATTGGAGTAAGCATGCGGGAGTAATTCAGCGGTAGATGGTCTTTCCACAAGCTCTTTACGCAGCATTAACATTCAAGATAAGCTTCTTTCATTTTGTAACCCTGTTGTAACTTGTCTGGGTCTACTGCGGGTTTGATGGTTTGACCATGGTGACCCGGAGCAGTACATTGCGGCATGACTCTCGTGTAGTCTCAATGTACTTATAGGAAGGGTGAGTCATGAAATGTGTGTCTATCCTATCGGCTGTAATGCTGATTTTCAGCTGCTATCAGATTTCCGTTTGCCAGATAGAAATCAGGCATCTGAAGAGTAAGGAAGATCCAGCACATTGTGATATCACAATCCAATACCCCTACTGCAGTGATCCCCGCGCGAAAACTCTTAATGATAAAGTCCTTCAGTTTGTCAGAAGTCAGAGGCGGGATTTCCTGCGTGATGCCAAATCGTATTACACTGATATGGATTCTGATCTTATTGCTACGCGCGAGTTTCCGTATGTCAGTGTTCAGGTAAAATCAGCCAAGATCTTTGGATCACTTGTGAGCTATTGTTTGGAATATGCAATGTGTCCTTCATGGGGTTGTCATGGTACTACTGAGTACACAACATATAACTTTGACCTTTCACATCAACGCTTCCTATCACCATCCGATTTCATCCTCACTCCAGAATATGAGGTGTGTAAAGTTGTTTATGGCTACGTTGATTCATTATTGAGCGATGCATGGGATGATTCGATATTGACTCCGGATTCCTGCAAACTGAATAAATTAAAGGTGAACATAGAAGAGAAAGATTTGGTCTTCAACTTCTCTGCTTATGAGTTGGGTCCGGGGTGGCATCAGGTTGCAATCCCGAGAACAAAGTTTTCCTTGAAGATTCCTAAGTGAAGAGGACAAATTAATTGAATTTTAATTGGTGAGATTACCTGATGCTCAATTGCCTCCTACTGCCCCAATAGTTATATTGTACCTGCAGTGTAACTCCGCTCTTCAAGCTATTTTCAGCTTAGAGCAGATGTAGAATCTGTTTGCGGGAGTAATTCAGCGGTAGAATGCAAGCTTCCCAAGCTTGACGTCGCGGGTTCGATCCCCGTCTCCCGCTCAAAATATGGACGCTTAGCCCAGCTGGTTTAGAGCGCTGCCCTTACAAGGCAGAGGTCGTAGGTTCGATCCCTACAGCGTCCACTCTGTCGGCTCTGAATGGTTCAGAGCGTCTCCCGTCATAATCTTCGATCATGACGGGAATAGTCAGAGGTTCTGCGCCTTCGGCGCAATTCAGCGCCCACACAAACCCTACCCCCACAGTTTGTCCATCCTCTTGACACGTGACTATCCGTCATTCTCCTGCACCGCGAATTATTGGCAAAATGCCTGAATGACAAGATGAGAAAATGTCTAACCGGCTGACTTCACTCCTGCGACTTCAGCACTCTCAGCTTCTCGACCTGCCGAATCCAGCGCGCGTGCCGATGCTCGCGAGGCACAATGATTTCCAACGGTGCAGATTTTTTCTCCAGTGGAGCACTATTCTTCATGTCGGCAAGGAGAATTGAATTCGCACCGAACGACGTGTCGATCTCCGGAAGCGCAAAGATCACCTTATATCCGTCAAGCGCTTCCGCCTGAACATACCAGGTCTGATTTTTGCTTTCAACGCTGTCACCCATTGGCGCTCCGGCACGAGCAAGTATTTCGGAGAGAAGGACTCCTTCATACTTCTCGGTCACCCCCTTACTGTTTTTCACGCTCACCGTTGTCCTTGGCATCTCTCCAACGCTTTTCGGTGTCAGCACTATTGGATGTTGAACTTCTCCGGAAATGCTCAGCGTCCATTGCCGTGCATATGAATTTGTGAACAAGGACGAAGCCATGAATAATCCGGCACAGAACAAGAACACGCGAGACCTTTTCATGAGACTATTCCTTGGATAATTCAAAGACTGGAATATGTGTGATGCAACAGAAACTCTCCCAAACTACTAATGCGGATGCAAGTGCTTGAGAATATGCGGCTTTTCAAGGCCGTGGGCGTTCATGAGATCTTCATCCGACAAAAGAGAAGCCGTGGGGCCATCTGCAACGATCACCCCCTCGTCCAGGAGAATCGACCGGGCGCAAAGCTCCACGACAAGCTCCAAATCGTGCGTCGCGATGATCTTCGTCGCTTCAATTGATTGCAGAAGACTCTTGAACTGTCGCTTACCTCGGGGATCAAGACCATGGGTAGGTTCATCGAGTGCCAGAATCTTCGGTTGACAGGCAACCAGGCCTGCAAGGCAGGCGCGTTGTTTCTCCCCCGTACTGAGGTGATGGGGCGATCTGTGTTCATACCCCTGAAGTCCCACTTTCTTCATCGAATCTTCGACGAGCGCCTTCACTTCCGCTTCCGGGAGTCCGAACTGACTGGGACCGAACGCAACGTCTTCGTACACTGTTGCGCAGAACAGCTGATCGTCGGGATCCGGAAACAGCAGGCCGACAAGCCTACGCACGCGGAAGAGATTCGGGGCGTCAACCGGGATCCCGAAGATCGAAATGCTCACAGTCGGGGAAAGCCGCTCGGGGAGAATTCCATTCATATGGAGGAGAATCGTGGATTTTCCAGCTCCATTGGGACCGATGAGACCGACACTCTCTCCCTCTTCGATCCGCATCGTAACCCCGCGAAGAGCTTCCTCTCCGTTAGGATATCGGAAGTGAAGATCCGTACATTCGACAGCAGTCATTGCGATCTCCAGCCGCGGGCACACATCGCCGTATAGATTCGTTCTGCACGTACCGTCGAACGCAGGAACAACTGCCCGAGAACCGACGCAAGAACAACCCAACTGCGGGCAGTTCGTTGAGTAAACGATCTGCTCTGACGCGCCGTCCGCATTCGCCCGCTCTCGCCAATGAATACAAAGATGTAACGAAACATCAATGCGATAATAGAGATCATCGCCGCAGGAATGCGCATCATGCGCAAGACCTCCAGGAGCTCTTCAAAAGGTGTTGTGCTCGATAACAGCAGAATCGTTACCAGACTCAGCGTGCTCTTGAGAGCGATCGAAGCAAATCTCATTCCTCCATCCGGCTGAAAGAGGGTCGACAGACCGACCATGATAACGAACGGTTCGACGATCACGATGTTCCGGAAGAGGAACCACAATGACGTCCGGCTCACGAACACTACCAAGGAAAGCAGCGCAGCAATTCCCACAAACGCAACACCCCAGCCAATCGGCAACAAAATGCTTGTCAGGATCACGACGCAAGAAACCGTCACCTTCGCCAGAGCCGGCAGCCGATGGATAACAGTCGTTTCTCCGACGGGTACGCCTATAAAACGAGAATGCATACAGTCGGGAATTCTTCAGACTGACGAGGAGCCATTTTTAGCAGCAGAGCGAGTCAGGAATCTGGCGAGAACGAACGACAGAAGAAAAACGGTAATCGCCCCAATTACTCCGGCAAGGGCGGTCGCCACCGAAAAGGAACCGATTCCGGGCACTTTGTATTCCGCAATCGGAGAATGAACAACGCGTTCCGACAGCGCTCTTGATGCGAATCCAAACATCGCCGCAACCTTCTCGAGCCCGTCAGGCCACCTCGACGCGAACGGGCTCACAAACAATGCCAGCCCGAATATGATGAGAAACCCATAGATGAGGATGTTTGTTATGGGTCGCACAACCCCCGGAATAATTCCGGAGTCCTCCGGACGGACAAGATCCGGCCTTGTTCGCATGATTGCTGCGTACACCAGCATGGTGATCAGGCCTTCGCCAAAGCCGATGAGCATGTGGATTCCCGCCATGGCCGGAAAACCAATCGACCATGGAACAGTTCCGGACCAGACCAGCTCGCCCGTACAACAGATCGCCGCAACGACTGTCGACACCCACGATGCGACCCCGATAGCGACGAGGTTACCATATCTCTTCGGTAAAATCCCCGAGACGATCCGGTATACAGAGTAACCCACGATCGGTGAGACAATTGCCATGTTGAAGATGTTCGCGCCGATTGCAAACACCCCGCCATCAGCAAACAAAAAGCATTGCACGAGAAGCACAACGGTAATGACAACGACCGCTGCACTCGGGCCCAGGAGCACCGCGACAAAAACTCCACCGACGAAATGACCTGATGTCCCTCCCGCAACCGGAAAATTCAGCATCTGAGCGACAAAGACGAACGCAGCCGTCACTCCCATTAACGGAATCTTCCAACCCGCAAGCCGCCGGGTGACATCACGCAAGGCACGAGCTACTCCAACAAGCGAAAATGCTGATGTCGCAGCAATAGTCTTAGGATCAAGAAAGCCATCGGGGATGTGCATTCGAAATCAACCTCGAGCTGTTCTCATCGATCAGTCTCGGCAACAACATACACATACCGCAGAAGCGTTCGACCGGTATTCAGCACATCGTGCTCTGTATGTGAAGGACAATACACTACTTGTCCTGCCTTGAACGAAAGATCCGGACCCCCTGTGATTTTCATGATTCCGGTTCCGCGAAGAACAATCACCATCTCCTCATATTTTTCCGTGTTGTGCTTTCCCACCGAAGCTTTTCGACGCAGCGTCACGAGCCCGGAGTGCAGGGTCGAGGATTCCGGCGGACCTCCAAGAATCCGCAGATAGTCCTTCCCGTTCGCATTGAGTGCAATAACTTTCGCCACGGGATGTTGTACGGTATCCATTTCCTGTGCGCTGAGAATAGAGATATCGATTATCACTATCGTCAAAACCAATGCAACCGTGATGATCCGCATTCAGCCAGTCCTTCGTAGGTTTGTTTACAAATTCGACCCAAGAATATAATAAATAGTTGGGACTTTGCAGTACCAGAAGAATCCTTTCGTGTTCGATCTGTTCTCTGCTTCACGATGTAAAACCACGCTCGATGACGATCAAAGGGTGTACTTCATGGTCAGGTATCCGGCCCTCGGCTGCCCCGGATCTACAAACCCTCCCGCACGCAGCTCCGGATAGGCCTTATCGAAGAGATTCCTGACTCCCGTTTCAAAGAGAATGCTGCCGAGCTGGTTTCCTGCGGAGAGCTGGAACAACGCATAGGATGGAAGCATAACTCCCGGTTCATCAAATGGTGCATACGGGCCAACAACATTAGAACATAATCGTACATACCATCGCTGTTTCGGCGGCGCGAGATCCAGTGCAGCCGTCCCAACATATTTCGAGGTATTGTAGATCTGAGACCCCCCGAGTGACACACCATCCGCAGTAATAAGATCAAGATACTTCGCATCGGTGACCGTAAGGTTGGTGCTCAGCGAGATTGCGTTCGTAAGTCGGGCATCAACCGAGATATCCACGCCCTGCCGGCGACTGGCACCGTTGCTCGTCGAGCTCAGCGTCACCGGATCAAATGTCTGCTCATTGCTCACATCCATTCTGAAGAAAGCTACATCCGCGGCGAAGCGATCCGAGTGGAATTTGAAACCGGCTTCGTAATTCCAGGCGATGATGAACGGGAGCGACGGATCGGTGATGACACCGTCGCTCTGCCGGAATCCTCTCGAAACATTTGCATAGGCTGCAACGGAAGAGAAAAGATCGTACGAAACACCGAGCTTCGGGGAGAATACACCCTTGCTCTCGCTCACCGTGGGACTTCCGTCGGGCACTGACCCCGTTACGAGGGCATCGTACCTTCCGCCAATTCTCAGACGCAGCCGGTCGGATAGTTTTGTTTCTCCCTGCAGAAAAGCGGCTCCCAGTACTTGACGGGCGGAAACGAGCGTCTGGGGCATATTCCGGATTCGGGAAGTCGTCAACCAGTTCTGGTAGTCGGAATGATCCAACCTCCCCTCCACACCAAATGTCAAGTCGGTCATAGGAAGTGCGAGCGTCAAAGCACTCGTCGCGCCATAACCATACCTGCTATCCTCTTCTTCGGTTTGACTGCCGGTCCCTTCACCCGATCCCGGCTCAGGCGGAATGGTCAGGAAGAGCTGCCATCGGCCCTGAGTGGCATAAATGGTCGATCTCCAGAGTGTTGTCGGAGTGAGAAAGACACGGGCGCTGAGTCGTTCCTGCGCTCGCCTCTTGTATCCGCCATCGGTAGCATTGGTCACGGTAACGTATTGTTGGTGGTCAAATTGGTCAACCGTGAGAAATCCCGGCGAATCCCATCCCGAGGCGTAAAGTCCGATTCCCCCATCGATGGTCACGGCATCGGAAAAGTCGCGAACCAACCGGGCATAGGCCTGGCCCAAGCTCCAGTCGCTGTTCGGCCGCCAGCCGTCATCCCGTATTCCGCGGAAGCCGATGACTCCACCGGTCGCACCGTTATCGAAACCAGTCACGACAGTTCCCTCCAGACGCGCGTTCGAACCGCCGGATAGCGACGCTGTGGTGCTGTCGGCACGCTCAATCGTGCGCACATTCACGGCACCCGCCAGGGCAAAATTCCCGTACAGAGGGCTGACGGGGCCCTTGATCACTTCAATATTCCTGATGAGTTGCGGAAAGAGAAGACTGAAATCATCATACCCCTCGGCATGGCCGTTCACCGGCTCGTTCACCGGCACTCCGTCGACCCACAATGCGATATCGGTCGAATGATCCGAACTGAACCCGCGGATCGAGGCATCAGATGCAAATCCCGGACCTTGTCCCTGCTCATGCACCTCGAGACCTGCCGTCTGACGCAATAGATCCCATGCGTCGGTCGCGACTGTCTGTTGAATCACCACAGGCGAAACGGTCACGCTGCTCAACGGCGATTCATGCTGATACGGCGAAGCAACAATTGTTACTTCCTGAAGCTGGACAGGGGGCCGGGACTGCAGATCTCCACCCTGATGAGATGAATCGGCCTCCGCATGCTGGGCCCAAACAGCGGTTTGAGCTGAAATAGTAAAAATGGAAATGAAACAGAGAACATGCGACAACGCTTGACATTCCATCGAACAATTCCTTCTTCTTATGAATGAAATAAATGGCGGAACCCCCATCACTATGGAAGGGATTCTGGGCTCCGGTTTACAATGAAGGATCAGGCCCCTTGGGGCGGATGGAACAATGCTGATGAGAAGATCGCAGCGGGCAGATATTGTGTGCTATTCGGACAGTTGTCGATCGGTACAAGGCAGAATGGGCCCCGGGAACACTCATTGAATAACACCTTGATCATTTGGGGGAGAATCGTCTGCCCTCCCCGCTGACAGCAGCTTGAACGAACGGTGCATTGGGACGGCGAACCGTGTCGGCCCGCATGACACTGCATGCCTGTATTTCCATCTTTCTGACAGCAAGCGCAACAACACGGCTGCCCCTGAGGAACAACCTCCCTGAGAAGTGAATCGAATTCACTGCACGCAAATACAAGAAGAATAACGCTAAGAACTAATCGGTTCATGATATGGAGAAACTTCGAAACGTACATTTACAAGATAGGGAGCTGATCCCAAAAAAACAAACGTCGAAATCCTGCCTCACTTATAGATCTGCACTACCGGCTTACCGGATTCGTCAATATACGCGCGGTACATTCCCTCAGTATTGAACGACATAGCCATTTTTCCGTTCGCATCGAGGACGATGACCCCGCCGGTCCCGCCGAGGGCTTTCACCTCTGCGAGCGCGCTGTCGGCGGCTTGACGAAGCGGCAAATGACTGTACGAAACAAGCGCGGAAATCTCCCGCGCAACCCCGACACGGATGAAGTATTCTCCGTCCCCGGTAGCGGAAATCGCACAGGTGCTGTTGTTCGCATATGTTCCCGCACCGATGATCGGCGAATCGCCGACCCGGCCGAAGCGCTTGTTCGTGATTCCGCCGGTCGACGTCCCGGCAGCAAGATTACCATTTTCGTCAAGAGCAACGCATCCCACCGTACCGTGCTTTTCCCCTACGCTGTCTTTTGCTCCCTCCCTCTTTTCCTCTTCGATGGCTCTCTGCAGCTCCTTCCATCTCCGTTCGGTGTAGAAATATTGTGCGGGGACAAGGGATACTCCCATCTCCTTTGCAAATGCCTCTGCTCCATCGCCGACGAGCATCACATGTTTCGATTTTTCCATTACCAACCGTGCAAGCGAGATCGGATTCTTGATATGTTTTACTGCCGCAACTGCACCCGCCTTGAGCGTGAGGCCGTCCATCATCGACGCATCGAGCTCGTTGGTTCCTTCATGCGTAAATACCGCTCCCTTGCCAGCATTGAACAACGGACAATCTTCCATCACATGGATCGCGGCCTCGACAGCGTCTAGACTCGATCCGTGGTTCTCCAGGATACGGTATCCTGCCATGAGTGCGACAGTGAGTGTGTCACGATATTGCCGTTCACGTTCTTCCGTCATGTTCGATTTGAGGATTGTCCCTGCACCACCGTGGATCATAATCGCAATATGATGCTGCGCAAAGACAGAATTGGATGAGAGGGGTATAACTGCCGCAATCATCCACAACAGGAGATGAACGGCATGTGGACATCGAAGGATTCTTTTCATTACATTCCTCCAAAGGGGTTTCTGAAAAGAGAAAAGGCAGGCCGACGCCTGCCTCTGAGGAAATTGTTCTCAAGAGTACTACGGCAATAACCCGTCAACAAAACCGATTTGATACCCAAGAAAAATTCCAAACGTCAAACTGATCACCCCCGCGGCTGTCCGGATAATTCCGTTGATGCGCTCATGTTTCGCGGTAACGGAAAACGGTATTCCAATCAGCGCGCTCATCAGGAACATCCCGCCGACGGATCCTATTCCAAAGATCCCGATGTAGAGCAATGCCAGAATTCGCGAGGAAATTGTTGCAAGAACGATGAGCATTAACGCCGCACTTCCCGCCATGCCGTGTACCATTCCGATAAAAAACGGTTTCTTGCCGATTTTCTTCCGGTGATGATCCAGGTCAGCGTGGTTATGCGGCTTTCCCGGCTCTACCTCATGGATGTGCGGGTGGACGTGGACGTGATGATCGTGCGAGTGTGTATGCACATGGAATGTCGCACCTTTTCTGATCTTCCAGAGGAGGTTCGCACCGAGAACGATGAGCATGAGTGCCACCGCGAATTCCATCGACTGCGCGATCCTGCCGGGAATGACGAGATGAAATGCAATTACTCCGAGACCGACAATGAGCAACGACGCGGTATGTCCAAATCCCCAAAACGCACCAACAATCGAAGAGCTCCAGAACCCTTTTCGTTCACTCACGATCGTTGAGACCGTTACCAGATGGTCAGCGTCGAGCGCGTGCTTCAATCCCAACACGAAACCCAATCCCAGAACCGATATCGCCTGAACTGAAAACATCGTGCGAATAATGTACGAAATTTTTCATCAACCCGCTATGTCCCGCACCAATTCTGCTGATTGAGTAATTTGTCCCCCGGATGATTGCATCTGGAAGGAAACTTTGTTACGTTCCTGTAGAGAAGTATTCCCTTCATTTCTGACCCGGTAACGTGTGAGGCAACCTACTCCCTGTCGATCCATCGGGCGGACATGGTTCTTTTCCGTCCAGCTGCTCATACTCCTGGCGATCTCCGTCCATCCGGTACACACCCAGAACGAATCTGAACCGCTGTTCGAAACCTGGCGCTGGGCTTCATTCACAACACAATCAGGTCTTCCGTCGAATCACGTTCTCGGCATTTACGAAACTTCAAATGACATCCCGTGGGTCGTCACGACATTGGGGATCGCCTGGTACGATGGTTACCGGTGGAATGCCATTCCTGATTCGTTCAGCTTCTCGCCCTCGGCCATACCCTGGGTCTGTCCGGGCCTGGATGGCTCGCTGCTCGTGATCCACAAAGGCCGCCCGTACAGAATCGATACAAATTCGATTCAGAGAATTCCGGTTCCGGAAAGTTACGGGAATGAAACACTCGATTTTCTGACCGCGATTGTTCCGTTCGGGCCTGAAACATACATGGTTTTGCATGACACTGCGCTCTTCATTCTCGACAACGGTGTGCTCCGTCGCCCGAAAATCCCGCAGACCATCGTCTCGCCGCCTCTGCCCCCCCTGCATTTCACCGGAGGTGCGGCCTGGCTCTGCTGCTCCGACGGACTCTTTCGATGGAACGGGTCGGAGTGGAAACTCGAACTCAAATCGACAGCGGAGAATTTCGAAATCGTCGACGTGGTGGAAGGAAGCAACGGAGAGGTCCTCGCCTGGGTGAAAGCTCCATTTAGCTGGCGCGGCTTATGGGAATGGTCGGAAGGCCGCAAGCCGGCCTACAATGCGCACGAAGGAAATGAGCTCATCCAATCCATGGATATTTCACCGAACGGAAATGTCCTGGCTCTGTACGAATCCGGAGATATAAGGATTCGTGAAAAGTCGGTATGGCGACCCATCACCGGGATGCCCGTACAGATGCGAACCGCCGTCGTCTTCAAGTACAGAAAGAACGGCGATCTCTGGGTCGGTACGGAATCCGGGCTCTACCTGTGTAAGTGCTCTTCACAACGATGGTCGTACTGGAAACATCCCTTTCCCAATCTCAAAAACACGGTGCACGCAATCATACGGTCGCGGGATGGCCTCATCTGGCTTGGCACTGCCAATGGTATTGAAGTCCGCCGGGAGGATGGAACGATCGTGAGGGAGTTTGATGATATCGACGGCAAACCCATTCCCATCGTTACCGGCATTGCCGAAGATACCGCTGGCAACATCTGGATATGCAGCGGGAGTCAGTTCGGCGGAGCATACCGGTGGAACGGGAGGATCTGGAAACATTTCGGGAGAGAGAGTGGTCTTGACGCACCTCTGGTACACGCGATACTACCAGACAAGGAAGGACGGCTCTGGTTTCTCGGCATGTCGGTCAGTAAGGAGGATCCGCAACAGCCGGGTGCGTTTCTTCTCGAGGGAGAGAGGATTATTCCGTGGACACGGGCGCGCGGACTCCCCAATAAAAGAGTCTATTCATTTGTAGAATCGAAGGACGGGTCGTTCTGGTTTGGAACGAGCAGAGGACTATACAAGTGGCACGATGATCAATGGAAGGAATTTGAATCCTTCAATGCGGAAACGGTGTTTGCAATTGCCGCCGATTCATCCGCGGGGGTCTGGTTCGGTTCTAATGCCGAGAACCCGTTAGGGTATGTCGATGGACAGGATTCTGTTCACCTCATGTCGCTGACAGACCGCCATATCAATGCTCAGATCTGGAATTTGGCCGTCGACCCATCCGGTGCTCTCTGGGTCTCGACCAGGAGTGATGAAGGAATCGTGAATTACCGGAATGGAACATGGTCATCCATCCACCTTTCGGCGGGGCTTACAAGCCTGAAGCTTTGGCCGCTCTTTGTCGTGTCCGACCGGCTCTATATCGGTACGGAAGGAGGCGGAGTCGACATTCTGCACTTCGATGAGCTTCAGTGTCCCCCGACGCGCATCGGAGTAAATGCCCCTTCCATCGAGGAGCATGCAGCCTCAGTTCGCTGGGGCGTGTATCCGTACTGGGGTTCGATTCCGGAATGGGAATCATATTCCCGCTCTAAGCTCGATAAACTTCCGTGGTCTGACTGGTCGACCGAACGTGAAAAGAAATTCTCAGATCTCCCGCCCGGAGATCACACCCTGCAGATTCAGGCAAAAGGCCTATTTGGCCGTTATGACACCGCCGGGGCGAAGATCGAATTCGCAATCGCTCCGCCATTGTACCTGAGACCGGCGTTCGTCGGGCTTATAGCATTCTTGTCGATCGCGGTGATGTATCTCGGCACGATGCTTTTCCTCCGCAAGCGCCACTACGCCGTCGAACTGCGCCAGCGGGAAAAGAACCTGGAGATGATTACGGAAACGACATCTTCGGCAATTTTCATTTATGAAGGAGACGACCTCCGTTACGTCAATTCCAGCGCGGAAAAACTTACAGGGTACAGCAGAGGAGAGATGGCGCAATTGCCATTGGGGACGATGGTCGATCCTGAATACCGTCATCTCATTTCAGAGGCACGGGCTGCCATTGGAACGCGCCGCTCGGAAGAACAGCTTCATTATGAACTGAGAATTATCGGGAAGAATGGTGTGGGAAGATGGGTTGATTACACGGTGGGAGAAATCGAATTCGAAGGAAAACCGGCGGTGTTGAGCACGGCAATCGACATCACCGAACGAAAGCTCGCCGAAGAACGGCTGCTGGCATACCAGGAACAGCTGAAATCGCTCGCAACCGAGCTCTCCAACACGGAAGAGGAGGAGCGGCGGCGTATGGCGACATACCTCCACGATACCGTCAGCCAGACGCTGGCATTTTGCCAGACAAAGCTCACCACAGTGAAGACTGCCCGCGGTAATTCGGCAAACCAGAAGCTCCTGCGGCAGGTCAACCGTCTGCTCGAAGAAGCGCTCGAAAATCTTCAGACACTCACCTTTGAGCTGAGTCCGCCTGTGCTCTATGAGCTTGCCTTCAACGATGCCATCAGCTGGCTCGTGGAATTTATGGAAGAGCACTATCAACTGCGCGTGACGGTCTCCTCTTCACTGCCGCCTCATGTCCCCGAGCTTCGGAAGGAAATCCGGACTGTGGCATTCCACGCAATCCGGGAATTGTTGACGAATGTCGTGAAGCATGCGGGAACGAAGACCGCATTTCTCGCGATCGCCGTTGACACTGATGTCATGAAGATCACGATTCAGGATCACGGGAGGGGATTTGATACACGGATACTGGAAACGCCACTGAAGCGGAAGGGCGGCTTCGGTCTTTTTAACATTCGGGAACGGCTCACGCATCTGGGCGCCCATCTCGAAATCTGTTCACAGCCACAGGACGGAACGGCAGTGACACTGATCCTGCCGGTAACCGATTCAGACGTCTGAGGAGGTAACTTATGTCGATCAGAATTGTGCTCGCCGACGACCACATGATCGTCCGCGAGGGGCTTTCGGAACTCCTGACACGAAAGGGGTTCCAGGTCGTTGGTGAGGCGGAAACCGGATATGAGACGATATCACTCGTGAAGAAATTTCATCCGGATCTCGTACTCATGGATATTACGATGCCCGATCTCAACGGTATCGAAGCCACGCGCCAGATCCTCGAGAACTACCCCCGAACAAAGATCGTTGCTCTCTCGATGCACTCCGACAAGCGGTTTGTCACGAACATGCTGACGGCGGGAGCAAAAGGATACCTCCGGAAGAATTGCTCATCCGATGAGCTTACCACCGCCATCAAGAGCGTCGCCGGCGGGGGTTTTTATGTGAGTGCAAAAATCGCAAATGTCCTGGGGAAGGATATCCTGCGAAGCATCATGTCGGGATCCCTGGAGGATTCGAGAAAACTCACGCCGAAGGAATCGGGAGTCCTTCAGCTTATTGCAGAAGGGCTTACCTCAAAAGAGATTGCGGCCCGCTTCGGGTTGAGCATCAAGACGATCGAAAAACATCGCGAGAACATCTCGAAGAAACTCGATCTGCATTCTGTTGCCGATCTCACCAAGTATGCAGTACGGGAAGGTATCGCGTCGGGTACGGAATAGGTGTGTGCGCGAACATTCATTGAAGGCAGGATGACTGAATCGCGGCGGAATTCATCTCTGCATCCATGATCCGGATCAGCCCGGGTCAATACCTGGCAGACGGAGAACAAGATCGGCACACAGCAGCATTCCTGCAGGATTAGGATTCCCTCCTTTTTCCGAAAAATTCAAATTGCTTGATATTTGCTGATTTCCTCAACTTTCCAATCCGGAGGGTAGGGAAACTCCGTATTGAGAACGACGCGCCGTTTCAGCATATTCACTTGAAGCAATGACCGGACACGCCGGCCTCACTGGGGAGGCGGGGCCGGCTTCCGTTTGATTCGATCTAGAGATCATCCTCCTACAAAGTCCCGATGGGTAACGATTCGACGACGTGATCGTTACCCATTTTTCTTTTCAGAAACCCGGAACGGGAATCAATCGGTCTGCCGTTGCACCGGCATTCACTTTTTTGCGTGCTTGATCAATTCCTCTGCGATATCGTAAGGAGTCGAACGGCGGGATGAGAGTTCGGTGAGTTTTTCCGCAAGAAGCTGTTTCCGTTCCTGGCTCCAGAACTCGACGTGCAGGCGTTCTCCCACGAGTTCACGAACCCGCTCAGCAATACGCTGGTCACGTTTTTGTGTGAGAAGTTTCTGTCTCACGAGGTGGGCCCGGTGCGACGCGATCATCTCGGCAACGCGTTCGACGCCCTTCCCTTCACTTGCCACAGTCTGCAGGACATCGGGAATCCACTCGCCTTCCTGCGGCTTGAAGCCGAGGACAGTCTTGATCGACATCGCGGCCTGCTCAGCACCCGCCCGATCGGCTTTATTAATGACGAAGAAATCCGCAATCTCCATCAGTCCGGCTTTCATCGCCTGTATTGAATCGCCGGATTCGGGAACGAGCACGACAACGGTCGTATCCGCCGCCCGCACGATATCGAGCTCGGATTGCCCCACACCGACCGTCTCCATCAGGATGATGTCACATCCCGAGGCATCGAGGACATCTGCCGCTTCCTTCGCTTTCTTGCTCAAACCGCCGAGACTTCCGCGTGATGCCATGCTGCGGATGAAGACCTGCTCGTCAAGCTCGACATCGGTCATACGCACGCGGTCGCCGAGGAGCGCACCGCCGGTAAACGGACTCGTCGGATCTACCGCGATGATGCCCACGCGTTTGTTCTCCCCGCGGTAGAGCTTCGCGAGCTTGTTCGTCATCGTGCTCTTGCCGGCACCCGGCGGACCGGTAATACCGATACGGTACGCTGAACCTGTTTTGGGATAGAGTTTTCTCAGAAGCTCTACGGCATCGCGGTGCTCATTTTCAACAAGCGAGATTGCACGGGCAATCGCGATACGTTCTCCCCGGAGGATCTGTTCTATGAACGACTGTTCGACCACTATCGTGATCCCTGACGCTCACGGAAGAATGCCACAGTCTTCTTCAATCCCGCACGGAGATTCACCGACGGCTTCCATCCGAGCGTTTTGCCGATCAGCGAGTAGTCGAGCACGCTCCGCATCTGCTCTCCTTGTTTGGCTGGACCGTGATCCTCACGGCACGCGGAACCGGTTTCCGATTTCAGGATGTCAAAGAGCGTATTGACATCGGTCTCGATTCCTGTTCCGACATTGAAAAAGCCCGACTGCGCATACTTGAGCGCCAGCATGTTCGCATTCACCACATCTTCAACATACGTATAATCGCGTGTCTGCTTTCCATCCCCATTGATCACCGGCTGTTGACCCGCCAGCATTTTCGATGTGAAGATGGCAACAACTCCCGCTTCTCCGTGGGGATTCTGCCTCGGCCCATAGACATTGGCAAACCGGAGAGAGACAAATTGCAGACCGTGCACTTCTCTATAATAGAAGAGATACCGTTCCACCGCCAATTTTGTGATGCCATACGGAGAAAGAGGTCTCTGCGGATGAGCTTCATCGGCGGGGAAATAATCCTGTTCACCATAGATCGCACCACCGGTCGAGGCGAAGACGAATTTCTTCACACCGTGCTTTCTGGATAACTCGAGGAGGTTGATGGTCCCGACGATGTTTACCGAAGCATCGAAGAGCGGGTCCTCCACCGACTTGCGGACATCCATTTGCGCTGCAAGATGGAAGATGACGTCAATCCGTTCCTTCTCAAAAACCTCGCGGACATTCTCGTCCCGGATATCCCGATGATAGAATTTCGCACTGGGATGAATATTCTCTTTTCTTCCCATAGAGAGATTATCGATCACCGAAACCGCATGCCCGGCATTGATGCACGCGTCAGCAATGTGCGACCCGATGAACCCGGCACCGCCTGTCACAACAATATTCACTGGTTCTCCTGCTGCAAATGACGTAATCCTTTTTTTCCGATATCGCTGCGGTAATACATTCCGTCAAACCGAATTTTTTCAACTGCCCGATATGCGGTGTCGATTGTTCCCTCCAGATCATCCTGTGCACCGAAAGCCGTAACACCGAGCACTCGCCCACCCGAAGTTTCGAGTGCCCCGTCGCGAAGCGCCGTGCCCGCATGAAAGAGAACTACATTGCCAACCGACTCGGCCTCGTGCAGTCCCAGGATCGGCTTGCCGGTATCGTATGCATCGGGATATCCCCTCGACGCAACAACAACACATACTGCTGTTGCCAATTTGCTGGAAACCGCACGCTTCATGCCGCCTTCCAGGGTGCCCGTCAGGAGAGGAAGAAGATCCTCATCCAGCAGTGGAACAACAACCTGGGTTTCGGGATCACCGAACCGACAATTATACTCAATCACTTTCGGACCGGTTTGTGTAATCATCAATCCCACATAAAGACACCCGGTGTATGTGCGTCCCTCACTCGTCATGCCCCGGAGCGTAGGTGCAATGATGGTGTGCCGAACGGTCTCCAGTAGTTCCTGCGTGACGAGATGAGCCGGTGCATACGCTCCCATCCCGCCGGTATTTTTTCCCATGTCATTATCGAGGATTCGCTTGTGATCCTGTGCAGGAGTGAGCATTGCGAATTCTTTCCCATCGGTCAGTGCAAAGACCGATGCTTCATCACCGACAAGAAATTCCTCAATAACGACACCGCTGCCGGCATCGCCGAATTTCTTTTCCCCAAAAATCATCGAGAGTGCATCAAGCGCGTGCTCTTTCGTGTCGCAGACGGTCACGCCCTTGCCCGCCGCAAGACCGTCGGCTTTCACGACGATCGGTGTTGGAATTTCATTAATGTAGCGCTCGGCGTCGTACCGTTCCTCGGCCGAAAACGATCGGTATTCCGCTGTCGGGATGTCGTACTTCTTCATGAAGCTTTTTGCAAAGACCTTACTCCCTTCAAGTGCTGCAGCGGCTTTCGACGGACCGAAAATCCGGAGCTTCTCCGATTCAAAAAAGTCCACAATCCCGTCGGTCAACGGGCGTTCGGGACCCACGACCGTCAGATCGATCTGTTTCTCGCGGGCAAACGCGGCAATAGCACCAAAGTCCGACTGATCGAGCGAAATGTTTGTCGCGATCCTTGCCGTTCCCGGATTACCGGGAGCGCAGTAGAGCTCGTTCAGGAGCGGGCTCTGCCGGATCTTCCAGGCAAGGGCATGCTCCCGTCCCCCCGAACCTATGACGAGAACGTTCATTCTGCGAGAAACCCAAAGAGTTTCGAGAGTTCATCGGTCAGTTCCACGCGGTTGTACCTTTCGACCACTTCTTCACTGGGCCGCGGAAGCTTTTTCTCTTTAAAGAGACGGTAAAATTCCTTGATGGCGGAGGCAATCGCCGGAACATCGGTCGGAGCCACGATCATCGAGCCGCCCGCTTCCTTGACCGCCTGCCGTATGAACCCGTCGGGAACGCATGCCAGGATCGGTTTCCGCGCCCCGAAGTATTCGTATACTTTTCCGGGAGACTGTTTGTCGTTGTTGAGCATGAGCCAGAGAACATCCGACGAGACCAGTTTCTGCACGCAGTGGGTATGATCAAGATACCCCGTCGTGGTCACCGATTCTTCGAGCCCCAGCGACTTTATGAGTCCGAGGTGAGCATCGTGAAGATTTCCGACAAGAACGACTTCAATCAGCCGCTTCAACTGAGGGGATTCCTCAAAGACCGACTTGAGCGCGCGGAGAAAATATTCCGGCGTGCGATCAGCATAGAAGACACCGGCATGTGTTAACCTCATGACTTCGGTATTCCGCGACTCGGGTTTTGCATGATCGAAATCCGCCGGATCAAATCCCTGCGGAAGGATGATGACGTCGTTATAGTGAAGAAACGTAAAGCGCTTGAGAATCAGTTCCTTGACCCGCCGGTTCGTGGTAAGAACACGGGTCGACGACCGCAGGACGCGCTTCTCGAGTACGTGGTTCCTCCATTTGTGGAGCGGTGTCGGATAGTATTTGTACGGATATTCGTGCCATGGATCGCGGTAGTCGATCACCAGGGGTTTCTTCCACCGGCGCGAGAGTTCCTGCCCGATCAGGAAATCGGTGAACGGCGGCGCGGTTGCAAAAATCACGTCAAACGGCGTCTTCTCGTACAATTCTTCGGCTTTTTTGACGGCTTTTCTCTTCCACCCGATCTTGTTATCCGGGATGAAGAACATGTCGCTGAGATAGGTGAGGATCTTTCTCCAGAACTCCGAGGGCATTTTCACAACGCCCTTTTTCCTGAACAAGCGGTTGGGATCAAGCGAGCCGGTGCGCTCGACAGAAACATGAGGTGCATGGAGCTCCTCGAGGAGCGTGTAGTCCTGTGCATAGTATCCGGTCGGCGTCACGGTGAGTACCGTTGGGTTCCATCCGAACTGCGGAAGGTACTTCACGAACTTCAACGTGCGTTGAACGCCGCTCAAACCCATCGGCGGGAAATAATACGCAATGACGAGAACATTGCGGAAGGCCTTCGTTTCTTTCGGGCTGGTTCCTTCCATCAGAGAATCAGAAGTTCTTTGGGTGAGCGGTTCAGTACCTGGATACCCGCGTCCGTGATGTGAATGTCATCTTCAATCCGGACACCGCCAAAACCGGGAACATAGATTCCGGGTTCAATGGTGATGACATTTCCCTCTTCAAGCACAGCTTTGCTCAACACGGAAATACGCGGGGGTTCGTGTATTTGAAGGCCGATCCCGTGACCGAGGGAATGCCGGAAGAATTTTTCATACCCGAGCTTTCGGATATGCCTGCGGGCAACCGCGTCGAGATCCCGCGCCTTCATGCCGCTCTTCGCCGCATCAATCGCTTTCTGCTGGGCATCGTGAACTGTCGAGTAGATCTTCTTCCCTTCAGCCGGGATTTTTCCGACGGCAACCGTTCGCGTCAGATCGCTGTGGTATCCTTCGTACACCGCTCCGAAATCAAGCGTTACGAATTCTCCGTTCTGGATTTTTTTTGATGACGCCTTTCCGTGCGGAAGGGCGCTCCGTTCTCCGCTTGCGACAATTGTTTCGAATGCATCGGCTTCGGCGCCATGTTTCCGCTGGCGGTAGGATATTTCCGCGGCAAGATCAAGCTCCGCTATGCCGGACGTAATCAATGGCAGCAATTCGGAAAAGACCGCATCGGATATCTCCACAGCTTTTTCGATCTTCTCAACCTCGCCCGCGTCTTTAACGGCAGCTATCCTCTCGAGACAATCAGCTTTTGGCAGAAATTTGACGGATGGGAAAAGCTTCTTCATCTCCTGGTACTGTGAGAAATGAACCGAGTTCCCGTCGAAGCCAAGTCGGGTTCCGCGGGGTAGGAGTTTTCGTTTCCGCATCTCATCGAGAAGATCGGTTTTCGTGATGAAGACATCCCACTCTTTTACTTCACTCCGGATCTGATCGGTATACCGGCCGTCGGAAAGGATGGTTTGAGACGATCGCGTGACGATGCAGATGGCATTAGAGCCGGAAAATCCGCTGAGGTAGCGGATGTGGGGCAAAAATGTAACTAGAAATGCATCGATCTTCAGGGCGTCGAATTGTGCCCGGAGTTTCAGGAGACGCGAGTTCATGCGGGGAAATCCGGTCCTATAGTTCGATGATCAGAGATGATAGTTCGGAGGTTCTTTGGAAACCCGCACATCGTGCGGATGACTCTCCCGCAATCCCGCTTCCGACATTCTCACAAACTGCGTTTTCGTTTTCAAATCCTGGATCGTCGCACACCCGCAGTAGCCCATCGCGGCCCGCAGGCCGCCGATCATCTGAAAAACGGTATCGGCAAGCAATCCTTTATACGGAACAAATCCCTCCACACCTTCAGGTACGAGCTTCGGGAGATGATCTTCAACGTCCTGGAAATACCGGTCGCTGCTTCCCTTCTTCATCGCTTCAAGCGATCCCATGCCGCGGTACAGCTTGTAGCTGCGTCCTTCGTACAGAATCTTCTCACCCGGACTCTCATCCACGCCGGCGAACAGGCTCCCGATCATCACGGTGTCGGCACCGGCGGCAATCGCCTTCGCGATGTCGCCGGTCTGACGAATACCGCCGTCGGCGATGACGGGAATCTTTGCGCGCTGTGCAACCTTCGCGCATTCATAAATCGCCGTGATCTGGGGAACGCCAATGCCCGCTATGACGCGGGTCGTACAGATCGATCCGGGACCGATTCCCACCTTGATTGCATCGACTCCGGTACGGATAAGATCACGCGCGGCTTCTGCAGTTCCAACATTTCCTGCAATTAACTCACATTCCGGGAAATTCGCCTTGAGCTTCTGGATCATCTCGATCACGCCGCGCGAATGTGCGTGTGCAGTATCCACGACGAGGACGTCGGCACCGGCTTTCACCAATGCTGCTGCACGCGCCAGCGTATCTGCAGCAACACCAACACCCGCACCGACACGAAGCCGTCCATGTTTGTCCTCGCTCGCATTCGGATGCTGTTTCTTCTTCCGGATATCCTGGAACGTGAACAGCCCCATCAGCCGTCCCGAACCATCCACAACGGGAAGCTTTTCGATACGGTGTTTCTGTATGATTTGCTCCGCCTTCTCGGGGGTCGTTCCGGCCGGAGCGGTCACCAGATCCGTCGAGGTCATCACCTGTGAGATTTCGAGATTTCTGTTCGGCTCGAACCGCAGGTCCCGGCTCGTGACGATCCCGATGAGGCGCCGCTCGTTATCGACGATCGGAATTCCCGAGATCTGGAACTTCCCCATGAGCTGAAGAGCATCACCAACCGTCTGATCGGCGTGCATGGTGATCGGATTCAGTATCATGCCGCTTTCGGAACGTTTCACCTGCTCGACGTTCGACGCCTGTGCCTCGATCGACATATTTTTATGAAGGATGCCAATCCCGCCTTCCCGGGCAAGAGCAATTGCCAGCCGCGATTCGGTAACCGTATCCATCGCGGCAGAAACGAGCGGTATGTTCAGCTGGATGTTGCGGGAAAGACGCGTCGAGGTATTCGCATCACGCGGAAGAGTGTTCGATTTTCTTGGAACGAGCAGGACATCGTCGAAGGTCAGTGCTTCGCCGATGAATTTTTTCTCTCGCATGGAAATTCGCACTATGCCTCTGGGGTTGTTACGTACTCACAACTACATGCTCAGACGAACGCGGGAATGCCGGTGATATCTTCACCCACGATGAGCGTGTGCATCTCGTGTGTTCCCTCGTATGTCTTCACTGATTCCAGGTTCGCGGAATGACGCATAACAGGATATTCATCCAGGATACCGTTCGCACCGAGAATCTCGCGTGCACACCGGGCAATATCCAGCGCCATTGCGACGTTGTTCCGCTTCGCCATCGAAACCTGCTGGAACCGCAGCTTCTTCTGATCCTTCAACCGGCCGAGCTGGAGGCAGAGAAGCTGTGCCTTCGTAATTTCAGTCAGCATGTAAACCAGTTTTTCCTGTGTCATCTGAAATGCCGCGATCGGCTTTCCGAACTGAATGCGGGACTTTGCATAATTGAGCGCCGCGTCGTAACATGCCATCGCCGCACCGATCCCGCCCCAGGCAATGCCGTAGCGCGCCTGGTTCAGACACATGAGCGGAGATTTCAGGCCGTCGGTTTTTGGGAGCATATTGTCTTTCGGAATTACACAATCCTGGAAAATCAGCTCCGATGTCACGGACGCACGCAGCGAATGCTTGCCGGTCATCTCAGGAGCCGTAAACCCCTTGGTTCCCTTTTCTACAAGGAAACCGTGAACGACGCCGTTCATCTTCGCCCACACGACCGCCACGTCCGCAATGGTGCCGTTGGTAATCCACATCTTCGCGCCATTCAGGATGATCTGGTCTCCTTTCTGCTCGGCCCGCGTGATCATCCCGCCCGGGTTCGAACCGTAATCCGGCTCTGTCAGACCGAAACAGCCGATCGTTTCTCCGGTCGCCAGTTTCGGAAGCCAGTAATCTTTCTGCTCTTCCGATCCGAATGTATATATCGGATACATGACAAGCGCGCTCTGCACCGAAGCAAAGCTCCGGATACCGCTGTCGCCGCGTTCAAGTTCCTGCATCACTAATCCGTACGCGACATTGTTCATTTCGGCACAACCGTACTTCGCAGGAAGTGTTGATCCGAACATTCCCAAATCTGCCATTTTGCTGACAAGTTCGGCGGGGAATGATCCGGCGCGGTTGTGTTTTTCGATGATTGGGATGACATTATCATCCACAAATTCCCTCACGGTATTGCGAACAAGGATTTCTTCTTCACTCAGGAGGGATTCGAGATTAAAGTAGTCGACACCTTGAAATTTCGGCATGGGAGGTTATAGTCTGGTGGTCAAAATACGCCGCCAATTTGAAAAATCAGTGCCGGCGCATTGTCTTACGGCTCAAAATTACGAAAATACGTGTGGAAAGTCAAACAGTGATAATTCAACATACGGAAGGCGAAGCGGGACAGAGGAGGAGCTAATCGACGATAATGCCGTACTCCTTGATCTTGAGATAGAGTCCTTTCTCGCTGATATTGAGTGCCTCGGCGGTTTTCTTTCTGTTGCCGCTGAACATCCGGAGAACTTTTTCGATGTGCTGGCGCTCGACGTTCTCCATCGACAAAGAAGCGGGAGCAGGTTCCGCCTGGCGTTCCGTGAGGTGGAGATCGGCAGGTTCGATCTGTTGGCTCGTGGAAAGAATGACGGCACCCTCGATGACATGCTCAAGCTCGCGGACATTTCCGGGCCAATCATACATCATCAAAATCTCGAGAGCTTTCGGGCTGATCCCTTTTGGTTCTTTCGGTTTAGATTTCTTCTTCAGGAAATAATCTACAAGGAGAGAGATATCCTCGCGGTGATCCTTCAGCGCGGGTATGCGGACTGTGAGAACATTCAGGCGGTAGAGAAGATCTTCACGAAAGCGTCCCGCCCGCACCTCTTCCTGAAGGTTCTTATTCGTTGCCGAGATAACGCGCACATCCGCTTTCAGTTCATTCGTTCCGCCGACGCGTCGGAAGTCGCCTGTTTCCAGAAAACGGAGTAGTTTTGGTTGAATGATCGGACTGATATCCCCCACTTCATCAAGAAAGAGCGTTCCCCCGTTCGCAACTTCCACCAATCCGGATTTTGCTGCATACGCATTCGTGAATGCACCTTTTTCGTGCCCAAAGAGTTCGCTTTCCAGAAGTGTATCAGGGATTGAAGAGCAGTTGACGGGAACGAACGGCGCCTCACGGCGTGGACTCGAGCGGTGTATGAGATTTGCGATCAGCTCTTTCCCGGTCCCGCTGGGTCCGACGATCAGAGCGATCGAGTCGCTTTGGGCGATACGGAGTGCGCTCTCGATGACCTTCTGGAATGTCGGCGAGTTGCCGATGATCTCCGCGGACCCGATCTTCCGGGACAGTTCGGTCTGGAGAAGTTTGTTATCAATGGAAAGTTTTTTCCTCTCGATGGCTCGTTCGATGGTCTGCTCGACCTGGTCGAAATCGTACGGTTTCCCGAGAACTTCATACGCGCCGAGCTTCGTGGTCTCGACGGCCATTTTCAGATCGGCGTACTGGGAGAGGATGATAACCTGAGATGAAGGAGAATGTTCCTGTATGAATTTCAGCACTTCGCGCCCGTCGACTCGCGGCATGATCATGTCGAGAAGGACGACATCGTAAATGGTTTTCTGTACGAGGTTGATGGCTTCGGCGCCATCGAAGGCAAGGTCGACGATCCGTGTTCCGGGCTGCTCGAGTTCCTCCTTCAGGAGGTTCGTTAATCCCGCTTCATCATCGACAATAAGGATTTTGTAACGCTGGGGCATTACGCCTCACCACCGTGCCGGGGTTAGTCGCTGAGGACCCGCTCGATCGTGGTCAGCAAATCGACAAGATCGTAGGGTTTGCTGACGAAATCTTCCGCTCCGTGTTTTTTGGATTCAATCGCGTTCTTGAGGTCGGCGAAGCCGGTCAGCATAATCACTTTGACTTTCGGCTGATTCTTTTTGATGAACTTCAGCACTTCGAACCCATCGACTTTCGGCATCTTGATGTCGAGGAGGACGAGATCGAATTTCTTATTCTGGACCGTTGCGATTGCCTCATCGCCGTCTCCCGCAGTAGTAACGTCGTAGCCGCCGCTGTTGAGCTCGCTGCTGAGGACGGAGCGCAGCGCCTCTTCGTCGTCTACGACAAGAATTCTACTCTTTTCTGCCATTCTGATCCTTTATCAAATTCAACGAGTACGGCCGATTCGGTGGTACAAAAGTTAAAGAATTGAATTCACAAAAGCAATAAAGGAGGAGGTGAAATTGGCGGTTTCTGATGCAGATCACGGAGGGGGTAGCGCTTTGGGTTGATGGAAGCTCGGGGAGGGATGGAATCGAATGGCAGCATGCCGGACGACAAGCATTGCAATCTCTTGAAAACCGCGTGAAAAGGTGGAAATACCCGGAAGGAAGTTCATGAATGGAGCGATCAAGAAAACGGAGTCGGGATGGCGAGATTCGAACTCGCGACCTCCTGCGCCCAAGGCAGGCGCGCTAACCGGGCTGCGCTACATCCCGCTGGTTCAGTGCAATATACGGAAATTCTGCCGGCTCATCAACATCTGCCGTACCTCTGCCACGTAGCCCGCGTAGCCCGCGTAGCCCTCCCAGACTTGGAGAAGGTCTCCTTCCGCTCCGTCCTTGCTCAGAGGAAGGAGACCTTCAGCGTAGTCTGCATAGTTCGAGAACTCCCACTCCTCCGGTTCTCTTACCAGCTTCGCCGTCACAGGATTCAGGTGAATGTAGCACGCGACTGACCAGAGCTTCTTTTCAGGCACGGGTTTGTACCGGAACGGCCCCTGGAAAAGATGCCCGATATGCCGGTACTTCAGATTGTAGCGCTTCGCAGCTGATGTTGCCAGCGCTCCCATCATTTTCGAGAGATTTCCTCCGGCATGCTGCAAAGCAATCATGTGATAATGGTTAGGCATGAGGGCGTAGACAGGCACGTCAACCTGGAGAGACGCCGCAAGGGACTTCATCTTCCGGATGAATGCAATATAATCCGACTCGTCACCAAAAATGCGGTCCCGGTCGTTGCCACGGTTATAGACGTGGTAGTGCCGGTTGTCCTCTACCGGTTCCTCCCTGTTCATCTGAGCCCCTTCAGCTCACATCATCGTCCCTACGCAGAAAAGCCAGCTCCGGTTCCGGAATTTCGCACCGGAATCATAGAACTCGCGGAGTTCTCCTTCATAACGGATCTCAATGAAGACATTCGCTTTCACCATCTTCGACGGATCGAAGCCAATGCCGGCTGTGTACCCCACCTCAAAATTGTTGAGCTGACCGGGTAATTCGGCAAATCCGGACGAGCTCAGGAGATAACTGAAAGTGGGACCCACGATCGTGTAGAGGCGCGCATCACCGAGCGGCTGACTCGGCTGCGCAATGAGAGCGAGCCCCAGGTAATGGAGACCGATCTCATTTGTGATGCTCACTGTTTGACCGAAACCCGCAGGATCGTCTGGAGTGGTCAGGACAGAGGTCGACGTCCTTGTCGCACCCTTTCGCATATAACTGAGCTCCACCTGCGCATCGAAATAATCTGATGTAAAGACATCTGCGAAACACGAGACTGACGGATTCGCAACATTGTCCTGGTACTCGGGTGAAAGAGTCTGGTACCCAACCGGAATTATTCCCGGATATGTGACCTGAATGTCGCTGATGGACACACCGGCTTTGATCCCGAAATCCCGTATGATCTGGCTTTCTGCCGGCATGAGAAGAACAAATATGAGCAGGAATGATGAGGTAAGCTTCAGAGTTCTCATGATATTCCTCCATGATTGCCTGTCCAAGGTCTCCTTCCGCTCTTTCCTTTCCCGGACGAAGGAAACCCCTGCCGTACTTATTTTGCCTTTCCGGTCACCGGCGTCGCAGTTTGCTCGAGTGCGAGAGCGAAGCCCTTCCCAATATCGTTCATCACTTTTAGTTTGACAGTACCGCCGTCTTTGTACCAAAGGAGCTTCTGATCAAAGGGATGTCCCGGCATCGGCACTTTCGTAAGCAGTACGAGCGTATCGCCGAAAAAGTCACCTTTGTACGACGGGTGGTCCCCAAAATTATTGTACATGGTGAGCATATACTGTTGCACGTTAGGATCGAAGTAGAGCATGCCGTGCCCCTTGTAATTACCAAGCAGAGAGTTGATACTCTGTTCATCGATCATGAGGAACGCCGAATCGAGCGCCCAGACAATGAGTGACGTCCCCTTTCCGGTAGCGCCCTTAGGCATTCCGGGACCCGGCGGCATGCTGACCTCTGTCGTGAATCTTCCTGCAAGAAATTGCAGTTTTGCCCGGGCACTATCGACTGCCGGCGGCGGTTTCTGGGCCATGGCTTGACTCACAATGAATACGATTGCTGCAAGAACGAGCAACTGAGAGCGACTCATCTTGATACCTCCTGGCGGTGGATAAGTATTGAAGATTCTGTAATGACTTATCGGTCAGAACCGTTCCGTAAGATAGGATATTAGCCGGAAAGAGAAAAGCGCTCTCCCAGAGCGGATTGCTTTTCTCACAAATTTTCCGGTTCTTGAAGAAAATGGGCGATGATTCAGCTTTGAAGGCACTTCCCTTCTCCTCATGACGTTTCTCAATCCTTTTGTACTCCTCGGATTAGCCGCGGCTGCGATTCCCGTCCTGTTTCATCTTCTCACACTGCGCAAGCTCCGTACCGTCGAATTCAGCACGCTCACGTTTCTCAAAGAGCTCCAGCAAACACGCATACGGCGGCTCAAGTTCCGCCAGCTTATCCTGCTCCTGATCCGCATTCTCCTCGTCATTTTCATCGTGCTAGCATTTGCGCGGCCCGCACTCCACGGCACACTCTTTACCGGCATCGGCACAGAGGCGCACTCCACCATACTTATCATTTTCGATGATTCGTTCAGTATGGACGCCAGCGACGAGCACGGCGAACGGCTCAAACAGGCAAAGGATGCAGCGGACAAACTTCTCTCCGTCGTCAAACAGGGGGACGAGATCTACTTTCTCAAACTTTCGGATCTCCCGAAGGTGACCGTTAACCCGCCGACACACGACGTCGGTGTCATCCGGAGAGCACTCCAGGAAACGCAGGTCTCGGATATCCGCCATACGCTCGATGACGGCTTGACGGCAGCACTCCCACTGCTCCGAAGGTCGACGAATGCAAACCGTGAGCTCTACATTATCAGCGACATGCAGAAGACACTCTTTGAGCTTCCTCAGGGAAAACGCGCGGATTCACTCGCCGATCAGCACACCGCCGTCTTCCTCATTCCGATTGGGTCGAAGGAAATCTCCAACACGGCCGTCGATTCTGTGCGTGTCCAGAGCACACTCCTCGAAGAGGGAAAGCCCGCATCGATCTATGCTTCGTTCAGAAATTTCAGCAACGGACCGCTGTCCAATTCCGTCGTTAGCGTTTATCTCGACGGGACGAAGCAGGCGCAGAGCAGTGTCTCACTTGAGCCATATGGTGCTTCCTCGCTCGAGTTCCAGGTGAACCCGAGCCACAGCGGCTTCCTCCGTGGGTATGTCGAGCTGGAAAACGATGCCCTCGACATCGACAACCGCCGCTACTTCACAATGTATATCCCCGACCGGATTAACGTGACCATCGTCGGAACGGATGATGCCGGCAACAACTATCTCTCACTGGCGATACAGGCGGCAGGCCGCGGGAACGGACCATCGCTGGTCTCCGTCCAGCAGGTCGCAGGCGACAAACTGCCGCAGGTCGACCTGAACCACGTCGACGTGCTCATTTGCACCAATGTCCGCTCGTTTAACTCAAGCGATGCCGACCGGATCAGGTCATTTCTCCAGGACGGCGGAGGTCTCATCCTCTTCCCGGGAAACGACATCGTTGCACAGAACTACAACTCTACGCTGTTCCCGCTTCTGGATATCCCCCCAATCCAGGGAATTGTCACGGCACCCGCGGGAAGCGCACAGATCTCGTTTCGGAACACGGATCTCGACCATCCTCTCCTGAACACAATGTACGAGCACGACAGGTTCGCACAGAAGCGAACGTCCGAACAGATTGAATCGCCGGCAATCACACAGGCAGTTCAGCGCCAGCCCGGAAAGCGTGCTCGCACCATCATCTCCCTGAGCAACGGCACTCCGTTCCTTACCGAACACCCGGTTGGTACGGGCAAGGTGCTCTTCTATTCCGTTTCGCCGACGCCGCGCTGGTCGGATTTTCCGTTCAAGGCGCTCTTCGCACCGATCGTTTATCGTTCCATCATCTACGTCTCTCCGAAAGAGCATCAGCAGTCGTCATTTATCACGGGCACTCAGCCGACGCTTATGATCTCGGAAACGGTACAGCCGGGCAAGCAATTCACTATCAAATCGCCCGATAACACGGAAGACCGCGTCCAGCCGTCTGTGCAGTCGACCGGGGGAAGCGGATTCACCACGGCAATGACCGTCCAAAGTCCGATGTTGAGAATTCCCGGAGTCTACGAGCTCGACAACGGTACGAAGCCCGTTTCGGTCTTCGCGGTGAACATCGACCCGCACGGATCGGACACGCGCAGAGCGGCTTCCGAAGATGAGGAAAAACTCTGGCAGCGTCACGGGATCGCTTCGGACCGGGTCACCGATCTGCCCGCGGGAACTACAATGCAATCGGCTATTTTGCAGACACGCTTCGGCGTTGAGCTCTGGAGATACTGTGTCGCCATCGCACTCCTCCTGGCACTGACCGAGATGATGATTGCGCGCGATTCACGAAAAGCACTGGAAGAGCCGGCATAAATGATAACGATGAAGGAAATCCGGGCCGATGAGCGTGAAACTGCTATTGCAGTCGGGGTTGAGACGCGCTCGGCTCCGCGGTCACAGGTGGAAGAGTATCTCAACGAGCTTGTCCTCCTTGCAGACACTGCCGGTGCAGATGTTCTCTTCCGTTTCATTCAGGAACGCGACCGGATCGACGCGGCAACATTCATCGGAAGCGGCAAAGCGCGTGAGATCGGCGAGATCGCGGCAGACCGCATGATCGACCTCGTCATTTTCGATGATGATCTCTCACCGGTTCAGATGCGAAACCTGGAAAAAGTCATTTCCTGCAAAGTGCTGGACCGGAGTACCCTGATTCTCGACATCTTCGCCGCACGTGCAAAAACAAAGGAGGCAATGACACAGGTCGAGCTGGCACAACTGCAGTACCTCCTGCCCCGCCTCACACGCCAATGGACGCATCTCTCGAAACAGTACGGCGGTGTCGGGACAAAAGGTCCCGGTGAAACACAGATCGAGACCGATCGACGCGCTATCCGCGCGCGGATTTCGCATCTCAAAGAGAAGCTCGAAGGTATCCGGAAAGAACGTGAAGTTCAGCGGAAGGGCCGTAAGGATTTGACACGTGTGGCAATGGTCGGATATACCAACGCGGGGAAATCCACACTCCTCCGGGCGCTCTCAAATGCTGATGTATTTGTGGAAGACCGGCTCTTCGCCACACTTGATACCACCGTGAGGCAGGTTCAGATCAATTCATCCAAAAAAATCCTTTTGTCGGATACGGTTGGATTCATCAGAAAACTCCCTCCCCATCTCATAGCGTCATTTCGCACCACACTGGCAGAAACCGCGGAAGCGGACATTCTCCTCCACGTTGTGGATGTCAGTCATCCGCTTTTCGAAGAACACATTGCCGTCGTCGACCACACACTAGAGGAGATCAACGCTTCCGGCAAACCGATGATTCATGTCTTCAACAAGATCGACCGGATGACCGACCGCTCGATCGTAAGGGAGCTGGGCCTGCGGTACGATCACCCGGTTTTCATCTCTGCAGAGCGCGGGATCAATCTCTCCGGCCTTACGACGATGATCCGCAAACTTATGGAACGTGAAACTGCCGAGCATACGATCACGCTCGCACAGTCGGAATACGGCACCATTGCAAAGCTCCACGAGATCGCGGATATTCTCGCTCAGGAATACGAAGACAACCACATCCGCGTCCACTTCCGCGTCAGCCGGAAAAATATCGAACAACTCCAGAAACTCCTGGGGCATTCTCTTGATCTACAGGAAAAAGAATCATGATCTCTACTGCGATTGAAGCGGCAACACAAGCCGGAAAATACCTCAAACAGAATTTGGGGAAAGTGAAGAACATCGAGCTGAAGGACGGCGGGGAGAAGAACCTCGTTACCGAGATCGATAAGCACTCGGAAGAGATCATCATCTCAATCATCAAGAAGCACTTCCCTTCACACGATATACTTGCGGAAGAGAGCGGCAAAGCGCGCGGCGCAAAATCGGACTACCGGTGGGTCATCGATCCGCTCGACGGGACAACGAACTTTACGCACGGGTTCCCGGTCTTCTGCGTCTCGATAGGGCTCGAGCACTGCGGCGAGCTGATCGCCGGAGCAATCTATGATCCGAATTTCGACGAGCTCTTCACCGCAGAGAAGGGCAAAGGCGCCTTCCTCAACGGAAAACGGATGCACGTTTCATCGGTAGAGTCGTTGAAAAAGAGTCTCCTCGTTACCGGATTCCCATATAACATCAGGGAGAATCCCGATAACGCGGTCGAGCACTTCGTGCAGTTTCTGATGGATGCACAGGCGGTGCGAAGAATGGGCTCAGCTGCGATCGATATGGCGTACGTCGCGGCGGGGCGTTACGAAGGTTTCTGGGAGGTACATCTCAACCCGTGGGACATGGCGGCCGGTGCCATCATCGTCACGGAAGCAGGAGGAATGCTGTCGGATTTCGCCGGAAAGCCGTTTTCCATATACGAGAAGCAGGTCCTCGCAACGAACGGACGCATACACGAGGAAATGATGAAAATCCTCGAGAACGTTTAGGAGAACTGGCGTACGCCGAAGACTATCTTCCCGTTGCGATCTCGAGAAGCAGGCGTCCCATCACAAAAGCGAACGTCCCGCCGAAGAAAAGCCAGATCGCACACATGGTGAGCCGCTCCTTCGTGAGCGCCATGTCGATCGTGACCTTCGGATAGGTTTTGATCGCCATATCCGCACCGACGGCGATGCGGCAGGCGAGGCGGACATTCTTCGGGATCAAGCGGCCGTAAAACGGCGCGAGCCCGACCAGAGACGATTCCTCCAGCGGTGTTATTGCCGGAGCGCCTTTTCCATCCACCACTTCCACGCGGCACGTTCCGCACAACCCATTTCCCAGACAGTTCAGGAATTTGTCTTTTCCGACATACGGAGAGATGCCGTTTTTCAACAGCACTTTTCGGAGATTTGCACCTTGATCGACAGTGAGGGTTTTTCCCTCATTGACTAAGGTCAGTACAGGCATGAAAGAACTCCAAGATTGATTCTGATGATAAGATTACGCATACACGCGGGAACTTCACACATCAAAGATAGACAAAAACAGAAACTTTTCAAAGATCCACTCTCGCAGAAGTCTGACAGCAGGTTAGCTCCACGGATTGATGCCCTGATCATCGATCATCGCGCGGATGAGCGGAATGTGTTTCGGCGGTAGTGATGAAATAGTAACGGCTCTCTTCAACCGCGTAACCGCAGCGCCGAGAGCATCTTCTTTGTCGGAGTAGAGCACGGCAATCCGCTCCTCCTTTTTCACAGCATCACCCACTTTCTTTTGAAAAACGATCCCGGCTTTCATATCAATCTTCTCGTCAAGGCGCGTTCTTCCGGCACCGAGTATGATTCCCACAAATCCCGTCTCCAGGGCGTCAATCTTTGAAATGTAGCCGTCTGTATCCGCCTTCAAGTCCATCTGGTATTTGCTCTTCGGATAGTTCCCGGGATTTTCGAGAGAGGAAACATCGCCCTTCTGCTGTCTTGCCATCTCGAGGAACTTCTTCCACGCAGAACCCGAGCTGATCGACCGCCGGCAGTGCCACATTCCCTCTTCGATGGTTTTTGCCTTCCCGCCGAGCATCACCATCGCACCGCCAAGTACGTATGTCACCTCCATCAGATCGGGAACCTCTTTTCCCTGGAGGCAGTCGATACATTCCACCACTTCCAGCCAGTTGCCGACCGCAAATCCGAGCGGCTGGCTCATGTCGGTGAGGAAGCCGATCGTTTTCTTCCCGAACCGTTTTCCGACCGCAATCAGCATCTGTGCAAGGGCGATGGCACGCTCCTCGGATTCCATGAATGCTCCGTGCCCCGTTTTCACGTCGAGAACGAGCGCATCAATTCCCTCGGCAAGCTTCTTGCTCATGATGCTGCCGGCGATGAGCGGAATACTTTCCACCGTTCCCGAAACATCTCTGAGGGCATACAATCGTTTATCCGCGGGCGCGATTTCTGCCGTCTGCCCGATCATAACCACGCCGGTTTTCCGTATCGCTTCCACATATTCCTTCAGCGAGAGGTCGGTCCTGAATCCGGGAATCGACTCGAGCTTATCGAGCGTGCCGCCGGTATGTCCAAGTCCCCTTCCCGAAATCATCGGCACCGGCACACCACATGCAGCCACCATCGGTGCGAGGATGATCGAGACCTTGTCTCCAACACCTCCGGTCGAGTGCTTGTCGACTTTTATTCCCGGCACATTCGACAAATCCACCACAACTCCCGAATGAAGCATGCAGTCGGCAAAGGTGCTCGTTTCCTCAAACGACATCGACTGGAAGTAGACCGCCATGAGGAATGCAGCCGCCTGGTAATCGGGAATACCGGCATCGAGAATCCCGCGGATGAAAAATTCCATCTCTTCCCGCGTGAGCGTGCCGCCGTTTCTTTTTTTCCGGATGATTTCTATGGGATTGAATTTCATGTTCAGATTTCCACTTTGACGACAAACCTGCGCTTGCAGATCTTACACTGGAGCTCCACAGTCGCCCAGTTGTTCCGTTCATAATACGAAAGCTCCTCGAGCTCGCCGCCGCAGGTTGGGATGATGCAGTGCTTCAGTTCGAGACGATAATTCCGTTTATTCTTCTCATCCTCTACGGTCACAGCAATTTTTCCTTCCGGATGATCCGGTCACCTGTCATGATGCCGCAGATCGACTTACCATCGCGAATCTCACCTTTGTCGATCATGGCAATGGATTCTTCAAGCGAGACAAACCTCAGCGACATCGTCAGCTCCCCTTCTTCAAGTTTTCGCCCGCCGGGTGCAGGAGTTAACCCTGTTGCAAGATAAATATGAAGAATTTCACTGCAGAATCCGGGGGTGGTATAAATTGATGTCAGCTTTTTCCAGGTTGATGCATGATAGCCGGTTTCCTCCTCAAGCTCTCGCTGGGCGCAGTGAAGAGGATCTTCCGCTTTCTCCAGCTTCCCCGCAGGAAGCTCAAGGATGAATTCATTGAGAGGATACCGGTGCTGATGGACGAGGATGATGCGATGATCCGGAAAGACTGCCAGGACGACCGCGCCGCCGCCGTGTTCCGCAACTTCGCGCACTGCCCGGTTGCCGGAAGGATATTCCACCTCGTCGACAATAATGTTGAAGACGCGGCCGCGGTAGACGTTATTTCGCTTGAGAAGTTTGAGTTGCATTGGAATTCTGGATGGCGATATATTTTGCCGCCGATGGGATTTCGACACCCTGTGCGCGGAATGCCGTATACACTTTCTCGCGAAGTGCCGTTTCGACCGCATATTTATTCCGGACATCAGAAATCTTCCCCGAAACCCGCACCATCATCGCCGTCTCACGGATTTCCACAATTCTCACATCCGGAATGGAATCCTGTCCTGCATCCGGCGACTGACGCGCCACATCCGTCATAATTTTCCTCACCTTTTCAACGTCAGATCCGATGGTTACGGGGAAATCCACCACATACGAGCCGCTGATATCCGGCACCGAAAGATTCACGATCCTGCTCTTGACAATATCGCTGTTCGGGATGATCACAAGATTGTTGTCCGGGTTGAGAATGCGCGTGCTGCGCAGTGTTATTTGAAGTACATCCCCTTCATCTCCTGAGGGAAGACGGATCCGGTCACCGATGCGGATCGGCTGGTCAATGAGAATCACGAACCAGGCAATCATATTGGCGAGCGTTTCCTGTGCCGCAAGTGCAACCGCCAGTGAGCCGACGCCGAGAGAAACGAGGAGCCCGCCGATATTCACGCCGAAATGGTCGAGAATGATGATCCCGCCGATCATGAAGAGGAGAATGTTCATGAGCTTCGTCGTTACGGGCACGATCATCGGACGGATATTACTGTGCTTTTCTGCAGAAACCTTCTCTGCGTACCAGACCATCAGCGTCCTGAAGAGACGGCTGACGAGGTTTGCGATCACGCCGACGAGGACGACAAAGAGTGCGATCGAAAGGTAATCGAGGATCTGATGATGTGTGACGTTGGCGGAGGTCAGCCCTTTACGGACTTCCTGAATGCCGATGCTGAAACCCGCAAGCGTTGTGAGCAGGACGATCCTTGCTTCGACCACTTCGAGAAGGAGATCGTCGAGCACCGTTTTTGTTCGCGCAGCGAGACGCTTGAAGATGACCCCGATGATCCATTTCGCCAGTTTCCCGACAATCACCGACCCGATGATGATCAGGACGGCGATGATGGTATGATTGATGATGGTATCTTCCGTAATCATGCTACTTCCTGGCAGCAGGAACGCGGCTCCCGGGTTTATCGACTGGAATGCCTTTTTTGCAAAGCGGGCAATCGGCCGGTGGGTAGGTGACGACATGCATCGTCAATGCAACGGTGAACCGCGGATACGTTGCCCTGCCGGCGCTGCGGTCGACGATTGCGCCGACGCCGACGAGCGTTCCGCCGTTCCGCTCAACGATACCGATGACCTCGTTCACCGATCCGCCGGTCGTGATGACGTCTTCACAGACGAGAACCTTCTCGCCTCGTGCAATTTCGAACCCACGGCGAAGTTCCATTGCACCTTCCTTGCGCTCCGTAAAGATGGTGCGGATCCCAAGCTGCCGCCCGACTTCCTGTCCAACCACAATTCCTCCGAGCGCGGGTGAGATCACGACATCGATCGCATCATCCTGAAACCGTGAAGATAGTTCGCGGCAGAGTTTTTCGGCATACTCGGGATGTTGCAGGACTTTCGCGCACTGGAAATACTGCGGACTGTGCAAGCCAGAGGTCAGCTGGAAATGACCTTCGAGGAGAGCATTGGTGTTCCGGAAGAGTGTGAGAATTTCTTCGCTCGTCATGCTCCGGTACGGGAGGAATTGGGAACCATGAGTTCAGATCTCATCGATTTCGCCGGCAAGTTTGAAGTCCTTTTCGGTAAGTCCGCCGGCACTGTGCGTGGAGAGCGTCAGCGTGACCGTATTCCACCGGACGTCGATATCAGGATGATGGTTCGCCCGTTCGGCAACAAGTGCGACGGAATTCACAAACCCGACGGCATGAACGAAATCCTTATGGATGAATGATTTCCGGATTTCTTTTCCGATCAGATTCCATCCTTTCAACTTCTTCACCGCCGCGGCAACTTCCTGATCTGTGAGAGTTTTCATACATGCTCCTTGTTATAGTGATCGGACCGCTGATTCATGTTCCGCCAGCTTCTTCCACTCGCTTCGCAGGATGATGTGTCTGGAATCGAGAGCGCGGTCAATTGCCAGAATACCGTCGAGATGATCGATCTCGTGCTGGAGCAATTCCGATATCCCGCCTTCGGCGTTCATCATGCATTCTTTTCCTTTTTCATCCCGATACTTGACGTCAACCGAAATGTTGCGCTTAACTTTCACCATGATATCGGGAAAGGAGAAGCAGTCATCCCACAACGTCATCATCTGCCGGGAGCGGCGCACAATCTGCGGGTTGATCAATGGCAGCGGCTTATCGACCTGAATAACTATGATGCGAAGCCTACTCCCGATCTGCGGCGCGGCAATTCCTCTCCCGAATCCATTCCGTTGACGAAAGTCGGCGAGCGTTTCCTTCAAATCGGAAACTGTCGAACGAACATCGGCATCGGGAAAATTGCCGACCGGCTTGGAGGGCTCGCGCAGGCGCGGGTTTCCGAGAAGGAGTATTTCCCGCACAGCCATGAATCAGCTCATCGATGGTTGAACATATGCACGGTAGACACCATCGAGCAGCCGGAGCATTGCCTTCGCCGAACGGTCGGCCGCATTCAACACATCCTTACGTTCCTTTTGGGTTACGGCGTATTCGGCAAGTATTTTCCTCTCGTCGCCAGAATGATAGACATCGGCTTCTTCATGTACCGTAAAGAATGAAAGCGATTCCGCATCCGTTATTCCATAGAATTTCTTCAAGCCCTCAATCTTCACTTTCGCAGCCTGCGGGATCTGGGATTCATACGCGTAGAGAGCCGAAACACCCTCCAGATACGATCCGTCACGTGTCACCGAACGAAGCTCGCCGATTGCTTCTTCTGTTTCCGGGAGTGATGAGGCGGTACGGGCTTCTTCGTTCGTCACACCGAGAGATTCCACAAACTTCATCCAGAGTGCAGGATGATTACCTTCGCCGCGCTCCTCTTCGAGGAGATTTTCCAACAGCTCCTGTCGAACGGGCAGATGCGGAGTATTGGCGTGTGTGGCGCTGAGAAGTGTCGGGAAGACGTGCACGAACCGGTAATACTGTTTCGCATATTCGCGAAGCGCTTCACGGCTGAGTTTGCCGGAGTTCCAGGTTTGATACAGGGGATGATCGAGCATCCGGTTGCGTGCGATACGGTTGTCGAGCTCCTGTAAGAACGATTCTGCTGATTGCATAACCACTCCGCTGATGGTGAATGGATAGTGTGATGAGTTAGAAAAACCCTTCCGCTTTTCGCACCCTTCCGAGTTTCTGGCCGAGGAAGCGTTCGCCGACTTCGGTAAATTTGTGGGGAATATCGCTGACGAAAAATTGCAAATTTGCTTTTTGAGTGCTGGGATTCCGCAGATCACGTTCGCCAAGGAGTGCCTCAACTTCCACGGCTGTTGCGAGTCCTGAATCGATCAGCTTCACCCCGTTTTCGAATACACGTCCGATCACTTCTTCCAGAATCGGATAATGCGTACATCCAAGGACGAGGGTATCAATTTTCTGGAGCTTGAGGGGAAAGAGATATTCGCGGGCGACGAGATCCGTGGCTTTGTGATCGGTCCATCCTTCTTCCGCGAGAGGCACAAAGAGCGGGCATGCCTGGCTGATGACGGTTGCAGACGCATCGATCTGCCGGATCGCGTTCGCATACGCGTTGCTGGCGATCGTTCCGACGGTTCCGATCACGCCGATGCGTTTCTTCTCTGTCGCGGCAACCGCCGCCTGTGCTCCGGGGAGTATCACGCCGATGACCGGAACCTTCGAGTGTTTCTGCACGATATCGAGTGCAACGGAGGAAACCGTGTTGCACGCGATGACGATCATCTTCACATCGTGTGAGGTGAGAAAGTCGGTATCCTGTGCGGCGTATTCGCGAACTGTCTGCGCGGATTTCGGGCCGTAGGGAACGCGCGCGGTGTCGCCGAAGTAGACAATATTCTCGTGGGGAAGCCGGCGCATGAGGGCACGCACGACCGTCAGTCCGCCGATGCCGGAGTCGAAGACACCGATCGGTTTTTGTTGAGAGGATGCCGAACTCATTCACGATAATATAGGAAAATCGGTATGGATTCACAAACATTTTACCCTGATCAGGTTTGAGACTCACGGAAACATTTTGTATCTTACTGACCACATTTTCACCCCCTTGCCCAGAGGGGCACGTCAGGACAAGCTCTCTCATCAATTCGCGGAAAGGTTATTCGCGTGGAACGTTTTCTCATTCTCTGGATTCATCTCATCGGGTTTGGCATGCTCATGACCGTCAACCTGGCGGGATTTATCCTCAACTCGCAGTACAAGAAGGCACAGGATCTCCAGGGGAAAGCGACACTCCTTCGTGCGATGCGCCCCATCGGCATTCTGAGCCCCATCGCAGTCGTCATCATGCTCATCACCGGTATCGGAAACATGCACGAGCTCGGGCTCGGTGTTCTTGATGTAGGATGGCTGACAGCCAAAATCATTTTCTTCGCGATTGCCGTAATCAGCGGCGTGCTCTTCGGGATACAATCCTCGAAACGCGGAAAGCTCGTTCAGCAGATGGCGGGTAATCAGGCCCCGGCAAACGCGCAGGATCAGTTGAAAGGATTCGACCGTCAGATCGGACTTTCGTATGCGGTGATGTGGGTTCTGATTGCAGTCATTCTGGCACTCACGGTATATGGAAGGATTGGCGGGCAATAAGCTTCATGCGTGAGTACTCACTCTATATTAATGGAGAGTTTGTCCCCTCGGTTTCGGGAAAGACATTCGAAACAGCGAACCCGTACAATCAGGAAGTCATCGCTCATGTCGCACGGGCAAATGCCCAGGACGGAGAAAAGGCGATTGCGGCCGCGAGGGCTGCCTTCGACAAGGGACCGTGGCCCCGAATGAGCCGCGATGAGCGCGCGGCACTCCTCAAATCGGTTTCCGACAAGCTCAACGAACGAAAGTCAGATTTCGAGCAATGGGAAATCGAAGATTCCGGATCGACAATGAGGAAGGTAAAGGATGATGTCTACCTGAGTGCGCGCGCAATGAGCTATTTCTCCAAGCTTGCCGCACTTGATCCGGTCGCTCCTCTCGATGCACTCTCCAAGCCGGGATTCAGCCGGAACCTTCTTGTTCACGAACCGGTCGGGGTGGTATCAGCGATCATTCCGTGGAATTTTCCGCTCAAGATGGCGATCTGGAAATTGGGACCCGCGCTTGCAGCGGGGAATACGGTAGTGTTGAAGCCGTCCGAGCTTACACCCGTCACCGCTCTGGAGCTTGCCAGAATTTTCCATGATGCAGGATTTCCTCCCGGAACGGTGAATATTCTTCCCGGGTTCGGTCCCGAAGTCGGTGAGACCCTTGCCCGGCATCCGCATGTGGATAAGGTCTCATTTACCGGATCGACCGCCATCGGACGGAGGGTCATGGAGCTTGCCGCCGGCACCCTCAAGAACTGCACGCTGGAGTGTGGAGGAAAATCCGCGAATATTGTTTTGGAAGACGCCGATCCCCGGCTGGCGGTTGATGGAACGCTCTACGGGATTTTTTATCATCAGGGTCAGTGCTGTGAGGCAGCATCAAGGTTATTCCTCCCCTCATCGCTTCACGACACCTTCGTTGAAGAATTAATAGCTAAAACCAAAGCGATGAAGTTAGGGGATCCGAAATCCGGGGATACGGTAATCGGTCCGCTCATTTCTAAGAAACAGCAGGACCGTGTATTTTCGTATATTCAGAAGGGAAAGCAGGAAGGCGCCCGCATTGTCGCCGGCGGAAGCATCCCGTCGACCGAGCAGCTGCGCAACGGGAATTTCATTGAGCCGACGATCTTCACCAACGTGAAGAACGGGATGACGATTGCGCAGGAAGAGATCTTCGGGCCGGTCCTTTCGGTGATCCGATACGAATCCGTGCAGGATGCGATCGAGCAGGCAAACGATTCGATGTACGGTCTTGCCGCGGGCATCTGGTCGCTTGACGGGAACAAGGCGATGGATGTTGCCAGGCAGCTGCGCGCGGGAACAGTCTGGATCAATGAATGGCATCTCATCTCGGAACGGGCGCCCTTCGGCGGCTACAAGCAGAGCGGGATCGGACGAGAATTTGGCGTGGAGGGATTGCACGAGTACATGGAACTGAAGCACCTGCACATTGACGAGCTGGCTGCGCGCGAAAAAAAACCGTGGTACAATACGATCGTACCGCCAACCCCATAAATCATCAAATCATTCCTGGAGACTTTTTATGAAAACGTTTTTGAAGTTCGGCGTCCTCCTTGCGTTCTTGGTGATCGGCTGCGAGAAGAAAATCGAGCCGGTGCCTGTAGGGGAAATGAACTCGTACCGCGATCCGGCATTCGGATTCAAGATCCAGTATCCGAAAGACTGGAAGCAGCTTGGCACGGCGGGAAAGGCGGTATTCGCAAAATCACAGGAGGTCCTCAATAAGTTCCTCGATCCAACTTCCGGTGAACCCGGTGCTCAGGTGTCTGTCGAGGTGATTCCGTACGCCGGAAAGAAACTCGACGATTACGTCCAGCAGGACAAGAGCGACATGAAGCAGGCGAACTACAATCTTGAGGGAGAAGGCATGCAGAGCGGGACAGTTCAGCTGGCCGGCAAGACCACCGAGATGTTCACCTATTCGCTCAAGGTCACGACGAAGTCGAGCATTTTCGGCCACACCTATTACGTTGGCGGGGACACGGCAATCTACAAGCTGGACTTTGAAGGATACGGCGACCAGTATGCTGCGCATGCCGCGGTATTCGACACAATGAAGAACTCCTTCCTCCCGCCGGTGATTGAGTTGAAAAAACCTGAATACTGGCAGCCCTCGGCTACACTGGAAACGTATCCTGGCGGAACATTCTTCACCATGCAGTATCCAGACAACCTGGAAATCGCCCAGGTCCCGAAGGGAAGCAATGATTTCGCAATGGAAATGCGGGCGCCAGACCGACGCGACTGCAGCATCCATATCGATGTGTTCGATGCGAAAAAATTGACGGTTGAAAAAGTGTGGGATCAGAACAAGGGGCGGTATAAATCCAAAGCCACCGGCAACGGCACGATCGACGGCGTCAAATCGATCTGGGTGGATTATTCACCCATGAAAGATATCAACAGCCGCGCATATTTTGTCGTGAAGAACGACAAGGTGATCCGCATAACCGTCAATTATTTTGCACCGCAGAAAGATGTTTACTTCACACCGTTTGAAAAATGTGTGAATTCCATTAAACTTAAGTAAGGAGTTGAATATGGATCATGCACTGGTAACGACCGCATTCACGCTGGACGGTTACCGCGTGACGAAGCAGCTTGGGCTCGTGCGCGGCATTACGGTCCGGTCACGTTCCCTGATCGGCAATATCGGTGCCGGCATCCAGACATTGTTCGGCGGGAACATCTCGCTCTATCAGGAGCTCTGTGAAAAAGCCCGGCAGGAAGCGTATGAGATCATGATGCAGCATGCCCAGTACATGGGCGCCAATGCAGTGATCGGCATGCGGTATGATGCGAACGAAGTTGCTACCGGCGTGACCGAGGTTCTCGCCTACGGCACGGCAGTTGTAGTAGAAAAAGTGTGATGGCACAGCACGTGACATCGCCTTAATGAACGGAACGGCGCCACGAACCCTGTGCGTGCCGTTTTTTATTTCGAGAACATCCTCACTGACCTATGGATATCACGAACAGAACTGTACTCGTTTTGGGCGGAAGCGGACTCGTCGGCTCCGCAATCTGCCGGAAGCTCATTCCTGAAAAGCCGAAGCGCATCATCATCACCTCGCTGCTGAAGTCGGAGACCGACGCCACCCTTGCCATGCTGAGGAAGGAATTCCCCGACATGCCGAAGAAGCTCTTCGGCGCATGGTGGGGCAATATCTTTGTCCGGCACGCCCTGAAAGATATGGGGCGCGAGGATATCATGAACAATCCAAAGCTCCGCGCCATGCTCATCGACGATATGCTCGACGAGCTTACGGATGATGTGCTGAAACGGTCGGCAATCTACCAGCTTTTCCGAGAGACGAAACCGGACATCATCATCGACGGGATCAATTCCGCAACGGCAATCGCCTATCAGGACATCTTCAACAGTGCGCGGCGGGTCCTCCGATACATGAAGGACTCTTCCGGAAGACAGGGAACCGCATCGCTCAGAGAAGCGACAGAGCGGCTCCTCTGTACACTCTACACACCCCAGCTTATCCGACATGTTCAGCTGCTGTACCGCTCGATGAATGATTTCGGCACGAAGATTTACATGAAGATCGGAACGAGCGGAACCGGAGGAATGGGACTCAACATTCCGTACACGCACAGCGAAGAACGCCCTTCAAGCGTCCTGCTGAGCAAATCTTCGGTCGCCGGCGCGCATACGCTTCTCCTCTTCCTGATGGGACGTACACCGGGTGCACCGATCACCAAAGAGATCAAGCCGACCGCGGCGATTGCCTGGAAGCGGATAGCATTCGGAGAAATCCGGAAACGCGGCAGGGCCATCTCCCTGTTCGATTGCCCGCCTTCGCGGGCTGTTCCGTTGCGTAATCGGCTGCAGCTGACCATGGAAGATGTCGGCAGGCCGCTCAACAAGACGCTCAAATCCGCTTTTATCGATACGGGCGAAAACGGACTTTTTTCGCGGGGCGAATTCGAGGCAATCGCCACACCCGGGCAGATGGAATTTGTCACACCCGAAGAGATTGCCGAAGATGTCATTTACGAAATCAAGGGCGGCAATACAGGGCACGACATCATCAATGCACTGGATAACGCGACTCTGGCCCCCACGTATCGCGCAGGATACCTTTTTCACAATGCGAAGGAGCAGATCGAAGAGCTCGAGCGGAAGCACGGCGTTGACAGCGTGGCGTTCGAGATGCTCGGGCCGCCGCGGCTATCCAAGCTCCTCTACGAATCGTATCTTCTCAAACTCTGCTTCAAAAATGTCCGGGCAGTCGTGAAAACCGCACCCGGTGCACTCAGCAGGAAACTCCATCAAAAAATCGCGTCCGATTCACGGCTTCGTGCGCAGATCATTTCGATCGGCATCCCGATACTCCTCCCCGATGGAAAGAGCATGCTCCGTTCCAGGGAGATCAAGATCCCTCCGTTCCACGGCGAGCGGGAAATTCCCGTGACGGCCAGATCCATCGATTCATGGGCACATGACGGATGGGTCGACCTCCGCGTTGCTAACATGAAATTGTGGAAGAGCCGCCTGAAAGAGATCATTGCAATGGCTGATGCCGTCCCGGAAAACGATACGAGTTCCCAGCACATGAATACGGAACGCTACTGGGAAAATTTTGATGCGATCGATCCGGGAAAGGTTGCGGGATGGATCTTCAGTTATGAGGAAAAAGGAATGAGGATGAAGGCCTGAGCGGAGTCCTCCATCAGGTCATCACCACTCCGGCAGTTCATAAAAAAACCCCGGGCAGAGATTCTGTCCGGGGTTTTTCTTTCGACACACCGAGATCTATTTGACGAGGAGCATCTTTTTGATATCGGTATACACTTTTGTCGGTTCATCAACAGAGGTCGCAGAGATCCGGTAGAAATACACGCCCGAGGCAAGATTGAGGCCGTTAAAGCTCACACTCTGATCTCCTTCATCGAGCAGCTCGCCACTGTAGACGGTCTGTACTTCCTGTCCTAAAAGATTATAAACCGTAAACGTCACAAGACTTGTAGCGGGAAGCGAGAATCTGATGGTCGTTGTGGGATTGAACGGATTCGGATAATTCTGCTGAAGAGCAAACTGAACGGGATCATCGATCACGGAAACCGGCTTGTATGTCATGACCGGAGGAACCGGCACCGGATTGTCGTGGATGAACGGGTAAGGATCAATCCCTGAAATTCCATCGAGAAGGAAAGGAGAGAATGCGATCGCGTGGAAAGGACCGCTGAACGCGGCATTGATCCTCGTGATACTCGAATCCAGCTTCGTATAGAAATCCGGCGTACCGCTGAACAGTGAGCAGAACGTCAGGGCGGAATCTGCAAGCGTCGTAATCTGGCGCAGGGTTTTGCCATTGGCCGGATCACCGGGATTGGTCGTATCACTATAGACAAGATCTCCGAGACGCGTCGCCGGCGTATCGGGAAGTGTGATCCTTGCATCGTTCGCAATAATCGCAAGCTTCAGGGCATGTACCTCGCCGAGAAGGTGATTGTCATGTTTCGAAACCTGGGGATTGATAAGCTGACCTTTAAACGTCCGTGTACCGCCAAGCCCCGAGGAGATGAGATCAAAGCACCGCGCCAGTCCGGTATGAGTAAAGAACTTCGGATTTGCACTCTTATACCTTACCCAGCCGTTTTGTTTCGTCATGTTGACGATACCGATAACAAGGCCGGCAGGTTTGGGAATGATCTTCTTGTAGAGAACATCGAGGACATTCCCGCCGTTGGGCTGAATAACGACCGGCGTTGCGGTCGCTGCCTGCTCAGCATCCGGCTGAACAAGACTTCCATCTCCCCATGCCCATTTCGCGCGAATGTCGACATTCTTTTTGGAGAACAGACCGCTTACCTTGACCGTATCACCATCATTGAAAATCCCGCTAATGTCGAGATTTTTCTTGGTTGAATTGAGAGAAACGGTCATCGAGGGTATGCTGTCAAGCGACATGACAGGAGCGTTGAATTTCACATGCAGGACACCGGCGAAACTTCCGGTGACATTGATAAAGCGGAACGACGCCCGCGCACCGAGGATCTTTCCGGCCTGGGTTTTCTTGACACCGAGATCGTTCTGAATGAATGTTCGATAGAGGGGCTGAGCGGTCATCAAACCGGGGATCGCCCAGATCATGAGGATAATGCAAAAGGCACAAACGCCTCTCTGCGAGAGCGTCGCGAAGCGCTTCATGGAGCCTACCTCAAATGATAACAGAATGAAACGGTGGAATTAGTGGATACTTAAATTTACACGAATCCGGGGGAAAGTCAAGCCCTTTTTCAAAAAAATCCGACTTTATTCGTATCGAAGGGATTCGATGGGATCGAGGTTTGAGGCCTTCCAGGCAGGATAGACACCGAAGACAACCCCGATAATCGAGCAAATTGCGAACCCGATTGCAACCCAGTCCCATGGAATAACGGGCGGCACTTGAAGAACGAGGGCAATCAGATTACCGCTTCCGACGCCGGCCAGAATCCCGGCCACTCCCCCGAATTCGCTCAGCACGACGGCTTCAAGAATGAACTGGGACAGGACGTTTTTCTTCTTCGCCCCAATGGCTTTCCGTATACCAATTTCACGGGTCCGTTCCGTTACGGAAACCAGCATAATATTCATGATGCCGACTCCCGCGGCGAGAAGTGCGATGGCACTGACAAGCATGATGCCGAGCCGCAGGTAGAGTGTGAAGCTGTTGAATTGCTCGATAACCGTATCATTCGAGAAGATGTAAAAATCATCCGGGTCGGCGGGATCGACGTGGCGAGCTGTGCGCAGGATTCCGCGTACCTGGTCGATGCAATCTTCATACGTTTCCCTGGATGTCGACTGCACCATAATATGTGAATCCAGATCCGGTCCATAGACGCTGAAGAGCGTGACAATCGGGATGACGATGAAGTTATCGTTATTTCCTCCGAGAATACTCCCCTGCGATTCAATGGTTCCGATCACGGTATATTCCTTCCCGTCGACACGAACGACCTCTCCGATCGGATCGGATTTGGGAAAGATCTTCTCCACCACCTGCGGGCCAAGAACGGCCACCGGCCTTCCTTCATTCAGCTCGTTCTCGTTGAACATGCGGCCTTCGGCAATCGTCCAGTTGTTGGTGGTGAATCCCTCAACATTCTCACCGGCAACCTGCACGCTCGGGTTCGTTTTCAATCCGTCCCGTGATGCGACGACTTTCCCGAATTTCCAGGATTCGAGTCCGACGGCCTTTGCGAGTGTTGCGCGCTCGGCAACAAGCAGGCCCTGTGAGTACTGAATGTTCTTTCTGTTCCTGAATTTCGCGCGTTCCTGCGGACTCCCGGAGTTGAACATCGGAGTTTTCTGAACCTGGAAGGTATTCGTCCCGAGCTGACTCAGGCCGTTCTGGATGCTGTTGACCAGCGCCTCCATTGCCGTCATCACTGCCACGATGGAAAACACGCCGACGGCAATGCCGAGCAGTGTCAGAATCGACCGGAGCTTGTTGATGCGAAGGGCGGCGAGCGCCATCATCAGGCTCTCGCGAATTTCATGGGCTAATATTTCAACGACCTGGTACATACAGGATCAGGAACAATTTTCCTCTTCGTGCTCTCTTATAGTATACGGAGGTGGAAGAAATTTGTTGTGGTTCCGGCTATTCGTACCGGAGCGACTCGATCGGGTCGAGATTTGCGGCTTTCCAGGCAGGATAGACACCGAAGACGATACCCACGAAACTGCAACTCACAAATCCGATCGCCACCCAGTCGATAGGGATCACCGGTGGTATTTCCAAAAAGAGGGCGACGAGGTTTCCGCCGAGCAAACCGAGCAGGATACCCGTGATGCCGCCAAATTCACTGATGACAACCGCTTCAAAGATGAACTGCGAGAGGATATTATTCTTGCGAGCGCCAACGGCTTTTCGAATACCGATCTCCCGTGTGCGTTCGGTAACGGACACCAGCATGATGTTCATGATACCGACGCCTGCGGCCAGGAGCGCAATAGCGCTCACCAGCATGACCCCCATCCGGAAGTACTTGGTGAAATCGTTGAACTGCGTGATGAGCGAATCATTCGACCAGATATAAAAATCATCGTCATCGCCGGGGGCAACATGCCGGATCGTTCTGAGCATCTCACGTGCCTGCTCCACACAATCGGAGAGAACGTCTTGCGAAGGCGCCTGAACTTTGATCGCGACGTTTTGTTTCCGTCCGTAGATGTCAAAAAACGTGGAGATGGGAATGACGGCAAAATTGTCGCTTCCACCCATGAGCTGACCCTTGGACTCGACGACTCCGACCACTTCAAATTCCCGGCCGTCAATACGGATCTTCTGCCCGATAGGATCCGTTTTCGGGAAGATCTTTTTCACGACGTCTCCGCCGAGGACCGCCACATGCTTTGATGAAGAGAGCTCGGAGGTCGTGTAGAGCCGGCCCTCCATGATCGTCCAGTTGTTGGCTGTAAATCCTTCGATATCCCTCCCAGTCAGGGTAATGTTGGGATTGGTCTTTTCTCCCGTCAGTGTCGAGATGACGACGCCGTTGTTGTTGGCGCAAAAGATGCCGACGGCGCTGGCAAGCGAGGCCAGTTCCTTCAGCCGCATCCCCTGGTCGAACGTAATGTCTTTCCGGTTTCGCAGAAACGCATGCTCCTGCGGCCCGCCGGCATCAAACATCGGATACTTCTGAATCTGGACCGTATTGGATCCAAGCATGCTCATGCCGCTTTGGATACTGTTGAGAAGAACTCCCATGGCGGTCATGACGCCGATGATCGAAAAGACACCGACCGCGATGCCGAGCAGTGTGAGCACAGAGCGAAGCTTGTTCGTCCTGAGCGCCGCCCACGCCATGAAGAAGCTCTCTTTGAGACCAAGCAGAAAGGTTTGAACCGCCCGCATCATACGAGAAGAGAATCCGGATAAAGGAGTTGACGACTACGACGAGCCGGAAGACCCATAGGTGTCATTCATACCGGAGCGCATCCACGGGATCAAGCTTCGAAGCCCGATACGCCGGAAGGAATCCGGAAATAACGCCGACAAACAAGGATACCAGCAGCGCCAGGAACACGACCGACAACGGCATTGCCGTGGGAAGCACCTGGCTCGCAATGAGACTCAGCGGATAGGAAATGATCAGACCAATGATTCCACCGAGCAGACAGATCATTGCCGCCTCGGCGAGAAACTGGAAGAGGATTGTTCTTCGGCGCGCGCCGATGGCCTTACGGATACCGATTTCCCTCGTCCGCTCGGTCACGGAAACATACATAATATTCATAATTCCGATTCCGCCGACAAAGAGCGAGAGGCCCGTGATGAAGAAGCCGACTCCTGCGATGACGCCGGTAATCTGGCCGAAGACATTCGTGAGAAGATCCTGTTCGTTGATGCTGAAATCATCCTCCTGGCCGGGGTTGAGATGGCGGATCTTTCTCATAATTCCACGGAGCTCTTCCTTGGCATCATCAAGATCGGCATCCTTCGCAACGCGCACATTGATCGAAACGCCGTGATGCGTTCCGAAATCCGAGAGAAAGGAGTTGAGCGGAATAAAAATCCGGTTATCAGATGTAAAGGTTCCAAACAGACCGCCCTGTTTTTCAAAAACCGCAATCACCCTGTACGGATAGCCGCCGACTTTGATTGTCTGGCCCATCGGGTCCGTACTCGGAAAGAGAGTTTCCGCCACGTTGGCGCCGATTGCGCAGACCGGCCGTCCGCCGTCACTTTCTTCCTGGCTGAAAAATCGGCCGTCCTCAATAGTGGTGCCTGATGCCTGCTCATAGGAGCTTGTCGTACCGGTAACCCATGCACTTAACATGGAGTGCGACTCGAAGTGAACATCTTTCACGGCGTCAACGGTCGGGGCAATGGCATCGGCCAGGGTGACCTGGCGGGCAACAGCATCCACATACTCCACTTTGAGATCTTTTCGGTTCCGGTATTTCCACCAGTCATCGTTGCCGACCCATGAGAACTTCTGCACATAGAGAATCTTCGAGCCGAATGCCGAGGCGCTCTTCTCAAAGGCCCGATTCACGCCTTCGATGGCTGTCGCCATCATCGTCACCGAAACAATCCCGATAAGAATTCCCAGCGTTGTGAGGACTGACCGCATTTTGTTCGCCCGGATCGCCTGGAGCGAAATAATAACGCCTTCCTTCAGCTCGGAAATCGTATGGATGATCTGCATCGCTTCTCCTACACAGGAACGGTCTTGTTCTTGACGGTGATTTTGTCGCTTTCAATCAACCCGTCACGCACCCGGATAATTCTGTGTGCGTGTTCGGCAATGGATTCTTCGTGTGTTACCAGAACGATCGTGTTTCCCTGTCGATGAAGTTCCTCGAAGAGAGCCATAATTTCCTCACCGGTCTTCGTATCGAGGTTCCCGGTCGGCTCGTCGGCAAGGAGAATCGACGGTTTGTTCACGAGCGCCCGTGCGACGGCGACACGCTGGCGCTGACCGCCGGAGAGCTCGTTCGGTTTGTGATTCACGCGTTCTCCCAGACCAACGTGCGTCAGCGCTTCATGGGCAAGACGCTTCCGTTCGGCAGAACCGACGCCTGCATAAATCAGCGGCAGCTCGACATTGTGGAGAGAATTGGACCTCGCCAGGAGATTAAATGTCTGGAAGACGAAGCCGATTTCCTTGTTTCGGACTTTTGCCAGCTGATTGTCGTTCATCTGGCTCACATTGACTCCGTTAAATTCGTAGAGCCCGGAAGTCGGTGTGTCAAGACATCCGATGATGTTCATCAGCGTTGATTTACCGGAACCGGAAGGCCCCATGATCGCAACATACTCGTTCCGCCGGATCTGGAGCGAAACATCGGCAAGAGCGTGAACCTCTTCCGCACCGCCCATGTCGTAGACTTTCCGGATGTGCTGAAGATTAATAACGACTGAGGTATTATCCATAATGTTGTTCTCGAACTCCTTCTGCGGGTTGATTAGCTGCCAGTGCCGTTTGGTTTGTGCTTCGCGTTGTCGACTTTTACTTTCGATCCTTCTTCGAGGTCACGGCTGATCGCTTTATAACTTCCGGAAACCACTTCCTGGTTTTCGTTGATACCGGAGACGATTTCGGAATACGAATCGTCCGAAATTCCCCGTTTCACTTCCACACTCTTCACGGCATTATTGTCGACCACAAAAACGATTTCCTTCGCTTTCTCGGTCTTCGCTTTCATATGCGTATCGTTGGACGCATTGTCATCCGAACTCATCTGATTTCCCCCACCCTGCTTGTCCGGATTTCCCATGCGCGTTGTTACGCTCTGTATCGGTACTGCGAGAACATTCTTCTTGGTCTGGGTTTCGACTGTTGCGGTCATCGACATACCGGGGCGCAGGGGGACGTTCTTGTCCAGAATTCTGATCTTCACCTGGAAATTGGTGACTTCTTCCTGAGTACCCGCACCGGTCGTCTTCGCCGAATTCCCGATTTCATACACGAGTCCGGTCAGTTTGTGATCCGGTATGGCGTCCACGGCAATGCGGGCTGTATCGCCGACGACCAAATTGATGATGTCATTCTCTCCCACATCCACCCGTGCTTCCATCCGGGAGAGATCGGCAACGGTCATCACCGTCGTCCCCTGAAACTGGCTGGTGCCGAGAACCCGTTCACCGCGCTCAACATCCAGTTCGCTGATAGTACCATCCATCGGGGAAGTGATGGTTGTCTTGAGGAGGTTTTCCGATGCCTGTTTCAGGGACGCATCGGCCTGATCAAAGTTGGCCTTTGCCAGCTCATACGCTGTCGTCACCTGTTCAAGATCCGCGGTGGATATTAGTCCTTTGCTCGAGAGGTCCATTCCGCGCTTGTAGTCTGATTCGGCTTTCTGAAGACTCGCCTTGGCGGAGCTTAATCCCGAAGCCGCCTGATCGCGCATTGCGACATAGATATCGGGTTTGATTTTCATGAGAAGGTCGCCCTTCTTCACGACGTACCCTTCCTTCACGGGCAGATCGGTAATTTCGCCGCTCACTTCAGGCGTGATGACAACCTGCACTTCGGGGTAGATTTTTCCCGTTGCGGTCACCGCCTGAGTGATGGTCCTCCGCTGCACTTTTTCCGTCTGGATCGTGAAGACCGGCTCCTTCTTGCTGCCCATGATAATGAGCGCCACGAGGACGATAAGAAGAGCTCCTCCGATGGAGAAAATGATGACCTTCTTCCGTGATTTCTTGTTTGTCGCCATAACTGGAGTCCTTTCGGCAAAAACACTTGTTATTTCGAGATCGTTCCGATGGCAAATTCTGCCGTTTTCTTTGCCACCAGATATCCGGCCACTGCGTTCACTTTATTACTCAGCGCCGTCGTATAATTGGCATTTGCGGTCAGGAGGTCGAGCAATGTGCTTGCGCCAAGATGATATTTTTCTTCAGCGATTTGTTGATCCATCAATGCAGATTGAACACTGCTCTGCGCAACAACGACCTGTTTTTCTGCTGACTGCAAACCGAGGAGCGCCTTCCGGATGTCGATACGTACCTGCCGGTCGGCCTCTTTCAGCCCTTCATCCGCATTTTTCCGCGTGACTTCCGCCTGATCAAGCTGACTCTGGAGTGAAAATCCGCTGAAGATTGGTATGGAAACACTCAGACTCAGGTTAAGATTCTTGTTATCGGTGATCGTGCTCAGCTGATCGTTACTGAAGAGGAACGAACCCGACGCGCTGATGCTCGGGAGGAACGACGCCTTCGCTCCGGAAACACCCGCATCGGCGCTATTCAGCGTTTCAACTGCGCTCTGGTAGTCGGGGCGCTTTTCGAGTGCCGTGCTCATGAGTCCGCCAAAGTCTGCGTAGTTTGCATTAACCGAAACAAATTCCGTCGTATCGATATCCGTCGGGATTCCCGTAAAATCAAACTGGTACTCCTTGTTGAAATCCACCCCGAGTGCAAATATCAGATCCATCTTTGCATTCTCATAATTTGTCTGGGCAGTAATCAGGTTGAACTCATCGCTTCCCACTTGTGCGCGCTGACGGTAGACATCCGCCAATGCCGCGGATCCCACCTTATTCGATTCCTCGATTTGCTCCAGCTGGCGCTGGCTGCGCTTGACGTTATCTTCATTCACCTTCATCAACTGAAATGTCCGAACGACATTGAGGAAGAGTGTATGGATCTCGAGGACAGTGCTTTGGATTGTCCGATCGGAAGTGAACTGTGAAGCATTGGCATTCGCTTTTGCCGAATTGATTGCCGCATAATTCCCAAATCCGTTGAAGAGGGTCCAGCGGCTGTCCAGTTCTGCGCTGTAAGCGTCGGACGACGAATGGCCGCCGTTACTCGGCAGCTGAAGAATTCCAAGTCCCGGGATATACTGGCTTCCGCCTCCGGTCACCGGCGCCCAGTTCTGCCTGTTCGAATATGATCCGCCGGCATCCAACGTCGGCAGCAGGCCTCCGTAGGCGGCGGTAACGGCACTCTGCCTGCCTTCGACAGTGTTCTGCGCCTGTATAACCTGCGTATTATTCTGCAGTGCGATCTCAACGGCCTTGACGAGCGTGAGGACGGTCGGTGCCTGGGCAAAAACCGCCGTGACAAAAAACAAACAGATGACTGCGAGAAAAAGCGTCAACTTCATCTCAAAAACTCCTTCATTTGATGATAAAATCAGCGATGGATGTGCTCGCAAGACTAATCCTATTAACGAACTCCCGGGAGAAAAGTTACAGAAGCAGAGAGATTTCTTAAGGATGGTATTCCCGCAAAACCTCGTCTTTAATAGAGAGAAGGTAGGCCAATGCAGCATCGTGCTCATTGGGGATATTTCCGTCCAGAATTGCATTTTCGATCCTGGATTTCAAAATCCCCACCAGGGGACTCGGGCTGATACCGCAGACTTCCATGATTTCGTTTCCCCTGACGGGCGGCTGCCAGTTGCGAAGCCGGTCCTTCTCCTCCACTTCAGCCATCTTCCGAAGGACAATATCGTAATTTTTGAGATACCGGGCAACACGCGCGGGGTTCTGAGAGGTGATATCGGCTCTGCAGAGCACCATCAAATCGTCGATTTCAGGGCCTGCCTCGAAGAGCAGCCGCCGGATGGCAGAATCTGTAATCTCCTCGCTGACAAGCGCCATGGGGCGCAGGTGCAGACGCACGAGCTTCTCCAGGTATGGGAGCTTTTCGAGCGGGAGCTTCATCCTGCGGAAGATCGGTTTCATCATTCGTGCGCCGAGATCTTCATGCCCGTGGAATGTCCAACCTATCCCTTCCTTGAATCCTTTCGTCCGCGGTTTTGCAATGTCGTGCACGAGAGCGGCAAAGCGAAGCCAGACGTCGTGCGTCACCTGCGAGATATTATCCACCACTTTCAGCGTGTGGAGAAAAACATCTTTGTGGTGGTATTCTTTCCGCTGTTCCACACCGACCATATCGACGAGCTCGGGGAAGACGAGCTTCGCAAGTCCGGTTTCATACAACAGCTTCAACCCGATCGACGGAACAGGCGACGAGAGAAGTTTCAAAAACTCGTCGGTGATGCGTTCCTGTGAAACGATCGTCATTCTCTCCGCCATCATCTTCACGGCTTCGAATGCAGATTTCTCCACCGAGAACTGGAGCTGCGACGCAAAGCGGACTGCCCGCATCATCCGGAGAGGATCATCGTCAAAGGTCTTCTCGGGCTCCAGCGGTGTGCGAAGAACCTTCTTCTTCAGATCATCGAGACCGTGGAAGGGGTCGATAATTTTTCCCCAGCCGGCTTTCCTGACCGATGCGGCAAGCGCATTGACGGTAAAATCTCTCCTCGAAAGATCGCTCTCCAGCGACGCCTTCTGCACCGTGGGTTTCCGTGAGCCTCTCTCGTACCGCTCTTCGCGGGCGGTGACGAACTCGATTTTCCCCCCAGCTACCGGGAGCATCGCCGTCCCGAATTTTTCAAATACGACGGGGGTCTGGGCGCGCATCTTTTCTGCAACGACCCGGGCGAAGGCGATGCCGTCACCGACTACCACGATGTCGATATCCTTTCCCGGCCTGCCGAGAAGCGTGTCTCGGACAAAACCTCCGACGACGTAGGCATCAACGCCACGTTCATCAGCAATCGCGCCGATCTCCCCGAGCACAGCATTTTCCATGCCGATGATTTTTTCTTTTGCGGTCATTGCGTCAGAGGACAAGCTTTTGCTGATTGATTTTCTCCATGATCTCGTGTGCAACGGTGAGTGCCCGCAGGCCGTCTTCGCCGCTGACGATCGCTTTGCCCCCGGAACTGACGGTCTTAACGAACAACTCGAGCTCGTAGCGCAGTGCGTTTGTTTCCTTGACAGCGGGCTGTTCGTAAATGATTTTTCGCTTCCGGGCACCCAGCTCAATCTCACCAAGCATCATGGTCGGCGTAGATGACTGTTCGTCAGCATCAACGAGCCGGAAAACTTCTGCAAGCCCTTCGGAAAAATCGATGGAGATATAGGCATCCCGCTGGAAGAGCCGCATCTTCCGCATTTTCTTCTGTGAGATTCGGCTCGCCGTGACATTGGCAACACACCCATTGGTGAACTGGAGGCGGGCGTTGGCGATATCCGTCGTTTCGGAAACAACGGGGACACCGTTCGCTTCGATCTTCTCAACGGGCGAATTTACCAAGCTGAGGATAATGTCGATGTCGTGGATCATCAGATCAAGCACGACCGCGACATCCGTTCCTCTCGGGTTGAACTGTGCCAGCCGATGTGATTCGATAAACATCGGATTGATATGATAGTGCTCGAGGGCGAGTATCGCCGGATTGAACCGTTCGATATGACCGACCTGGATGGTGACGCCCTTCGCGGATGCTTTTCGGACAAGCTCCTCTGCCTGGTCGACTGTGGCGGTTATCGGTTTTTCGATGAACACGGGAAGACCCCGATCGATCGCCTTCGACGCCACATCGAAGTGTGAGCCGGTGGGAGTAGCAATGGTGACGGCATGGACATTCTCCAACAATTCTTCCAGCGAGCCGAAGGGTGTCGTTGCACATTCGGATGCAATACTCCGTTTCCGCCCGGAATCAATATCGAAGACGCCCGCGAGTTTTGCGGAAGGAATATCCGCAAACATCTTCGCATGGAGTGAACCGAGATGTCCGACACCGATAACGCCGACGTTGAGCATGGTTGATCGCCTTTACGGATGTGGTGTGACCTTGTAAACCGTGTAATACATTCTCTGTCCCGCGTCGAGGCCCATCTGATCGAACGACCTGATCATCACCGTGACAAGATCGGGATTCGATTTCCACTGATCGGGAACCGGCGAACGGCAAACGATATACGATGCACGGCACACAGTTCGATACAGCCCTTCTTTCATGATGCGCTCTGGAGTCACGCCTCCATGGATGATCGGAATCATCTTCGGGGTGACCAGCCCGAATGCGTCGAGGATGGGCCGGTGGGAATAGTATCCGAGTGCACCGATATCCCACGCCATGATAGTATCAGTCGGCATCGTATTCTTGTCGAGCCACCGGGCGATCGGAATGACCGAACCTTCCATGCTCTCCTCAAACTGATCGACGCCGGGCTTCACCGCCTTCCAGTAACCGATCTGATTCTGCAGAGCGGCAAGCACGGCAACTGCAATGACGATCGTCGGCACCCAGCGGAAGAGTCTCTCATTCCACACCGACCGGAAAAGATGCGAGAACGCAAAGATCGTCACCATGGGGATCACCGGCAGCAGATACCGGGAGACAATCTGAACACCTGAACTGAGAAATATACAAGGAAGGACCATTCCCCACAATCCCCCCACAATCCCGTAACGCAGCAAAAAAGTTCGCTCTTCCTTCCGTTCCGGATTGCGGAGTATGCGCACCAGCGCGATCGTCGCGCCGAACAGTACCACGACGAGCACGCCCTCAGTGAATCCCACCACCTTGATCTGGCTCCAGGCGCTGTTGAGATAATCGGCAAACACGGGATTCGGATCGGCTTTCGCCCGGGCCGTGTTCGGCATAATTGTACCGAACGTGCACAGGGCATAGATCAGCCATGGGACAACAACGACACCGTATGCCGCAAGGAGCCACACGACTCTTCGGAGTGCACGACGCTTGTCGACACTGTTGAAAAAGAAATCGACCAGGATGACCGGGCCCATCACACAACCCTCGGGGCGGACGAGTGCGAGAAGCCCTGCCAGAACCATCGAAACAAGATACTCATTCCGGAAGCAGTAGAGGAACGCACCGAGAGTAAGACAAACCGCAAGCGACGTTTCCATGCCCGTCCCCGCCCACCTGATGAGCCAGGCATTGACCGAAAAGACGACGGTGGCAATCATGGCAGTGCCCGGTTCGCGTATGACCTCTCGAGCCAGGAAATAGAAGACAATAATCGACAAGCTCGCCAGCAGAAGGTCGATCCCTTTCGCGGCAAGCGGAAGATCAGCGCCGATCCGCCCGCCGAGTGCGACAATGAACAACCAGAGCGGGCTCGTCATTCCATACGTCGGCGTCCCGGCGTTGTACGAAATCCCGTTTCCGTGGACGAGGTTTTCTGCAAACCGCAGATAGATGTACGTGTCGTCCGGAGTGTATCCGAAATGTCCGCTTGCGGTAAGAAAAAATATCAGGACGATAACCGGCAGGAGGAAAATTGCCAGCCGCCGCATCATCCCTTCGCCTGTGACGAAGCTGCGGTTCCGGAGACGTTCTTCTTCAACCATGAAACAAATTCAGATACGCTGTAAAATCGGTAATCGACATCCATTTGCATGACTTTCTCTTTCCCGTACGAATCCCACACCACCGAAGCAATCAGCACCCCCGCATCGTGTGCCGCCCGGATGTCGGATACGCTGTCACCTACCATCAAGACCTGCGAAGCCTCAAGTCCAAACCGGTTCATCACGCTGGCGATCCCTTCGGGTGAAGGTTTATGCGACTTCACATCCGTCCCGGTCACAATGAGATCAAAATATTTCCGGATGCCGATCTGCTCCAGGGTAATCAGTGCGGTCTTTCTTCCCTTTCCCGTAAAGATCGCCAGTATCATCCCCCGCTGTTTCAGGAACTCGAGCATTTCCCGGACGCCGCCGTACGCAGACGCCATCGAGGGATGATGGTGTTCATAAAATGCATAGAAATCATCCATGGCCTCACGGCTCTTTTCCTTCCCGAGCAGGCGTTCGATCGCGATCTCTTCCGGCGGGCCGAACAGCCCGGTAATTTCCTTCGGCGTGAAGGTCTTGTTCAGATATTTTTCCGCAACATGATTGAATGTCGCGTAAATCAGCTCATTGGTCTGCGTGAGTGTTCCGTCCAGATCGAAAATGATGCATGAGACTCGCTGCATAGGGACGAAATATACCAAAAATGAGCGTCGTTTCAAAGATATTGAGCTTGAGAAAGCTTCTCGGTATATTGGACTGGTTGCCCCGGGAATGACAACATGAGAACTCATCCTGGAATCATACTGCTCATCGCCTCAATACTTTTCGCGGCCCCTGCGCATTCACAAAGTTCAGATTCGGTGCTTCACGCCGGAAATTCCGGCGTCATACCGTGGCGCGTCGCTCTCGTTGCCGGAGGCACTGCGGGCATCATCGTTGGAGCTCATCTTCAGAATTACGATTCGTGGTGGAAAGGTGACCGCGGCCCGTTCCATCTCAGCGTCGACGACGGACCTCCCCTTGGTGCGGACAAATGCGGTCATTTTCTCTTTTCGAACGGCGCCGCCGATCTTGTCGGCCGATCATTTGCATGGTCCGGCATCGAACGCACACGCGCCCTCCTCTATGGCGCCGGGATTGCGTTTGCCTTCCAGCTTTATGTTGAAATTGAGGACGGGTTTCACCCGGATCTCGGTTTTAGTCCGGGTGATATCGTTGCAGATGCCATGGGCTCATGCTATCCCCTTCTTCAGAATACTTCTCCCATCTTCACCGCCATATCTCCCAAGTGGAGCGCCGAACCATCGACACGCTACCAGCATGGCGCCTACAGAACAATCTTTGACGATTATGAAAGCCAGAACTATTGGTTGAGCGTCAATCTTGATGCGATCATGGGAGAATCCGCACCTTCGTTTATTCCTACCTGGCTCAATATCGCGGCCGGATATGGCGTCACCAATCTCGACCTTCATGGAAGCGGAGAGCGGGAATTGTACCTCGCGCTGGATGTCGACTTCAACAAACTTCCCGGCGACGGCGACTTCCTGAACGCCGTCAAACATCTTCTCAACTACGTGCACATGCCGGCGCCGACGATCCGGCTCGCACCGTCGGTAATCGGGTACGGACTGCGCTTCTGAAGTTTTCCTTTTCACCCGCGATTTTCGTATATTTCCAGTGCGAAACGCTATTCTCTAACTCAACTTGTTGGAACTTCTCCAGGGACTATCCTCATGAATATCAATGAAATACAAAAGCTGTTGGGAAACGATGCGAAACTCTTGCTCGAACACAAATGCACCGGGATCCCGAAAGAATCGATCTGTATGCCGGGACCGGATTATGTTGATCGCGTCTATGCACTTTCCGATCGTCCCGTTCCGGTTCTCAAGAGTCTGAGCTGGATCATTCATCAGGGACGGCTTGCGCACACCGGATACGTCTCCATCTTGCCGGTCGACCAGGGTATCGAGCATTCCGCCGGGGCGTCATTTGCACCCAACCCGATGTATTTCGATCCGGAGAACATCGTGAAGCTGGCGATCGAAGGCGGATGCAATGCGGTGGCATCAACGCTCGGCGTGCTTGGAGCAGTTGCCCGGAAGTATTCCCACAGGATCCCCTTCATCCTCAAGATCAACCACAACGAATTTCTTTCGTACCCCAACAGCTACGACCAGATTCTCTTCGCCCGCGTCAAGCAGGCGTTCGATATGGGCGCAGTGGCAGTCGGGGCAACAATTTATTTCGGCTCGGCGGAATCGAAACGACAGATCCAGGAGATCGGCGCGGCGTTCCAGCAGGCCCATGAACTCGGTATGGCGACCATACTCTGGTGTTACCTCCGAAATTCCGCGTTCAAGACGCCCGAAAAAGATTATCATCTGTCGGCAGATCTGACCGGCCAGGCCAATCACCTCGGCGTTACGATCGAGGCGGATATCATCAAACAAAAACTCCCCGAGAATAACGGCGGCTTCGAAGCATTGAAGTTCGGCAAGACGAGCAAGAAGGTATACTCCGAGCTCACGAGCAGCAACCCGATCGACCTCTGCCGATACCAGGTGGCGAACAATTACATGGGAAGAGCCGGGCTGATCAATTCCGGCGGCGAATCGAAAGGGGAATCCGATCTCGCCGATGCGGTCCGCACTGCAGTGATCAACAAGTGCGCCGGCGGGATGGGATTGATCTCCGGACGCAAGGCGTTTCAGAGACCGATGGCAGATGGCGTGAAGATCCTTAATGCCATACAGGATGTTTACCTCTGTAAAGAAGTTACCGTAGCATAAACGTTTCGATGGCGCACTGTTCCGGCAGTGCGCCACCGATGCTCATTCAATCAATACCACCGCATTTCCGGACCAGGTCCACTCTCACATCGAAGGCAGTCGTTCCGATGACCCGCAGGCAGCATTCCTCCAAAAAGACCACTACGCTGTACGTTAGAAATATGGTCTGCAACCGGTGCATCCGCGTCGTACGGGAAGAGCTCGAGCGGCTTGGCGTGAGCGTTCATTCCATCGTGCTCGGCGAGGTTGTGGTCGCCGGCGGGATTCCTTCTCTTCCGATTCCCGAAATCCGCAGGATGCTGGTAGACAACGGATTCGAACTGATTGAAGACCGGCGGACGCGGATCATCGAGCAGATCAAACATGAAATCATCGGCATTGTCTTTCAGTCGAGTGGGAAAGATCTGAAGGACAGGAAGATTTCGGCATACCTTTCGAGCAGGATAGGGATCGAGTATCACACGCTCAGCTCGCTCTTCTCATCCGTCGAAAACATGACGATCGAACATTATTTTCTTCTTCAGCGGGTCGAGCGTGTGAAAGAACTCATGAAGTATCACGAACAGACACTAAGCGAAATTGCCTGGATCACAGGATTCAGCAGCGTGCAGCATCTCTCCACACAATTCAAGCAGCTCACGGGGATGACCCCGTCAGAGTTCAGGGACCTCACACACTCTCTCCGGAAATCCATTGATAGCGTTGGAAGAAAACGAACTCCAACACCCTTCGGAAAATCTGATATAACAGATTGTCGGATTCTTGTAACGCATTTCCTCCCCAAAAGTGGTATCTTACATCTGTAGCACCTGAAGGAGACTCTATGCAGCACGAAAACTTATCTATCCGGGGCATGAGCTGTGAACATTGCGTGAAGAGCGTACGAACAGCACTCACATCGCTCAACGGCGTTACCGTCAAATCGGTTACCATCGGATCGGCAGAAATCGAGTATGACGAACAGAACATCGGCAGATCCGAAATCGCCCGCGCGATAAAGGATGCGGGATACGCTATTGCCACGGGAAGCGATGAGCGATAAGCATCAAACAACACTCACACTTCCTCTGGAAGGAATGACCTGTGCAAGCTGTGTCGTACGAGTGGAAAAAGCCCTGCACCATCTGGATGGAGTTGAATCCGCAAACGCGAATCTTGCCACGGAAGCGGTAACCGTATCATTCGATCCCGCAAAAACGACGGTTTCCGCTATGGCAGAGGCAGTCGCCTCCGCCGGCTACACACTGGTTGTTCGGGAAGAGCGGGAACGCCAGCCGGATGATACTTCAACAATACAGGAACGGGCGCTCGCAGCACTGCAGCGTGAGCTTCTCATTGCGGCCATCGTCACGGTTCCGATCGTTGCCGCGAGCATGAACTCTTCCTTCGTGCAATCACTCGGCATCGCATCAGAGGATCTTGGGAAACTGCTCTTTCTTGCGGCGAGTGTTGTCATGTTTGTATCGGGCAGGAGATTTTTTTCCGTTGCCTGGAAGCTTACCCGCCACTGGACCGCTGATATGAATACTCTCGTGGCAATCGGAACCGGCACGGCATACCTCTACAGTGGTATCGTTGTTCTCTTCCCCTCATGGCTCGGAAATCATGCCCATGCCGGAGATCTCTATTTCGATTCGGCAGCAGTGATCGTTACACTGGTGTTGTTTGGGAGATGGCTCGAAGCCCGGGCCAGGCGAAAGGCCTTTGATTCCATCCGAAACCTCTTGCGGCTGCAGCCAAAATTTGCTCACCGTGTTCGTGATGGGTGGGAGGAGGACATCCCGACCGAGAGCGTGAAGACCGGCGACGTTCTGGTCCTTCGGCCCGGGGAAAAAATCCCCGTGGATGGCATCGTCATCGACGGACAATCTGCAATCGATGAATCCATGCTCACAGGAGAAAGCATGCCGGTTGACCGGGCCTCCGGCGGGCGTGTTGTTGGCGGTACTCTGAATCTGACCGGAAGCTTCCGCATGCGTACGACAGCCGTCGGAAGCAGTACGGTCATCGCCGGAATCATCCGGTTTGTGCAGGAAGCACAGGGATCAAAGGCACCGATTCAGCGTCTGGTGGACCGCGTTGCCGCCGTCTTCGTTCCCGTCGTCATTGCTCTGGCAGTTCTCACGTTCCTCACGGCGTATTTCATCGGTCATCTCCCCTTTACGAACGCGATGATGAACTTCATTGCGGTCCTGATTGTTGCCTGCCCGTGCGCGCTTGGACTTGCAACTCCCACGGCTATTATTGTCGGAACCGGACTCGGCGCTTCGAACGGCATATTGATCCGGAATGCGGAAATTCTGGAACGGGCGCATCGCATCTCGACGGTGGTATTCGACAAGACGGGAACGCTGACAAACGGAAAACCGGTCGTGTCGGATTTTACGGTCAGTGATCAATCCGACCGGAAGAGCATTCTGCAATACGCCTCATCTCTGGAGATGAGATCAGAGCATCCCCTTGCGAGGGCAATTGTAGCGCGCGCAGCGGAGGAAGGGATACAACATTTGGACGTCGAGTCGTTTGGTGCGAGAGCCGGCATGGGCTCGACCGGTCAGATCGGCCGAAAGGAAGTCATCGTGGGGAACGAATCGCTCATGAACGAACGTGCACTCGGCTATGAGCCGTTCGTTCCCATGATCGAAGAATGGAAACGTGAAGGAAAAACGATCGCCCTCGTCGCCGTTGCGGGAGTCGTCTGCGGCGCCTTCGGGTTCTCCGATACACTGCGTCCCGGTACGCGTGAAGTCATCACGGGGTTGAAGGATAATGGCATCGCAGTTGCGATGATCACCGGAGATAATGAACGAACCGCGGGCGCCATCGGCTCGGAAGCAGGAGTCGGAGAGATCATAGCCGGCGTACTCCCGGACGAAAAGGGAAAGCAGATCAGGCGCCTGCAGCTGGACGGCAAGGTTGTAGCGATGGTAGGCGACGGAATCAATGACGCACCGGCACTCGCACAGGCAGACGTTGGCATCGCGATGGGCCGCGGAACCGACATCGCCATGGAAGCAGCTGATATCACGCTTGCCGGGAACGACCTTTCCGCGGTCTCGCGCACGATCATGCTCTCCCGCCGTACGATGAGAACCGTTAAGCAAAATCTCTTCTGGGCGTTCATCTATAACTGCATCAGCATACCGCTGGCAGCCGCGGGGCTCCTCACGCCGGCGCTCGCCGCTGCGGCAATGGCCATGAGCTCCGTTTCGGTTGTTTCCAACAGTCTTCGTTTACGATTCATGCGATGGCAGCAGTTCGTTCGATGAACTGAATCATTCTCCTTTTCAGAATTGTCTTCATTACAATGACCATGGATAAGATCATCACTCTCAAGAAAAATGAGGATCACCGGATCCGCGCGGGACATCAATGGGTCTTCAGCAATGAGATCGCCTCAATCACCGGGGAACCGGGTGCGGGGGATGTGGTACACGTCAAGAGCCACTCCGGAAAGCTCCTCGGCATCGGATTTTTCAATCCGCACTCTCTCATTGCCGTGCGAATCCTCTCGACAGAGGAGGTCGAAATCAATTTCGAGTTCTTCAGAAAGCGGATCGAGAACGCGCTTCTTCTGAGAAAGAAACTCTACCCGGGCGGGCACGCCTACCGGCTTGTTCACGGCGAGTCCGATTTCCTGCCGGGGCTGGTGATCGATCTCTACAACGAATACTGTTCGATACAAACGCTCTCGTTCGGCATGGACAAGAGGCAAACGCTCATTTGTGATGTATTGGAATCGCTCCTCCATCCGCGCGGGATCGTGGAACGGAATGAATCGAACCTGCGGTCGCTCGAAGGCCTCGAGCTGAAGAAGGGCATTCTCCGCGGTTCGGCAGATCCCGTGACGCTTCATGAATACGGCATCAGTTACACGATTGATCTGCTGGAAGGACAGAAGACGGGGTTCTTCCTTGACCAGCGGGAAAACCGGAAGGCCATACGCCGATACGTTTCCGGTGCGACTGTTCTCGACTGCTTCTGTAATGAAGGGGGATTTGCTCTGAACGCCGGATATGCTGAGGCCGCAGAGGTCACAGGGATCGATATTTCAGAACCGACGGTTGTGCGGGCAGAAGAGAATGCCAAACACAACGGGCTTGGGGATCGCGTTCACTTCACGACAGCGGATGCATTCGATTTTCTTCGCTCCGCCGTTGAAGCACGAAAGCGATTCAACACCATCATTCTTGACCCTCCCTCATTCGCGAAGAACAAGAAATCGCTCACACAGGCAAAGCGCGGTTACCGTGAGCTGCACATACTCGCATTCCAACTCCTTTCCCCGGGAGGAATACTCGCAACGGCATCGTGTTCCCACCACTTGCTTGAAGAGACATTTCTGGAGATTATCGACGGCTCAGCGCTCTCGACAAATCGCACGCTTCGTCTCCTCGAATGGCGCGGGGCTGCACCGGATCATCCGATACTTCCTCCGATGCCCGAAACGCGGTACCTGAAGTTCGGAATATTCCAGGTCTCCTGATCCCGCAGGGAACCTGTGGAATTCACGTAAAACCTTTCGAATCGCAGCGTGTCGAACACATACGGGCGGTTGACAAATGGATGATTCCGAATTATATTGATAGTAGAAGGTTATCGGAATATTGCGAGTGCTCTGAGAATAATCGTGCGTGCGGTTCCATTAATATTGTTCGTCCTGTTTCTCCCATCCCTGATGTCCGCTCAGTCGGTTCCCACCACTCCACACGACAGCACCCTTGTGTTCGGACAGATCCAGGCGCCTCAAGGCGAGACGGTCATCAACTCTGTGAGGAATGCCTGGGGAATCAATATCCTTGTTTCCACGAACGGATTTGGCATGGGGTCTTTCTTCCGTCATGAATACACAGACGAGGTTTCCGGATTCATCGATCTGTCAATTTCCGAGGCAAAGGATGACAACGAGAAGGACTACGTCGACTACTACACGGGACAAACGTATACGCCGGGAGAGGTAAACAGGTTTTTGGTCTTACCCCTT
>DATIXJ010000026.1:0-21644 GCA_035518715.1 Bacteroidota bacterium | reverse complement strand
ATCCCTGGGCGGCCAGAATCGATGTCAATCCGGACCAGGAGATTACGACATTCACCGGTGAAGTCCATCGTGACCACCTCGACAAGTTCTACAAGCTGTTCTCGGATCTACTCCTCCACCCGCGGTTCGATCAATCTGATTTTGCGCGGATCAAGGACGCGCATATCAATTACCTAGAATCCACGCTCCGCTCAACCAACGACGAAGCTCTCGGCAAAGAAGCGCTGAACGCGTTCATCTTCCAGAATCACCCCTATGGGAACCCGGATATCGGAACGGTCCAGGGAATTACCTCCATCACCCTCGATGATGTCAAAAACTACTATGCCGACATCTACACGCAGTCGAGAATCTGGATCGGGATTGCGGGCGGATATCCCGTTGCGCTCACGGCAACGATGAAGAAGGATTTCGGAAAACTCCCTGCGGGCGAATTTCACGAAGTGCCGCTTCCCACGCCCGGCGATATTCACGGGATGGAAGTCATGGTCGTGGAAAAGCCCTCACGTGCCTACGCGGTATCGATGGGATATCCGATTCCGTTGACGAGGAAAGACAAAGACTATTACGCTCTCCTTGTGGCGAATTCGTACTTCGGTGAGCACCGCACGTTCAACGGGATTCTGATGAACCATCTTCGTGGAGACCGTGGTTTAAATTACGGCGACTATTCCTACATTGAGAAATTTAGTGGCGGGCTGGGGGGTGCGCCGTTTCCCGAACCGAACACGCCCCTCCGCCAGCAGTTCTTCAGCATCTGGCTCCGTCCTGTCCAGCCGGAGAACACACACTTTGCAATACGCGATGCGCTCTTCGAGTTGAAAAATCTCGTCGACAAAGGGCTCTCAAACGAGGATTTCGAGGCGACGCGCAATTTCCTTCTCAACTACTCGAAACTCTGGGTCTCGACACTCGATCGGCGGCTCGGGTACGTGATGGATTCGGAATTTTATGGTAGCGAGTATTATATCGACCGGATTGCGGCGGAGCTTCCGAAGCTCACGGTGGACGATGTGAACGCAGCCATCAAAAAATACCTCCACGCTTCCGATATCAAAATTGCGGTGGTGGTGGATGAAGGAAAAGCGCAGGCCTTTTACGATTCGCTTGCGACGAATGCTCCTTCACTGATACACTACGAAGCACAGAAACCGGCGAATATTCTGGAACAGGATAAGATCATCACGGTGTTTCCTCTCGACATCAACAAGGAAAAATCGGTTGTGGTGAAGTCGAAGGACCTTTTTGAGAAATGAGAGTTCAGGTCGTTGAGGGATGAAAGAATCCGTACTCCGGACGATCACGATTCGTGTTAAGCCGAATTCCCGCCGGAATGAGGTGGAAGAGCTGGAGGATGGAACGTACGTCGTACGCGTCACTTCGCCTCCCATCGAAGGAAAAGCGAACGAAATGGTCATCGAAGTTCTTGCGGAATATTTCGGGAGGCCGAAGCGGAGTGTGACCATTCTCCGGGGTGAAAGTTCCAGACAGAAGGTCGTGAGAATCGGCTGAAAATTCTGCCGGGATCGGGTGCCTACAGCCCGCGGGTGTGATATCTTCCTCATCTTCCCTTGCTTGAGGCGGCAGGGTTTCTTACATTGTACTCCGTCATGAAAAAATCCAACCTCAAAGGGCTAACCCGCTCCGAACTTGAAGAATTTGTGCGCAGTATCGGTGAGCCGGTATATCGGGGCAGGCAGCTCTTCGACTGGATCTATACCAAGGAAGTTGACGAGTTTCCTCTCATGACGACCTTCTCAAAGTCTCTGAGGGAAAAGTTATCCGAGCGGGCAGAAATTTCTTCGCTCTTCCTGGTGAGAAAGCAGGAATCCGCGAGCGACCGGACGTCAAAATTGCTCTTCGAGCTTTCGGATGGAAAAAAGATCGAGAGTGTGCTGATTCCGCCGAAGACAGCCTTCCGGGGAACCGAAGCACGATCGGAAGACGAGCAAAGCCGCCTGACACTCTGTGTCTCGACTCAGGTCGGATGTCCGCTCGACTGCGCCTTCTGCGCGACCGCAAGCATGGGATTTCTGAGGAACCTCACTGCCGGAGAAATTGTCGACCAGGTGCTTCAGGCCAGGCATGTCTCCCGGAAGCCGATCACGAATATCGTCTTCATGGGAATGGGGGAGCCGCTCCTCAACTACGAAAATGTGATGAAAGCGGTGGAGATCATTTCGACCGGGCTGAAGATTGCGGCCCGAAGAATTACGGTTTCGACCGCCGGTTGGATTCCCGGAATCAGGCAAATGGCGGATGAGCGGCGAAAGGTCAAGCTCGCAGTCTCTCTCCACTCGCTCGATCCTGCAAGCCGGACATCACTGATGCCGCTCAACAGGAAGTTCCCCCTTGATGAGCTCCTGGATGCAGTTGAAGACTATTACCGGAAAACAAAAAACCGCGTAACGTTCGAATATATCCTCTTCAGCGGAATGAACGACAGAGCCGAAGACGTGAAACGGCTGATCCGGCTGACCCGCCGAATCCCGAGCAAGATCAATATCATTCCATTTCACAACATCGATTTTATCGGTCCGGAAGGTGTTGCCGCTCAACTCCGCCCTGCCGACAAGGTGAGAATTGATGAAATTGTCACGGAGCTGCGGGACAACCAGGTCACCGTCTTTGTGAGAAGCAGCGCCGGGGAGGATATCGATGCCGCATGCGGACAACTTGCGGTGAGCCATGATCGCCCCTCACGAAACCCCAGAACGTCGTCTCCTCAACCACTACTCGCGCCTGCATCATGAAATCTTTATTCGCCGTTCTTCTGATCGTCTGCAGCGTCGGCTCGTTCTTTGGTCAGGAACCTGCTCCCGTCGTACAGCACGTTACCAGAGAGAGAACCTTTCACGTTCTGCACTACCGCCTTGCGGTCACCGTCGACTTTCCGTCCAAGAGCTGTATCGGCGGCATGGACGTGAGGCTGATGCCGCTCCGGCCGGTCTTCGATGAGGTGAAACTCGACGCGGCGGATCTCGGCATCAAGAGCGTAACGCTTGACAAGAAGAATCTCGAATATCATACCGTTGATGAAACACTCTTCGTGAAACTGGACCGGGCATACGGTCTGCAGGATACGCTCGATCTTCAGGTTTCCTATTCGGCGATTGCACCGAAGAAGGGGCTCTACTTCGTTTCGCCCGACAGCGGGTATCCGCAAAAGGAGTATGAAGCATGGACGCAGGGAGAGCCGGATGAAAACCATTTCTGGTTTCCCTGTTATGATTTTCCGAATGACAAAGCCACCAGCGAAATGATCGTGACCGTGCGGGAAGGATACACCGCGATCAGCAACGGGGCGTTGATGGATGTTAAGCCGGATGCCGCGCATCATCTTGTCACCTATCACTGGTATGAAGGAAAACCGCATTCGTCGTATCTCATTTCGCTTGTTGCCGGCAAATATGATGAGGTGAAGGACTTCTGGGGGACTGTGCCGCTGAGCTATTATGTCCTTCCGTACCAGAAAGCTGATGCTCTGCGTTCGTTCGGAGACACCCCGAAAATGATTGAGTTCTATTCGAATAAGATCGGGTATGTGTACCCGTGGGAAAAATACGCCCAGACCGTTGTGGAGGATTTCATCTATGGGGGTGAAGAAAATGTCAGTGCGACGACGCTGAATGATGCAACGATTCATGATGCGCGTGCACACCTCGATTACACGAGTGAAGGATTGGTGGCCCATGAGCTTGCACATATGTGGTGGGGGGATCTCCTGACATGCCGCGACTGGTCGCAATCGTGGCTGAACGAAGGATTTGCGTCGTTCTTTCAGAATCAGTTCACGTACTTTCACGATGGTCATGACGACGGGGCATATGAGAACATGGAGTCGCAAACAACATCGCGCAACGTGGATTCGGGCGACAAACGGCGTCCGACGGTCTGCAGCCGGTTCGCGCACCCCAATGATCTCTTCGATAGCCACATTTATGCGAAAGGCACCGTGATCCTGAATATGCTGAAGGATATTCTCGGGGAAGAGCTCTTCTGGAAGTCCATCAATTATTATGCCCACAAGTTCGCGTTCCAGAATGTTGAAACAAATGACTTCAAGATCGCAATCGAAGAGGCAACGGGATACAACCTGGGGTGGTTTTTTGACGAGTGGCTATACAAGGCCGGGTATCCGGAATTCGAGGTGAGGTCCGATTGGAATCAGAGTGGAAGATCGCTGAATCTCTCCGTGCGGCAGACACAAAAGATCGACTCGCTCACGGGAGTATTTTCGATGCCCGTGAATGTGGAGATCTGGGAAAATGACATTCCGAGAACCGAGAAGATCTGGGTTTCCAAAGCGGAGGAGACTTTTTCCTTCCGCGCGGATCAGAAGCCCCAGCTTGTCATTTTCGACAAGGGGAGCCGGGTTTTGAAGCGGTTGACCTTCCTGAAACCGCTCGACGAATGCGCGTATCAGTTGCTGCATGCCGATGAAGGGGTTGACCGTTACGCGGCGATCGATGAAATGGCATGGGCGGCCGATTCAGCGGTGGTAACGGATGCGCTCCGGAAGGCAGCAGTAGATGATCCGTTCTGGGAAGTCCGGCGCGGCGCAGTTTTTGCCCTCGGCGATGTGAAAAAGACCGACGTCTCCGAACTTCTGGAGAATTCCTACGGCGACCGCGATGCACGCGTGCGTGCGGCGGCAGTTACCGCATTGGGGAATTATCATTCTCCGCAGGCCCTCAGCACGTTGAAGCATGCGTTCGATCAGGATTCGAGCTATTCCGTAGCCGCTGCGGCGCTCGGCGCGCTTGTAAAGGCAGACTCCCTGCATCTCAAGGAGTACTGTGCCGAGGCGCTGGTTCGTTCATCCCGCGGCGAGATCATACGCTCTACCGCCCTTCGGATCCTTTCGAAAGTCGGGGACGACGCGTCGCTCAACACGATCTTCGCGAACACGCGATATGGTGTCGAAACAAATATCCGGATACAGTGTATCAATATACTTGCCAGCAAGTGGGGGCAGCGTGATGATATTTTCCAGTCGCTCCTGTCGCTCCTTCACGATCCGAGCTTCTACGTGCGTCGTGCAGTCATGGGTGCTCTCGGGAGGCTCGGGAACGAAAAAGCCATCGAGCCCCTGAAGTACAGCATGGAGCACGAGCCGGATTCGCGCCTGGCCAACGATGCACGCGATGCGATCGACAAAATTCAGAAAGCACATACAGATCAACACCGTTAAAGGAAACGTTGCATGCGTTTGATCCTCTTTGGTCCTCCCGGCGTCGGCAAAGGTACCCAGGCAAAGCTTCTCTCAGCGTCGATGAAGACTCCGCATATTTCAACCGGTGACATGCTTCGTGAATCGGTTACCCGCGGCACTGAGCTCGGAAAGAAAGCCAAAGCGGTTATGGACGCCGGTCAGCTAGTTTCTGATGATATCATGATCGGTATCATCCGTGAAGTTCTTGGTTCGACCAAATGCCGCGGAGGATTCATTCTGGATGGATTTCCGCGAACGGTTCCACAAGCCGAAGCGCTGACAACAGTCCTGACAGATGTCCATGTGAAGCTCGACGCCGTTCTCAACCTCGAGATCGACGAGGCGCAGGTGATCGAACGGTTGAGCAAACGCGTGACATGCCGGAAGTGCGGGCGGATTTATAATCTCGGTATCGACCATCTCTCCGATCCATCCAAATGTCCAAACTGCGGAGGGGAGCTGTTTCAGCGCGACGATGATAAGCCCGAGACAGTCCGAAAGCGTCTGCGTGTCTATGCAGAATCCACTGCTCCTGTTAAAGAGTATTACCGGAAAGCAGGACTGTTGAAGGATATCGATGCGTCGGGGACTGTCGACCGGGTCAACTGCGACATCCGCAAAGCACTCGGACTACCGAAATGAATCTGTGGCTGAGGTCTGATCCAAATCCTCTGATCGTTGCCCACCGAGGTTCGTCCGCAACTCACCCTGAAAATACGCTTGATGCCTTCCGGCAGGCGATCGCAGATTACGCTGATGCCATCGAGCTTGATGTCCAGCTTACCCGCGACGGCCGCGTGGTTATCTTTCATGATTTCCACCTGAACCGAACTACCGATGGAAAAGGCCGACTGAGGGATCACACACTACGCGAGCTGAGGTCTCTCAACGCGAGTTACCGTACTTCCCCGGGTTGGCGAATCCAGAGAATTCCGACGCTCGAGGAAGTGTTTGAACTGGTTGGCAGGAAAATCGGCATCAATATTGAGATGAAAGTGGACAGGAGGACAAAAAATCCGGAGTCCCTGGTTGATCGCACCTGTGAGATCGTGCGTTTGTTTCATGCCCGGAGCAACGTCCTCCTTACTTCGTTTTCCGTCGAAGCTCTTCGTCGCGTCAGGACACACCACCGCGGATTTGCCACCGGCTTACTCCATTATCCGCTCGCTCACCGGTCCCGGTCGCCTTTGGCGCTCGCGGAGGAAGTCGGGGCGCGGTATCTTGTAGTGAGCGGCGCCGCGGTGAACCGGCGGCTCGTCCGCAATGCCCGCAGGAAGGAGCTTCGGCTGGGTGAGTATACGGTGAACTCATCCCTTCGGGTACGGCGGGCATTCCGGTATGGTCTCGATATGATGATTACCGATGATCCGCGAAAGGTGAGACGTTACATTTCCTCAATAAAATAGCAAAGCCCCTCATCGGGGCTTTGCAAAAGCGGGGTACTTCTCTTTCTACTTATTTGCCACGAACAGCTGACCATACACCTTGATGTGTATGGTGCAATGAATTGGCTGCGTCAGGGAATTCAGCGTTGTGGTGAGTGTTACGGTTCTTGAATTGCGCAGCGCGCCGATCAGAGTTTCAACACCAGCAACGTGGTATTGCCAGCCGGTAATGGAGGTAGAGAAGATCGACCTCTCGCTCGAAAAAACAGAGGTCTTCATGTTGTTCATGGTGACAAGCGTGTCTCCATCAACGATGATCGATCCCGAGATGGTGGAATTCGGCGTGCTGTTGCTGTCGATGCGGACGGTCAGATTGTAGAATCTGACGGAGTCCACATCAGATGTTGCTGCGTTCTTTACCTGGCTCAGATCAACGGAGCTCGAGGTTTGATACTGAATCGGGAGCGGGGTATTAAGATCCACGCGCAGCGCCCCGGGCTCTACCGAGCCGTTGAGAATGATCGGAAAATCCGTCAGAAGATCACATCCGTGAAACACCGCGAGTCCCGCCGCAACGATCAACAATGCCCCCAAGAACCTATTCATAGAACATCCTTCCAAGTAGTATTCGATACACTTAAATGCCGAATGCAACGGCGCCGCTGACGACGGTTACATTTCCAAAATTCACATCTCCACTCACGTGGAGGATAATGAGATTGAGTCCGAGCCCGAGCGTCGCACGAACGTTGTTCTCTCCGTCGATATCCATGTGGATATGCGGCTGGCCCACGGCGCCGTACCCCTTATAGGTGTAATCCAGGGTCATTGTCGAAGATTCCAGCTGGAGTCCGCCGTAGAGCGTGAGAAGCGAGAAAGACTTGCTTGCCTGACCGCCGATGCTCATCGTCTTTTCTTCCATAAGATCTCCAATGGAGATTTTCTGATAGAAGACGCTTCCCGCCAGATCAACGGGTACTCCGGGGAGATACCGGCTGATGCTGTGTCGCACGCCGATGCCGAAAAATGTCGACTTCGGGAAATTGTTGACTTCCGGAATCGGGACGTATCGGATTACCGCCTGGGTCCCGAAGAAATTTCCGACAGTAACCTGCGGCACCGCGAGCGGAACAATGCTGAGTTTGAGCTGACCGTTCTGAAACTGATAATCGATTCCCGGCACGGGGCCATGGACGATGGTGCCTTGATTCCCAAAAATGGTGGCACTCTGTACGGGTGTCTGATTGAACGGAGATGGTGCAGTCACGCTGTACATCTTTTCCGCATCACCGATAAGTGTTCCCATGGCGATAAGCTCGAGTTTCAGCGAAATTCCGTCGGTGATTTCCGCGGAATGAAAGACGCCCGAATTCAGGTCAGCTCCTACCGAGGTAACCATCGGCTGAAGATATCCTCGGACCGCATCGGAGTTCAACTGTTGGATCGCATCTTCGATGGGATTCTGGGCTTGTGCGATAGTCTGGAATCCGGAAATCACAAGGACAATGGCAGAAAGCAACGTAATTATCCGGTTCGCCGGAACTGCGTTCATAAACACTCCTTCATGTAATGGGAGATAAGGTAACGAAAGAGATTTCGGGAATCAACGAAAACTGCCCCCGGGGTGATGTATGTCACTTATAAGAACCTGATCTGGTTTCAATGGCGATAATGTAGAGAATTCTTCACTCCAAATCAATCGGGCAATTGAATTTCTCTGAAGACTTTTCTATATTCCACACGATTTTCATTCATGAGAATCATCGAAGGACGGTAGAATGATTTTGGACAAGATCAGGCGGACCATTCGTCTCTCTCTCTCGCTATTCGTAGTTTTCCTTCTTGCCGGCTGTTCGCACAAAGACGGCCAGCAGGATGCTGAGCAGGAGTCGAATCACGCCTCGGCGCTGATGAAGGACGGCGACTACCTTTCCGCACTCCCGCTCCTGAACCGGGCGATCGATGTGTTCACCGAAGTGAAAAGCGATTCTGGTTCTGCAGAAGCGTACCTTCTGGAGGGCGAGTGCTACCGGAACCTCGGCCGCTACGACACCGCCCTGACGTGTTATGAGCATGCCATCGAGCACGCGCAATCGAACGGTACCCAGAAACTTGAACGGAAGGGGAGACTCGCTCTTGCCGAATTTTACTTCCTTATCCATGATAACGCCGCCGCCTGGACCCTTGCTTCGGACGCGCTGGGTTCCGCGAAAGTGCTCAATGATGTCAACGATATGTATGCAGCCCTGCATACGGCAACGAGAGCTGCACACCGTCTCGGTAAATTCGATAATGAAATCTCGCTCCTCTCGGAGCTCATTGAGCTCGACAAGACAATGTACGGCGGCAGGAGCGAACCGGAACTTCTTGAACAGCAGCTGGTAGCGTATGCAGCAGCGGGGGATTACGCAGGAACCCGGTCATTCTGGAATCGCTGGCGCAATGAATCAGTTCCGGCTTCCGACAGCAGTAATCTTGTCCGGCTCTACAGCGCTCTCGCGGATGCACAACTGGAATTCGGTTTTCCCGACAGCGCTCTTCGTTCCTATTCCAGAGCTCTCGACCTGCTGGGTCTGCTTTCCGGTTCGTATGAACGTATTCATATCCTCACAGCATTGGGGAATCTGGCATATCGGTCCCATCATTATGACAATGCACGCCGGTATTACACCGATGCACTGAAGGATGTGCAGCAGCAGGATGATCTGGTCGATGCCCAGATGATCGGCGGTATGCTGGTGGCATGTGAGTGGAGGCTCAGCGGAGCTACCTCAGGCATGACTGTTGCCGAGTTGCTGAAACGCAGTACGGCAATGCAAACCGCCTGCGAGCAGGCAGGGTTTCAAATGGGAGAGGCGTTTGCCTCCTTCCTCCGGGGGCGGATCATCGAAACAAATTTTGGGGCAGACAGCGCAGTCGGCGAATACGAGAAAGCCCTGGAGCTGTATGAAGTTCATCCCTCCTCTTCTGGAACCGATCCGGATGTGCAGTCCATCATCAATACATTTCTCGATGCGGATCAGCTCGGCTGGTACGATCCACTCCTCCAGCGCGCATGTACCCGGAATGATCTTGCCGATGCCTTCACGCTCCTTGAGCGGAAGAACCTTCGGGACATCATCCGGTTTTTCACAGAGCTCTCAATAACTACCCCGTCGGGCAAAACCAACGATGCCATACGACTCTTTCAGCGGCAGTACCATTACCTCCAGCTCGCGACCGACGATCTGCTGGCGGAATGGAGACGGCCCGGCGGAAAACGACTTGCCATCGTCAGCGGCCTGAAGGCGGAAATCCCGCGGTACCGGGATCAGATTCTTGCAGCAGCAAACGCTCTGGACCAGGTTGACAGCAGATTCCGGTGCATTCTGTCCCCGAAACCTTTTACGCTTCGCCAGATCAGGGAGTCGCTGTCACCGCATGCAGGGCTGTTGGAGTATGTTCATCTCACGAATATGATCTATCTTCTTGTCGCAACGCCGGATTCTCAATACCTGAAGAAGGTGCCGACGAATGATTCGCACCTGCAGGAGGTGATGCATGAATATCTCCGGCTACTCTCAGGTTCCGGCACGGGCGGTTCCGGCTCACGGCGCAATGAACTCTCCACGGTTCTCGCAAATCAACTGATCGATCCGGTCCGTTCTCTGCTCGACTCCTCCGTGTACATTGTTCCGCCGACGGATTTTGGCTGGCTTCCGTTTCACACACTGCTCACGGGCTCGGAACCCCTTATCGATCGTGTGAATGTCTGCTATCTCCCGACAGCGCTGGTCCTCCTTTTTCCCCGGCAGCAACCGGTGTACGTTTCGGATATCGTTGGGATCGGGCATCCCGGCAAAACCACATGGGATGTGGAGTATGAGCTAAAAGACATCCGGGGATTCTACGACAAGGCGCGTATGCTTTTCACGTCCTCTGCTACTCTTGACCGGCTCGATTCGTTGCGCTACCAGCTGATCCACGTTGCGGCGGAATTTCATCTCAATACCCGGATACCCGACAGGTCCGTCGCGGTGCTTTCCGACGGACAAACCCCGTTCGGACTCCAGGAAGCCCCGCTCGGTGAAATGCTGAAGATTCCTACTCCGCAAACACTCGTCTTCAGCAATATCACGCCGACTCCGGGTGAGCTCTCGCGCTATATGCCGCTGGCCTATCTCGCCGACGGCGTGTCAACAGTGATTACAACGATGTGGCAGGGCGAGAGAAAGGGGAAGAAATACTTCGGGGAAGTGTTCTACACGAGCATCCAGATCGGCACTCCAGCGCCGATCGCTTACCGTGACGCGATGCGTGCACTGACAAGGAGGCCGGAATTTCAATCGCCGGATCATTGGGGATTGTACTACTGTTTCGGAAGGTAAGAACCTGAAGCTTATTCCTGTCGGATGGTAACGCTGCCGAGGCCTGCCTCTATGTGCATGTTCATCTTTCCTTTCGCCTCGTAATAATTGCTGCTGAAATAGCTGTTTTCTTCCTGTTCGGAAAATCCGTCCGGAACAGCAAGATGTGCAATGATGCTCTTCTGGTAATCCACTCTTGCCCCCGCCCCGTGCGGCACAATCACGGTGAGCGTTCCGAGACCCACTTCAATGTCAACCTCCACTTCGGTGTTTAATGAACCGCTGAAGTCGAGGACGTAGGTTCCGACACCTCCCTGAAATTTCAGGTGTCTGAAATTGGCGTTGCACAAACCTTCTGCGCGAAATTTGCTGAGCCCCGATTCGATGTTCAAATCCTCGATCACGGTCGGGTTCGGCTTGTCGAAATGCATGTTGAACGAACTTGCCCCCGCCGAAACATTGAGGTCCTTCACCATCATTCCGGTGAAATCAAGATCGGCTTTTCCCACGCCGAGCTGGATATCGTACGAGATCGGCACAGCGTCGGTGAAGTGCATGTCCCACGTGTTGGAGCCGAATCCCGTGAAGTTGATTGTGTGATGATGTTCCTCCCGGGAGGAGGTGTTCACTTCTTCAGAGGTATTGATGTCGAGATATCCGGTTTCATCCCGGTTCGAATAGACGATATAATTGCCGATATCATGATTGAGGTCGGCATCGATGTTGGCGTGAAGGAGGGAACCGGGCGACCCGCGCGAAATCCAGATGTCGCTGAACCCCGCATTCACGGTTACCTTCAGGGCCTTCTCATTTGTCAAAGGGATATCTTTGACAATCGTGTTTGCATGACGAAAGAAGACGAATCCGGTGGTGGCTAGCAGGACGACGAGAATAAGGAGGAAATAATATGTCCGTCGCGTACTCATGTGCCTCATTGGATAGGTACGGTTTTTGGGCCGGATTGTTTCAGTAATGCGCTATCCTGTCGCGCAGATACTTGTTGAGAAGCTCACGTGCCCGGAATATGTGCGCTTTCACGGTTCCGATCGGGAGTTTGAGAATTTTTGCGATTTCACTGTAATCCCGCTCTTCCGTATGCCGGAGGATGATGACCCGTTTGTACTTCTCGGGGAGCCGGTTGATCGCCTGCTCGAGCAATTTCGCACGCTGGCGCTGAATTATATCCCTGTCCGGCTCATTGCTTGTATCCGGGAGCTCAAACGTATAATCGCTCTCTTCCATCGGGACCGGTTTATCGATGGAAAAAGTGTTGAGCTTGCGCTTTCGTATGAAATCGATGCTGCTGTTTGTCGCGATCTTGTAGAGCCAGGTCGAGAACGCGAACTCATTATTGAAGCTCCGGAGCGAGCCAAACGCCTTGATGAACACTTCCTGCGTCAGATCTTCGACGTGATTCTGCTGGTGGATAATGCGGAAAATGAGGTTGGAAATCTGGTCGTGGTATTTTTTCATCAGGAGCTTGAATGCCGACTGTTCACCACGGAGCGCGGATGCGATGAGCCGCGTGTCTTCCTTCCGTGATTCGATTTTCGCGGGTGAAAGCAGGCCCGGCGCATCCGGAAGATGCTCTCGCGCTTGACGCTTCTCCTTCTTTCGTGGTGTGGATGAGTGCCGTTTCATTCTTGCCGAAAACTCCGATAACATACCAAAAAATCGAGAGAGAGGCAAGATACTGAATTGAATTAGAGGCGGATTTTGGTTACCTTGATAATGATACAATACTCCCTGAGTACATGTTCATCACCTTTGAAGGAATCGATTACTCCGGAAAGTCGACCCAGGCGCAGCTGCTTGTCGCAAAGCTGGAACAGCTCGGGCGGGAAGTGCTTTTCCTCCGGGAGCCCGGCGGAACTCCGGTTTCAGAAAAAATCCGGCTTCTTCTTCTGGACACCGCACACCGTGATCTCACGCAGTTGACGGAAGTATTGCTTTTTTCAGCTGCGCGATCCCAACTTGTCGCACGTGTAATCGCTCCGGCGCTGACAAAGGGCACCGTCGTCGTGTGCGACCGTTACGTTGATTCCACGATGGCGTATCAGGGATACGGCCGCGGGATCCCGCTTGCCGACATTGTTGCCCTCAATCGCATCGCGACTTCGGGTCTTGTCCCCGATCTGACGATTCTTGTCGATATCCCGGTGGATGAAGTCATCATCCGCCAGCAGAAGGCGGGAGCTTCTTCAGACAGGATGGAATCCTCCGGGACCGACTTTTATGAACGCGTCCGGAACGGGTATCGCTGCCTCGCGTCGGCGGAACCGAAGAGATGGCATAGTGTCGATGGGAAGAAATCGGTGCAGGAAATTCATCAGCAACTGTGGCAATTCGTTCAATCACGTCTTTAGCATCCTGGAGCTTGTTATGAAGCGCAAGATCATCAGCGGGAAGACCGTTCTGACCGTTCTCTGTACCGCAATCATGCTCGCCGGAATCGTCCTGAGTATCGGATTTCGGCCGGCGGGTGACGACTACTTTTTCAAAATCAACAAGAGCATCGATATTTTCGGGAGAGTCTACCGGGAGGTCGCGTTGAACTACGTGGATGTCGTCGATCCCGAGAGATTTATGGAAGCGGGAATCGATGGGATGCTCGGAACGCTGGATCCCTACACAAATTTCATCAGTGAGCGGGAAGCCGATGAAGTCGAACTTATTACGGCGGGCAAGTATGGCGGGATCGGCGTCACCATCGGTGTGCGGGACGGATTTATTACCATCATTTCCCTCATCGACGGATACTCTGCCCAGCGTCAGGGACTCCAGCCGGGAGACCGCATCGTCGAGATTGACGGAAAGACTCTTACCGGCGTCAAGCCCGACGAGATTCGCGCGATGACGCGGGGCGAACCGGGGACAGAATTGCATCTGACGATCCAGCGCGAAGGTGAATCGAAACCACTTCAGTTTACGGTCATCAGGGAAGAGATTCAACTCAAGAATCTGACCTATTCGGCATTCGTGGATTCGGGGATCGCGTATATGCGGCTCGAACGCTTCGCCCGAGGTGCCGGCGACGATCTGCGCCTGGCGATCAAGGAACTTCAGCTCCGGAGCCCGATCCGAGGCATGATCCTCGATCTGCGCGACAATCCCGGCGGTCTCCTCGATGTTGCCGTCGATGTTGTGGAAAAATTCGTTCCGAAGGGGAGTCTTGTCGTCAGTACAAAGGGAAGAACGCCGGAGTCGGAACGAAAGTACTATACCACCGAGGAACCGGTTCTCCCGAACGTTCCTCTCGTTGTTCTTATCAACCGCGGGAGCGCAAGCGCAAGCGAGATTGTCGCCGGGGCGATTCAGGACCTCGATCGCGGAGTAATCCTCGGGACAAGAAGTTTCGGCAAGGGGCTCGTCCAGACAATCACGCCGCTTTCCTACAATACCCAGCTGAAGATCACGACGGCAAAATACTACACTCCGAGCGGTCGATGTATTCAGGAAATCGATTATGCGAAAAAGGGCTCAGATGGCGTGTTCGCGATTACGCCGGACAGCCTGAAAAAGGAATTTAAGACTCTACACGGACGTCCTGTGTTTGAAGCCGGCGGAATTACGCCGGACACCAGCGTTCTTCTTCCGGACCACAGCGGCGTCTATGGAGATCTCCTCCGGAAATCGGAATTCTTCAAGTTTGCAACCAGGTACGCATCATCTCACGGCTCTCTTCCGGAAGGCGTTGACTCGCTTCTGGATCCCTTCAAAAAATTTCTCGGTGATGATCATTACGTTTATGAAGATGCCGGCGTGTCAAAACTCGAAGATCTGACGAAGATCGCGGTGAGTTCGAAATACAGCCCGGCGGTTCGCGATGAAATCGAGAGACTCAAATCAGACATCACGAAGGAGAAGGCCAGCTCGCTCGACCGCCATCGGGAAGAAGTTCTCGCGGGCATCAGAGTGGAGTTGATGGCACACTGGAAAGGAAACGAAGGTCGGATCCAGAGTTCGCTGACGGATGACGAGCAGGCAAATGCCGCCGTCGACCTGATCCGCCACACGCGGACCTTCGAGAGGCTGCTCCGGCAAAAGTAACGCGTCCCGCTATCGCGGCGTGAGCTGGTAGCCGAGATCCATGAGTTTTCCCTGGATCAGGAGGATCATGCGGTTGAAATCGCCGCGCTCGTGAACGAAATCAACCTCGTCCGACGGGATGATGAGGAGCGGACCGAGGCGGTATTTTTTGATCCACTCCTGGTAATGCCCGCTCAGCTGTTCGAGGTAGCTTCTCGGAATGCTCTGCTCGTATTCTCTCCCCCGACGTGCAATTTGCTTGACCAGTGTTTCTATCCGCGCATCCAGAAAAATCAGGAGGTCGGGGGGCTGCAAATACTGCATCATCACCTTATACAGCTCGACGTAATTTGTGTAGTCCCGCTCATCCATCTTTCCGATCATGTGGAGATTACGCGCAAAAATCTCCGCGTCTTCATAAATTGACCGGTCCTGAATGACGCTTTCGCTTCCTTCTACAATCCGCTTGTGGTCGTTAAACCGTTTGGAGAGAAAGTAGACCTGAAGATTGAAAGACCACCGGCTCATGTCCTTGTAAAAATCCGCGAGATAGGGATTGTTGTCGACAGATTCGTAGAACGATTTCCAGCCGTAATGTTCACTGAGCATCCGCGTGAGTGAGGATTTTCCAGATCCGATGTTTCCTGCCACCGCAACAAAGAGGTTTGACTTCATAGCGACGGAATATAGAGGAAATCCCCCTCAATCGCAAAGCAGAAAAGCCGGAATTGTCTGAACATGTTGGGAATTACGTCAGGGCGGCGCGTCGGAGTCTCATCATCAGGTAATACGAGGTGAAGGCGATTCCGAATCCTACGAACCAGGCATAGTTATAGAGATGCATGAAGAACGGTCCGATCTCTTCCGGAGTGCAAAGCTTGATCGTCCCGAGGAATCCGGGAATTGTCGGAGCAATTCCGAGCACCAGGGCAATGAGCGCAGCCGGATTGAAGCCGCCGCGATACCGGAATGTCCCGGTTTCCTGATACAGTCGCAGTACTTCGAGCCGCGTGCGACGAAGAACAAAATAGTCACAAATGAGAATACCCCCGATTGGGCCGAGCAATGCCGAGTAGCCGACAAGCCAGGTGAATATATATCCGCTTGGATCTGCCACGAGTTTCCACGGCTGTATCACAATGCCGATGATACCCGTAATCAGTCCTCCGATCCGGAATGAGATTTTTGAAGGCCAGAGGTTTGCAAAATCGTTTGCAGGACTCACAACATTTGCTGCAAGATTCGTGGCGAGCGTTGCGAGGCAGAGTGCAAACAGTGATACTGCCAGGACCAGCGGGTTGGTGAACCGGGTGATAAGAACGATCGGGTCCCAAATCGGTGCGCCGTGATATATGATGACGGTTGCGGATGTGACCGCGACGCCGATGAAAGAATAGAGCGCCATTGTCACCGGGAGTCCGATCGCCTGGCCGAGCATTTGATCGCGCTGTGAACGCGAATACCGTGTGAAGTCGGGTATATTCAATGACAATGTTGCCCAAAAGCCGATCATTCCGGTGAGCGACGGAAAGAATACCATCCAGAACTCGCCTTCTCTTGATCCTCCCGGAACAAACTGGGAGGGCTGCGAGAGAATGGGGCCGAATCCGCCCGCCTGCAGGTATGCCCACGCCAGAAGTACAAGCCCGAGAAGGATCAAGAGCGGTGCCTTGATATCGAGAAGGAAGCGAATCGAGTCGATACCTTTATAAATGACAAACATATTGATTCCCCAGAAGAAGAGGAAGCAGGCTAGTTGCGCAATATTGATTCCAAGGAACCAGGGCGGAAGGGAATCCCACGAAGGAAGATACATCGTAATGATTTTGTAGATGGCCCATCCTCCGATCCACGTTTGAATGCCGAACCATCCGCATGCCACAAATGCACGAAGGAGTGCCGGAATGTTTGCTCCGCGTACGCCGAATGAGGCGCGACAATACACGGGAAAGGGAATACCATATTTTGTGCCAGCGTGCGCGTTGAGGATCATCGGGATCAGGACGATCAGGTTTCCCAGGAAGATCGTCAGAACCGCCTGGTACCAGTTCATTCCTTCCGAGATAAGAGAAGACGCGAGCATGTACGTGGGAATACATGCCGACATGGAGATCCACAGCGCGGCAATGTTGTAGATTCCCCATCGTCTCTGCGATATCGTTGTCGGCGCGATATCCCGGTTGATGAGCGGGCTCCGCTCGATTTGTGAGATATCGATCTCCACGAGTTCCGCTTGCGCATCGTTCATGCTGATTCCTTTCATGATGGGGAAATGGGGGGAATGCAGTTAACGTTCGGATTGATGAAGCGCATGCATTGCCGAAGTATCTCCGAAGCCCGCGGCCTGCCGAAGGGTCGCGAGATACTCATCGTTCCGCCCCATTGCGAGGTACAGCTCGGCAAGATGGTAATACGTCGCGCCGCGTTTCGTATCAATCCTGATCGCCTGATGAAAATCGTTGATGGCCTTGTCGAAATCTCTCCCGCGTGTATGAAGTATTCCGAGGCGGTCATGCGCCGGCGCACTCGAGGAATCCAATCTGATGGCTCTGCTGTAAAGCTCTGATGCACTTTCGGTATTATCCTTCGACAGGTAATAATCGCCGAGATTCAGACAGGCATTGACGTAGGGAATGCGTATCAGTTCGTTTCCCGGATCGATGTCGAACCACTTCTCGTACGTCTGAACGGTTCCTTCGAGATCCGACGGCGTGAGTGTATCGATTGCGGAAATCGTATTCGCATAACCGCGGGGATCGTCGGGATATGCCGCGGAGTACTCCTTCCAGACAGAGACCTGATGCAGGGTATCACCAATGGCGCTATAGTAGCGTGCCTCCCGCAGGGACATCGTGTATCTTCCAAGATGTGAAAGGATGCGTTGATCCCAGAGCGATTCGAACCTCCTGATGCTTGGTTCGGTGGCAGCGTTAACGCTGAACCAGGTGATGGAGTTGAGCAACGTCATTGCTGCAGCAAGAAAAACCGCCTTCGTCCCGTAGGCGGGATACTTCGCGAAGACCACGACTGCGGCGATGAGATTGGCGAGTCCGAAAAAGACCGCAAACGTATCCCAGTCGTTTGCCGTTCCCTGCTCGAGCTTTGCATCGATCAGATACAGAAATACCGGAATAATGGCGAGGAGCCCCCAAACAACCACCGGGTTTGCCGAGAACAATTTTCTTCCGGAGCGGACGATGAAGGCGAGCAGAAGGAGCAGGGCAAACGGTGACATCAGAACAAAATAATTCAGGAGATCAATCGAGTGATTCAGGGAAAACAGCGTGAATGCCTGAGAATATGCATTGACCGGGGTGATATTCCATGTGATCGAGAGAAAATGGCTGATAGGACTCTGATCGAGGAGCCGTTCGATCCGGAAATCGACGGCAAGGAAGAGGATAAACATCAGAAAGAGTGCAATACCAAATCCGGCCAGAACTTCCCTCCGGTTTCCGTTACGGTAGTCGCGGATCGCAAGATAGAGAACCGATATTCCGAGAAGACCGCTGATCACATGGCTTGACGTCACGAGCGCGTACGAGATCGGCACAGCGATAAAAGAGAGCTTTCCCTTCAATGAGCGGACGGAACAGAGAACGAAGAGCGCAAAGGCCACGCTCGAGACCGAATAGACCTCGATATATCCCATGAAGAACGTCATGTACGGGAGCACGATGACTAACCAGAATACGAGCAGTCGTTGGACCGGGTGAGTGAAGAGTTCCCGGACGATGAAAAAACAAAGAACGATGAACAAACACCCGAAAACCAGATGAACAAGAAAGAAGGAATGCACGGCGGCCGGGAACGAAGAGTTCCCGAGGATCGACGTCAGGAAGTAGAGGATGAAAATCGAAAGCGGTTCATTCCACGGCGCAAGATAGGACAGCCCCACATCGAAATCGTGAAAATTCTTGAGGAGGGTGAAGCTATCCCCCAGAAGTGGTGCGGGAATGTGGAAAATCGATGCTCCAATGACAAACAGGATGAGGACGCTTCCGAGGAAGGGCGCCGGGCGACGTTCCATAAATCCGGCGATCGGCTTCAGAAAGTTCTCCACATCAAAGCGGATGGCAGCAATCAGAGTTATCGCTGCGCAGAGGACGTAAAGGGCCAGCGCATACCACGGGAGGAACGCAAGAAAGTGGAATCCCCATGCAATGCCCACCGGCATGAAAGAGCCCGCCACAAACAGAAGGGCGAGTCCGATTGAAAGAACTACGGTGAACTGAAAGAATTGCCTTTCCATGTGCTCGATGCCGCTTTCGGAACTCCGGGGAACTGGGGTTACATGCTTCTGGGTTCAGGTGAAGAAAGGATGCACCGTCCCTCCCCGGTCAACGGTGTCGCCTCTCAGAGATTATTTCCACGAGATCCCTTGTTGTTGAAGGACAGTCTGTGCGGCGGCATTGCCCAGCCGCGCTGCGCGTTTCTTGAATTCCATCGCCTTCTTCTTGTCGCCCTGGTCTTCATAGACGCTTCCGAGATTGTAGTACGCATCTGAGTAGGTCGAATCGAGCTCAATGGCCTGATTGAAGAGCTCGATCGCACGCTCGCGGTCGCCTTCCTGCGCGCAAATGCTGCCGAGATTGTTGTAGGCATGATCGAGGGTCGGATCAAGACTGATCGCGCGCTCATAATAGGTCTTCGCAGGGGAGTACATGCCGTTGGTGTAGCGGTCGTTCCCGGCATCCAGGCAGACCCGGGCGAATGCTTCGTGGGCCAGAGTGTCCGTGGGATTTACGGCCAGCCACCGTTCATAGACTTCCGATATCTTCTCGAACCGTTCCGGCCCCCCGTGCTGGAGATTCTGGATCAGATTCTGATAACCGCGGGGATCCTCCGGATGGTCCCTCATGTATTGCTCCCAGAGGATTGCCGGACTGGTGGTATCCTGTTCCTGATGATAGTATTGGGCGAGATGCAAGGCCGCGGTGTAGTAGGATGCTTCCGATAACGTCCGGCTGTCCAGGATCGATCTGTAGCGGTGCAGAGCTCCGTCGGTTGTTGAGTTCAAATAGGTGTAGCCGATCGTATTCAACATCCCGATGCCGAGGATAAGCGAGAGAATTGAAGTGCGGTTTTCGAGCGCGGAGCGGGATAACGCAACTGCTGAGAGCAGAATCCCGACAAATGCATACGGTGAAAGGACGTCCCAGTCTTTGACCGCACCGAGGTCGAACTTCACGACGAAGAGAAAAAGAAAAACGGGTGCAATCGCAAAGACCAGGAAACGAAAAATTTGTTCTCTCCAGATTTCACGGGTCCACTTTCCGACGGTAAGAAAGAAGATGAAAATCGCCGGCGTGTAGAGGAGAAGAAGTGCATTGACCAGATCGGAAAGGTGATACGGTGACAGCAATGTGTATGGAGTTGAGAGAATTTCGTCGGGGTCCGTCGGTACAATGAGAGGAAGAAAATGACTGTGTGGGACCGCGGCAGAATATTTTGTGAAGTCGAAATTTGCGATGACCAGCAACGCGAAGGAGAGTACTGCGGCCGCGAGAACAGCCGCAAGAACGTTGGATCTCCTGCCCGCTTTCCACTGGATGTATGCACCGTAGCATACCGAAGGAAGGAGCAGGAGGGCAAGATAATGAGATGCAATCGCCAGAACGGCCATCACCGGGACGAAGACAAACGAGAGCTTGTCTCTCAGAGCAAGAACCGCAACAAGAATATAGAGTGAAAGGACAAGGAGCACAAAGCCGTACGTTTCGACGTAGCCGAAAAACAACTGCATGTAGGGAACAAACATCAGCAGGCAGAACACACCGAAGCGGATCTGGATGTCGGGTATCAGCTCCCTGACGAGGAAGAATGTCGCGACGATGAACCCAATTCCCAGAACAATATCTGCAACAAGAAACGCGTTGAGAAATCCGGTAAAGGTCGCAGGCGCAAAAAGCCGGACGATGACAAAATAATAATACGTGGCAAGCGGTTCATTTCGGTAGAGGAGGGCGTCCGGATTATGCAATGCGTCGGAGAAATTCCGCACCAGGAAAAAACTGTCGCCCAGGAGAGGTGCCCGGACTTTCAGCAGAATCGCGCTAAGAACAAAAATTCCGACAGAGGTAACAAGGAACTGATAGGGGTTCTTTTCCATATAGGAAGATGTCCCCTGGGTGACGGCATCAGCCAGCCCCGAGCGGGCCGCTAAAATCACACCAGCACCAAGAACGAGGTATCCGAGAAGAAACAACGGAGGGAGAAATCCAAACTGGTGAAATCCCCACGTCAGTGTGGAGGGAAAAAAGAAGCCGACGATGTGGATGATGAGGATGCTGACGGCAAGGCCGACGGCCAGGGCAAAATCTCGGCTTTTCATTGGGATAGTATACGGCGAAGCGGACAAAAAATCAATTCGGGGGCGAACCGCAGCTATGCATCATGTTCCAATGGGATTTCTCCGTTTTCCCTTCAGCTCAGCACACCATATAGGGATTACCACATGAATGTCTGCCCGGCGAATTTCACCGGTAATTCCCCTGATGGATGGAAGGAATCGCACTAAACGTCTGTTTTCTGCAGTGAAGAATCGGATAAATGAGGAAGGGCCTGACCATGCTTCGGTACGGAAAAAGAGAAACGCCGGTTATCGTGAGTTCGTTCTTCGGGTTTGTGAGCGTGGGCACAGCATTCGTTCCGGGAATATATTTACTT
>DATIXJ010000025.1:0-7219 GCA_035518715.1 Bacteroidota bacterium | reverse complement strand
CACTTTCGAGATAGTATCGATAAGGAATTCGCGGATTTCAGAGCTGACCGTCTTCAACTCATTGACCGAGAGCTTCCGCAGATCTGCCGGCGAGCTGATGTTCGACAGATATTTTCCCGGCGCCGCGGCCAACGGACTACTCATCGCCCGCTCCGTCGAGAATTTCAAAATGTCCCTTTGCGTCCTTCTGCATTTTCTTGATTCGCAGTTCTGCCTGGGATAATTCGGCAAGACATCGTTTCGAGAGGTTTACCCCCTCTTCGTAGATTTTCAAAACTTCATCGAGCGGTACCGTCCCGCTTTCCAGCTGATCGACGATATCCTCCAATCTCTTCAATGCTTGCTCGAATGAACCGTGCGATTCGCGGTCTGCCTGTTTTTTTGCACTCATCCTTCTATCTGTGCAGAAGTTCTTCCGTCACTCATTTCAATTTCGATGTCATCTTTTGGATGGAGAAATTTCACACGGCTCACGATCCTGCCATCTCTCCGCACCAGCGAATATCCGCGATCAAGAATTCGCCGCGGATGAACCGATTCAATCCGCTTCTGGAGCGACTGGACCGCCTGTCGGGTAAGCTCAACCTTGTGCGAGAGAGCATGCTCCATCGAAGCTTGCAGCTCATCGAGGTGCTGAAGGTGTTGTCGCAGAATGTCGGCGGGGCGGTTAAACGAGTAACTTCGCAAGAGGTTTGCAATGGCTTTCCTGTCAGTCGATAGTCTGTGTTCCACAATCCGATGAGCAGTATAGCAAAAATTGCGCAGAAGTTCAATGATATCAGCGCGATCGGGAACGACCAGTTCTGCCGCTGCAGAGGGAGTAGGTGCCCGCAGATCCGCCACAAAATCTGCTATCGTGAAATCGATTTCGTGTCCGACGGCACTCACCACGGGTATCGCAGAGGCATAAATCGCCCTTGCGACGATTTCTTCGTTGAATGCCCATAGGTCTTCCAGCGACCCGCCGCCCCGGCCGACAATCATCAGGTCGATGCCGCCGAGCGAGTTCAGATCGCCGATGGCCGTTGCGATTTCTTCTGCCGCGCCGGTTCCCTGGACTTTGACCGGAATCAGAACGAGCTCAACGGAAGGAAACCGTCTCCGGATCACGTTGATAATATCGTGGATTGCGGCTCCCGTTGGAGAAGTGACGATCCCAATTCTCACCGGATACTGCGGAAGGGGTCTTTTATGGTCTTCGTCAAATAAACCCTCCGCTGCGAGCTTTTGTTTCAACCGCTCGAATGCCAGCTGCAATTCTCCAACACCCATCGGCTGGAGCAAAGCCACATCGAGCTGATAATTGCCCCGCACTTCGTAGACAGTGATACTTCCCCGGGCAATTGCCTTCATTCCTTCCTGTGGCGTGAAAAAAAGCGATTGCGCACGGCTCCTCCACATTACCGCCTGAATTTGCGATCGTTCATCCTTCAGCGTGAAGTAGAGATGTCCGGAAGAATGCCTGTGGAAGTTCGAGATCTCGCCCTGGACGGCGACGTTGGAGAAACCCTCCTCCAAGGTTCCCTTGATCTGTCGGGTAATTTCAGAAACGGAGAGTATTGGGGAATTGCGGTCCGGCATGCATAAAATATATTCATTTCCGGAGGTTGAAGCAAATACGGTCTAAAAACAAAAGAGCCGCAGATCCGAAGACCCGCGGCTCTCGAGCATCCCACCACGCGAAATGTTACCAGCCCGTAAACACTAAGCTCGTATTGCCGAGCGAATCACACGAACAAACAGCCGTCCATGCGCCGTTCATAGCAGACGTACCGGTGAACTTCGCGGTATTTCCGCTTGCACTCGTGACGGCGTAGGTTCCATTATTGTCCGAAGCCATCTTTGACGGAATCGTGTAGTTGTTGTATGTTCCGCCGCCGCCGCCCATTGTGGTCGGGCGAATCCGGAACTGATAGGCATTGGCTGAAATATTGACCAGGCTCGACGTGACACCGTCTTTATTCGCCTGCGTGCTGTGTGCGCTGAACTGCGAGATACCGACGGCAATGGCGATACCGACAACGATAACGCCGAGAATGATGAGGAGAAGTTGCTGTTGACCCATTGTTAGACCCTTACGTTAAGTGTTGAACATGATTAATTAATTGATACCATTTGCTTCAATTTCAATTACCAGCCCACAAACGACATCATTGATTTTCCGGTGGAATCAACCGTGATCGTTGCAACCCACGCCGAGTTGATGCTGGATGTACCCGTCATTGTGAGCGTGTTGGTAGTTGCACTGCTGATCGCATAGACACCGTTGTCATCAGAGAGCATCTTGTTGGGTATGACGAACCCGACATAGGAGTTATTTCCGCCTCCGAGTGTTCCCGGGCGCAGCTTGTATTCATAAGCCCGCGAGCCGATTGAGGTCAGGCCGGATGTTAATCCATCCTTGTTCGCCACGGTGTTGTTGGAATCGAATTGTGCGATTCCCACCGCCACCGCGATTCCCACGATGATGACACCGACGATAATCAGAAGCAGTTGTTGTTGACCCATTCTTGATTCCTTTTCTTCACGACCGTTATGTGGTCGTGCGTGATGAGTACGCTACCAAGATAGTCGCAGTGCAAGGGGGAATCAATCAGGGAAAATGCGGGATTTTGGAACTACAGAAACCCCCAAAAGCAGGTAGTGGTACGGGGAGCGCGTTTTGTGACGCCGATTACACCTTCACTAATCCATGCCGGATTGCGTACTTTGTCAGACCAGCGATGTCGTGTACACCAAGTTTCTGACTAATATTCGCGCGGTGGAAATCCACCGTTCTGACACTCAGAAACAGCTTGTCGGCAATCTGCTTGCTGGAGAGTCCTTCGGCTATCAGCTGGAGAACCTCCGTTTCGCGGGGAGTGAGCTGGGGAAGTGATTTTGCAGCGGATTTGCGTTTGAGTTGCTGAAAATATTCATCCACGAGGAGCTTTGAGATCGAAGGGCTGAAAAACGTCTCCCCCGAAGTGATTTTGCGTATTGCGGTGATAACATCGTCTTTGATGCTGTCTTTGAGGAGATAACCGCTCGCACCGATCTGTATTGCCTCCCGTACGTATTCTTCCTTGTCATACTGTGTCAGCATGAGCAATTTGCCACCGAATCCCCCGCGCATGATCTTCTGCGCCGCCTGGATACCGTTCAGAAGAGGCATGCTGATATCCAGAATGGCGACATCCGGTTTCGAATCGAGGATGAGCTTTACGGCTTCTTCTCCATTGCTCGCTTGTCCGATCACACGGATGTCTTCCTCCTGCTCCAAAACGAGAGCGATTCCTTCCCGGACAACGTGATGGTCGTCGGCAATGACTACGTTAATCATACCACTTCCTTCACATGATCGATGGGGACTTCGATATTGATCTCGCAACCTTTTCCGGGGCGTGATTCAACGAGCACCGTTCCACCCATCAGCTCTCCCCGCTCTAGGATATTTCTCAATCCCAGATGGGGGCTCCCCTCCATCACCACTTCGCCGACATCAAACCCTTTTCCGTCATCCGTGATGGAGAGAACCAGCACTCCTTCATCCCGAACGAACATCTGGAATGAGACATGTTTTGCTTCGGCATGTTTTTCAATATTGATGAACGCTTCCTGCACGATACGGTAGACGGTGATTTCCACAATCGATCGGAAACGCCCTGAAAACGACCCAAAATCTCTGGAGACCTTCGTGCCGGTCCTTCTCTCGAAGTCGGTGATGAGCTGATTCAACGCTGCAACCAGGCCAAGGTCATCAAGAAGAGTAGGACGCATATCATAGGAGATCCGCTTCGTTTCCAGAAGCGATTGTTGAATCGTCGACAACGATTTTTCCAGGTGATCTGCCGCGACGGCCCTGTTTCGTTCGAACTCCGCCCGGGCAGAATCGATATGAAATTTTGCAACTGTCAGCCCGTGACCGATCGCATCGTGAAGCTCCTGCGCGAAGCGTTTCCGCTGGTCTTCCTCGAGTGTGGACATATGGATGACAAGCTGTTCAATTTTCTTCTGACGCTCCCGAAGGAGATTGAGCAGGTCGTCCCGCTGTTTCTGAGCCATGCGAAACCGCTGGGAGACATAATAATAGATGAGAACACTGATGATAATTGCCAGGCCGGCAATTCCGACACCGATCTGGAGGAATTCGGTCTCCAGCGAAGTAATGTGGTCGCGCGTGACCGCGGAGGCATGGAGATTTGCGCTCACCAGGGAGCGCGATTTCTCGTCGAGAGCTTGCCGGATCGGCTGCACGAATTCGGTGTAGATCGCCATCGAGGAATCGCGCCGCTGCTCGATGATGGTATCGGTAATGGAACGAATCGCATCAGCATAACTGTCGAACGTCTTGATATATTCCTGGAAACTCCTGCCTTCCTCGGGCTGCACTTTGACATAGAGCGTTTTTGAGAATTGTCCGGTCGTTTCGTTCAGCAATGAATCAATCTGTTGGCGGACGGATTGGCGGTGCGCAGCATCGGGGGTCGTGATGAGATCTCGTACAAGGAGCCGCAGGTATGTTGCATCAGTTTGCACCTGCCCGACAATTCGCACGCTTTGTGCGTAATGGTCGAGGATAAGTGCCATATCTCCCTGAAGTGCAGATGCTATCAGGATCAGCGAAACGACACTGAGCAGCATCAAGAAGAACAGCATGCCGAATCCGATACTGATAACCACCCTCGGATTCCTCAACGCCGGAAGTTTCATCGTGAACATTGGCGCGTGGTTGCCGTAATGCCGTTCATTGCGCGTCAATAAAATGAAATTTCAACATAAAACCAAATGATCTGTGCGGCAGCTCTCCTGTTGCCTTTCAAGACTGCAATCTCTATATTTACGGCTTTTAGGAGAGGAAGGAATACTATGTCACTCGATCTTCTGGCCATCGGGGCACATCCCGACGATGTTGAGCTTACCTGCGGTGGCACTCTCGCCAAGTGCGTGCGTCTCGGCTACAGGGGCGGAATTGTCGACCTGACCCGCGGAGAGCTCGGAACGCGGGGAACGCCGAAAGGGCGTGAAATAGAGGGTAAGGAAGCAGCAAAGATTCTCGGCCTTGCGGTGAGGGAGAATCTTGCAATACCCGACGGCGATATTCAAATCAACAAAAGGAACCTCCTGAAACTGGTAACGGTAATCCGGAAGCACCGTCCCCGTCTTCTCCTCATTCCGCACTCGATCGAGCGGCACCCCGATCATGTCCATGCGCACCATCTCGCGAAAGAAGCATGGTTTTATGCCGGACTGACAAAGATGCGGACAACATCCGGCGGGAAGAGTCAGGAGCCCTGGAGGCCGGAGAAATATTTCGAATACATGCAGTGGTTCGAATTTATTCCCTCATTCATTGTGGATATCAGCGACGTCTTTGAAATCCGAATGGATGCAGTGAGAGCACATCGTTCCCAATTTTACGATCCCGCATCGAAAGAGCCTCAGACTCTTCTGAGCCAGAAGTCCTTTCTGGATTTTGTCGAAACCCGTTCCAAGGCATATGGCAGTAAAATCGGCGTGAAGTATGGCGAGCCATTCTATACTGTTGACGCAATTGGCACGAACGATCCGTTTTCGCTGAAGATGTTTAAGGGATAGGATCCTCTGGGGCATGTTTGATGTCGGTTCGGAAAAGAACCTCTCCTACGACATGGTGTTGGCCCGGACTATGGGGAACAATATCCTGCTGAATACTGTTTGATGTAGGAGAATCAGAGGGATTTTTCCCCGGCGACGGAAATCACACAATTATTTGTCTCTGGCGGTTGAATTCCGTATCTTGATCGAAATGAGCGCATTCCATACATACCGAAACCTCTGCTGTTTGCTCCTCGCACTGCTGTTTTGTCTGTTCAGCGTGGGAATACCGGTGATATTGGCTGCCTGCCCGATGATGCCCTCTTCTGGCTGCGTCCGTTCGTGCTGTGCTCACCCATCTCCACCGGGGAGTATGGCAGTACGTTCCCAAACAAACTATTCCTGTTGCAAGACTCATCTTATTGCCGATCGGAGTAAAACCGATGCCGTGACGTCGCAGGATTCGAAGACCCCGGTTCTTTCGGGTCCAGTGAACGCACTCTTCACTCTTGTGACGATACTCTCTCACGAATCACCGGCACCACGTCCGACGAGCACTTCTCCCCCGCTGTTGAGCAGTGATCTTTCGCTGCTGAACGCTTCTCTCCTTCTCTAGACATCCCGTTAGGTAAGCATTGAGCGGTTGGACCGCTCCAACGCGCTGTTCACTGCGTCGGTGATCGTGGTTACCGGCGTTCACTTTGCTCAACTAGGATGAATCGTATGAAATTGTTTCTGATTCTAGTACTGCTTGCACCGCTTATCGCGGCAGGGCAGCCGGATTCGCTGGTAATTCCAGCTCCTGCAACCGTCGACATTTCATTCCTCGTCGCCGAGGCAATGGAAAATAATCCGGAAATCCGTGCGGCTGTGCACGAGATGGATGCCCGCGACGCGCATGCATCCCAAACCGGTACCCTCGATCCCCCAAGGCTTCAGTTCATGCAGGAAGGTATGCCCGACTTTGATTTCGGTCAGGCGATGTACACCCGGATCGATTTCATGCAGAGCATCCCCTTTCCCACAAAGCTCGTAACAGAACGGCGAATTGCGCGCATTCAGGCGGAACACGCACACCATGATCATCTGGAGATCGTCAACGGAATCATCAACCGGCTGAAATCTGCATACGCGAATCTTTGGCACGTTCAGCAGACGATGGTTCTCGACCGCGAAAATGCGCGGCTCATGGAAGAGTATGCGAACGTCGCGCAAACACGATATGGTACCGCCGGAGCAACACAGCAGGATGTACTAAAAGCCCAGATCGAGAAGGCATTGATCCAGAATGATCTCCTCTCACTGCGTCAGCAGGAATTGAGCTTCAAAGCCATGATGATGGCATTGCTGAACCGTGCACCCTCGGATACCATCGGGTATGCAGTTATCCCCGAAGATGTCGTGTTTGATGCCAATCTCGACACACTGCTTGCAGCAGCAAGAAGTCTGAGGCCGATGCTGACTCACGATTCGTTAATGGTCACGGAAAGCGAGGAGATGTACTCACGTGCCAAGGAAGAATATCTTCCTGATTTTACGGCGGGGCTGCAGAGGATGACTTCGCCCACAAGCGATTTCAGGGGCTGGAGCGTCACTGTTGGAATCTCTCTTCCTTTTTTCCCGTGGGCTCTTTCCGGAACAAAGTCAAAATCGGACGAAGCAA
>DATIXJ010000024.1:0-14623 GCA_035518715.1 Bacteroidota bacterium | reverse complement strand
CCGGTCTTTGATAAAGAGGATGTGATGTCGATCGGCGCCGTCACCATCGATCCGAAAAATCCGAAAACGGTGTGGGTTGGCACGGGTGAATCATGGGTGCGCAACAGCGTTTCGATCGGCGACGGCATCTACAAATCCACTGATGCCGGTGAAAACTGGACGAATATGGGATTGAAAGAATCCGAACGGATTGCAAAGATCATCGTTGATCCGGCCGATACCAAGACGGTGTACGTTGCCGTTCCGGGAAAACTCTGGAGCGATGGTGATGAACGCGGGGTCTACAAGACCACCGACGGCGGGCAGACCTGGGCGAAGATTCTGAAGGGGGCAAATGCTTCCACGGGGAGCTCGTCAATTTCACTCGACACTTCGCATCCCGGGACAATCTATGCGGGGATGTGGGATTTCAGACGGAAGGGATGGACGTTTCGATCAGGCGGAGACAGTGCCGGTGCACCAAGCGGAAGCGGGCTGTTCAAGTCGACTGATGGCGGTGCAACATGGAGCGATCTCAATGACCAGACAGCAAAGGGTCTTCCCACGAAACCGTGGGGACGTGTCGCTGTGGCAGTCGCACCGTCGAAATCAAATGTGGTGTATGCGTTTATCGAAGCGGAAGTTCCGAAAAACGGTCTCTACCGCTCCGACGATGGTGGAAAAACCTGGCAGCCGCTTGACCGGTCGCAGAACATGATCTGGCGGCCATTCTATTTTGCGAATCTCATTGTCGATCCGAAAAATGAGAATAAGATCTACAAACCCGATGGTGCGTTTATTGTGAGCACTGATGGTGGAAAGAGCTTCAGCTATATCGGCGGCGGAGCACACGGCGACTTCCATGATGTCTGGATCGATCCGCAAAACACCGATCACCTGATCATCGGGACCGACGGTGGTGCATACTACTCGTACGACGGCGGCAGCCAGTGGTGGATGGCGGAAAATCTGCCCGTCTCACAGTTCTATCATGTCAGTTTAGATATGGACAGGCCCTACCATGTCTACGGCGGATTGCAGGATAACAGCTCGTGGGTCGGGACCTCCTCATTCCCCGGCGGAATTGCCAACAGCCAGTGGGAGAATATGTACGGAGGCGACGGCTTCTGGATGTGGGCGGATCCGTCCGACCCGAAGTACCTCTATGCAGAATCACAGGGAGGAGCAATCGGTCGCGTCGACAGGAAGACACATGAGGTACGCGGCATCCAGCCGCTGCCGGAATACGGTGAGAAAGAGCTGCGGTTCAACTGGAACACACCGATTCAAATCAGTCCGACGCAGAAGAACGTGCTGTACATCGGTGCTCAGTTCCTTTTCAAGACTACAGATCACGGGCAGACCTGGCAGCGCATATCGCCTGATCTCACCACAAACGATCCGCAAAAGCAGGAACAGGAGAAATCCGGAGGCGTAACGGTTGATAATTCTTCCGCAGAAGAACATACGACGATTTATGGCATCTGCGAATCACCGCTCAACTCCTCGATGATTTGGGTGGGAACGGATGACGGGAATGTGCAGCTCACACGCGACGGCGGGAAGAAATGGGAAAACGTCGGCGCGAATATTCAGGGGGTTGCCAAGAATCCGTGGGTGTCGTCTGTTGAGGCGGGTCATTTCGAGCAGGGCACGGCATATGTCACGCTCGACTATCATATGTTTGGCGACATGAAGCCGTACGCATACCGCACGACAGATTTCGGGAAGACCTGGACCTCGATCATCCCGGAGGGCAGTCCGGTCCGCGGCTACGCGCATGTGGTGAAGGAAGATCTTGTGAATAGGGAGCTTCTTTTCCTTGGAACGGAGTTCGGTCTCTGGGTTTCGCTCGACGGCGGCAAGCAGTGGGCGCAGTACAAGGGCGGGGATTTTCCGGATGTCGCGGTGCGGGATCTGGCGATCCATCCGCGCGATCATGACCTTGCCATTGCAACGCACGGCCGTGGGATCTGGATTGTGGACGACATCACCCCTCTCAGGAAGCTGACGCCCGATGTCCTCTCGAAGGAAGCGGCATTTGTCGAAGAGAATCCGCCGGTTCAGCATATCCAGGCGGGAGGGGGCTGGTCGATCGGGGATGCATCGTATTCCGCACCGAACCCGACGGACGACGCGGTCATCACCTATTATCAGAAGAAGCGGCACATTTTCGGAGACCTGAAGATTGAGGTGTTTGACATGACCGGCAAGAGCCTGGGGACGATCCCCAGCAGCAAGCGCCGCGGCCTGAACCGCGCAACGTGGGGAATGCGCATGAAGGCGCCCCGTGTTCCGACCGCCGCAACGGCCGCGTTCGGTGCATCGGTCGGACCGCGTGTTCTCCCCGGAACGTATACGATCAAGATGACGAAGGACAAGAATGTCTACACGACAAAACTGAAGGTCATCGCCGATCCTCTTTCGAAGTATACTCCGGCAGACAGGGAGGCGGAGTTCGATCTGGCGATGAAGCTCTACGGCATTCTCGGTAATATGACGTATGCCGTCGACCGGATCAACGGCGTCCGGTCGGCACTTGACCAGCGCAAGGCAATGGTGACATCGAATCCGCAGCTGGCGGACCGGCTCGGCAAGGCGTCGGATCAGGTCGATGAGCTTCGCAAAAAGATCGTTGCAACGAAAGAAGGCGGGATGATTACAGGCGAGCAGCGTTTACGTGAATATCTCACGGATCTCTACAGCAATGTCGTGGAATATGAAGGGAAGCCGACGCAGATGGAAATCATGCGCACGGATGTTTTGGCGCGGGAGCTCGCAGATGTGGTGAAGGAGTTTGATACGTGGACCGAAAAAGAGCTGCCCGGCATCAATTCCTCGCTGACCCAGGAAAAGCTCGAGCCGGTCACGCTCCTGACACGTGAGGAGTGGGAGAAGACAGGCGAAAAGGAATAGGTGTCCGAAATATATCCGAATTCAACGATCCGCCGGCCCGAGGGCTGGCGGATCGCATTTTATGCAGTCTTGAAACTGGAATGAAATAGTGGTATCTTCAACCCGAGATATTTCTTGTTCCCATCATCCTGTTCCTTCCTTTTGAGCATGATTTCAAAAGCGTTATACTTCAACCCAACGCAGATTCCTGAAGAATGAAACGACTCGCACTCATACTGATTCTGGTTGTCCTTCTTCCTGCACTCTTCTATTCAGGTTATGAGCTGAGCTCGCTCTCCACCAATGAGCAGCTTATGACCTCCATTTATCGCCAGCAGCTTGATGTCATCCTCTTTTCCATCAACCAGTATGCGTGGGATGTGGTCAACAACTGGGCGAGCAATATCAATATTCTCGTCAACGAAGAGGATGCGAAATCCAAAAAATCTGAAAATGCCGGGTTTTCAGACTTCCTTCGCAGGAACCGCGCCATCGAGGCACTGATCATTTCCGACACGGGGATTCAACATGCTCAGTATTATGTCTCTCATGATACTTCTTCGGGCGTTCGGCTGGACGAATCAGTTATCGTCGACAACCTGAAACCCGACAGCGACAAAGTCCATCGCCTCATTCAGCTCCAGCGTGAGCAGTACCGGAAAATTGAGCCAGTGAAATTTCGCATGCAAAACGGGCAGGAGAAATTGGCGCTTCTCTTTGTGACTTCCTGGCTCCAGGGAGATGAGAAGCTCGCTGCGATCGTTCTCGATGAGCAGACGTTCATCTCCCAGGTTCTCGCCAATAAGCTCCGTGAAGCGGCGGGCAATGAATCGGTCCTTGCGGTCGTGCGAAATGGTACCGATACGACAATCTTCACCACATCACCCGTCGATCCGGCAAAGCTCAGGCAGACAAAGGATCTCTGGGTCTTTCCCGATTATTCGATCGGGATTGGTCTGAAGGGAGAGACTGTCGAGGAGCTGGTGCAATCCAGATTCTACCGAAACCTTTCACTGATCGTTGTCCTCGATATTGTTCTGATACTGGGTGCCTGGATGATCTACCGGAATATGAAACGGGAAGTCGAGCTCGTGAAGATGAAGTCCGATTTCGTCTCGAACGTTTCCCATGAGCTTCGCACGCCGCTGTCGCTGATCCGAATGTTTGCCGAAACGCTCCAGATGGGACGGATCAAAAAGGACGAGAAACGCCAGGAATATTATGATACGATACTCTCCGAGTCGGAACGGCTCACGCGTCTCGTTAACAATGTTCTGAATTTCTCGAAAATGCAGGCGGGGAAGAAAGAGTATCTGTTTGAGGAAGTGAATCTCAACGACATCGTTTCCAGCGTGCTCGGGACATTCAGATTCCATCTGCAATCTGAAGGGTTCGCACCGCAGATCGATCTCGACAAGAATCTTCCGACGATTTACGCTGACCGTGAGGCACTGGCACAGGCAGTCATGAACCTCACCGATAACGCCATCAAATACAGCAACAAGCAGAAATACCTCCGCGTCGCAACCGGTATTGAGGGGAACAAGGTGTTTGTCTCGGTTGAGGATCATGGAATCGGGATTCCGCCGGGCGAGCGGCAGAAGATTTTCGATACCTTCTACCGCGTTTCAGCAGGACTCGTCCATAACGTAAAAGGGAGCGGACTGGGTCTTACGCTCGTGAAAAATATTGTGGATGCACACTCCGGAATGATTGTCCTTGAAAGTGAACCGGGAAAGGGAAGTACCTTCCGACTCGAATTCCCACAAATGAAGAAGACAGAACTTCCGCCGTAAAGGAAGAAGCTTATGCCGAACATACTCGTCGTAGAAGATGATCCCAAGATGCAGATGGGATTGAGAGATAATCTCGAAGTCGAAGGGTACGGCGTCGAGGTTGCGGGTGACGGTGCTGCGGGATTGAAAAGGATTATGGAACAGCAGTTTGATCTTGTCGTTCTGGATGTGATGCTGCCGGAAATGTCGGGACTCGATGTTCTCCGCAAGACCCGTGAGCATGGGTTAACGACGCCGGTCATTCTGCTCACCGCAAAAGGGGAGGAGATCGACAAGGTTGTCGGACTGGAACTTGGCGCCGACGATTACATCACGAAGCCGTTCGGTCTCCGCGAGCTGCTTGCACGCATCAAGGCGGTGTTGAGGAGAAAAGAACCGGGCGGGGCGGGCTCGCTCGCTGAAAAGGCAACAATCGGAAAGCTGGAGATTGATTTTGCGACGTACAACGCCACCCGCGGGGGCAAGGCCGTTGAAATGACGCCGAAAGAATTCGACATACTCAAATATCTCTGGCAGCATAAGAACCAGACGGTCACGAGGGACGATCTTCTAACGAATGTTTGGGGATATGATGAGTCAATCAGCTCCAGGACTGTAGACAATTTCATTCTGAAGCTGAGGCAGAAGGTGGAGGCGAATCCGGCTAACCCAAGGAACATTCTGACATTGCACGGCCTGGGGTATAAGCTGGTTCTATGAATAATCGGATACGGTTTGCCAATTTAGTCATTTTGTCGTTTTGTCATTCACTCATTGCTCAGAAATGGCGCAATTGATTCATTCCGTCATTCACTCATTACGTCGTAATGACTAAATGAGCGAATGGCTGAATAACGCCAATTCAGCGCATTGAATAAATGATAATTGAGCCGATGACAAAATCCCTTCCCTCCGGAACTTGGCGGCTGATCGTGACAATTGATTACAATTCCTGACTCAAAAAAGACATCTCCGACAAAGCGTGTGCGTAGAATATAGCAGCCAAAGGGAAATTCACCATGCACAATGCAAAAATTTCGGAGGATGTCATGAAAAGAAACATGTGGTATGTTGCCGTGATGGCGCTTCTTGCGGTTGGCTATCTCAATGCGCAGGAGCCCTATTTCTCGGATTCAAGGAGCTATCAATCTGCCAATCTTGATAAGGTCTCGAAACGGTTCCTCGAGTGCCTGAGCTCAACCAATGAGGGTGTTCTGGAGTCTGCTCTTGCACATATCGGCCGGATGAAGCTCTATCGCCCTGAATACCGGAACAGTGCCCTTGAAGCGAAGGTCGAACTCCTGGCCAATGAAAACCCGTCAAGCAAAATCCGCTATCGTGCATATCTGGTCTCCAATGTGCTCAAGAGTCCGTCATCGTTCTCCGGCATAGCGCAGATGGATTTCGCCGGTGCCGATGAGCTCTATTCTGCCATCGCGGGCCGCCTCGAGCAAACGATGCTCGGAAGCGCAAACGCGGTCACGGAGTAAGTTGCCATGAACTCAACAATCGCCAACAGAGGGATGGTACTGATCGTGATGCTGCTGTTCGCTGCAGCGCCATCCCTCTCGCAGAACTGGAAGATGCTCTTCGATCTGGGCGGCGAATGGAAGTTCGAGATCGGCGATGACATGCACCGCGCTGACCGCAATTTTGATGATCACGCATGGGAGACAATCCATGCACCTGCACCGTGGGAGGACGAGGGCTATCCCGGTTATGACGGATACGCCTGGTACCGCAAACATTTTTCCTCATCCCCGGACTGGTCTTCAAAATCCCTCTCATTACAGCTCGGCAACATCGACGATGTCGATGAAGTCTATCTCAACGGACGGCTGGTCGGATCGACAGGGGGTTTTCCTCCCAACTACAGCACAGCGTATGATGTGTACCGGTTGTATGTCATTTCACCGGACGACCTGGATCCTTCGGGAGACAATGTGGTCGCAGTGCGAGTCTATGACAACGAGCTGAGCGGGGGGATCATCCGCGGGAAACTCGGGGTGTTCGAGGATCTCGAAGGGCTGATTGCAGATTTCGGATTCGGAAAAAACTGGAAGTTCAAGATCGGCGACGATGCATCGTGGAAGGATCCGGCATTTGATGATGCTCATTGGAAGACGATCACCGTTCCGGCATTCTGGGAGCGGCAGGGGTATCCCGATTACGACGGCTTTGCCTGGTACCGGATACGATTCACCGTGCCGAGTTCATATCAGGACGAAAAGCTGATTCTCCTTGCAGGCAAGATCGATGATTTCGATGAGACGTATCTGAACGGCGTTCTGCTCGGAAAAACCGGCAACATGGCAACGCGCCAATCGGATATCCCGGGTTCGGATGCATATTCACGCCTGCGGGCTTATTTCATCCCTTCCTCAACACTGCGTTTCGGTGGAGAGAATGTCCTGGCAATCCGCGTTTACGATGGCTTCAAAGATGGGGGGATCTATTCCGGACCGATCGGACTGGTTACGCGTGACAAATATCTGAAATGGGAGCACCGCCAGGAAAAACCGCGCACGATCTTCGACTGGCTCTTCAGATAATCCATTTTTTTCTCTTCCCTTCGATTCTCTTCCATCCTTAATCTCCCGTTGGTATAATTCCGGCGTTTTCCACCATCAGCATCACGACCTTCTGCGGAGCCCGTGTGCGATGGATCAGTCCTTTAGTGATAGTGACTCCCTGATGCGGCTTAAGCTCGATCGTTCGATCCTGCAAATCGACAAAGAGTGTTCCGTCCAGCACAAAGAAGAACTCGTCATCTTTCTCGTGCTTGTGCCAGTGATACTCCCCCTGCACAATGCCGACACGGACGACGCTTTCGTTGACTTTCGTCAGAGTCTCATTGAACCATTTGTCCTTGCACTCACGGACCATTTGCGGGATATCGACAACCTCGCTGTGTTTGTACTTTATTTCAAGCCGGGTAACATAGTCATATTCCTTTGCCATGGCGATGTCATTGAAAATTGTAAATGGTAAATTGTAAATTGGAAGATTTGGATTGGCAAACGTCAACAAGATCTTTTTGCTTTTTCATTTTGACTTTTTACTTCTGTCTTGTCGGAGTTCATCTATGCTGTCTATGTAATAGCACTGCTCGTGCCTTCTCATTCCGATTTTCGGATAGAAATCTACCGCCGCAGGCGCAGACAGGAGTATCAGCTTTGCAAGAGGAGTCAGGCGCTTCGTCTCACGTATCAGTTCGGTTCCGATTCCCTTGTGTTGATATGATTTTCTGACAGCGAGATCGGAAAGATAAGTGCAGAACGCGAAATCTGTCAGTGAGCGTGCCACGCCGACAAGGAGTTCTCCTTCGCGGCACGTGATTATCAGGTTGCCGAAACGAACCATGTTCTTGATTCTGGTCGGATCATTCACCGGCCGGCGTTCGCCGAGCGTGGAATCAATGAGAAGTTGACGGAATTCTTCCGGATCAAGCTGATCTTCTCTTTGATACGACAACTTGCTCATATAAGGTTTGTCTGATGGAATTTGATGGAAGCCGCTTTTTCAATATACCCAGGGGAGCGGTTGAATTCAAGATGATTCTCTTTCATCTTGTAAATCAAATGAAATCTTGGTATCTAGACATGGAAAGGTACTTTGAGATTTAATCATCGGTTCAATTAACATTTTGTCATTAAGAAGTGGCCGGGGTTAATTTAGTGATCGGCTCATTTTCTCATTTGGAAGTGTCAAATGAGTAAATGAACGAATGGCAAAATGACGTCTGGAAGTTCGTGGTCAATGATTGAATGCCTGAATGTATAAGTGAAAAAATAGTCACAGCCACATACTTTTACCGGTTCAATGGAGACAAAAGAAGCACTCAAGCCGCCGTACCTGAAGAACGTCGGCACGCGGGGCAAGATCACGATCTGGGTCGTGGACGGCACATACGTCCGGACGCACCTTGATGAGGAGTTCACGAACTACGGTCAGCCGCTTGTATTCGACTGCATCCCGAAAAATGAATTCTGGCTCGATAAGGAAGAAGCCGAAGACGAGCAGAAATTCTTCATCGATCACCTCCTCGTGGAGCACCGGTTGATGGAAAAAGGGATGCAGTACGACGATGCTCTCGAAGCAGCGGATAAAGTGGAGATGGCGGAACGCAAGAAAGCGGGGGATGTGCGTAAACTGACAAAAGGAAAAAATCTCCCAGATGCGAAAAAGGTTCACGTGCGTTTATGGAAGAAGCTCGAATCGGGAGTATCGGTCTGGATTATTGACGGACGGCTTGTGCGGAGCGTGTTCGATGATGATTTTACCGAGGGTGGTCACGATTACGTGTACGAGTTCGTCCCGCAGAATGAGGTCTGGATCGACAATGATCTGGAGGAATCAGAACGCCCGTATGTTCTTCTTCACGAGCTTCACGAGCGCAACCTGATGTCGAAGGGCTGGCCGTACAGCAAAGCGCACGAGGATTCCAGTAAGATTGAATATCATAATCGTCACCATCCGAATGAGCTTCATCTCGCACTCTCGAAGGAAGGATGGGAATAGTCAGCTGTTCTCAGGCAACAACAGCTTCAACCACCGATTTCTCTTTCGGTAGTACACATTTCTCGGTTGCCCGGTCAACGAGCACTCGTTTCTTGGCGTGATCACGCTGGAAGATTGAAAGCTTGAAGTAAATAAACGTCGTGACCACAAGCTTCAGCAGAAACTGGGCAGTTGTGGTATCCTTCCGCTGCATCGCAATAAATCTTCCCCACCGCCGGAGGATATTCTTCCAGGAGAAGAAGATCCTGTTCACATTCCTGTAAGCAGTATGAATGTCGTCTGCCGAGAGATGACGGTGCCGGAACACGAGGTGGTCACCCTCGTAGTGTGAAAGGTCGGTGTCGAGTATTCGCCCTTCGGCATTCACCTCATTGTACAGCGGCGTGCCGTTGATGGGAATTGCGATCGATGGAAGTATCACCGTAACTCCCACTTCATCTAATCTCTGCGGCAGCATGGAATAATACACGTTGGTATCTTCATCAAGCGCGAACATGAAACCACAGAAGGTCAGAATTCCGCGCCGGTGAAGTTTCTCGAAGAATTCCTTGTACTCCTCGACCTTGTTCTGGTTCTTCCTCACTCCCGCAAGGCTCCGGTCATTCAGCGATTCCATGCCGATAAATGCCATTCTGCAGTTTGCTTTCGACAACAGGTGGACGAATTCATCATCTCTCAAACATTCAATGCTGAACTGCACGCCAAGTGCCCAGAACTTCAGCTTTGCGATTTCCTTTAAGACTTCTTTCGCCCAGCGCAGATCGCCTCCAAAATTATTGTCGAGGATCATCGCCATCTTCCGCTTGTGCCAGGGGAGCGATTCTGTTGCCGTAAGATCCCGGATAACATCCTGCACCGGCCGTGTCCGGTGAGCGGTCCGGTTGATGTTCAGGGCGCAATATGTACACGGATGCGGGCAGCCGCGGGATGCCTCAATGACGACCGGGGTCACGAATTTCGACTCGACAAGGTCGTACCGCGGCGGGGGAATATTATCGAGGGGCGGCGCTGCCTCCGCAATATAGCGCCGCTTGAGATTTCCCTCGACCATATCCCGGACCATCCGGGGCCATACGCCCGGCGCCTCACCCACCAGGATCGAATCGAAATACCGCTGAACATTATCCGGATGTGTCGTTGTGTATTTCCCTCCGGCGACAACAATCTTGCCAAGCTCCCTGAAACGTTGAGCCACCAGAAGCGCATGCGGGGCGAGATAATCCAGGAAACTGAGAGCGATAAAGTCCGCATCCGTTTCATAATCGATCGGACGCGCCATTTCATGAAGAACTGCCAGATCTACAATCGGCGGCGTCAAGCCCGCCAGCAGGATTCCCGGAAGCGGTGGGGCCGGGCTTTCAGCATAATACGGATACTCATCGCCGAGATTCTGAAATAGGACGATAATCAGGAGCTTCGGTTTCCGTCCATTGATCGACGTACTCGTCGCGGTGACGGACTCGGAACGAAAATTGTGCCCCGGGATTCCGCTGACATGGAGATTCAGATCTGTTCTTGCTCTATAATTCTTGTTCATCGTAGTAGCTCACCTCTCTGCCTGGACGGATTCTTCGTCCCAGACTCTTTCGACTGCTTCGACGAGATTGTCGATATCCTCGCGAGTATGTGTCGCCATCAAACTGACCCGGAAGCGCTGTTGAGAAATCGGCACAGCAGGATACTCAACCGAATTCACAAAGATACCGAGTGAATGAAATTTGTATGCCATGCTCCGGATATTCATCCCGACCGGCACACGGAGCGGAATAATCGCAGCTTCGGGACGTACTTCGATACCGATGGAGCGAAGTCCCTGAACCGCATAGTTCACATTTTCATGCAGGCGCTGTCGCAGCCCGGGTTCGCGCTCGATGACATCGAGTCCTCCAAGAACTGTGGCGATCACTGCAGGCGGCAGAGAAGCCGAAAACATATATGAACGCGCAAAATACCGGAGATAATCGATGATCGGTTTGGAGGCGGCAACGAATCCGCCCGTTGCGGCAAAGACCTTGCTGAATGTTCCCATCACGACGTCGATCTTTCCTTCCATCCCGAAATGCTCCGGTGTACCTCTTCCAGTAGGCCCCATGACTCCTGTTCCGTGCGCATCATCCACGAGGAGGATTGCATCAAACTGTGAAGCAAGATCGGCAATACCATCGAGCGGGGCGATATCACCGTCCATGGAATACACTCCCTCGACACCAATGAAAATGTCCCGTGTGGAATTCTGCCGCTGGCCCTGGAGTATTGCCCGCAATCGGCTGATGTCGTTGTGCGGGAACCGATGCGATTGTACTCCTGAGAGTGTGATCCCATCGCAGAACGAGGCATGACTGTAGGCATCATAAATAACCATATCGTCGGGGTTCATCAACCCGGCAACCATCCCGACATTTGCACCATATCCGCTGGAGAAAATGAGGGCATCATCGGTTCCTTTGAATGCGGCAAGACGTTCTTCGAGCGTCCGATGCAGGCCCGTGTAGCCATTGAGCAGCGGGGGCCCGCCGACACCGGCACCATAGTCGCGGATTGCCTGCCGGGCCATGGCGCAGACATGGGGGTGGTTCGCAAGGCCCAGGTAGTTGTTCGATCCGAACATCAGCATCCGTCTGCGTTCATGGGTCGCGGGATCGATGACGACGACAACACGATCAGCGGGGGAAACCACTTTCCGCATGCAGAGATTTTCGTTCTGGCTGTTCAGCTGGTCCAGAAATCCGCTAAGGACACTGGTTTTCTCGCGCAGCCGGAGCGCTCTCCCGCGCAAAAGAACCTGGCGCAGGTCAAAATTCTCGCCGCCTTTATACACATCAGTGGTTGACATGACAGAATCCCCCTTTCCGAACCTCTGAATCCATATTGAGCAGGTTCGCATAATACTCCTGCACATTTCCATCCAAATCCGTTGCGAAGTTCCTGATTGATCCCGAATCGAGCGCACGATTTTCACCATACAGAGTGATAGTTATTGCCGGATTGCGATTCACGAGTCCCAGGAATACCGGCTGCCATCCGTCGAATTCCGCCTTGTCGTACAATTCATGAACCCTCGATTGCGGGACGGTGAAGAGGAGTTCGAATTCGCCATGCTGGCCGGCAAGAAGAAGCCATGTCGGAATTCCGGCTCCGGATGCAAACTCGGCCGCTCCCGGATCAAGTACGGATTCCCAGTCTGCACGCAGATCGAATCCGGTACCATTCAATCGCATCATTTGATCGAGTGTGGCAATGACGCCGTCGCTTGTATCCATACAGGCGGAAGCAGATCCCAGCAGCGCCCGGCCCTCTTTCAGCCTAGCAGTCGGACGGTAAGAGATCCTGTTCAGCGGATCCGATTTCGGATTGAGGAGCATTTTTGCCGCGAAGGCATTTCCGATGCCGATGGAACCTGTGGAAAAAAGGAAATCGCCCGGCCGGGACCCCCTGCGGGTGAGGAATCTTCCGTCCGGACATGTTCCAATAGCTGTTCCAGTAAGAATTAGTTGTTTGTCGCAGTTTGTATCTCCTCCGAGGACGCATGTTTCACATCTCCGGCATGCATCCTGGATACCAAGTTGGAGTTGATCACGGTCAGCTTCCGGGTAATTCGTGGGGAGAATCTCTGATATCAGGATTCCGTTTGGCTGAGCTCCTACCGCAGACAGGTCGCTCATGCTCGCCATGACCGCCATCCAGCCGGCGAGATAAGGATCGCTGTAGAGTCCCGATGAAATCTCCTCGACGATTGAATCTGTTGTCACTGCCAGCACGCACGAATCGGAAATCCTGATGATCTCCGCATCAGTTTCATGCAGGCCGTTGCGCTGGCTCGGTGACCGCAGAAAACTCTTTGTCAACTCTCCGATCAGTACATTTTCCCGGATATCGCTGATCATTGGCACACCCAAAGAGCTTGTGGAACAATTTCAAATTGAACACTGCGTGTGCGGATCACTTCTCCGTCAAATTCAACCGCAAAGGGGGTGTCTCCCGAGAGAGTGAGCGATGACTCTTTCCAGGACCGGGATTTCTCGATCTTTCCAGCATACCCATTGCTCAACGTTCTCATCATCCTAAGGAGTTCAACGCGGGTCATGTCGTGAAAGAGATGGATTGAAAATTTTCCGCTGTTGTATTCTGCCTTGCCGGGAAAATGGAAGTTTCCCGAGAAATGCGGGTTCTTGACAATCCCGAGATTTGTAACGTTCTCCACGAAGGATCCAAACTCCCGCGACAACATACTCAACTTGTTGTTGCGATAGGAGAGTACCGTTCCCATTGCGGCGTAAAGAATGGCAACAGGAGGTGAATGGCGCTTCAGCCGGGCGAGTACCTTATCGGGATGATTAAAGAAGGAATTTGCTTCCGCCGTGACTCCGACGCTTGCGTTGATGAGAAAATACTTTGCGCTCGGCTTCCCGTTCTGTTCGAACGTCAAGCGTCCGACGTCCCTCTGTTGCGCACTGCAGGTATCGATCGAATACGGAATCCCATCAATCATATGATCTGCAGAGAACGGTTTGTGAAAGTCGTTACTGGAACCGAGCCCGATGGCGCCCATGCGAATTGCATTTATCTGGTCGGACGAGCTGCAATTCATGAGCGAGTTGAGCACAGCATTCACCGTGCCGTCGCCGCCGGCTGCAATATATTCAGTTTCGCCCGCCGCCAGGCAGGAGGAGAGTGTTTTCCAGGCGGAATACTGCGATCCACAGCGGTAGACCTCACATCGTGGACGCATCTCCGCAATCTTACCGGCAATTCCATTCCATTTCCGCTCTGCGGTTCCGCCTCCGGAATATGGATTCATGAGTATGACCATGAGTTCCTCAGATCTGACTCCTTCGGGGGCGGAGTTTGAGCGTGATGAGAAAAATGAGAAAATCGATCGCGAGCGGGAATGACCACTCGGGCCTGCGCAGGCAGGCAATCCCGGAGAGAATCAGGATGTAGCTTTCCAGGCACGAGGCAATCGCCGGATGAGCCTCTTCATCGGTTGTTACCTGGTGGAGCTGAAGCTGCGTGGCGATCATCATCAGTATCCCTGCCCCGGTGAACAACAGCGCAATCGGAGATGAAAACGCATTGACGTTCTGGACGAAGACCGCAACCGTGGCACCGATCGTCATCAGTGCAAAGAAGTCGGAAACGCATGCCGAAATTTCTCTGCCGAACCTGACCGGAAGTGTCGTATAGCCCGTTGAACGATCGGCAGAGATGTCTTTAAAGTATCCGGTCAGAATAAAATTCGCATAGCCGAAAAAGACCACCAGGAGCATTGAAAGAAATGCAGGACTTTCGACTGCCGCTCTCATTGCGGTGCCGGCATTGGTCGCCATCAGGCAAAGCACCACGACGATCCAGGCATTGTAGAACGGGCCGGCCCACCAGCGGCGCTTGAACGGCGTGTAGGTCGCGAGTCCGCCGCCGCCCAGAATGCCGAGAAATATATTAGATGGATTGTG
>DATIXJ010000023.1:0-5253 GCA_035518715.1 Bacteroidota bacterium | reverse complement strand
AAGCGATCTCAACGACGGCAGTATCGGCAGTCCGTACGCTACCATCTCGAAGGCGATGAGCGTTGTTCCCGTCGGCGGAACCATTTATCTGCGGGACGGGATCTACCTCAATGCGGGGACGCTCCGTCCCAACAAGAGCGGCTTGGCGGGATCGATGATCAATCTCTGGGCATATCCCGGAGAACACCCGATCGTCGATTTTTCCCTCGAGACATATTCGTCATCGTCCCGCGGGTTCTATCTTTCACAAAATTACTGGTACCTCAAGGGGCTTGTCGTCCGGTCTGCGGGAGACAACGGCATATACATCACCGGAGCACACAACATCGTTGAAGACTGTGTCATTTACGGGAACAAGGACACCGGGCTTCAGATCAGCGGCGGCGGTTCCTACAATATTACCATCAACAGCGATTCATTCCTGAATTACGATTCCCTGACTCACGGCGGAAATGCCGACGGATTTGATGCAAAACTGGATATCGGCCCCGGGAATGAATTTCACGGATGCCGTGCCTGGAACAACTCTGACGACGGCTACGACCTCTATGAAGGACAATATCGTGTGCTCTTTGACTCCTGCTGGTCGTTCCATAACGGGTACAATCTCTGGGGAGACCTGGCCTTTGCGGGCAACGGCAACGGATTCAAAGTCGGAGGAAATTACATCCCGGCATCCCACATCCTCACCCGATGCGTGGCATTCGATAACAAGTCGAAAGGATTCGATCAGAATCACAATACGGCAGGATGCGCACTCTATAATTGCACTGCCTTCAGAAATCAAGCCAAGAATTTTTCATTCCCCGAAGTTCCGACGACCGGACAGGATACGCTGATCAATAATGTGCAATATTCCGGATCGGTTTCTCTCGAAGCGAATGCGCTCGTTGCGTTCAACAGCTGGCAGCTGTTTTCCGTCTCCGCATCGGATTTTGTGAGTCTGGACACCTCTCTTGCGACAGCTGCTCGAAATTCCGACTGGAGCATTCCGACAAACGGCTTTCTCCGTCTGGCACCCGGAAGCCAGATGATCGATGCCGGTCAGAATGTCGGACTGCCGTATATGGGAAGCGCTCCGGACCTCGGCGCATTCGAAACGGGGACAGGTCCCTGGATTTACACGGTGATCACCAGCGCCGGCACGGGAGGGACAATTTCACCGAGCGGTTATGTCTCCGTGAATTCGGGTGACAGCGCGGTGTTCACGATTAACCCTTCGACCGGCTATCACATCTTGAACGTCCTTGTTGATGGGACGCCGATGGGTGCTCTGACCACGTACACATTCACATCGGTCGGAAGCTCACACACCATCAGCGCGACGTTTCAGATTAATTCCTATACGATTTCCGTAACGTTTGGCTCCAACGGTACGGCTTCACCTTCAGGGGCATTATCGGTGAACTACGGTTTCGATACGACAATCGGCTTCCATCCAAACCAGGGCTATCATGTCGACAGCGTCGTTGTCGACGGCTCGTATGTCGGAAATCCTGCCGGTTATACTTTTCACGCGGTTCAGTCGAATCATTCACTTCTCGTCACCTTTGCGATCAACAGGTACTCTCTGGCAATACTTCCCGCGGACAGCGGGTCAATCGGAGTCGTGCCGGTCCAGGCGATGTACGACAGCGGGAGCTCCGTTCAACTTACTGCCAATCCTGCCCCGGGGTACCATTTCGTGAATTGGAATGGTGACGCGGCCGGCTCAACAAATCCTCTCACGGTGGTGATAACCCGAAATCTCTCGATCGGCGCGACATTCGCGCAAACTCTGTATCCCATGCCGTTCGCTTCGGGTTGGAACCTTCTTTCGCTTCCCGCCAATGTCCGCGACGGCAGGAAATCTGCACTTTTTCCGCAGGCAATCAGCGTCGCATTCCGGTATGAGACTTCATACGTTATTGAGGACACACTCTTTCCCGGAATCGGCTACTGGGTCAAGTTTCCGACTGCCGATACGGTGAATCTGACCGGACCGCCGGTTTCGGCAGAAACGCTTTCAGTCGTAAGCGGCTGGAATCTCATCGGAACAGTGAGCGATACGATTACGGCTCAATCCATTATCACCCTGCCGCCGGGTCTGGTGACCAGCAGGTTCTTCGGCTACAATGCCGGGTACAGGATTTCTGATACGCTGGTTCCCGGAAAAGGGTATTGGGTGAAGGTCGGTCAGGCAGGATCGCTTATCCTTGGTATGCCCCCGGGTTCAGTTGCTGCCGGAAGAACCATCCGGATATCGGCGTTTCCGGGTGAGATGCCTCCGGGACCGCCGTCGGGGCTTGTCTCGATTCGTCCGCAGGAGATCCCGAAAACGTTAGCCCTCGTGCAGAATTTTCCGAATCCGTTCAATCCTTCGACGCGGATTCAGTTTGAAATTCCCTCACCCTCGCACGTCTATCTTGCAGTATATGATGTGCTCGGACGGGAAGTCGCAGTCCTCGTTGATGAAAACATGAGTGCCGGAATATACGACCGGACCTGGCAGGCCGCGGGATTTGAGAGCGGCGTCTATTTCTGCCGCCTCGTGGCGGGATCGCATTCGGAAATGAAGAAGATGATATTGATGAAATGAACCTTCGTCGGATCATATGGATCGTTCTGCTCTCGATCCTCTCCACATGGTATGGGATCTCGGGGTATACACGCATAACTGTTTCGCTCAACGGTGATGGAGATTTTACATCCATCCAAAAGGCAATCGATGCTGCAAAACCGGAAAAATATTCACCCGTCATGATTCTGATTCATAATGGATTGTATCCGGAAAAGATCTTCATCCAAAAAAGCTACCTCACACTTGTCGGCGAGGACCGTGATAGTACGCGGATTGAATTCGCCGAGCTTCGTGAAAACTGGACGAACAATCATCACGGCAGCGATTGGGGCGCGGGTGTGGTGAATATCGATACCGGAACAACAGACATCACGCTGGCCAACCTGACGGTGTACAACAATTATGGATGGAAGTTTGATGTGTTCAACAAGCATCAGTTTGCGATCCGCGGTGCGGGAACACGCATCATGCTTCTTCATTGTAAAGTCGCTTCCGACGGCGGAGACGCCCTCAGTCTCTGGAACAAGGATACTGGGATGTACTACCATGCCGACTGCATCTTCGAGGGCTGGGTCGATTTCGTTTGTCCGCGCGGCTGGTGCTATATTCGAAACTCGACATTTTACGGGCACAACCGTCCCAGTGCCAGTATATGGCATGACGGCAGCAAGAACAAGAATCAGAAGTTTGTGATTACGGAATCATATTTCGACGGCGTACCGGGATTTCCGCTCGGGAGAAATCATCTCGACGGGCAGATCTATTTGTTGAATTGCAGATTTTCAAAGAACATGGCCGACCGACCGTTTTATCGGCCGCCATCAAGTCCGAGAGAATGGACCTGGGGCGATCGGCATTATTTCTACGACTGCCACCGGGATGGCGGGGATTTCTCCTGGTTCCGGAATAATCTTGAACGCGCTGAAGGATCCCCCTCACCGGAACAGATCACCGCGGCATGGACATTTGACCACATGTGGAATCCGGAAGACTCGATGCCGTCAATCCTCCCGTTTGCGTTTCAACCTGTACCGCACAATAATTCGCATGTCCGTAACGTGAGCCATGTCGCGCTCTCGTGGATTCCGGGACGGGATGCCGTTTCCCACGAGGTATATTTCGGTTCGGTCGGTGATCTGAAATTGAAAGGAACACCATCAGGCGCCTCGATGAATGTCAGCGGTCTCACACCGGGGACTACGTACGCGTGGCGCGTCGATGAAGTGCGGAAAACCGGAAAAGTTACCGGTGAGACATGGACATTTTCCACCGGGAAATGACCATGAGCTGTGAACAGTATCTGATGAGTTGCGTATTTTCGGAGAACAGATCATGAAAAAACCATTCCTCCATGAGGATTTTCTTCTCGAAACCGACCGCGCGAGATCGCTCTATTTCGATTATGCCGCGGCGCTCCCGATCATCGATTATCATTGCCATCTTTCACCGAAGGATATCGCAGAGAACCGGCAGTTCGAAAATCTCACACAGATCTGGTTATACGGTGATCACTACAAGTGGCGGGCAATGCGTACCTGCGGCGTCGATGAATACTACATCACCGGCAAGGGATCGGATTGGGAGAAATTTGCCAAATGGGCCGAAACCGTTCCGAAAACGCTCCGCAACCCGCTCTTCCATTGGACGCACCTCGAATTGAAACGCCCGTTCGGGATAGATGACCGTCTGCTCGACCCGACGACTGCCCGAAGCATTTGGGATGAATGCAATAAGAAGCTCGCCACGCCGGACTTTACGACACAGGGTATTCTGCGGCAAATGAACGTCGAAGTTGTCTGCACGACCGATGATCCCGCCGATTCACTGGAGTATCACCGGACGATGAGGGCGGACCTCAACGCAAAGACCGTGATGGTCCCGGCCTTTCGTCCGGACAAGGCGATGGCAGTCGAGAATCCGGTAACCTTTCTGGAATATGCCAAGCTGATCGCAAAGACTTCCGGCATCGAAGTGCGGACCTATGCCGATTATCTCGCGGCGATCAAGAACCGCCACGATTACTTCCATGAGAACGGATGCCGTCTCTCGGATCACGGACTGGAAACGGTCTATGCCGAAGAGTATACGGAACCCGAGATCAGGGCGCTCTTCGAGCAGCTCCTCCGCGGAAACCGTCTCGACCGCGCTGGAGTGCTGAAAATGAAATCCGCCTTGCTCTTTGATTTCGCTCTTCTCGATGCGGAAAAACAATGGGTTCAGCAATATCATCTGGGTGCGCTCAGGAATACGAACACCCGGATGATGAAAACTCTCGGGCCCGATACGGGGTATGATTCGATCGGTGACTTCGAGATGGCGCGGCCGCTGGAAAAATTTCTCGACCGGCTTGACAAGGAAAACCGGCTGGCGAAAACGATCCTGTACAATCTGAACCCGCGCGACAACGAGCTCTTTGCCACGATGATCGGCAATTTTCAGGACGGATCCGCTGCGGGCAAGCTTCAGTACGGGTCTGCCTGGTGGTTCCTCGATCAGGCCGACGGCATGAGAAAGCAGATGGACGCTCTCTCGAACATGGGACTCCTGAGCCAGTTTGTCGGCATGCTGACGGATTCGCGGAGTTTCCTCTCCTACCCGCGTCATGAATATTTCCGCCGGCTTCTCTGCAACATCCTCGGCAATGAAATGCGCAGCGGCATCCTTCCCGATGATATCGCGCTGGTCGGAGAGAT
>DATIXJ010000022.1:0-29648 GCA_035518715.1 Bacteroidota bacterium | reverse complement strand
AGCCGCTGTCTGGTTCCCGCGGATGCGTTTTATGAATGGCAGAAGATCAGGGTGACCGGAGAGGTCCGTGGAAAGGAGAAGGTCATCGATCAGAAACAGCCCTGGTGCATCCGCAGGAAAGATGATGAGACGATAATGTTTGCCGGTCTCTTCTCGGTTTGGAAGAATCCGAAAGGCGAAGAGATGCCCACTTTTACGATTATTACCACAGAGCCGAATTCGGTCATGAGTCCGATCCATAACCGTATGCCGGTCATCCTCAATGAGAAAGACTACGAAGCGTGGACAGACCGGTCATTTCACGATACCGAAAAACTGCACAACCTCCTCAAGCCATATCCCGCGACCAGAACGGATGCCTTCAGGGTTTCGACGTACGTCAGCAATTCCCGGAACGACGGGCCCGAGTGCATGAAACCGATGAAGAAGTGAGCGTCAGACCGGTGTTGCAAATTCGGCGAGGGAAGGAAATGCCGTGATCGTGCGACGCGGAACGCGGATCGGCGAACGGGGAGAGATCAGCTTCCTGAGCCGGAAACCGTTGTACACGGAGTTTGCCTCGGGATCATTGTGGAAGACCACGAACTTCGTATCGTTCCAGCTTCCGGCCTGTTTCACGGCGAGCGCAATCTCTCCCAACTCCTGATCCGAGTACTGATACCGATATCTGTCGCTTACCATGTGCTTCCCATCCTCTTCCTTCCTCCAGGGATTTCTCCATGCGGCACTGTTTCTTCCCATCAAACGGAAATATGCAGCACCGTCGTATGCGAGCGTGTTGAACGGAATGTGCCGACCGATCCGCGGGAGATCGACATTGACGGGATGAAATTTCAGTTCCCGGAAGAAGTCATACATTGCCGCGGAATTCCATGAATTATGGCGCACCTCGAGAAACATCCGGAACGTATTGAAAGCACTAGCGAGGTGTGCAAGGTAGTCCCTGTGGTCAGGTGTATTTGCAAATGAAAGAGGAAATTGGATCAACAATCCTCCAAACCGCTCCACCGAGGCAAGTGTACCGGCGAGACGGTTCACGGCAAGGGCGTCTGCGTTCGTCGCATCGAAGGTATGGGTAAACCCGCGGAACAGCTTGACGGTGAACATGAACTCAGGGTTTTCCGCAATGTCCTCGAGCCATTTCCCGATCTGTGCCGGAGAAAACGCGGTGTTGTAGAACGTCGAATTGATTTCAACGAGATCGAAAAAGTGCGAATAATACGCAAGCTTGCGGAACCCTTTCGTTCTGGTGGCCGGGTAGAATCGCCCGTCAAACGGAACGAGGTCCCATCCACCCATTCCGATATGAATGGTCTTACTCATCATGAACACCTGATGCCGATCGAATCCATAATCCTCTCCGGTGAACTTTCCATTCTCAAGGCAACTTTCTCTCCGGGTGAGAAGTCAAAAGGAGGTACCGTCGAAATGTAAACGTTCATTCTTCCTCATGCAACAAGGAAAAAGCGAAATCGTACTACTGGTATACTATTTGAGGTTTTCATGAAAAATTCTCTCCTGATCCTGGTTCTCTTTCTTGGAACTCTCCGGACAGTCCGGGCGGAAACGGAAATCCATTACACTCTCGGCATGTCGGGCCCGCAGACTCATCTTCTTGAGGCGACCATCGAATATAAGAATCTGAAACCCGACAGCGTGATCAATCTCATCATGCCTGCATGGAGAACCGGGAGGTACATCATTCTGGATCTTGCGAACGGGGTACAGGAATTCTCCGCGCAATCGGATGGGCACCGGCTCGCATGGCAGAAGACCGACAAGAACACATGGACGATATCAACCGGAGGATGTTCCGATCTTACGGTCCGGTATAAAGTCTATGCGAATGAGTTCGGCACGCGGACGCGGGGGTTGAACGATCAGCACGCCTTCGTCGACGGGTCAACAGTCTTCATGTATTCCGAACAATACCGATCGCTTCCCGTGACGCTGACCGTTCATCCATACAGGAACTGGCACGTCACCACCGGTCTTGATTCGGACGGATCGAATACATTTGTGGCACCTGATTATGATTACTTCATCGACTGTCCCATGGAGATCGGTACGCAGAAGGATTTTTCCTTTGATGTCGACGGCGTCCCGCATGTCCTGAGTATCTTTGGTGAGGGAAATTGGAATGCCGATACGCTGATACGGGATATCTCGAAAATTGTGAAGGCGGAAAAAGAATTCTGGGGCGGATTTCCGTACAAACGATTTGTCTTCATGGTGGAATGTGATCCAAACTTCGGCGGGGGAACAGAACATCTCAACTCCACCGAGATGCAGTTTCCGCCCTTTGTCTTCAGGGACAAGAGCTCGTACCAGGGGTTTGTGTTGAACACTGTTGCGCACGAGTTCTTTCACACGTGGAATGTCAAACGCCTGCGGCCGAAAGGCATTCACCCGTATGATTTTACCAAAGAGAACTACTCGCATGAATACTGGATCGCCGAAGGGACGACATCGTACTATGCCGATGTTATCATGTCGAGAACGGGATTTACTCCGCTTTCCGGGGTTTTGAGTTCTGTAGGTTCGTGGGTATCGTCTGACCGGAACCGTCCCGGCAATTTACTGGAACCGGTTGCGGAGGCGAGCTTCGACACATGGATCGATGGGTTGAAGGGGCAGCAGCAGTCGTACAATTCGAGTTCCGACATTTACGAGCGCGGTTCGCATGTCAGCTGTGTTCTTGACCTGGAGATCCGGCAGAAGACGTCGAACAAATGCTCGCTCGATGAGGTGATGAGGGAAATGTACCGCCGGTTTCCGCTCGACGGCTCCGGCTATACGCTCACGGACTTGCAGCGAGTGATTACGGAACTGAGCGGTTGGAATTGTGCGGCATTTTTCGGGGATTACATTTACGGCACGAAGCCGCTCCCGTGGGACAGCGCCTTAGCGCATGCCGGATTGTCGCTGACCTGCACTGACACAGCCGCCAGAGCATGGATGGGAGTGTCGGTGTATGATGCCGGAGGAAGTACGAAGGTGGGATCCATTGTGGCGGGATCGCCGGCATATCAATCCGGACTCGATGTCGGCGACGAACTCCTGGCGTTCAACGACTACCGCGTCAGGTCCAATTCGTTCGGTGACCGCATCGGAGAACTGAAACCCGGCGACAAGGTGGTATTGACGGTCTTCCATGATGATGTCCTGCGTGCAATTCCGGTGACTCTCGGCACCGCTCCGAGAATGAGCTATAGCGTTGCACAGGTTCAGAACCCGACTGATTTGCAAAAATTAATCTTCGAAAACTGGCTTGGCATGAGTTGGAAGGGCCTGGAGAAGAAATAATTCTCGTTGCATACCGCCGAACATTGAAATTCGCCTACCCTGTCCGTATATTGGACACTGCAGTTCGGTCCAACAATCCATCAGGAGAAATCATGAAGAGACTTGCTTGCGTACTAAGCGCGGTGTTTGCACTGCTGTGCATCGGTCTTGCACAGGATCCGGGATACAAGGTTCTCGATAAAGTGAAGATCGGCGGCGAAGGAGGATGGGATTATCTCAACGCCGACCCGGTCACCGGGATGGTCTACATCTCGCGCGGCAATCATGTTCAGGTGATGAGCATGGAGAAGAAGGAGGTCGTGGCAGACATTCCGAACACGATCGGCGTTCACGGCATCGCGCTTGCGCATGAATTTGGCAAGGGGTACATCAGCGACGGCCGCGACACGTCGGTAACGGTATTCGATCTGAAGGAATTTAAAACTCTGAGAGTCATCAAGATCAAAGGCATGAATCCTGATGCGATCATTTACGATGATTTCTCGAAGAGAGTATTTACGTTTAACGGACGGAGTTCTGATGCAACGGCAATCGATGCAGCAACGGATTCCGTAGTCGGCACGGTGCCGCTCGAAGGGAAACCGGAGTTTGCGCAGTCGGACGGCAAAGGAAACATCTACGTGAACATTGAGGACAAGCGCACGATCACCGGATTCGACGCGAAAACCCTGAAGGTCTTGAAGACCTGGTCGATCGCACCCGGGGAGGAAGCTTCCGGGCTTGCCATTGACCGGCAGCATCATCTCCTCTTTTCGGTTGCAAGCAACAAGAAGATGATCGTATCGGATTACGAGGCGGGAAAAGTCGTTGCAGACGTCCCAATCGGTGAAGGTCCTGATGCGGCGGGATTCGATCCGGAATTACAGCTGGCGTTCAGTTCGAATGGAAGGGAAGGAACGCTGACCATTGTGCACGAAGACGCACCGGATAAATTCACAGTAGTGGACAATGTGAAGACGCAGATGAGTGCACGGACGATGTCGCTCAATCCGAAAACGCACACGATTTATCTGTCGGCGGCAGAATTCGGGAAAGCGCCCGAACCGACCACCGAAAATCCGAGACCTCGTCCGCAGATGGTTCCGGGGAGCTTTACGATCGTGATTGTCGGGCGCTGAGACGCCTGACCCGACGTACGATACGGCCCGTGTTGTCCGCATGTGAGGATCGCACGGGCCTTTCCGTGTCGTGACCCCGCTAAACTCCTTCGGCGGGTTTGACTTTTTCGAGTTTCCTTCATAGATTTAGCGCGGGAGGAAGCCGCGTCCAGGACCTCCTCTTCCTCCCATCATATCTCCACCCTATCACATTCTCTCGTTCTTAACTCCAGCAACGTACATTCGACTTTGGCTCGAATCAGCTAACCGGTATTGCCGTTGCCGAAAGCCATTTGTCGTCATGGACCGGCAATCCATCATAACTTTCCCCGATTTACCTCGGAGGACATTGACGAGAAAAATGAAGGGAGAAATCATGAAGAGTTTATACTCCATTCGGATGACTGCACTAGCTGCTGTCGTCTTCCTGCTTCCGCCACAGATTTCATTCGCAGCCCAAACTCCAGCACACACCGGCTTTGCGCTTCAAGAGCGTTTGATCAAAGCAGCAGAGCAGTTGCGCGCCGGACAAAGCCGTGTCGCTTTCAATAAACTGAACAGGGCAACAAGCGAGGCGGCCGCTGCTGATTTCGGCATCAAAATCAACAGAGACGTAAAAACCAGCTCAACGATATTCTTCTACGACAACATGGAGAACGGAACGAATGGCTGGACGACGGAAGTGTACGGGGGCTCAGCTGACCTCTGGCATCAAACAACCCGCGATGCGAGCTCACCGACTCACAGCTGGTGGTGCGGGGTAGAAGATTCGGGGACGTATAATACCGGGCATCGCGTCAACACTGCTCTTATTTCTCCGCCGGTCAATCTTGCAGGAGCGATCGGTTCAGTTCAACTCGTCTTTGCCGAAAATTATTTCACCGAAAAGAAATGGGACCGCTGCTGGGTCGATGCGACGACCGACAATGGCAGCACGTGGAATACCATTCGGGTGGGAACACGTGGAAACAGTTTGGGGTGGATCATCAGATCATTCGACCTCACTTCGTATGCAAATCAAACAATTAAAATCCGATTTTATTTCGACACGCAGGATTCAGTCGCCAACAATTTCCCCGGATGGTTCGTTGATGACGTCGTCATTTTCGACCAGGGGGGCGCGATCGCCGGAACCGTCTTTGGTGATCAAAATGGAAACGGTATCTGGGAACCTCAGCAGAGTGAAGTTGGACTGAGCGGCTGGTATGTAAAAATCAACGGACCGATTAGTCTCACAGCGATTACCGGTGCCTCCAATAATCCCTCCCCCGGTTTCTATGAGATTTCGCTTCCGCAGGGGAACTATACCGTCAGCGATAGTCTCGTGAGTGGCTGGACACAGACATCGCCGCCGGGAGGTGTGTGGAATATTTCTCTCAACACTCCGGGTACGACGCTCAACACCCTGAACTTCGGCGTCCAGGGTTCGCTCACAATTGTCCGGGGGATGAAGTTCAACGACCTCAATCATAACGGCGTGAAGGACCCGGGCGAACCGGGAATTCCCAATTGGGATATACACATCGAACCAGTCATGTATGGCATGGACCCCGAAACGTTCACCGATTCACTCGGCAATTATGTATTCTATCTTACGGTGGCCGACAATTATAACATTTGGGAATCGGGAGAACAATGGTGGCGACAATCCTATCCGGGCTCATCATGGTGGTTTACGACCACAGTTTCGGGGGGAGTGATGCAAGGTTTCGATTTTGGCAATTATTATATTAATCATTCTTCTTCGATTGCCGGCTCTGTCTTTGATGATACGACTCGTAACGGCCGGCGCGATATTGGCGAGTACGGTCTGGCAAACTGGGGTGTAAATCTCTGGGGCCCGTTCGGCGCATCATACTATGTCCTCACGGACAGCAATGGTCACTATCGTGCAGATTCGCTCGAGCCGGGGTATTACACCCTGAGTGAAAATCAACAGACTCATTGGACTCAATCGTATCCTCCATCGAACAACTGGTCATTTTCTCTCGACAGCAACACTGTCCGGGATTCGGTGGATTTCGGAAATTACAGGATTTTTCGGATTGCAAAAATTCGGGGCTGGTTGTTTAACGACGCGAATCGTAACCACACGAAAGATTCAGCAGATGTTCCACTTGCAGGATGGCCGGTAAGTTTCGTCGGAGACAGCACCGGATCCACGACAAGCGATAGCAATGGCTATTATGAAATTGCCGGATTGTGGCCCGGTGGGTATTGGATATCCCTCAGTTCGCCTCGGGGATGGTGGCAGTCCCACGGGTATCAGAATCTGAATGTTTTGCCGGAGTCAACGTATACGAACATCAACCTGGGAGCGTACCAAATTGTACCCGGATCGATCAGAGGAATCGTGTTCCGCGATGCCAATGGGAACGGAGCGCAAGATACCGGCGATACCCGGCTTGCGAACTGGCAGATCTTTCTCTCCGGAGACACTAGTGCAACAACCTCGACAAACGACTCGGGCGTTTTCATCTTCAGTGGCCTATGGCCCGGGGGCTATACCCTGAGCGAAGCATCGCGAAATCACTGGTCACAAACTTCTCCGATGCCATCTCATTCGTATTATATCGGCCTCGGTCCGGAAGAAAACAGAATTGGCATAGATTTCGGCAATGTGGAGACGAAGCTTCTTCCAACCTATTTCAGGACATTCACTCCCGAGAGTCTGGCACTCGCGGTTGACACTAAGAATAAACACAGATCTGTCCAGTATAAGCCCTGGGAAGTGAGCTTCACTTCGTCGTTGACTATACCCGCATCCGACAGCGGATTAGGATTGAACGGACTTGTTCTGAACTTCAAAATTGCAGTTGATAGCAGCACGATTGTTATCAATCCGCCCTTCCCAAATTTGACCTACGAGAAGAAGTTCAAGGTACTGGCGCTGAGCGGAAGAGCAATAGGCGGCAATGAGGTTATTACGATAAGCGGGGTAGGTACACAAGCCAAAGATCAAACGATCAAGGTGTACACGACGAGGGACGATATTCTTGTTCCTTACCATAACAAAGCAGTCCTCCCGGTATCGAACACGTATCTGTACCCGCTGCCGAACGCCATCAACGTACTGGAACGTGCATGGTCAGGAGTATTCGTAGGGTTGCGCGGGCCGCATTCAGTTGTGTTTGGCAATTCTTCGGATGTTTACAAATCACTGTATCAGTCTCCGGGTCATCAGCACACCGGTGATCCCCGCTGTCTTGATAAGTTTGCGAACAGGAGACTTATTACAAAGCAGCAAAGATATCTGAAGCCATCTCAACACAACAATATATTATTTGCGGAAGCCATTGCACTGAAGCTCAATATTGCCGCGAGCAAGCTGTTCGTCTTACCGCTCGGTTTCGGCGGCCTTATCTTTTCGGATACATCCGATACTTCGAACCCGTTGAATGGAAAACCGATCCAGACAATTGCTGCTGTGCTCGACACGTTTATGTCATCGTACAGCGCCGTCGCAGCGCAGTGTGTAATGCCGACGTCTCTGGGGAATATGACGCCTGAGGGTCTCTATACTGTTGTCAGAAAAATCAACACGGCATTCTCCGGCCCCATCGATATCGTCAATTTCAACTATTCAAACCTGCGTCTCACCGGAGTACGCGATATCGCCGATGTACCGTATCTGCACGTGGATACTTCCGGAATATTGTCCGCATTCAATGAAATACCTCCTCTGTTGCCGCCTCCGGTGCCCAGGGAGTTTGCACTGGATCAAAACTATCCGAATCCCTTCAACCCACTGACCACCATCGGCTTTGCATTGCCTCAGGAAGCCAAGGTGACGTTGAAAATCTTCAACCTGCTCGGTCAGGAGGTTGCGACGCTCTTGAACAGGGAAGATATGGACGAAGGAGAACAGCACATCGACTTCGACGCCTCGCATCTGGCATCGGGAGTCTATTTCTATCGTATCTCCGTTGAAGGGATCGCGGACGAGAACGGCGAGATGGGGCAAAGCTTCAGCGCCGTGAGGAAGATGGTGCTCCTCAAATAAAAGCGGTTTCTTCCGAGAATTCCCTAGCCCCCGCCGGATATTTCGACGGGGGCTTTTTCTCAAATTCTGCAAGACGAAAATGTCCTGTTTTTCGCTCAAAGACGGATAGCCGGCTGGTTGAGTAGAGTTGATATCATTTCCCGAACATCGATGAGATTCCGGGGACCCGGACAAATCCCGTCTCTCTATTGACATTTGTCAAAATCCTCTGTAGATTTCCGCCGGGGGAGGCGCTTTTGGAGCGTGCTTCTTCTCCCATCTTTCCGTCTGTCCATCATTCTCTTGTCGTTCTTGATCCCCTCGTAATGTATTCGGCTCTTTGAGCCGCTTCAGGCAACGGGCATTGCTGGATCCGGCCGAATCGTCTAGTTCCTGAACTCCGATCCGCAATCCATGAGGATATTCGAAATCGATGCGAGGCATCATCATGAGAAATTCCTTCCTGTTTGGGATAGTCATGTATTTCATTTCGGTTACTGTTGCGTTCTCCTCCAATAAGGTGACCGTGGTTGTTACGACGAATCCTCCGGAGCTGCGGGTTGTCGTCGACGGTGTTACTGTCCGCGCGCCGGATACCGTATCCTGGACACCCCTCTCGCAGCATACGATAGGTGTCATCGATACCGTCCCAAATGGTACGGGCTCACGATTGGTCTGGTCCTCCTGGAGCAACGCCGGGGCAAAGACCCAGGTCGTCGCTCCGGGGGTGAACACAACCTACACGGCAAACTTTACCACGCAATACTACCTCACGATGGTTGCGAATTCCGGCGGATCGGTTACGCCTTCATCGGGATACTTCAACAGCGGTCAGCAGGTGCAAATCACAGGGATACCCTCGTCGGGCCAACTTTTTCAATCCTGGACGGGCAGTGGCATTGGATCGGTGAGCGGGTCGAGTGATCCCGCTTCGGTGACCATCGGCGGGCCGATAACAGAGACGGCAAACTTCATGTCCGGGTCCCCGCAAATAACCATACAGGCGCTTCCCCCGGGACTCCTCTTTCTCTATGATGAAATCGCCTATTCGTCACCACAGACCAGGACCGTAAACTCGGGCGAGTACCACTCTCTCAGCGATTACAGTCCCCAAGCGGCCGGAGACGGCGTGGAGTATGTTTTCCAAAGCTGGAGTGACGGCGGGGCAAATGCACACGCCATTTATCCGTTTACCAGCGGAACGTACACGCTCACATACAAGAAACAGTATCGTTTCCTGATTTGGGCGAACGGTGGCGGAACGGTGAACCCCGGACCCGCGTATTTTGATTCTGGAACAGTTGTCAGCATTAGTGCAACTGCATTGCCCGGATCAATATTTAACGGATGGACTGGTATCGGAATTGGATCCTACACCGGATCTAATCCGACGGCGACTATAATCATGGGTGGTCCGGTCACCGAAACTGCATGGTTTAGTCCACCGAAGGTACATGTCACCATGACGACAAATCCCGATGGCATGAGATATACTGCCGACAATGTACTGTATTCCACAAGCCAGGCTTTCATCTGGGACTCCGGTTCCACTCATACGCTCTGCGGAGTACAGACATCACTATCGCCCGATGGTCCTGCATGGTTTCCAGCCGGGTGGGTTGACGGTTATCCATCAAGCTGCAGGACTATCGTTCCTCTGCACGACACAGCGTTCACCGCGACGTATAATCCTTATTACTATTTGACGCTCTCCGACAGCCCGGAATGCCCCTCGTCAGGCGGGCCGCTCCCGGGAAGCGGATACCAACCGGAGGGGTCCTGTTTTCAGCTCGATACTTCTCAGGTTGTCTGCAACAGTGTCCAAAGCCGCTTCGTCGGATGGATCGGAACAGGTTCAGGATCTTATACCGGAACAGATCCTTTTCCTCAGATCTGTATGGACGGCAATATCACCGAAACGGCAGTTCTCAATGTGTGTCATCCGGCTCTTTCGCCGACCGATACACTTTTCTCACCCATGGGCGGAAAGGGAACACTGACGTTGACGAACGATAACTGGTGCAACTGGTCGGTTGCACAACCGGCCGTGTCATGGGTCCATTTTGACTCTGCATACACAGCTGGGGAGGGTAACGCCGTGTTCTCGTATACGGTGGATGAGAATCCTGATTCGACGGCCCGGTCGACCACACTCACCTTCTGGTCCGGGTTGCCCTCGCTATCCAGTGTGCAGATTGATCAGCGCGGAAGGATCAGTTGTCCGCCTCCCTGGAACTATATCAATACAGGGATGAATCACACGATTATTCTCGATACGAACCTGCACCCCACAGTACTTGGCGCGCCGCTCGAGACGGGTGATTTCATCGGCGTCTTTTACGATTCCGGGGGTACTCCCGCCTGCGGCGGCTATGAGATGTGGGACGCGGGCGCCCCTCTCGCAATTGCAGCATTCGGCAACGAACTCTCGCTTCCCGGAAAAGACGGTTTTGCCACCGGCGAAGTTTTTCAATGGCAGATTTTCCGCTGCCAGGAGAATAAGTTTTACGACGCGGTCGCCACGTACGATCAGCCGGATCCGGCGAATCACCTGACAAATACGAACTCGTTTGCGACGAACGGCATTAGCCGGCTGCACAGTCTCACGACCACCATGCAAACCGAATCGCTTGCCGTCAGGCGCGGCTGGGGCATGATCTCAAGCTCCATCAACCCGGACTCGTGGAATCTTGACAGTCTTTTTGCTCCTGTCATGACGGATGTGATTATCCTTAAGAGCGGGGATGGAAAAACATATATCCCGTCATTGCCCGTCAACTCCATCGGGTTGTGGAACCCCGGCGCAGGATATCAGCTCAAAATGGACACGGCTCGTCAGCTTCCCATCAGCGGGCGGGAAATCTCACCGGAGCGCGCTCCCGTCACACTTTCCACCGGCTGGAGTCTCATACCATACTTGCGTCAGAGCGCGATGGGTATCGACACCGCGTTGTCGACGATTGCCGGATCACTTCTCATTGCGAAAGATCAGGATGGGAATGCCTATATCCCTTCCATCCCGGTGAATGGTATCGGACAGATGGAGCCGGGTCAGGGATATCAGGTAAAACTCTCGGCAGCCGATACGCTCATCTACCCGATGAATTCGTTTCTCTTCCCGAAGCGTATCGTGGATGCACACCGGGCGATCGCCAAATTTGGAAAACCGCATTACCAGGTGAACACGAAAACCGACAATAACGCCACCATCGTTGTTCCGAAGAAGGTCATTGAAGGAATTTTGATGAAGGGGGATGAGGTGGGGGTTTTTGATCAGAAGGGGGTTCTCGTGGGATCAGGAAGGTATGAGGGAGAGAATTTCGGCGTTGCGGTGTGGGGTGATGATCCGACAACTCCCGCGAAGGATGGATTGATCTCCGGCGAAAAGTATGAATTGCGGTTCTGGTACAGTACTAGCAAGGCGGAACACCGTACCAGAAAAATCGAATGGAAGGAAGGGGCGGGGGCATACGAAGTGAACGGGATCGCCATCGTGGCGAAGGTTGAAGTGGATCTGGCGGACATGCCGATACCGGACCATGTGCAGTTGTATCAGAATTATCCGAACCCGTTCAACCCTTCGACGACGATACGATTCAGCATACCGAAGGCGATGGACGTCCGGATCCGGATGTATAACGTGCTCGGAGAAGCGATTGCGGAAGTGGTCAGTGGGAGGTTTGAAACCGGATACCACGAGATTGGGTTTACATCCACTGCGCTTCCATCGGGGGTTTATTATTGCAGGATCGAGGCAGGGGGAGCGAGTGATGTCAAGAAGATGATCTTCATGAAGTGAAAAATCCGGGAGCAGCATGAGGTTATCCAAGGCATAGTTTCTACGACGACGGAGCCAACTATGAGAATAAAATTCCTCTTTGTGGCGGTCATGCTTCTCTTTGTACAACTCGGCTATGCTCTTCCACCCTGGACATATACCAATACCGGGACGAATCATACCATCATTATTGATACGAGTGTGCACCCGACATTCAATGGCGCCCCGCTTAACGCGGGAGATTATATCGGCGTGTTCTACGATCTGAACGGCGCGCTTACCTGCGGCGGCTATGAAGTGTGGACCGGGAGCGGGGCGATAACTGTCGCCGCATTCGGAAGCGATCTGACACTGCCCGCAAAAGACGGTTTCAGCATAGGTGAAGCGTTCAGATGGGAAATCTGGAGACATTCCGACGGCAGCATCGCAACGGCACAGGCGACGTACAAACTTCCCGGCGGGATCATTACCGATACGGGCAAGTACGAACCGAACGGTATCAGCTCGCTCAGGACACTCATGGGAACAATGCAGTTCGTAATTACCTCGACCGCCGGTCCCAACGGCAGCATTGCCCCTTCCGGAGCTGATACGGTTTCCTTCGGTGGAAGCCCGAGATTCATCGTATCTCCCGCGACGGGTTACCATCTCGACAGTCTTCTTGTGGACGGGTCAAAAGTCGACTCGACGACTAGCTACACCTTTGTCAACGTCTCTGCCGGCCACACGATTCGAGCTGTGTTCAAAATCAACAGCTATGCCATCACATCGTCGGCGGGTTCGAACGGCGGGATATCACCATCCGGCACGGTATTGGTGAACTACGGAACGAACCAGCAGTTTATCATCATGCCGAATACCGGTTATCACGTCGACAGCCTGATCGTCGACGGCTCGAAGGTGGATTCCCTATTCAGCTACACCTTCCGGAACGTGATTGCAAGCCACGCCATTCGCGCTGTCTTCAGGATCAATAGCTACGCAATTACGGCAAGTGCCGGACCGAATGGCACTATCACACCGTCCGGAACGGTCAATGTGAATTATGGCGCGAACCAGCAATTCACAATCTCGCCGACGACCGGATACCATGTCGACAGTGTGATCGTGGATGGTGCGAAAGTGGATTCTGTTACCGGTTACACGTTTATCGGAATAACGGCAGCACATACAATTCGTGCCGTCTTCAGGATCAATGGGTACACAATAGTTGCATCGGCAGGAGCAGGTGGGTTGATCACACCGTCCGGCAATGTGAACGTCAGCTACGGCTCGAATCAGCAGTTCCTCATTACTCCGAATACCGGATATCATGTGGATACGGTGCTCGTCGATGGCGCAAAGGTGGATTCCCTTCTGAGCTATACGTTCGCGAACGTGACGACAAACTACACCATACGCGCCGTTTTCAGAATCAACAGCTATACCATCACTGCGTCTGCAGGTCCGAACGGCACTATTACACCGAGCGGAACGCTCCAGCTCAACTATGGAACGAATCAGCAGTTCATCATTTCCCCGAATACCGGTTATCATGTCGACAGCCTGATCGTCGACGGTGCGAAAGTTGATTCTATATTGAGCTACACCTTCAAGATGTTGTCCGCAAGCCATACGATACGAGCTGTCTTCAAAGTCAACAGCTACACGATTAGTGCAACAGCAGGTCCCAATGGAACCATTACTCCCTCCGGATCGATCAATCTGACGTATGCGTCGAGTCAGCAGTTCACGATCGCCCCGAATACCGGATACCACATCGACAGCGTCATTGTGGATGGCTCGAGGGTTGACTCAACAACGAGCTTCACGTTTGTGAATGTGATCACTGCTCATACGATACGCGCGGTTTTCCGGATCAACACGTTTATCATCACCGCGACTGCGGAAGCAAACGGCACAATCTCTCCGTCAGGTGGCGTGAGTGTCAACTACGGTGCAAACCAGCAGTTCATTCTGACTCCGTCCACCGGGTATCATACTGACAGTGTGATTGTGGATGGATCCAAGGTCGACTCCAGCGTGACCTACACGTTCAGAAACGTCACCGCGGCCCATGCCATCCGGGTAACGTTTAAAATCAACTCATACAGCATCACTTCGTCTGCGAGTCTGCATGGATCAATAACTCCTCTGGGGATCGTATCGCTGAATTATGGGGGAACTCAGTCGTATACGGTCACGCCCGACAGCGGGTGCCGGGTTGACAGTGTTGTCATTGACGGAACGAACCGGGGAGCGCTGCTGACATATGTCTTCACGCATGTGGCGGGCAATCACACCATAGCGGTATACTTTTCCAGCGGGCCGTGGACGTTCCTCATGCCTGCAAGCACCGGCTGGAACATGATCTCACTGCCGGCGCGGCCGCCAGATTCCCGTAAATCGGTTCTCTTCCCAACCGCGAAGTCCTACGCGTTCGCGTATGAGGCAGGGTATCTGATCAGGGACTCTCTTGTCTGCGGATCGGGATACTGGCTGAGGTTTGATCAGGACCAGACAATGTCGGTTACGGGTGTCAATCTTCTGAGCGATACCGTTGCGGTCGTTCATGGGTGGAACCTTATCGGTGCCATCAGTTATCCCGTCATGGCGGGGACGGTGGTTTCGCGACCTCCCGGAATGATCACGTCCAGATTTTTCGGATATCAGGGGAAGTATATCATCACCGATACCCTCTTACCGGGAAAAGGATATTGGGTGAAGGCGGCACAGGACGGCCAGCTCATCCTGTCGTACCCGGGATCAGGTTCGCTTGCGGCGGGAGAATCGGAGAGGATCAGCATGTCTCTTGACGATGAGATTCCTCCTGCACCACCGGAGCCGGAAAACAGTGCTCCGGATCTCCCGAAGGATTATGTGCTTGCACAGTCGTATCCGAATCCGTTCAATCCGACGACGAATATCGAATACGGGTTACCCTTGCAAAGTCGCATCAGTTTGAAAATCTACAATTTGCTGGGACAAGAGGAAGCAACTCTGGCGAGCGGGGTTGAAGAAGCGGGTTACAAAACCGTGACTTGGAATGGTGCGGGCTTCGCGAGCGGAGTTTACTTCTGTCGTCTGGAAGCGAGCAGTGTGTCAGTGCCATCAATGACATTCGCACAGGTTCGAAGAATAATACTCTTGAAGTAATTCTGAAATGATTCTGTCAAGGGTCCAGATCTCGGCACCGGGCGCATAGACGTCCAGAGTGTTCTCTGAACTAAGTCTGAGAAGGAGGATTATATCCATGAGAATACCATTCCTGTTAGTCTGCGAGATGCTCCTCGTTGGCATCGCCAATTTGCCGGCCAATGGTCAATGGGTACAGATGAGTGCTCCGGCCGGTGGGCAGGTAAACTCCATCACGCCTTATGGGACAAGCGTGTATGTTGGCATATTTAACGGAAGCGGTTTGATTCGTTCAACAAATAGTGGAGCGAGCTGGACAGCTCTCAATCCGGACTGGGTCGGCCGGTCATATGTTTCCGCAGTTGCGGTGACCCCAAATGGGTCCGGCGGAACGAATTTGTTTGCAGCTGTTGGTGCTGTCTACCGTTCTACCGACAACGGCACGACCTGGAGTGAAGCTAACAACGGAACGTCATGGCACAGTCTGGACCTGCTTGCCGCAAGAGTGCGCGGGACAGACAGCGTTGAGCTCTTTGCCGGCGGATATGGTGTTGTTTTTCGATCCAGCGATAACGGCGAGAATTGGGAGGAGGCCGATGCGGGATTGCCGCAGAATAGCTCGCTGACCTTCCTTAGTGTGAGCGGGACGTACATTTTCGTGGGAACGGACGATGGGGATGGGCTTTACCGCTCGAGCGATGACGGTAATACGTGGACTTACATCGGCTCCGGGCTGTCATCGAATATCGTTCCCTCTTCTTTCGCCGCAGTTCCGCATGACTCGGGATCGGCGGATCTCTTTTTGGGGTCTCTCAACCCGTATATTTTTCGATCGAGCGATAATGGTCTGACCTGGATGAACGTGAGTTCAGGATTGCCATCTTCAGACTACATCAGGTGTATTGTCGCCGATACGAGTACACCTGGAGCGACGACTCTGTACGCGGCGGTCGGCTACCAGGGTGTCTATCGATCGACGAACAGCGGCAGTACCTGGACAGCCGCCGGCACGGGAATCCCAGGAGGAGCATTCGTCGATGCTCTCGGGCTGTGCCCGAACCTGTCCGGCGGAGAAGATCTCTTCTCCGGAACAATGGAATACGGTATTTTTCGATCCACCAATGGAGGCACCACCTGGGCGCCTGCTAACGGGGGAGCGCTTGTTGTTCCCGTTAACTGCATACTGATGAATGGGACAAATCTGTATGTGGGCTCCTGTGAAGGGGTTCACCTTTCCACTGATAATGGCGTTAGCTGGGTTTTGATCAACTCAGGCTTAACGAGCACCTGCGTGGATGCCGTGGCCGTTTCGTCCACGGGTGGCACAAATTATCTCTATGCCGGAACCGGAAGCGGGCTCTTTCGTTCAACCAACAACGGAACGCAGTGGTTCGAGAAGGACAACGGCCTGCCGCACGGCACTATCACATCGATCGCGGCCGGTCAGAATGGATCGGGAGGGTCTGCCCTGTTCGCCGGTGCCACCGGCAATGGGGTCCATGGTGTGTACAGGTCCACAGACAGTGGCGAGAACTGGGCTCTCGCCAATGTAGGAATTCCGTCGGGTGTCGATGTCCAGTCTCTTGCCGCAGCAGGAGGAATTGTCTTCGCAAGTATTTCTGCCTGGCCCGGGGGGTTCGTCTACCGTTCTAGGGATAACGGGTTGACGTGGGACGAGGCTGATTTCGGATTGAACGTCAATGACGATGTCAATAGCTTCGCGTTTGGAACGAATGATTCCGGACGCGAGTACGTCTACGCGGCAACAGAGGCAGGATACGCCTATCGATCAGCGGACACTGGTACGAGCTGGACTGAAGCAGATGCGGGGATGCCGGTAGGTAATGGCAGGGCCACGATTCTTGCTGTTCCGAACACCAACGGGGTTCCAAATCTCTTCGCGACGGGTTGGGGGATAGAGGATGGTGTCTATCTTTCAACGGACAACGGGGTTAGTTGGGGGGCGGTGAATGAAGGTTTTCCGATTTTCCCGGCTACCTACAATTTGGCCTATGGCCCGACTACCGGAGGTGCGGGAACTCAGTACTTGTTCGCCGGGAGTGCTTTCAGGGAAATTTCAGGGGTCTGGCGCCGCCCGCTATCGGAATTTCGATTGCCTCCTTTCTATAATATTGTTGCAGCTGCGGGGGCCCATGGAAGTATTGTTCCTTCCGGGACGATTCTTGTGGATTCCGGAGGAACACAGGATTTTGCCATCACACCTGACGGAGGGTATCAGGTGGACAGCCTTATCATCGATGGGGCTCTGTCCGGGTCGACAACGTACTACTCCTTCGACAATATCAATGCGAACCATTCCATACGCGTAACTTTTGCAAGGAACGGGATTGATCTTCCACCCTGGACATACACCAACACCGGAATGAATCATACCATCTTGATTGATACGAGCGTCCACCCGACAGTGAACGGCGTGCCGCTCGATTCGGGTGACTTCATCGGCGTCTTCTACGATTACTACGGATCGCCAGCATGCGGCGGTTACGGCATGTGGACAGGCCGCGGAGCAATTGCCATTGCTGCATTCGGAAATGAACTTGGTGACCAGGACAAGAACGGATTTAATCCCGGGGAAGTCTTCCAGTGGAAGATTTACCGCTACTTTGAGAATCAGGTGTACGATGCCGCGGCAACGTATTATGTGCCAGACTCCATCAACCATCTGACCTCAACGAATACTTATGTTACCGATGGGATCAGCAGACTGCATTTCCTCAATGGTGGAGCACAGAGCGGGTCAATCACCCTAAGAAAAGGGTGGAGTATGATTTCGAGTTATATCAGTCCTGCATCAACCGATCTCGATACGCTCTTCAACTCCGTCAGGTCCGATCTGGTTATTCTCAAGAACGGGAAGGGGAAAGCATACATCCCGTGGGTGCCGATCAACTCGATTGGATCATGGGACAACATGCAGGGATATCAGCTGAAGATGGATTCGGAGCGAACGCTTCCCGTGAGCGGCACGCGCATCAATCCGGAATCCACACCAGTCAATATTGCCTCCGGCTGGAGTCTCATTCCATATTTCCGCCAGAGCGCACTCGGTGTCGATACGGCATTGAGCTCCCTCGCGGATGTGCTCGTCATTGCAAAAGATCAGGACGGCAATGCCTACATCCCCTCGATTCCCGTCAACAGCATTGGAAATATGGAGCCGGGCGAGGGATATCAGGTCAAGCTCTCCGGCAACGGCACGCTCCTGTATCCGATGAATACCTCACTCCTGTCGAAGCGTGTCGCCCAAGCTCGGCATTCCAGGGCTGGTACTTTCAAGAATCATTATGTCCTCAAATCCAGAACGGATAATAACGCCACAATCGTCTTTACGAAAAAGGCGATCGGCGGAATACTGATGAAGGGAGATGAGGTGGGGGTGTTTGATGAGCAGGGTATGCTGGTGGGTTCGGGTGTTTATGAGGGTGAGAATTTCGCGATCGCGGCCTGGGGAGACGATGCTACAACGGTTGATAAGGACGGCCTGAAGCCGGGTGAGCAATTTTCGGTTCGATTCTGGTACGCGAAGAGCTCAAGCGAGCATGCCGCTAAAACCATCGAGTGGACGGAAGGCGGATCGGCCTATGAGGTGGACGGCATCAATGTCGTGGAAAGGGTGCAGGTGGACCTTGCCGATATGCCGATACCCGATCGCGTGGAGCTCTATCAGAATTATCCAAACCCCTTCAACCCGTCGACAACGATACGGTTCAGTATTCCGAACGGCATGAACGTGCGCATCCGGGTTTACAATGTTCTGGGAGAGGAAGTCGCAGAGGTTGCGAACAGCCGCTTCGAGACAGGATATCACGAATTGACATTCAATTCCGGAAGTCTGGCCTCAGGCGTTTATTATTGCCGGATCGAGGCCGGGAGATCGATCGACGTAAAGAAGATGGTGGTGATGAAGTGAGCGGAGGAGGAATCGTCGGCTAATCGGAAATTTGCAAGAGGAGGATTTTTTATGAAACACATTTATTGCATGATGATGTGGAACGCTGGTCTCTGGCTGTGTACCCTTGCACCTTCAGCCGATGGCATCGCCCATGCGAGGCCGGTTTCGGATTACGACCAGTATACGGTTATTGCCTCAAGCGGTTCTCATGGCAGTATTCTCCCATCGGACACGGTCACTGTAGGAATTGGCGAAAACCAACAGTTCAGCATCAGTCCTGATCCGGGTTACTATATCGACAGCGTGATTGTCGATGGCATCAGGACGGATTCGACTTTCAGTTACACATTTACGAACGTGACTGCGGATCATCTTATTCGTTGTACGTTCGCCGCCTACGGTGAGAGCATCGTGCCCTGGACGTTCACCAACACCGGGATGAATCACACCATCATCCTCGACACCGGTATTCATTCGACGGTGAGCGGCATGCCGCTGGTTGCCGGTGACTATATCGGTGTCTTCTATGATTCAGGCGGAGCACCCGCATGCGGAGGTTATGCACTTTGGAATGGAGATCACGCGATTACTGTTGCGGCATTTGGGAACGAGCTTGCCTTTCCGGCGCTAAACGGATTTGCCACAGGTGAGCCATTCCAGTGGAAAGTATTTCGCTGGCAGGAGAACCGGATATACGACGCCTCTGCGACGTACTATCTTCCGGATTCTGCGAATCCCCTGCTGACAAGCACGAATACTTACGTGACGAACGGGATCAGCAAACTGCGGTCTCTTGTTGCCGGACTCCAGCATCAAACCCTCAGCCTCAGGAACGGTTGGAGCATCATTTCGAGTTACATCACTCCCGAGTCGGATATTCTGGACACGATTTTCGGACCGGTTATTCCTGATCTCATCATCCTGAAAAATGGTCAGGGGAAAACATACATTCCGTCAATACCCGTTAATATGATCGGAACATGGGACGCATCGGAAGGATATCAGCTGAAAATGAGCGACACCTCAAGCGTCTCGTTTGACGGGATGGCAAGTACTCCCGAGAGGACACCCATTGCCCTTCCCGGGGGGTGGAGCATCATACCGTACCTGCGTCAAAGCGAGCTCTCCGCTGATTCCGCACTCGCCGGAATAACTTCCGCGCTCATCATTGCAAAGGACCAGGACGGAAAGGTTTACTTTCCATCTCTCTCCATCAATGGAATCGGTACTCTGAAACCCGGACAGGGTTATCAGGTCAAGCTTTCTGCCGCCGATACGCTCGTCTATCCGGCCAACACATTCCTTTTCGCAAAACATATCATCGATCGGCCGGTCACGGTGAAGAGTGAATTCAAGCCGCATTACATCACCAACGTGCGGACCGATAAAAATGCAACGATCATCTTTCCGAAGAAGGCGGTTGAGGGAATTCTGATGAAAGGGGATGAGGTCGCCGTCTTCAGCGGCAACGATCTCCTTGTAGGTTCGGGAATGTATGACGGATCTGATTTCGCCGTTGCGGCCTGGGGAGATGATCCGACGACGCCGGTCAAGGATGGATTGAAGGCGGGTGAGCAGTTTACTCTGCGTCTGTGGTATCGCTCAAGCTCATGCGAGGAAGAAGTCACTTCGGTCGGATGGTCCGAGGGGTCCGGAGCGTACGAGGCCGACGGTATCAATATTGTGGGCAAGCTCGAAGTGGACCGGCCGGATGTTGCTTTGCCGGATCATGTGACACTCTACCAAAATTACCCGAACCCGTTCAATCCTGTTGCGACCATCAGATACGATCTGCCGGCCAGGAGTGAAGTATCCCTGAAGGTCTACAATCTGCTCGGCGAAGTTGTCGCAACACTTGCCGCGGGACTCGAAGAACCGGGCTATAAGTCAGTCGAATGGAACGCGTCAGGTGTTTCGAGCGGAATATATTTCTGCCGGCTGGATATCGTGAGCGCACGAGAACCGGGCAAGACCTTCACACAGACTCGGAAAATGGTTCTTATGAAGTGATCGGTCTTCATTCGAGCTCAAATTGAGCCCCGGCCCCCATCTTTGGGTCGGGGCTTTATTTTGTGAGTTTCTGAATACGCGGGCGGAGAACGGACCAACAACTTCTCTGGCTTAACCCAAATTGGAACTCTGTGATACTCCTCGCACATCTCTTGATTCAATCTCCCCTTTTTCGTAATTTTCCCAGGATTTTCACGGATCTCGGCAATCGTATCCTGAGATCTCCAGCCGTTCGTGCCCGATGCTCAGTCGGGCAATGCCCGTTCTCGACTCGTGGTTCCAACACCCGAAACAGACAGAGCGGACATGAATATCAGACTCATCGGCATTCTCCTCTTCACAATTTCGCTCCTGGCATCTTGCATTGCCGGTGAGCAATCTGTCAACTCGATTGCGATTCCACCTACCATCAGGGCGGGAGTTACTTCAGGTTCGACGATAACACTCAATCCGGTTTTCACCGTCGACGGGCGCGATCATGATACCAGCGGGACGCTGCTTACGGGAACCGGAACGTTTGGTGTATGGTGTGCACAATCGCTCACGCTTGTCGGCGGAGCAAGGATTGGGGGGACGAACACGGCGGGGGCTGACATTGCTCCCTCCAGACCACCCGACACGAGCATCATCAGGTCGAATGCCGCAACAACCGGCACGATGACGCCGGATGCCTTGTTCGGTCTCCCGGAAGGGACACTGAGAATTCTTGCCCGGAGCGGATCGTTCCCGGGGCAATACGTCACGGCATCAGCTGAGCTTTCGTACCCGCTCTCAGGTCTCACATATATCGACCTGCCGGCCAACGGGACTCTTTCGGGGAGCATTTCCGGATCGGGGATTCTCATCATCCATAATTATGATTCGGATGCTTCATCTCTCCAGAACTGGTCGGGGACATTCAAAGGGCTCGTCTTCGCAGATCGGGTCTCGGTCTCATCCACGAACGGCACAATCCTGGGCGCAGTGATAACTGCGTTGCCATTTTCGGTTTCCGGTAGCGGTTCCGTGTCATTTTCGCGGGCTGCCATTGTGAACGCCCTGAGCTTGATCTACCCTTTCACCGGCACGTGCATGACGGCCGATCCACAGACGATCAAACTTCCTGATGCCGAGCTGGGAATTCCTTATCGCTTCACATTCAATACCGGCGGGGGTACACCCCCTCTTTCGTGGACCGCGGTTCGAGTTCCTTCATGGCTTTCACTCTCAAGCGATGGAAGTATTTCCGGGACGCCCCCGGCATTATCCGCCGATACTCTTCTTCTCACAGTTGCTGATGCAAGCGGCTGTTCCGTCGGACGGTGTTTTATTCTGAGCGTCGACTCGGCAACCGCGATAAGCGGAAGAGTAGTGTGGGATGCAAATCAGAACTTCACAGCCGACGCAGGAGAATCCGGGCTGGCAAACTGGAAGCTGGACCTTTTCGGTGCGAACAGTGATTCTGCGCTTACCGATTTCAACGGATATTATACTTTTGCCGGCGAGCCGATGGGGAATTATCTTCTGCAGTTGAGAAACCGGCCGGGGTGGATAGAAGAAGCGTATTCGCCAAAATATTTCTCCTCATCTGATTCGATGCTTCTCTCCTATATGATCGCGGTGTTCAGGCATCTGGATACAATCGGTCAGAACGCAGGTGAGTATGTTCAGCGGCCGACGGTAGCCGGCGGCGGCGGGGGGTCACTCGTGGGATATGCCATGCCATCGGTGTATGCTTCGGATATCTTTGCGACGTATTCGGTATCGAATGTGGTGATGAACTCTCTCAGCATCAACGCGGATTGCAAGTTTCCCGGGGCGGAAAGAATATCGGCGTTCTGCGATGGTTCGAGAATCTTCTCGCTGGTTTCCGGGATTGACCCGAGGCTTCGCCTGATCGCTCTGAGGTCTTCACAACCGGGATGTGTGGAACCTGCTCACACGCTCTATCCCTTTGAAATCCGCGGAAGAATTTTTGCCGGTTACCGGGATTCCAGAGTCGGGCTTGCCGGACGCACAGTGCATCTCCACGGACCAATAGACACGACTGCCGTCACCGATCAGGATGGGGGCTATGTCTTCAGAAATTTCCCATGGGGAACGTATGCCGTAACCGAAGATTCGGTGCCGGGATGGCAGCTGTCGTCTCCGTCGCCGTTGCGTTCCGGTCTCGAGTATTCCTCGGCCAGAACGATGGCAATCCAACAACATCTCCTCGATATTATCGCGGATGCCGACAGATATTACTGGTCGCTCTCGGTCATGGGGGGAGGTTCAGGATCGTTCTCCGGATACACTATTCCGGCGATGCTCTCAACAGATTCACTCGCCGCATACCAGTTCTCGGGCGTACCGGCCGGGTCGATTTCAATCACTGCGAAACCGAACTGGTCGTCGGAATTTATGAACTTCACTTTTGATGAGAGCGGTACAGGATCGATGGTCTATGTTACTTCACCTGACTTCGATCTTTATCCGCGGCCTTTGCCGGGGAGCTTCATCATGTGGCTGCACCCCCTGAGCGGCAGCCTCTATCTGGGACATGTGAATGCCGACTTTGGAAACACCCAGGAAAAGGAAATCGACGGGTTTGTGTACGACGATGCAAATGGAAACGGGGTAAGAGATTCCGGGGAAACCGGAATTGAGGGATGGAAGATCTTCCTGAGCGGACCTGTCGCCGATTCCACGGAGACTGATGCGTACGGCGCCTACAGGTTTGCAGATCTTCCCTCCGGCACATACACGCTTACCGAAGGATATCATGAAGGCACTTGGGCTTTCACCCCCTCGTATGCCCCGGTCATCGCGAGGCGTGACAGTATCATCCGCAATCTTCGGGATATTTGTGCTCAGTCAGCCCGGATTGGCGTGGATGCGAGCCGCTTCTGGAATCTTTCGGTAGGTCTCGGAGGGGGCGGCGGTGCATACTATGGTTATTCTGTACCCGGACCTCTTGCCGGAGAGTCTGCGGGAATATGTTTCCCCGTTTCATGGAACCTGAAAACTCTTTCCCTGAGGGATTCCTCTCGCCTCGGATACGGCAACATGTATTCGGTGGTCGACACTGCCGGACTACTGCTCAGTATCACCTTTACGGGTGAACTTGACGGATTAACATCAAGGGTCGTGAATACCGATTCCTCGGCGGTGGTCTTCAGCAACATCAATTTTGGAAATGCCGCATTGATCGAATCAATTACCGCGACGGCGATCGGCGGAGGATCGGTTATTCCTTCCGGATCAATCACCGTCATTCGCGGAAACAATCAGGGATTTACATTCACACCAAATATGGGTTACCGTCTGGACAGCGTGATTACTGATGGCATAAATCAGGGGGATATTCCATCATACACACTTACGGGAGTCATATCGAATCACATCATAACAGCATATTACTCACTGGAACAGTATCCGTTCAGCATCAGTTTGAATGAACGCTGGAATCTGATTTCGGTCCCGATGATTGACAATGACAGCCGGAGGTCCACACTTTTTCCTGGTGCGATATCACAGGCCTTTTCATTTCAGGGTTCGTATCATCTCTCAGATTCCCTGGTCCCCGGGAAAGGATACTGGCTAAAATTCGCTCAGGCAGAAACTTTGGGTGCAACAGGCGGAAGAATCTGGATCGATACGATCGCGGTTCTCGAAGGATGGAATCTTATAGGTTCAATCTGCTCTCCTGTGGCTGAAAAGGACATTGGATCTGAACCCGCTGATCTTGCAGTCTCGCAACTGTTCGGCTACAACGGCAAGTATCTCGCATGCGATACGATCGAGCCGTGGAAGGGCTACTGGTTGAAGGCAAATCAGAGCGGATTGATTATCCTCTCCGGTCATGGACCGGAGTTCGCAAAACCGGGCGAAAGAAATCGGGTGCACATTGTCCACACGGGGGATATCCCTCCCTCTCCGCCGGATGGTGCTTTGATCTTCAGGGCGGACATTCCGAAAGAATTCTCGCTTGACCAGTCATATCCGAATCCGTTCAATCCTGCTACCAGAATTCAGTATGCTCTTCCCATTCAGAGCCGGGTCATTTTGAAGATCTGTAATCTGCTGGGAGAGGTTGTCGCGACACTTGTCGACGGGACCCAGGAACCGGGGTATCGATCTGTGATATGGAATGCAGGGAGTCTTGCGAGCGGGATCTATTTCTGCCGCCTCGAAGCGGTGAGCGTGAATGATCCGCAGACGAGATACTCAAAGATCCGAAAGACGATCCTTCTCAAGTAGCATCCTGCCGTATGACCATGATGCCGCAGCAGTATTTCTCACTTGCCGTCTGGTGAGACTTCCGGCTCTGCAAGTGACCTGGGGATCGGTACTTCAACCAACTGGTGATGGCTCTGCTCAGAGCGCATTTCTCCGGAGGAGGACCAGAAACCGGCGCAGGCGGGACTGATCAGTCCTCTGCATGATCGTAAAGATGAGTGACTGCAGCGATCCGGGGTCTCCGGTGTGGAGGTATTTGTCGCCGCCCTGTGGTTTCTGTGATCTCGTGAGGAATTTCACGGCTTCCAGCAATCCACTTTGATTGGGTTGACGAACGATCCGGCATTTCCCCTGTCGGGCAAACTCACGGACGCCACGGGAGGAGTTCTTTGGAGCAAACGGGACGCCGGCGACACTCAGCATCGGCAAATCATCATCCGAATTACCCATCGCGGCGACGCGGTCAATATGATAGCCGAGCAGTTCATTGAACGCCAATGCAGCCCTTCCCTTATCCACCTCGCGTGAGACGATGTACGAGTCGCTCTGGTGGGAGATCACACGCAGGAGTGTAAATTTATTCCGTTCGAGGAGTTCTTCAAGCTCAGTCCGGCTGAGACCGAACGTCCCGCCGGAACCGAACCGGTATGCACGGATGGCAAAGCGATAGGAGGGATCGAAAAACACTCCTGGCAAATTCTTCAGCTTCGTGCGGCACTCTGCGATCTGCTCAAGAGCGGCAGGGCTGGCGAGAGGAATCTCTTCATCATCCTTCGTCCGTACAATAACACTTCCGTATTCACCCACACCTCCTTCGAACCCGAATGACCTGCAGTACTCACGGATGTGGAGGACGCTCCTGCCGCTGTTCGGCACGACAGAATATCCTGCCTGCCGCAGAAGCGCGAGTGCAGCCAACCCCCGCGGCGTCGTATGAGGAAAACCGAATATCCCGGTATCCAGGACACCGTCGATATCGAGATACAGGACGTCACCGGAGCGTGAGAACGGGCGGGTGGTGTTCATCATTCTGGCACAGGACCGCATCATGGTGAGAACCAGAAAATCCCAGCTCCTGGCATAGCGCGCGTGATTGTGCACTGGGGTCGTGACGGAGTCCTTGCTCAGCAATTCGACGTGCGCAAGGCGTTGAACAACACGTGCATACAGGAGTTTATAGAGAACCAGCCGCTCGTCAATCGATTCATCCAGACTGGATTTGCGGTAGGCATCGAGCATCGTCGATTCCGCTTTGACGGAGAGTCCCAGTTCAAATGCTGCACCAGCAAGATCAAAAGCGGGATCGGCCATTTCAAGATTGGGAGGACCGAAGTTATGATGCTCGAAATCTGATTTTATCAGTTTCTCACCATCATGCAGCCAGTCAATGGGAAACATCCTGCCGTCGACGAGCATGGGGGCCGGGCTTGTGTGCTCCCGGAGTCTCTGGTAGAGGATATGATTCTTCAGATATCCTGAGCGGATGCCGTACGGACGCCGGAGGAGAGAGACAATTTCCTGCCATCCCCAGCCGTATTCGGGTCCGAAGAACCGAGGATCTTCGTTGAGTCTCAGGGCTTCGCGCCGGAATGCCACATACTTCCCGATCTGCTCCGCCTGCAAGTCTGTTCCGGTTTCCCGTTGTGCACCCGGCGGTTGATCAATCCACTCCATGAAGAGCATTCCGTCCCGAAGGCCCAGAACCCGGGGAACAGCATTGTGCAGTTTCGTTCCTGCAATGCATGCGTGATATCCGAGCCATCCCCAGCCCACACTCTTTGCGAGTACCCTCATGGGTCTATCATGACCCTGTGGTGGATGGACATGAACATCGTACACGTGCTTCAGCCGGACCTGAAAGCTATCCGCCGTCTGTTTCCAAAATCGATCGTTGATCTGTGCAGTTTCGGGAGATTCTCGAACGGTGACCTTCGCTCCGGGGCTAAGAGATCTGCGGATAAGTCCCTCCAGATATTCGGATTGCTCCGGAGAGTCCATGGTCCTGCGTTTGTGGAGATCGGTGTGAAGAAGCTTGATGACGCGTGTTTCCGGAGACACTGCCAGTGATACATGGGGCCGGCGGGGATGAATCGGCGCGAGGAGTGTGATCTGAGAGGGTTGCACTCCCATCCTGGAAAGTTCCTCCTGCAGGAGTGCAAAGGTCAATCCGGTGCTCGAGTGATCATCAGTCAGAACACAACGGACATTCGGCCCGGCATGTCGTCGCATTTCTTTCCGCTCTCCCGTTGTAAAACCGCGTTTTGGACGCACGGTCATCCAGCTGACATACTTGTAGCCGTTCCTCACGAGGTACGCGCTCACGACGGGTGCGAAATACGCTCCAGCCGTTCTCGGACCAATGATGAACGTTTCCGTCGTGCGGTCGGGATTGAATTCCATATACCGCTGCGCAAGGGTGCAGATGTCGTGGTGTGTCAGGTCCTGGCAGCGGTATCCCTCAATAATTTTCATCCGGCGATCGAGAAGTCTTGCGGGGAGCCGGATATCCCTGAACTCGCAGAGCTGCCGGAGGAGGGAGCTTGCCTGATTTTGCGTCACCGCTTCCTGACTCAGGAGAAGGTCGTGGATTTCGTCAACGAATTTTGTCCACCGGGTTCTCCATTGCTGAACCTGTTTGCGCTGAAGGCAGGCTGTAATGAGATACGGCGAATTTGCCATCCGCTCCAGGAGCACGAACCACATGCGTCGATTGCCAAGCCGGTACATCAGGGGCTGAAGCTGAAGAGGAAGCCATGAAAGATAATCATCAATCAGACAGCTTATCGCCCCCGCAAACAGGTGGAGATTGATGCGGACTTCGCGCGATTCCCACGAACCGGCACGTTCGCGAAGGCGGCGAATCTCCTTATCGGTCAGTTCGAGCAACTCACTCAGACGCGGAAACGGATTCAGACACCAGTCATATGAGGAATAGAATTCCAGTTCAGTGTCACGGCCGCGCGGATCGCCGGGATTCATAGCGCTGTTCACACTGATCACCCGGCCGATTTCCGGAATGGAATGACGGGGAACATCAACACGGGAATTTTGCAAATGTCAGGCAGGGGGACAGGGGATTTCCCCGGAGGATGAAGCACAGAGGATCGTACGCAATACACCGACAACAGTTCCTTTCCATGAGTCAACACGGACAGCACGCCATCCGCACTAAAAGGGAATATGATACAAAAAAAGTGCTCAACATTGCAATCGGGAAATCACAAAAATCTGATATGGAAGAACGGCAGGGCCGATGAGTCTCAATTCGGCAGGGGAACTGCAGTGATTTGCTCAATTCCCCAATGAAAGGTGTGGAAAGATAATGCGATTTGTCCTGAGATTAGACAGAATCCACCCTTAAAAGCTTAAAGCGCCTGACTTGATGATGACTGGCTGACTTGTTATTCCGTCGATAAAACTCTATCTTTAAGAAAGTCGTTCCTATCCTTGGGCATCATCGGATGGGTAGGGGAGGATATCACCCTGTTCATTTGGCTCACCTCAGTCCCGGGCACAGACGTATCTGCAGTCACTCTGACCATTCATCAGCTTGCGAAGCCGGGGCAATCGTTCTTCAGAGACGATTATGTTGAAAGGAAGGGGTCTATGAATTTTCAGTCCGGTCTCCATACGAACCGCACTCTCGCATTCTTCGTTATATTCATTGTGAGTGTGCTGATTGTTATCCTTGATCTTGTCACGCCCCAGCCGGTGATGCTGAATTTCTTCTTTCTGATCCCGGTACTTATCGCGGCATGGTATAGAAATCTGACGTGGGCGTTCGTCTGTTCCGTTGCGCTGTCAGCCGTCCGGTTCCTGATCGGTGTCTTTATAGAGCCGCAGTGGGGTATGCAGTACGAACTGATCAATACCCTTGACTGGCTGATCGTGCTCTGCGGAGTTTCCTACCTGACGTCGCGACTCTCTCAATCGATGAAGCGACTCCAGCTGGAAGTGGGGATTGCGGAGGAACTGATCCCGGTCTGTTCCAAGTGCAAGCGGATACGGGCCGCGAATCAGGAGTGGGTACCGCTTGAAGCATATATCTCGAAGCATGCCGAATCCGGTTTGACGCCCGGCATGTGCCCCGATTGCGTGGAGGTTCTGTATGGAGAACATTACTCAAAAACCTGAGTCACCGTTTTTGGGAGCTGTGAAAGGGGGCCGTCCTGCATATTCGAGAGGGTTGTCAGTGGGTCTGATTTGAGGTTCTGCTTCGACGCCTGAAGTTCCCGGCGTGAATCTAAT
>DATIXJ010000021.1:0-9725 GCA_035518715.1 Bacteroidota bacterium | reverse complement strand
TGACCAGCCCCCTGCAGTGGTGCCAATGTTGAGTTAGTTTTTCCCCCATGTTCAGGCATTGGCAACCTGTTGAGGGAAGTATGCTTCTGGTGCCGGAGGCCGGTAGTCCAGAGAGCTGTGTGGCCGCATCGTGTTATCCTTTCTTCTCCATCGTTCTGTAATTACCTGTGCTTCTGCGATCGTATCGAAGATCTCTCCGTTTAACAGTTCATCTCTCAGCTTTCCATTGAATGATTCAATGTACCCGTTCTCCCAAGGACTTCCCGGTTCAATGAACAGTGTCTTCACCCCAAGCCTCTGTAACCACCCCCGGACCATCTCTGCCGTAAACTCTGAGCCATTGTCTGAGCGTAAGTAGTCCGGTGCGCCTCGAAGGATGAACAACTCGGACAGCAGGTAGAGAACATCCGGTGCTTTGATCTGCCGTCCAATGTGTATTGCCAGGCATTCCCGTGTGTATTCATCGATGATGTTGAGCATCCTCATCGGCTTGCCGTCTGTTGTCCGCTCAGCTACAAAATCGTAGCTCCACACATGGTTGCGATACAGCGGGCGAAGGCGGATGCACGATCCGTCATTCAACCACAACCTTCTCCGCTTAGGCTGCTTCTTCGGCACTTTAAACCCTTCCTGACGCCATAATCGCTCCACACGCTTGTGGTTCACTTTCCAGCCCTCATTCCTCAGCATCACCGTTATTCTCCGATACCCATATCGTCCGTATTGGCATGCCAACGACACCACACGGCTCGTCAGTTCCTGCTCATCACTCTTGACGACTGCCGTTCGTCGTTGCGTTGATCTCGGCTGTTCCAAAATACAGCATACTCGTCGTTCTGAAAGAAAAAGGCTTTCCTGAATCTCTTCTGCTGCCCGGCGCTTCTTTGCCGGGCTTACCAGTTTCCCCGGGCGGCTTCCTTCAATATCGCATTATCGATCGATAGGTCTGATACTACCTTCCGAAGCCGGCTGTTCTCCTGCTCCAACTCCTTCAGTCGCTTCGCCTGGTCCACTCGCAATCCCCCGTATTCCTTTCGCCACTTGTAATACGTCGCATCACTCACGCCAAGCTGCCTCAGGATCTCTCCCATTGCCATCCCTTTGGCCTGCAGAACCTCTGCTTCCCTGAGCTTGCCGATGATCTGCTCCGCTGTATGCCCTTGTCCACCCATTGTTCTCTCCTTTGACCCAATATAAAAATTTTGCTAACTTAAAATTGGATCATCTTTCGGGGGTCAGGTCAATAAACTCCTTTCAGTTTCTCAAAGATTTCATATATGCACTGCGATTTTAAACACAACATTTCGCGGTTCTTCCCAGCTCGCGCCGGTGGTGTATGCACCTTTGATGAGATGGATGTGATTAAATAAATTAATAACATATATGGATGGCTCAAAGGTATCCCCCGTGGAAAGATGGAATGTATGCCCTGCGCTACAATTAAGTATCCAATATGGAGTTGTGTGTGCTGGCTGGTTGAGATCAAATAACCCTGTTTCATAGACAGAAACATCTTCCGGGTGGCCGTTTGAAAGACCGGATCCGTATGTCACCTCGGGATTGACGTACCAATCTTGCTGCTGGTAGTTGATATCCGCCACAACTGAAACTCTCTGATCATGATCGAGGTCGGTTGCAGATCCGTCATTGCTGGGAGGCAAGAAGCCCCCTGTCAGCGGACCCGAGCCGATGGCATGAATGATTGAAGTATTCAGGTGGCCGGAAAAAGGAGTTGCCGGATCGCTAAAGGAAAGTGAACACTCAATCCCGGTTGTCTTTACGGTTGCGATGTTGAAAGGAGTTTTGATTGCAGTGTTACCGATCTGCGCATCATCGGTAAAGGGACTCGCATGCTTGAAAAAGGTCGCCGTTTTCAGTCGCAGATTGAAAGGGAACTTGTGTGTGTAGACGCCCTCGTAGTACGAATCGCGCTCCGGATATGTTGGCGTGACTGATTTGCTGACATATTGCGCTATCGATCTCAGCGCTTCAATGTTCGTAGGCATGAAGAGCCTGCCGTAATACAGGTACGCTGAATTGTTTTCATCAATGAGGAAATTCCAGCGGATTCTGGGACTTACCTGTCGCTCGAGAGGCGCAGACGGAGCGATATGCTGGTCGTAGCGGGTTCCAAGATTAAGCGACATCCAATCAAACGGTCGCCATTCGGTCTCCGCAAATGCCCCGAAGTCTGAACCAGCGAAGTCTGTGAGGATTGACGGACCAAGATGTTGGAGAGAATCCTGTGATGTGAAATTCTCGGCTCCTCCGGTGCTGCTGAGATTAAATCCCACCTTATACATGAGCTGGTGAGAAAACCTCTCGTCAAACGTCGATCGCAGGCCGAGTGTGGTAAAGCTTCTGTCTTCGAGGAGATTATACTCTGTGCTGTCTCCGGTAAATCGGAAATTTGGTGGATCAATTTCGCCCGGAACATAGCTCAAGGTTCCTTCGCGGACATACGCTCCGACAAAAAGGTTCTCTTCTTGATCGATCTGCGAGTTCATCACGTGAAAGTAAGATGCCGACTGAAGTGCATTGGTTGTCGCTTGTAAATCGGAAGCAATTTGTACTGTGGGATCGTAGGGAATTTGTGTGGAGGTTCTCCCCAAACTGAAGTTTGCTGTAATGTAATCAATGTCGCTTATGATATAATCGAACTTGCCGTAGAGAAAATAATCGAATCCATGGTCGTGGAACAGGCTGGGCACGGGCGTGTCTATGCGGCGATCGGTTTCTTGCCGTGAACCTGAGAGATAAAAGCCGAGCTTACCGATATGATCGCTGATCGATAAAGCCTCGCCGTCCGAATTGAGCGCCCGGAAAGGGCCTACCCGACCGCCGAGTGTGTCACCGGGGTTAGAGGAGGATGAACCTGATGCGTCTGCGGCTCCAGGAGAGAAGGGTTTAGTTCCGTTGAACACAAGATAACTCCCGACGTACGTCGAAGCATCGAAATGAAATTTCCCAGTCGGAACACGGTTATCCAAGTCGATGACAGCAGACATCTGTCCGCCATATTCGGCTGGGAAACCTCCTGTGATAAAAGTTGCACGGTCGATGACCTTTGGATCGACAACTTCATTCAATCCCCCAAAAACGCCGAGCGGAACCGGAATGCCATCGATATAATACGTGAATTCCCCATGTGACCCTCGAATATGAACCTCACTCGTAGGAGCCCGTGCTGCTCCTGTGAGGTTCTCCTGAATCAAGTTTGTCATTTGAGCCGTCGGTGCCGGGTGATAGGTTTCGGATTCAAAGGTTTGATTGCCGGACGTCATGTCAATATTGGAAACACCCAGTTCTCTCTGACCAAGTATATCAACTTCCTGCAGTTCTCTTTTTTGTGCATGAAGATTGATTGTGAAAGTCGTGTGTGACTCATCGACCAGAATTGAATCCTTATAAGTCATATAGCCGACGAACCATGCGGTCAAAAAGTAGGAACCGGGTTTGATGTCATGGAGTCGAACCTGCCCTTCCGCGTTGGTTGATCCCTCGGTAACCAATTTCCTCCTCTGTTGTAAGGTCAGCCTCGCAAGTTCGATTGGAATCTTCTCGTCCGCATCGTAAACTGTGAATTTTAACTCTATGCCCTCCTCTCCAGAGGCCGAAGTCTTACCGGAACCGGAGTGAGCGAAGCTGACGCTCATGAAATTTAAACCTGCGATTGCAAAAGAAAGCAAAATCATTTGTATCATGTGACTCTCTTCAACTCAATTTCCACGATCGAATATGGCTTTGCCTCATCATACCGTGTCATACCGGGAGTGGAGTGAGGATTCCAGAGATCGCTTCCCTTGCGACAACTGCCAAGAATGAGAATCCCAGTCCCTGAATACCCCTGTGAGGATTCTCCTCTAAGGTTTCTTTCGATCGATATGCTATTTCCCCGGAATCATCTTCTTCGTCTCTGTAATCGTTGCGGCATCCAAGCGGATGGTATAGCCCCCGAGGGACCATCCAGACGAATACTATATCTTCAGGATCCGTCCGGGTGAGCCACTCGCAAGTCATTTCCTAATTACGGAGAATTTTCCCAGGTATCGATTTCCGTTTACCGTGATGACGTAAAGATATACTCCTGTCGCAATGATATCGCCCCTGTTTGAATGTCCGTTCCATTGAATTCCGTTTCCACATGGAGTCTGCTGAAGTGGAAGTTTCTGTGAAATAATCTCGTCCATGCTTGAGCTAAACACGGACAGAAACGCAGATGTTTGATTTGTTGAATCAGCAGGAATGCCGAATGTCAGAGCCCTGTTTCCTGAAGGGTAAAACGGATCGGGACAGACCAGTATGTCAGCATATTTTGGAATGATGGGAGTCGGCAGTGATCCGCTGTCCGTCTCAATCTCCTGTGATGACCAATTTGCGGGATCGGGAGCGGTTAAGCGCACGAAGATTCCATTTCCGAGCGGTTTATAGGATTGATCACCCGTTGGGGAGATGTCGTATCGAAATCCGTATCCCATCCCATCTCCCGATGCGTTCGAGTTGAGGTTGGAGATGATGGATACCATCTTTGAGCTCGTGTTGCACGTTGGATGTGAGGAATCCAAAAGACAAATTGGGTGATACGCTGAACTCAACGCCTGAATAGTATCGGCAAAGGAACGTGGTACCCGGTCATAGCTCACGTCAGGTCGTTTTTCAATCGCAGGATAAAGCCGGCCATCGGGATAGTATGCCGTCGTATCCGCATTGGGTCCAGTGTTCAGGTTCCAGAGACTCCATTCCAGAAAGGCTTGTCGAAGAGAGCTTCCCTGCTCATTCAAAGCCGCATCGCTGGCCGAAAGGCTTGGGATTGTCCGCATATATTCCCAAGTCCTGCGAATGATATCGCGGGAGAATCTTTTTTGGAGATAACATCCCCAAATACATCTGCTGAATTCGATCAAGCCCGAGTATGCGGTGAACGAAACATCCGGTGTCGCAAACTGTCCTCCCGCGACGTACTCACCTGAGTTCGGATCGTACTGATAAAAATACTGGATGTAATCTTTCACCTCGTGAAAAACCACTTGTTCCATCCATGTAGCAGTGAGCTCGTAATAATAGAAGTCATTTGTCCACACTCCATAGGATCCTATATGGATAGCATGCTGGAGCTCATGTGCGGCCGTCACCTTGAGGGCCGGAATGCCACGGGTCGGAGGATATACTGTTGAGAAATCTTTGTCAATCATGATGTAAGTTCTATATCGTGGAGGTTGCCCGGTGTTAATTGGAGGGGCATCCCAGAACGTCTCTCCGTAAATGCCGCTATAGGAGAGGTCAATAATATAGACATGGTAATATCCATCCGTATCGAGCGGGGGCTGAGTATACCCCAGCGTATCGACTTCGTAGGACCATACATAGTTAAAGTACTTTCCAACCGAATCGACAAACGCCTCTGCCGTGCCCGGAATCCGTTGAGCAATATTGTTTGCATCAATGTAGATCAAGGCCGGGACATTGGGACTTGATTCTGAAGTGTCGTAAAAGATCTTGAAATGGCCCATAATGCGATTGACCTCCATCGGAGATGGATCCAGAATTTCCTGTATGCGCTCACGCTGTCCTTCGGTGAACTCGTTCCAATGCCGCTCGATCTCGAACCTGACGCGAAGGCCGCATGTCCCGATGTCATTGCGTAATCTGGCTGTCGAAACCCCAATTCCCTTCCCACGGAGTCTCTCAAGCTGAAGAAGAAGGCGGCTCGCCACATCGGTTTGACCAGTACTCTGTTGAACAACAACAGCAGTAAAGGTTGTCATTACCAACGCGAGAAAATGATTCCGACTGCCGATCATCTGTCGAAGATTCATTGATTCAATCTCTGCCGCTGTGGACAGTGGGACTGAGGATGAAGTATCCGGATCGAGCATTCTTCCCCGGAATATAGTGTCCAAATTTCCTAGCGTGATGCGATAAAGACCTGATTCCGTCGATGGTTTTCAATACAATCCTTTCGCCGATGTATTCCTTGACGCAACAGTTCTTTCCGTAAACAACCGCAGCTCTTGGTATTGCCGGTTTTCAGGTTGCACGCCTTCACAATTGTCATTCTACCACACTCGCATTGGCAAAGCCAATGAGCCCCAATGTTCTTTCGGTCGGCCGGAGAAATTACCGTTAAGCGTCCAAATTTCATTCCTGCCCAGTCCCGACATGACATACCATTCATCCTCAAATTGTGCAGTGAGGTTCAATTTCTTATTGAATTGCAAGGAACCCTGCCTCAAAGGTTCCTTACAATATTGAATTTTGATCTTTCGATGTCTCACATGTGATATGCTAATTTGAACACGAGATTGCGCCGCTCTTCGTAACTCGCCCCGCTGAAATATGCTCCCTTGATAAGGTGGTCGTGATCGAGAAGATTGGTGATGTACAACGACGGCTCCAGAGTTGAACCGTCTCCCAGCGGGATCGTATGTCCAACCGACACATTAAAAATCGTCGAGGGAGCGGTGTGCGTGGCGGTATTGAAGTCGAACAACCCGGTTTCGTACGCATCACCGTTGGGATTCCCGTTCGTCAGGCCGGAGCCGTAGATCGCGGTGAGATTGACGAACCAATCTCTCGGCTGATAGTTGACCGACGCAACGACCGAAAGCCGCTGGTCGTGGTCGAGATCTGTTGCAGGACCATCCGTGTCGATCGGCAGAAACCCGCCTGTCACCGAATCCGAACCGTACGCGTGAATGATCGATGCATTCAGGTAGCCGGAAAATGGCGTTGTCGGGTCGCTGTATGAGAGGCCGACTTCGATACCCCGGGTGAAAACCTGTTCGATATTTACCGGGGTCTTGATTGCACTCGAGCCGACCGTTTCATCGTCGACACCCGGGGTGGCATATTTATAGAAGAACGCCACTTTGCTCCGAAGCCCGAAGCCAAAACTCCGTGTGAACGCCGCCTCATAAAAATCGTCCCGCTCGGGGAGTGTGGGCTCTCCGGTATTCGTGACGTTTGAGGAAATCGTTCGCAGCCCCTCGATGTTGTTTGGCATGAAAAGCTTTCCGTAATAGAGGTATGCTGAGTTTGTTTGGTCGAAGAAAATGTTCCAGCGAATGCGCGGACTCACTTGATGTTGCAATGGCGCGTCGGGTGCAATGTGTTGGTCGTACCGTACACCCGCCTCGATCATTGTCCATTCCCATGGATGGATCTCGCTCTCGCCGAATATGCCGAAGTCGGACCCTTTATAATCGGTCATGACCGATGGGCCGGCATTACCGCTGGCATCCTGCGAGGTGAAGTTTTCACTGCCGCTCGTGGCGCTGAAATTCATGCCCACAGCATACAGGAATTCATGCATGAGGCGTTGGTCGTATTTGATTCTCGTCCCGAGCGTTGTGAAGGAGCGGTCCTCAGCGAGAATATAGCTGTGTGTCGTGTCTCCCGCGAATTGAAACGTCGCCGGATCGATCAACCCAGGTGTATAGACAAGCTCCCCTTCCCGTGCGTACGCCCCGATGAAGAGATTGCTCTCCTTGTTTTTTTCCTCCGAGAGGATATGATAATAGGAAAGCGTCTGGAATTGATTCGTTGTGTTCTGGACATCATCAGCAATCTGTTCGACGGAATCATAAGGAACCTGCGTGTTCGTCCTCCCGTAGTTTATATTCATCGTCATGTAGTCATTGTCGCTGAGCTGATAATCGAACTTCCCGTAGAGAAAATAATCGAAGCCGTGATCGTTGAACAGCTGCTCGACGGGTGGATCGATACGTCGATCCGTTTCCTGACGGGATCCTGAGAGGAAATATCCGAACCCATCCTGATGTCCGCTGAAAGAGAGCGTTTGGCCGTTCGAATTCAGAGCTTTCAGTGATCCGATTCTCTCGCCGAGTGTGTCGCCGGAATTCGTCACGAGATAGCTCCCGACATAGCTCGAAGCGTCAAGATGAAATTTCCCGGTCGGTACACGATTTTGAATGTCAACGAGTGCGGCGATTTGCCCGCCATATTCCGCAGGAAAGCCCCCGGTATAGAATGTGGCTCGATCGATGACCTTCGGATCGACGACATCGTTCAGACCGCCGAATACGCCGAGCGGCACCGGGATTCCGTCGACGTAATAGGTGTATTCCCCATGCTGGCCCCTGATGTGCACTTCGCCGGTCGGGGCGCGGGCGGCACCCATCAGACTCTGCTGCACGAGATTCGTCATCTGGGTTGTTGGGGTAGCGTGGTAAGTCTCCGATTCGAATACCTGGTTTCCTGTCCCCAAGTCGAATGTCGCTGTTCCCAGCTCATGTTCTCCGACAATGACCACTTCATTCTGGTTGACGGCATGAAGTCCGATGGAATCGACAGAATGCTGATCGTCGACGAGAATCGAGTCGAAGAAGTCATTATAATCGATAAAGTGCGCCGAAATATTATACCACCCTTCCTGGATATCGATGAACTCTGCGAGCCCGCGGGGACTGGTTACTTTTTCTGCCACGACTGCTTTGTTACGCCGTAGCACTACCCTGACAAGTTCCATCGGTGTGTGAAGATCCGAGTCATAGACGTAGATTTTGAGATGTTCATCACCTCCGGCAGCTGCCGGCTTATCGTCTCTCCGGTCGTATGCCAGGAGACCTTGAGTGATGAGGAACAGGTTTATTAGGACAACAATAACTCTCTGGGCGAGAACCGTTGTTCTCCGGAAATCAACATTCTTCTGATGAAAGGTCATTACGCACACTCGCTTTCCTTAAATGTGAATGATAAGAGATGAGAAGCGGCGCCAGTAATTCATGACGGGATGCTTTTCATCACACGTGGCATACAGATGCCCGAGCGAGTTTCACGCCCGGGGCAGAATCATTCGAAAAACTGATTTAAGAAAGAAAGAGAGGGGGTCCGCGTTTGGATGCGTAGGTGTAGAAATCGGATGGGCGAAACGGTGTTGCAAGATGGACCAGTGGCAAAGATACGTCTTGCACGACACCGGGCAAAGTGGGCGAAGCAATAACCAGCCCCACGTTGGCCTGGCGTAGACATGCCAAGCAAAAATCGGGGATGTCCTCCTGGGTCTTGTTTGTGCCGGCGGCGGGGGTGGTCAGCGAATGTTGGGCATTGGGAGGTCCGAACACATCTTCGAGATGGTGTTCGTCCACCACCACGAGCGAGCAGAGCTGTACGGCGATGAGAAGAACAACGACCGATTTTGAGAACAGCGATCTCATGACAACCTAATATAGAGAACGAACTTCTGAAAATCAAATGACAATAATCTATTGAAGGGGTGTTTGATCAACCTCAACTCACAAAGGGGTCAAGGTTAAAAAACGAGCCATATGCACGGGTGAATTAACCCATTGAGCTATCTCTATCACATTTTCACAGTCAGAATTGATAGCTCACGGTGGTATTCAGAAGCCATGGCGAGATCAATTGGTATCCTCGTATATTCGAATAGAGAGGAATACCAAACTCGGCGTCGAAGTGTAGGCCTCTTCCAACGATTACTTCGACCCCCGGAGAGAAGAAGAGCCGTGTAAATCCCGTATTGTCCGGATCGGCCTGAGGGCCGCTGTCGCTGCCCCGGAAACTTGCAACGACTGATGCGATCGGAATGATGCTATACGATGAACTGACCAGCCCCCTGCAGTGGTGCCAATGTTGAGTTAGTTTTTCCCCCATGTTCAGGCATTGGCAACCTGTTGAGGGAAGTATGCTTCTGGTGCCGGAGGCCGGTAGTCCAGAGAGCTGTGTGGCCGCATCGTGTTATCCTT